>JBKDDA010000094.1:0-26136 GCA_046313055.1 Synechococcaceae cyanobacterium | reverse complement strand
GCGCCCGTCGCCGCTGGCGGGGGTGGAGCGGCGCAAGCTCGACCGTTGCGGTGGTGAGGTGGCGCGCGCCACCTCGATCGTGCGCTACGCACCCGGCAGCCGCTTTCGGCGCCACAGCCACGGAGGCGGTGAGGAGATCCTGGTGCTGGAGGGCATCTTCTCCGATGAACTGGGTGACCACGGCCCCGGCACCTACCTGCGCAATCCGGTGGGTAGCAGCCATGCCCCCTTCAGCAGCGCAGGCTGCACAATCCTGGTGAAGCTGCACCAGATGCATCCGGCCGATGGGCAGCAGCTGGTGATCGACACCCAGCAGCGGCCCTGGCTGCCCGGGCTGGTGCCGGGGCTGGAGGTGATGCCGCTGCACGCCTTCGGCTCCGAACACGTGGCCCTGGTGCGCTGGGCCCCGGGCACGCTGTTTGAAGCCCACCGCCATCCGGGCGGCGAGGAGATTGTTGTGCTCGCAGGTGTGTTCGAAGACGATCACGGCACCTATCCGGCCGGCAGCTGGCTGCGCAACCCGCCCGGCAGCCGGCACCGGCCGCAGAGCATGGCCGGCTGCACCATCTGGGTGAAGACCGGCCACCTGCCGGCCACCCTCGGGCCAGATGGCCGCAGCTGAAGGGTCATGGATTCAGGGGCTCCTCAGCCCAGCCGGTCTGCAACCGCCAGCGGCGGCGGCGGTGGGGCTGGCCGCTGAGCTCCAGCAGCTCCACCTGCTCCAGGCCGATGCGCAGCAGCAGCATGTGAGCAGGCAGGGGGGTCTGATCGGGCAGTTCCGCTGGAAAGGAACCCTGGCGATCGAGGGGAGCGCCCGGTGACGGCCAGCCCCAGAGGGCCCGGCCCGTCGGGGTCAGCGCCTGCCAATGGCGCTGCCGCTCCCGCAGCGCCTGGGGCGGCGACAGGGTGAGCTGCAGGCCCCGCAGGCGAAACTGACAGCGGGCCCGGGGCAGGAGCCAGCACAGCTCCACGGCCGGCTGGTGGGCCAGCTCAGTTGCCTTGGCACTGCGGCCATCGCTGAGCAGATCCAGCTGGGCGGCAGCGGCCCAGCCGCGGAACACCAGGGTGCGCACCCGGGGGCTGCCATCGGCGGCAACGGTGGCCAGCTGCAGCCAGCGGGCCTGGGGAGCACGCCCCTCGCGCTCGCGGGCAGCCCGCAGCAGCGGGCGCCAGGGGGGCAGGGCATCAGCTGGGGTCACAACGGCCCACCCTGGTGGTGGGCATCGCTGGCCTCCTGAATGGCCAGCCGGCGGATTTCCAGGATCTGGCCGATTTCGCGGGCAAAGCTCGGCTGGCGATCGATCATGCGATTCACCACCTGGGCCGAAATCTTCATGACTTCAAGATCGTTGCTGGCGGCGATGGTGACAGAACTTGGTTCACCGGAAAACAGACTCATCTCACCGAAGAACTCACCGCTTTTGAGGCTGAGGAGCTCGAGTTCAACTCCCGATTCAAAGCGTTTCAGCATGGTCGCACGACCGGTGACGATGATGTAAAGCTCATTATCCTGCTGGCCCTGACGGATCACCTTTTCGCCTGCGGCGAAATGCTGAAGGGCAATGCCTGAATCGGCTGGGGTGCGGGCGTCTTCGTCCCTGTTGATCGGCACATAGGAGGGAATGGCCTGAAGGCTGTCACTGAATTTCTTGGCAATTCCCTTCTGCAGGCTGGTGGGGCCGTGAAAATGATAGAGCGTGCGGATTGGAAACGGTATCGACAAACCACTGCGTTTGGCAGCATACCAGACCCGTGTCATGAATCGCTCTCGGATCTGCTCGATATCGCCATAATCGCGAATGAAGAACTTGACCTCATAGGTCACGGAATGGTCTGAATAGTCAAGGGTGAACACATCCGGCTGGGGGTCCAGCAGGATCCCCTTGGTTTCCAGGGCCGTGGTCTTCAGCACCTGGCGGGCGAGGTTGGGGGGGTCGTTGTAAGAGAAGCCGATCTGGATCCGCTCCGCATGAATCGGCGTGGGTCGGGTGAAGTTGCGAATCACGGCACTGCTGATCAGCTTGTGGGGGATCACCACCATTTCCTGCTCCAGGGTGAGCAGGCGCACGGCCCTCCAGTTGATGTCGATCACCTGACCGACCACACCACCCACCTCCAGCCAGTCGCCCACGGAGAAGGGACGCTCGAACAGCAGGGCAATGCCGGACATCACGCTGCCGAGGGTGTCCTGCAGGGCCAGACCGATGACGATCGAGCTCACCCCCAGGGCCGTGACCAATCCCGCCAGATCGGCATTCCAGACCGTGGCCAGCACGAAAGCCGTGCCGAGAAGAATGAGAAACAGCCGGGCGAGGTCGATCAGCAGCTTCGGCATGCGGGCGCGCCAGGTGTCGGCCTCGGCCTCCTCAAAGAGGATCACATTGAACAGAGACAGGGCGGCGTGGATCACACACACCCAGAAGACGGTTTCAACGGTTCGAAACAGACGGCTGGCGGGGTCAACCTGCAGCAGAACCTGCAGAAAGATCTGCAGCGCCAGCATGGGCAAGAGGACATTGCGCACCAGCCGCAGCGTGCTGGCGATTGGCCGTTGACGGCGCTTGAGGCGGTGGATCAACTCTCCCAGCAGGATGGTGACCAGCGGAAAGCCGATGATCAATCCCAATCCCCACAACCAGAGCGGTGCCAGCGTGGTCATGGCAGGGCCCGCTCCTCGCTGACCGCAGCCACCCTGGCAGCCAGCAGGCGCCAGGCCATGGCCTGGCCATCGACCTGCTCTGGGGCACCGAATCGCTCGAAGGCGTAGAGATCTTCCAGGCGATGATGCACCACTTCCGAGACGAGCACGGCGCCGCCTGGGCCGATCTGGCTGAGGCCGCAGGCCCGTTTGACGGTTTCACCCCAGATGTCGTAAACAACGCGACTCTTGCCAACAATACCGGCCAGGATGTCACCGGAATGGATGCCAATCTGAAGCTCCAGCCTGAGTCCGCGTTCCAGGTTGAATCGCCGCAGGAAACCCAGCATTTCAATCGCAAAGTCGAGGGCTCTTTTGTCATGGTCGAGGTAGGGGACCGCCAGACCACAGACCGCCAGATAACTGTCGCCGATGGTTTTCACCTTCTCCAGACCGAAACGTTCAGCCAGGTCATCAAATGAAGCCACCAGATCATTGAGAACGGCCAGAGACTCATAAGCACTGAGGGAAGTCACCAGGCTGGAGAAACCCTTGAGATCAGCAAACAACACGGCCACGTTGGTGACCTCCTCAGCGATCTGGGTTTCACCCTTCTGCAAACGCCGGGCAATCGCCGATGGAAACACACTGAAGAGCAACCGTTCATTTTCCTGGTTTTTTTGATCAACCAGCTCGGTCTGGGTCTGCAGACTGCGCACCATGGCATTGAATGACTGACCCAGTTCACCGAACTCATCTCTGGAGTTGAGCTCAGGAATGTTGGTGAGCTCACCGGAGGAGACCCTGCGGGCACTGTCGATCAACTGCTGAACTGGCCTGACGAACAGATGGGCCAGGGCCATGGCCAGCAGGGTCACCAGCCCAATCAACAAGGTGACTGAGATCAGGATCTGCCGCTGAAAGGCATGGATCGGGGCATAGGCTTCGGCCTGGTCCATCTGGGAGAGGATCACCCAGTCAAGGCCTGGAATCTTGAGCGGTGCATAGGAACTGAGCACCGGCACGCCGCGGTAGTCCACCGCATTCATGGTGCCGCTGGCACCGGCGATGGCCTGGGCGACCGGCGAGGTGGCCACCGGTTGCTGGAGAATGGTGGTGCCGTACTGTCGCAGGCGCTGGAGCGCCTCAGCCTTGAAGCCGCGAGAGTTGAGACGCTCCAGAAATGCCGTTGGATTTTCGCTGAAAAAACGGGAGGCAGAGCGCATCAGTTTGTCGCTGCCCACCAGGATTGTCTCACCCGTTTCACCAAGGCCATCGGCTTGCCACTGCTGGTTGCCCGTCATGACCCTGTTGATTTCGTCAACGGGCATCTGAAACGCCAGCACACCCACCAGCTTGGTGCCGTCATGGATTGGCGCAGCGATGAAGGAAGCCGGCATGCCATAGGAGGGTGCATAGGGCTCAAAATCAACCAGCTGGGTGAATTCCTTCTCCTTGGAGGCGATCACCTGGCGTGCCAGCCGGGCCAGGTTGCTATCGCGATAGGGGCCTGTCTCCAGATTGGTGGCGAAGTCTGTTTCTTTAAAAACAGTGTAGACAATCTGCCCCTGTGGATTGATCAGGAACATGTCATAGTAGCCAAACTTGGCAACAATATTGCGAAAAACCGGGTGATGCCGCCTGTGGATCCTGGCGTAGGAGCTGGCATCTGATGCGGCGGTCAGTTGCTGCTTTTTGCCAACGGGGTAGGGATTAGCAGCGATGTAGTTGACCTGCAGGCGACTGGTGGCTGTCTCGGTTGGCAGGTAGGCGGCCAGAATGGGCCTGCCGGCATGGAACTTATCGAGTCGTGGTAGAAAGTCATTTCGGTAATAAGCCGCCAACTTCTGTTGCTCACTGGCCGATGCTTTGGTGCTGGCCAGATCTCTGAACGCCTGATCAAACTCCTCAGCAGCCGCCACGATGGAGAGATCTTCGCTGAGGGTCTGGGTGTGATTTTGAATGTTACGGAAATAGGATTCGATCTGATACGCCTTGGATGCACGAACACTGGTCAGTTGATTAAAGACCCGGTTGGTGATGTTGATCTGCCCACTGCGATAGCCCAGCACTGTGGTGAACAGCGTGGAGAAGCCACTGGCCAACAGCAGCATCAGGATCAGCTTTGACTTGATGCTCAACTGATTCAACGAGCCCCGCGACAAGGCGCGGAACCAGACAATGGGCGTGGGCCTCGGCGTGGGCTTGGGCGTGGAACAGTCCATGCTTCAGGTTCAAACCCGCCAGGACCATCGGTTTGTGCCCATTGGCACGGTTTGATGGATTGACCTGTCATCCACAGGCAGGGCCCTGACCAATGGTGGAGCGGACTCAACGCTCCAGCAAACGCCAGAAGCTCCACGTCTGGGCGAAGGCCTCCCGCAGGCGCCCCACGAAACTGGCGTGGCTCTCGAAGCCCTGCCAACGGTCGATGCGGGCCTCCAGCTGCTCACACTGGCGCAGGTGCTGGGCGGCGTGGCGGTAGCGGCTGGCGCGGCCCATCGACAGGGCGAACACCACCATGGCCCGCAGCAGCAGGGTCGCGGCCAGGGGCTGGCCGCTGCTGAGGCGCTCGGCCGCGGGCCCGTAGATCTCGTAGGCATCCCCATCCCAGTGGTGGCAGTGCTCAATCACGTAGCGGGCCGCCCGCGGCAGGGCAGGCCAGCTCACCAGGAACTGCAGGGCCGCCAGGGGTGACGGGTGCTGCTCGACCAGCGCAAAGGCCCGCTCCTCCGCCTCCACATCGGCGAAATCATCGAGCCGCTGCAGGTAATCGCGCAGCACAGGGATGGAGAGGGTTGCGGCAAACACCTGCCAGCGATTCCGCTGGGCCTCTTCACTGCGGCCGAGGGTCTCCAGCGCAGCGATGCGCGTGCTGTGCCAATCCTCAGACTCGATCAGGCGAGGGGCCGCGGCGGCGCGGTCGAGCACGGCGAGGGCCTGCTCAGCCCGGCCGCCCCTGAGCAGCTGGCCCGCCACCTCGGCGGCGGTGTCGGGCCAGGTGAGCTGGGCGGGCTCGAACAGCGCCAGGTAGCCATCCAGATCCCCACGAGCCAGAAGGAGCTGCTCGATCGTGAAGCGATCCACGGCGCCGCGCTGCAGCAGGGCCTCCTCCAGCTGCCGCAGCCCCGCGTCGGCCAGCACGGGCGCCAGGGCCGGCACCAGCCCCTCGAACTGGCCATAGCCGTTCTCCTGCAGCAGCTCGGCCGCCAGCTCCACCAGGGTGTCGGAGCTGGCGGCCGCCGCCGTGGCCAGGTGCGCCAGAACGTCCACCCCCCGCTGGAACAGGCCGAACACGGCACCAGTGGAATCGGAGCAGCGGTCGAGCACGCCCTCGCCCAGCTCCAGCAGGCGCGCCTGGAGCTCCAGGGCCAGCGCCGGATCGGCCGTGGCGATCGGTCCACTGATCGCCTGCTGCTGGGCATGCAGATCGGCCAGCAGCGCCTTGCGCCTGGCGGAATCAATGAAGGTGGTGGAGCGGGCGATCGCCGCCAGCCGCTTGCGCACCTCCCGGGCGGCACCCTCCACGCCACTGGCGGCGGCCAGGGCCAGCCGCAGCCGCCGCTGGATCACGGCATTGCCGGCACTCACTTCGATCAGCAGCTCCGCCAGGGTCTCCACCCCGAGGGTCTGAAGGTTGCTGGCATTGAGGGCGCGCTTGCCGGCCATGGGCTGGGGTCGTTGGTGGAGATGGCAGGCTGAGCCGCACCCTGCCGATGTTGCCTGCCCCGATGCCCTCTCACCAGCGCACGGCAACCCTGATCGCCCTGGCGATGGCCGCCGGCGGCGCGCTGCTGCTCACCGGCCGGCCGCCCGGTGCCGCCCCCGGCGTCGGCGACCGCGCCGCCGTGATCTCCGTGGGCGATGGCGACACCCTGCGGGTCCACCGCGGTGGCCGGGCCACCACCGTCCGACTGGCCTGCATTGATGCTCCGGAGACCTCCCAGGGCGGCTGGGGGGAGCAGTCACGGCTTTACCTGATGCGGCGCCTGCCAAGGGGCCGGCAGGTGACCATCGTGACCCACACCATCGACCGCTACGGACGAACCGTGGCGGAAGTGATCAGCGACATCAACATCAACCTGGTCATGGTCGAAGACGGCCAGGCCTTTGTCTACCGCCGCTACCTGGCCGGTTGCGCCACCAGGGAGTACCTCGAGGCCGAGAACAGGGCCAGGCGCCGCCGCTACGGGATCTGGCAGGTGGAGGGCGGCATCACCCGCCCCTGGGATGCGCGCCGCCGGGGGGTGGCGGGGGCCTGACCCAGCCGGGGCAGCTGCCGCTCCGCCCGCTCAAGCAGCTCGGAGACCGGCACCAGAAACCGCCGTGCCCGCTTGGGGGAGCGGCGCCTCCTTGGTGAGGGAGGGATGGCCACCACGCACGATCATCTTGCGCAGAACCCCCAGGCGGAGGAGAAGCGCGCCCGGCGCCGACCCCAGATCACGGCCGGCGGACGCCCGCTCCAGGTGGCGCTGGAGGGCGACGATCTGGCGGGCCAGGGCGGCCGCATCGCGCAGGGAACGGAAAGGCAGCCCGCGGATGCCGCTGATCTCCTCCATGAACACCGAACTGCGGCGGGGGGTCCGGGGGCCTGATGGGCCTCGTAGAGGGCCGCGGGAATTCGGGCCTCCCGGTCTCCGCAGAAGCTCTTGTGCAGAAAACGGGGGCCGGCGGTGGGCGGTGTGGCCAGCGCCTGAAAACGCAGCAATGCCCCGATTGGTCATGCCCTGCTGCTGGGCCGCCAAGGTGGGGATCTGGGCGCCGAGCCGGCGGGAGGCGGCCGCCGCAGGGAAAAGCCAGATGGTGGGCAGCTGCGCCAGCAAGGTCAGAAGCTGCACCTGATGCTCAGCCTCGAGAGGCTCGGCTACACCGCTGAAACGCAGAGCTATCCCTTGCCGGCGATGCGTGACGTCTACGGCAGCCGCCGCGTCTTCATCGCCTGGTGGCCAACCCCGGTGCGTCCAGGCTGCACTTCCCATGGGATTCCGTCGAGGCCGTGGTGGTCAGCGGCCACTGCATCGAACACCTGCATGTGCAGGGCCGTTCAGTTATCAAGAGACATCTCATGAGCACGGAAGTCACCGTCAGACAGGGATCGGGTCCTGACCTTGAGGGCATCGGGTTGAGCAGGTTCAGACCGTGGTTCGCACAAGGCCGGTGCGCCGCTCCGGATCACTCCAGATCAACACTCTCCAGCAGCATCCGCGCCCGGTAGAGGCGGTCGGCGTCGATGGTCCAGCTCACGATCTGCGAATGGGGAGCGTCCTCGTCGTTCTTCATGTCGGCCACCACCTGGTCGTGGAAGGTTTCCAGCCGGCGCACCAGGAAGAGGCTGATCTGCTGATCCTCCGCGGCGCTGGTGTCCAGCTGCTCCAGCAACGCCAGCACCTCTCTGGTCTTGGGGCTGGGCTGGCGATCGGGTTTCTCGGGGCGGTCGGGCCTGGTGGTCTGCATGGCGATCAGGTCATTGGGGCTGCTGGGGATACCGCCAACCACCGGCGCGGCGGCCTGGTCGCCCACCATCTCCGGGTGGAGGCCGGCATCGGGTTCGAGGGGCAGGCTGCCCTGGAAGCGGTAGCGACCCCTGGGCGGGTTGGCCTGGGGGCCGAAGCTGGCATCAGTGGGCTGGGACATGGCACCTCCATCGCGATGCCACCAGCTTCGCGGCCATGGCTCCTGGGCGATAGGCCTCTTCTGCGAACGACGGACCAGCGGCCGGACGCGGAAGCCTGGAAGGTCGCTGCCCCGGGATGAGCCAATGCTGCCAGGGCCCGCAGGTCGGCAATGGCATCAGGAGGCCAGGAGCTGCACCACCTCCCGGGCCTGCTGAAGCTGCAGGGCACGCAGGCTGGTGGGCTGCTCGATGCGGATGCCGGCGCCCCAGCGGAACAGCCAGTTGCGCAGGTCCCAGTCGTGCTCGATCGTCCAGTGGGGCAGGCGGATCTCCACCGGGTGGGGGTGGCTGTCGCCCCTGGGATTGGGCTCGGCATAGGTGGTGTGCTCCGGCGGGAAGCGGTGCGGCTCCTCGCGGATCAGCTGGAAGACCGCGGGGGTGCAGGAGAAGCGCAGCAGGCCCCAGGGGTGCTGGGGGGTGCGACCGCCGCTGGGCTGCAGCACCGCCAGCTGGTCGTCGACCGACGGGCCGAAGAACAGGCCGCCGCAGACATGCAGCAGGCGCTGCAGACGCGCCAGGGCCTCGTCGTGTTCGGCATCGGTGCTGCGGCGAGCGTTGCCATCCTCATTGAGCAGCGTTAGCCGGTCGACCCGCAGGCAGCGGATGAGCCCGCGGGAGTGGCCGATCTCAGCCGTTTCAAAAGCCAGATACCAGCTGATGCTGTGGAAGAGCAGCTGCACGGGCCAGGCTCGGAAACGGGTGTCATCGGGCCGGTGGCGCAGCCAGATGCGGCGGCGGTCGCGGATCGCCCGCTCCAGCCGGGCCGCCTGCTCGGGGGTGGCCAGGGTGCCGGGCACCTCGGCCGTGAACGAACGGTGGGCGAGCACGCGCTTGGCCTGATGGCGGCGGCCGGGGCTGCCGTCGCTGGCGAGGATGCCGGCGCGCCTGAGGCGGTCTTCAAGGGTGAGCAGCAGGGGCTTCTGGGATTGGTCGCTGAGGCGATCGAGGGAGGCCCTGAGGTGGGCATGCACCTCGAGCAGCTGGTCGGCGGAGAGCAGGGCGGTGCCGATCGCATAGCCCTGGCGGCGGCTATGGGGCCTGCCCTTCACCCGGGGCAGAAAGCCATAGGAGCCGAGCACATGCTCCACATCGCGGCGGAGCACGGCCTCCTGATCCGGGCCGTAGCCGCCTTCGATCGCCTCCAGACGACCCATCAGATGGCGGTAGAGAGGGCTGAACTCGCTGCTGTCGCGCCGGGCCCGTTTCTGGCGGGGTGCTGGCCTGGCCAAAGGCATGGGCTGCGGCTCAGCTTCGGCATCGGGTGCATCGAAGGGCTCCTTGAGAATGTGGCGGAGCAGGGTGAACACCCGGCGAAAGCAATGGCGTTCGGCCAGAGCTGAGTAGCCACCATTCACACCGCTGCCGGTCAGAGTGCTGCCGGCCACGGCCCGCTGGTCGTCGAGGTCAATGGGCCGGTCGGCCTGCCAGTCGAGGCGAAAGAACCCGTTGGCAGCCAGCCACGCCAGATCGGCGCGGATCGCTTCCACATCGGCATACACATCGCTGTTGCCACCGTGCACGTCCTGCCAGCTGGCCAGGTAAGCAGCAGCGCGCTCGGCCAGATCGCCCCGGGGGGGCGGGTTGCAGATCTGGATCAGGTCGGCGGCGGTGCCGGGATCACTCTCGTCGAGGCCGCCGAAACTGGTGAGCAGCCGCAGCAGAAACAGCAACCGCTCCTGATCCAGCAGGCGGGAGTAGCGGTGCAGCTGGGCGGCAACGCTGCGCTGGCGGTTGCAGGCGTTGCGGATGCGGCCCGTGAGGGCGGCGAGGCGGCTGCAGAGGTCGGCGTCTGTGGTGCCTTCTCCGGCGGCGGGGTTGAGGGTCACGATCGCCGCCAGACCCTCGGCGCGGTCGGGCCGGAAGAAGCGGTGGTTGATGCTGGCGTGAAACTCCTCGATCACCTGCTCCGGCACGGGCCGGTCGCGGCGGAGGGCCCAGACCTTGCATTGCTCCAGGGGGGTGGTGCACCACCAGCCGATCCACTCCACCGGCCTCGGCAGCTGCAACCGCTGGGTGTAGAGCAGGCGCCAGGGCCGACGGGCATGGGTGGCGTCGATGATCACCGGCTGACCGGCAGCCACCGCATCGCAGAGCCGCTGCAGCAACAGGACGCGGATCTCATCCCAGGGTCCCTGCACGGCGGCATCACCGAACAGCTCGGCGCGGATCACATCGGTGGAGAGCACCAGGCCGGGCTGGCCGCAGGCTCCCTGCAGCAGGGGGGCCAACCGGCCGGCAAGGGTGGTCTTGCCACTGCCGGGAGGCCCGATCAGCAGATGGCAGCGCAGGGGTGCTGGGGTCATGCGGCCATCCTGAACGGGCATGCCCATGCTGGCCGTCGCCTCCTGCGAAGCACGGAAAGCGCGTGGGCTCAAGCGCCGCGATCGCACAGCTCACGGAACTGGCAGGAGCTGCAGTAGCCGTGGTGATCGGTGAGCGGGAAGGCCTCCTTGGCCAAGGGAATGTTGCGTTCAGCATCGCGGCAGAGGGCCTGCATCTGCCTGATCTCGGCGGCGACCTCCACCGCCAGCCCCTGCAGATCGGCGGCTGTGGGCCGCTTCTCAATCTCCGCGTAGTCGTGCTTGAGGTAGGCGGCCAGGCAGCGGATCCGCTCGGCGGCCTGGCCCAGGTGGTCTTCCGCCCAGGCCGCATAGGCCAGCAGCTGGCGCAGGTGTTTGGCAGGGTCCTGGCGGCCGGTTTTCCAGTCGAGAATGACCAGCTCACCGTCTGCCTCGATCAGGCAGTCGACCTTGGCGTAGATCTTCATGCCCTGCAGGCGGGCTTCGCCGTAGCCGGGCGGTTCGATCAGGTAGCGGGGATCGGCCTGAAGAACCCGCACCAGCCAGCTGTAGCGCTCACTGGCGAACAGCTGATCCAGGCACGCCAGCACAGGCTCCAGCAACTCTGCGGCCTGGGGTTCGGGGCGCTGCTGGTAGTGCACCTCCATCAGCGGCGTGTGGGCCAGCGAGGTTTCGATGGTTTGCCGAGCATGGGTGGTGAAGCGCTCCCTGTCGATCGGGGCGGTGGTGCGCAGCAGGCGCCGGAGCAGGGTGGCAACGACCTCATGCACCACCTCACCCACCAACATCGGAATGCTGCTCAGGCTCCTGAGCCGCTGAATCCGGGCCTGCGGCAGCTCCTGGTCATAACGGGCGTAGTACTGAAAGAAGTAGCGCCGCCGGCACGACCTGAAGGTCTCCGAACGGGTCGACGACCAACCGAGCTGGGGGGTAAAGGCATGGCCCGGAAAGGCGATGACCGGCATGGCACCAGCGCGGCAAGGTCACCAGTCTGGGGCCATTCGGGCCCCCTCAATCCACGCGAAAGGTCACGCCCATCACGGCGGTGATGTCCTTGTCGATCGTGCGGGTGTCGTAGGTGCCGCTGTCGCTGGTTTCGGTGGAATTGGGCGCCGTGATCTGAAAGATGCCGGTGTCGGCGCTGGTGATCGCGCCGATGCGGGCACCGGCCTCGGAGGCAATGGCGCGGGCGCGGCCGCGGGCATCGGCGGTGGCCTTGGCGAGCATGTCGACCCGCTTGTCGGCCAGCTGGGTGTAGGTGTAGGCGGGTTCGTTGATCGTGAGCGGCACACCCTGGCCGATCAGCTCGCCGACCCGGCCGGCCACCGCAGCGATGCGATCGACATCGGGGCTGCTGATCCTGATCTCCTGGCGGGTGGTCCAGCTGGTGCTGCGCAGCTCACCGGTGCGCGGATCGCGGTTCTCCTCCTTTTCGGTCTGCACCGAGCCGGTCTGCAGCTCATCGGGCTTGATGCCGGCCTTGCGCAGAAACGCCAAGGTGCTCTGCAGCGCCGGTTGCAGGCCGGCGTAGGAGGCCTGCTGACTGGCGCCGCTCTGGCGGACCACCACGGTCCAGTCGGCGTGGTCGCTGCGAATCCGCTCGGTGCTGGCGCCGGTCACGGTGATCGTGTCGGTGGCCTTGCGAATCCCCTGCACCAACACACCGCTGGCGGAGCTCAGGCCCAACCCCAGCACCGCCATTGCGAACACCAGGGGCGGGGTGCGGCGCAGCAACTGCACGGCCTGCCCGCCCCAGCGGCGCAGGCGGTGGCCCCGGGGGGTGGCGGCTGATGGGGCGGGCGCAGGCGTGGAGTGGGTCAAGGCTCGGGGGAGGGGAGGTGATCACCGTATGAAGGGTGGGCAGCCATGGGGCAGTCGACGTGCGAAGCACGCGGCAAGGAGGTGCTCAAGAGGGTCGTCTTTCGCACGTTGAGAGCTTGCTCCTGGGGCCAGCCATTCCACTGTGGGGAGATCGATGCGGAGATGAATCATGAGCCGACAAACCGATCCGTTCCAGATCCCGCGGGCGGGGATGGAGGCAGCTCCCACGGCGGGGCTGGCCTCGATCGACTTCAACCTCAGTGGTGAGACCCTGAGTGGAGGTGAGTTTCTGGTGGAGTCCTCCCTGGGTGGCGTGGCGGTCTACGCCATTTATCAGGCCCTGCTCACAGCCCTGCGCACCGAGGCCCTGCGCCAGCGGGGCGCGATTGACCGCAGCACGCAGGTGCGCACAATCGCCCTGACCGTATGGGAAAGCAGCAAGCAGGGGGCCCTGGTGAGTCTGGCCCTGGGGGTGCTGCTGCTGGTGTGTCCGTGGCTGGGCTGGCCACTCACCCTGCTGGGCATGGTGGGGGCCGGCAAGGCATCGCTGGATCTCTTCCATGCGTTCTGGGATGGGCTCAGCCAACAGCAGCGGATCGAGCTGCTGGCTGCCGCGCAGGAGGCCGGAGTGAATCTGCGGCGCTTTCTCCATGGAGACGCTGAGGGCGGCTCCAACGTGCCCGCATGATGACTGCGTTCATGACCGGCGGCTGGGCGGCCCTGCTGGGTCGCCTGGGCGATCAACTGGCTGACCCCACCAGCCTTGCAGTGCTGCAGCAGCGGTTGAACCGCCACGGTGCCGAGCTGGGCGGCCAGTTGCCGGAGATCCTGCTGAGAAGCGGAGATCCGGAACAGGCCACGCGCCAGTGGTTGGCCGACCGTGACCTGAGCCACTGGCTGCCGCAGGTGCATGGCGGCACGGCTGCAGATGGCTGGATGTTCGAGCCCGCAGGGTGGAACCGCTCCCGTGGGGCCGCCGCCATGGAACCGGGCGAGATCGTGCGCACCCACATCGACGGCGGGATGGATGCGCTGTTGCTGGAGGGAATGCCGGCGACCATCGCGCTGGAAAGCCTGGAAGCCACCCTTGTGGCGGCTGGGATCAGCCTGGGCATCAGCCTGTTCAGACATCGGCGCGAGTGGGGAGCTGCCCATGCCGAACGGCGAGGGCAACTGCTGCGGGATGCCCTGCAGGCGGCAGGGCTGGGGGCCCTTTCGGGTGCAGGCCTGTCGCTGGTGTTGAGCATCGCCCTGGCCCTGGTGCCAGGGGGGCAGATCTGGCTTGCTGGCCTGGGGGTGATGGCCGTGGTGCGGACCCTACCCAGACCCTCTGGCGACCCCTTCGATCTCAGCGACTGCGCCAGAGGCCCTGCCAGACGGCACTAAGAATGGCGCCAAGCCCGGAGGCAGCGGGCTCAGGCCTGGCGCCTGGCGCCGCTGCAGAAGGGGCAGATCGCGGCGGAACACTCCAGCGGATGTAGCGGTGGAAATGTTCCCAGCTGCCTTGGCGATGAACCATGAGCAATCAGGCAGGGCAAAGCCACTCTTCCACCCCACGAGCCTCATGAAGAGCTGCTCGTGCGAGTGACGGCCATGCGTGACGCGAACGCGGAGTGGACGCTCAACGGATCAGGGCCGCGAGTCGCAATTGCCTCACATGAATTCGAAAGCGGTTTTGGTGTTCAGCGCTGTAGATCCAGGCAATGCGATCAGGCAGCTCAAAACGATTCGCCGCCCAATGAGGCTCAGCAGGATCGATCTCGACCAGCAGAAACTGAGCGCCTGCATCCTTGAGCAGAAGATGCAAAAGGGCCATGCCCCTGGCGCAGCGCGGATACCCTGCCAGATCGGCGGCCAACACGAGGGTGCCCGGAGAGAGAAGACTGAGGTAATGGCGTAGAACACGCCTGAGGGCTGAGGAGTTGACCCCTACCAATTCATTCAGACAGTTCATGCAGGTGAACACCTGAACACTGCCGAGCAGAGCCTTCACAGCTGGCGGGATCATGGGCGAAAACAGATCGCAGGTGATCCCATCAATCTCAGCACAGGGATGGGCTGGATAGTCAGAGATAATCTGGGTTGTGATCGGCCAACAATCCGCCCAGGCCTGGGCGTGAAGATCGAGCACAGTTGCCTGCAGGTGTTGGCCGCCAGCCTGCTGATGCAGGCTGGCCAGAGCGATCGCTTCTGGACATGGACCACCACAGAGCGCGGCCAGCCTGAGTGGATCGGCCGCCAGGAGTGGGCCGGCTGCCGTTCCTTCCAGATCGTGCAGAAGGTCGCCGAGCTGCAGGGTGTAATGGCCCAGGTAGCGGAAAAGATAGGCAGCCCTGAGAATTGGCTCTGCATAGGGTTCTGCCGGGACGAGACCAGAGGTGGTGTAGTTCTGCCGAAGTCGGATGTCAGCATCTCTGAGGCGAATAAGGAAAGCATGCTCGCTTTCAGAAGCGGAAGCGAAGGCTTCGATCACAGAGGGAATCAGGCGCTCATACATGGCGGATGGCCTCAGAACGAATCACGCGAAACGTGAGATTGATCCGTGATTCGCTCACGCGTAGCCGTTGGGGAACCTGGTGCAGCCAATGCTGCTGAGTGGGTGGATCCATCACGAGCAGATCGCCACCTCCAAGCTCGTAGGTCAGCCCCTCATGCCCGAGGCCGTCAGGCAAGCGAGGCTTCAAGCGAAAGCTGCGGGCAACACCCAGGCTGAGGGAAGCAATCGGTTGATGGGCATCGAGTTCGGGCTCGTCATCGGCGTGCCAATCAAGCTTGTCTCGCCCATCACGGTAATGGTTGAGCAGCAGCGAATTAAAGCGACAGCCAACGGTTGCCTCCACCTGTTGGCGCAGAACCTGCACAGCCGGAATCCAGGGCTGGATCGGGTTGTTCACACCGCTATAGGTGTAGTGGCAACCGGGATCGCCCATCCAGCAGGTGAGCCTGGGGATTGGATGGGTCTTGCCCCACATTGTGATCATGTCCTGGGTCCAGGGCACGAGGGCCAGCAACTGCTTCTGCACGACATCGGCATCGGCCAGCCAGTGGCGCCAGTACCGCAAGGCAAGCCCAGCACGTTGAACCACTTCAACAGACGGTCCAGGTGATGGGGGAGCGAACAGGTCGAGTTGGGAATCCATCAGTCTTGAACAAGCAATCAACTGCTTACTGAGGGCAAAAGATCGGCGAGTGTGCTTGGCAACTGCTTGAGTGGCGAAGCCTTGGTCTGGCGAATGGCTTCATCAATAGCGAGATGCAGAAATGGACCCAGAGTGCCAAGCAGAGACTTCCAGTCGCTATAAAGGACCGGGCTGAAACCATGGGCGAAGAGACTATGGTTACGGGTCTTGAGGCAGTTCTTGATGGCGGAGCGCTGATCACGCCAACGCAGGCCGACCGGGTGCTCAAGGTCGGCCAGGAGTTCATAGGCATTAGCCAAGGATAATTTAAGTTTGCCGTCATCAGCGCTCGCCTCTTTTTTTGCCTTGTAGGCAGCCTGCAGAGGCCCAGGGAGCTTCTCGATATCCACATCAGCTGTCTCAATATCTACCATTTTTTTGAGCAGAATCTGCTCAGTGAGTTCCATGGCGCGATACAGGCGGCCCACGGCATCGTCGTAGCGATCCTGGGCAGCCCGGCGTTCCGCGTTGCGGAGGAGGTCTTCCACCGCTTCGAGGCCATGGCCAGCGATGCCTGGCCACTTCTCTGCTGCTGCCTGCCGATCAAGGATCTGCCTGGAGGCCACAACCCGCTTGAGAGGAAAGAACAGGCCTTCATCCAGGCTGCGATCACCAAGGCGCTCAAGCACATTCAACGCTGTGCGATGGTCGAAACGGTCCCAGGCATCAAGTGCCACGAGCCGATCATGCAGCCCCTTGAGTAAGCGGCTGGTCGGCTGATCCTGATCGCCGAGGTCCAGCACACGCCGCACTGCCCGGCGAGCCGCCTCAAAGTCAAAGCGGGCGAGCAGTTCCGGCAACTCCCGGTCCTGCAGCCGGCGAGCGTGGATGGCAGCTGTGCTGACCGCCACAGGAGCGCTGAAGCCTTTAATGGTGCCGCTGCTGTGATTTTTGGCAAGACTTTTCAGCTGAGGGAGCAGCTCAACAAGTTCCCGCAGAGTCTTGTGTTGCCCCTTATCGAGCACGTCAAGGGTCAGGAGCTGCTGGACAGCGGCGCCTGTTGATTCGAAATTATGGCGAGATACTGGTGACGGCTCGGAATTGCGCAGACTGGTGGTGACGTTGAGCTTCACATGGCCGTCATCGATCGCGGCCATGGCCAGGCCTGTGGTCATTGTTTTTGTGCCGCCGGTGTAGTCGGCTGTGAGCGTGCAACCTGGCAACTGCTGGCGGATGGCAGCAAAGAGATTCAGACAGCGAATGTAGACCCGATCCAGCTGGTCCAGCTCACTGATCAGCTCCTTATCTTGCTTGTTACTGAGTGGTTGCTGCAGGGCCACAACATCCCGATCAGGCTGAAAGTCGGCAAGTGGCACTCTGGCCAGCACACTATCAACGTGTTTGAGCGTCTCAAGACTGCAGAGAAAAACCACACGATCAGGCCGCAGACTTGAGATGCAGTTAATAATCGGATCTGGGCTCGTTCCCAGGCTCACCACCAAAACTTCCGTCATCAATTCAGCTGGGATGAAGGGGACAACAATGCGTGCATGGTCGGTTGAGTGAGGAACAACTCACCAGGCAATTGAACAGGGCTAGCGCCCTGGCTGATACCCAGATCCCGCAGCATTGCGGTGAGCAGATTGGTGACGCGAGCCTGCAGCGACTGCCACTCACTGCTGGCGATGGGGGTGAGACCATGCCCCAGCAGAGAGGCATTGCGGCTGTCAAAGAGCCGTTTGAGCTCACGCCACTGGCAGGCATAGAGATTGCCAAGACCTGAATCGCCCTTGCCGTAGTGCCGCTCCGCTTCGTAGGTCCGTAACCAGCGATAGAGACCGAGCACACCGGTTTGCGGAACAGACTGACCTTTGGCCAGGGTCAGCTCCAGGCGGATGTAAGTCTGGGCAAGCAGTTCACTGGCGCGGTAGAGGCGGGCCACGGCATCGTCAAACCAGCCGCGCCGGCCGCGGCGCTCGGCGTTGAGCAGTAGGTCCTGCACCAGCTCGTAGCCGGTGATTGCAACGGAAGTGGTGTCGTCTGGTTTCCAGTCGGTGGAGGCTTCCACCCGTAGCCACCAGCTCCAGAGCTCAGGCCAGGTCTCGGCGAAGTGGGTCTGATGAGCGAGGTCAAGGGCCTCCCGCCAGCGGAAGCGATCCCAGAGCACGAGCACCTGCAGCTGGCTGATCAGCGCGGCAAGGGCCTGATGGTGATCGGCGCTGAGGCGATCGCTCTGGTCACGCTGGAAGTCGACCAGCAGGCTGCGGGCACGGTCGTAGAAGTGGGCCTCCAGCAGCGACGGCAGCCGTTCCTGGAGCAGACGATGGGCGAGCAGTGGGATCGGGTCAACGATGCGCAGGCCCTCGCTGCGCTCGATCCTCACGAGATTGTCGCGGCGGCCGCTCACCACGCTCAGCGTGGCCTTCTGATCGATCATGGTGAACGCGAGGGCAGCACTCATCGACTTGGTGCCTCCGGTGAAGTCGCCATACAGGTCGAGCTTGCTGAAGCGCTGGGGCAGGGTCTGCACAAAGCTCCGCAGGCGCAGGAGGCAATCGCTGAGATCATCGGGATGGGGGAGAGCGATCAGCTGCAGGTCTGCACGAAAACCTTGAAGACCCAGCTGGGTCACGAGGTTGGGCCGCATGGCCACTACCCCCTCCACGTCGTGTCTGCAGGGTTGGCCGTCACCCAGCACCTGATCAATGCTTGGGCTCTCGCAGGGCGGCGCACTGCAGGCGAAGATCACCTCATCAGGCTGATGCAGCTCCACCGCCTTGAGGATCGGGTCGGGGCTGCCGCCCACGCTCACAATCAAAACACGAGTCATCGCCGGTCAGAAGTTGAGCGAACGGAAGCCCGCCTCCTGACCTGCACCGTGATTCATCTTCTGGATGAAAGCGGTGGAATCCCGCTGCTGATCGGGAAAGAGCACCAGTGTTTCGAGGAAGGCGCCCTGGTGCACCGGGATCGACACCTGACCGCGGGGAGGCGGCGCAGCCTGGCGGGCCGAGCCTGGCCGGGCCATCGCTGCGGGGCGGCTGAAGGGATTGGCGGGCCTGGCCGTGGGAGAGGCCTGGCCTGGCCTGGCTCTGCCCGAACCGGTCTCTGCGTTGTCCAGCAGCGGCAGGAGGCGGTTCCAGATGCGCCCGACCTGGTTCACCTTGCCGCCGAGGTTCCCCTTGAGTTCCTGGTGGAACCAGCAGATGGCTGCTGCGTCATCGAAATCGTCTGCCCGCCGTGTCCAGATGGCCATGGCCTGCGGATGAAGCACCTCACGCCAGGCGGCCCGGCCAGCAGGCTTCCTGCCGGTGGCCTGAAGCCAGCGTTCCGCGAGTTGCCGAGAGCGTGTCAACAAACCGCTGAGGTCTGCGGTTGATTGCACATGGATCCAGGGGGGGAGTTGCTGGAAATCCCGCCACTGCCAGTGGCAGCCGATCGGGGTTTTGCCGTATGTCCGATAAAAAATGCTGTGATCAGGTCGGCGCCAGCTTTTGCCGAAACCGCCCAGGCTCATGGTGAGGCCATGCAGGGCAGCCAGCAGGTCACGCAACAGCTGCTCGTCCTCGCCTTGCGAGCAGCGGCGCATCAGGCGCCATTGCACGCTGCCGCAGGTGGCGTATGTGGGCTGCTGCCAGCTGCCACGCCCATAGGATCCAAGCTCCGTGGACTCAGCGGTGTAGGCCGTGGCCAACAAGCTCACGTTATGGCCCTCGTCGTGGCTGAGAGAACCAAACAGCCGGCCCACCACCTGCCGTGCGCTGGATTCATCGCAGAGGCCGCCGAACAGGCGCAGTGCCATCCCGCGGATGGCGGCGCGGAACATGGTGGGTCTGAACTCGGCGGTGCCATCGAGCAGCTTGGCCGCAGGGCCCTGGCCCTCCAGCGCGCATTGAAACAGCACCTCACCGCTGATCCTGCCGCTGCTGCCGTAGCCCACGCAGGTGCGGCCGCCGATGCCCTGCTGCAGAGCCAGCCGCAGGGTATCTTCGATCTCGTGCCATTCCGCCTCCGTGATCGAGGGGTCGGTGCTGCTGAGGCCGATCTGCAGCCTGGGCCGGAGCAGACTCACCAGGCCGAAGGCACCACCGCTCTTGCCACGGCCGATGCCCACCTGCCACTCCTGCTGGGGGTGTGCCACATCCAGCAGACCCACCATCCAGCCGGAATCTGCCGGCCAGGCACCATGAAACCGCAGGATCCCCGGGCTCAGATCGCCCGCTGCGCATGGGCTCCCGCACCAGCGCTGCAACCTTGATGGCGGGCACACACGGCGAAACAGCCCCTTGATGCCGCTGCCAGGGATCAGGGGCCAACCGCCGGCTCCGATCACTGGCCGGATGAAGCCATCGTCGACGCCACTGTTGCTGATCAGCCGCCAATCAATGGTTGCTTCTGTGATGTGCAACCCTGTCGTGCTGAATGGTGGCTGCCGGTCCACCCGGCTGACCCACTGATCGATCCAGCGGCAAATGTCGGAGTCTTGAGAGCCCTTTTGGCCAATGTACTGCCGTTGGCAGCGCCCTGGCGTCTGTGCCTGATACTCCATAGGCACACGCAGGGCAACGTCGATGGGGATCAACGGCACCTGGGTGGCGGAGGAGAGAGAGTCGAGCAGAGGCGTTGGCAGTGGCCCGCCACGGGGCAACTCGGCAGACCTCGGGGGAGATGCAGGCTGGGTTGCCGGCTGGGTTGCCGGCTGGCGGGCAGGCTTCTGAGCACCTGAACCACCGGGGAACCTGTGTTTCCGTCCTTTCTTGGCCATCAGTCTGCACCTGTTGCACTGGTCTTCAGCCGTTGGGTCCACCAAACGACAGAATCGCAGAGGCCGGTCAGCACGGCGAGGGCCACTTGCTGTTGTTCCGGTCTGAGGCGCCAGATCTGTTCGGCCACTCCCTGGATCGTTGTTTCCGCATCCTTGCTGGCCAGCAGGGTACCCGGCAGTGAGATTCCGCCTTGCTGGAGAATGCCCACCAGGGCTTTCCACACATCACCCACAAAGGCTGCTTTGTCTGGTTCCTTGTCTTTCAGGCGCAGATGTTCACCCCAGAACCGCTCCAGACCGTAGGCACAACTTGCCCGCATCTTATGGGCCTGGTTCAGGCTGGTGGCATCACGCTGGCGTGCCTTGAGCACAATCTCCTGGGCGAGGTGATCGAGGTTGTAGGGATGCCAAGCCATCAGCGCACCTCCATGCGAGCGGGAGTGGCCAGAGTCACTTCACAACGGCCGAAGCCAACGCTTTCCAGGCCACCGAAGTAGAGCTCCTGGGAGGAATCAGTGCCAAACGGTGTCCAACGGTGTGCATCATCAGGTTTGATCGCCAATGGAAAAACCAGGAGCGAGCCTTCCGGCAGGGCTTCCACGTTAAAGAAGGCACCACCATCTACCTTCTTTTCGTTATCGGCCAGTTTGACCCGGCTCTGGCGGTAGAGGGCCATGTCGTGAATCATGCCGATATCGGCATCGTCCACGACCACCAGTCTATCCTTAGGTATATAATCTTCAGCCTCCCCAGGGATCAACTCCTCTATCCCTTTAGCTGGGCTGACTTCCATAAACCCGAGATTGAAGAAAAGAGTGATGTCCTTCTCGCCTTGCCGACCTCTCAGGCCAGGGCTGCAGGAGTAGGGATCGGGAATCCGCCGGATCAGGCTTTCATCCACGATGGCAGCAAAGCGACGCAGCAGGCGAGGGCTACTGACCCAAACCACAGGCTGGCCAGGGCAGAATACCGGCATCCACACCAGCGAGGCGTATTCGAATTTCACCTGGGCTTCGCTGATCTCGGAGCTGCCGGCGGCGCTGCCATACCAGAGCTCACAGGCTGACGAATCACTACGGCGCATCTCAGCGCGGAAGCGGCCGCGGATTGAGCTGCCGGGGATGATGCCGGTCTGGGTGTAGGCATCGCGAAAGATGAGATTGAGATTGCCTGCTTCCTCACCGGCGGAGGCACCCACATGCAGGGGGGCCACGGTGCGAATCAGGCCATAACGGCGTTCGTACATCTGGAGCTCAGAACAACGGAGAAAAGGACAGGGCGATGGAACCGACCGCTGGTCAAGGAACAGCCAGACCCAGCGGTCGAAAGCCCGTGCGGTCAGCTGGAGGGCAACCCGTTCAACGGCACGGCAAGGGCGGTGCCGAAGTGGCGGAAGCTGAAGCCTTCCCTGGGAAACCAGCTTTCGGGCCAGTCGCTCCAGGCGGGCAGACGCAAACCATCGGGCAGGGCATAGCAGCTGCCGGCCGGCATGCACCAGCGGCCACGCGAAAGGCGGCGGCTGGCGCTGCCTTGCCGACCACTGCCAAGCCGAAAGCGCCAGGGGCGGGGGCGATCGGTGAGGATGCCGACCCCCTGCTGATGGACCCGCCAGGGATGGGTGGGCGGCGGCCGGCCCGTGTCGATCGGCTCGCGAGTCGAAAGCTGGCGGGACCCCCAGACACCGGGCGTGAGCAGGGCGATCGGCTCCTCAGGCCCGTATCCCCGGTCGGGTTCGAGCAGGGCGATCAGGCGCCTGGGGATCGGATGGCAGCGCAGCTGCACGAGATGGCCTTCGCCGCCGAAGCGGTAGCAGCCAGCAGGGATCGCCTCACTGCTCAGATAGGCCAGGGCCGCGCCTGGCTCCATCGCCATCGCCAGTTCAAGGAAGAGAGCAGCCTCCTGGGCACTGACCCGCTGGTCGTCTTCAAGACGCGGATGCAGATGGGACACGGCCTGCCAGGGATTGGCGGCAACAGCGAGATCAGGCGCTGTCCACTGCCCCCACTGCGAGAGACGCACCCAGCCGCCCTGACGGGGTTTGGCGCCGAAGGAGCGATCGGGGCACCAGGCTCCGGTCTGCGCCGACCATTCCAGACGAGCGACCACAGCACCATCTGCCTGCTGCAGCAAAGTGAATGGCGCAGGCAGGCGAAGGTCGAGATCGGGCTCATCCAGCCGACACCAGAACGGACCGGCTGTGTGCAGGTGCCGCAACTTCTCGGCTGAAAGGTGGGCGGCGATCAGTCCGGCGAAGGCCGGACTATCGGGAGGGAAGTGTTCACCGGCCAGGCCGGTGAGGTTCTCTGCGGAGAGAAAGCGACCGCTGGAGCCATACAGCAACCCGAGTGGCTGCAGGCTGATCAGATGGTGGAACGGAAGGGAAGCCATCGCTCAGGTGGTGGGGAGAGTGGCGAGAACGCGGGCCATCGCCTTCATCCAGTCGGCGAGGGACTGCTGACCAAGGTCGCTGGCGGCCGGCAGTGCCAGCCGATCGCCGAAATGGGCCTGCCAGAGGGTCTCAGCGCTGCTCTGCACCAGCCCCCGGCGGGCTTGCAGCTGCTCAAGATCACTGCTGAGGCGCTGCCAGAAGCCTGATTGATCTCCTGCGACCTGCAGCAGGCGGGGGAGGAGCCGCCAGGGGCAGATCCACTCGAGGTGGCGGCCGCTCCGAAACAGCACCCTCAGGGCAAAACGATCGCGGCCCGCCAGTTTGGCGTGTCGCTCTGCCTGACGCAGCTGGGCCAGCGCCTCGCGCTGTGGCACCTGGCCTTCAGACCACACCAGGCCCATTGAAACCGTGATGTTCTGCCGGTGATCGGGCCAGATTGAGGTGGCAAAGGTCTGGAGCCAGACGAACAGATCGGCACGGGTGAGTTGCTGGTGAGTACCGTCGTGGAGGGCACCGAGCAGATCATCACCACCGGCATAAATCACGGTGGCTTTTTGCATCATCGAGTCGGGAACCCTGGTGTACAGCTGTTGTGCCCATGAGCGCATTGCCGAACTGAATTGCCGGAGGTTCTCGGCCTCCAGCTCCGGATCTTCTTTGCTGATCACGCTGAGGTGTTCGCCAACGCGATCACCATCAGCCATGAACCACACCACTCGCTCTGCAGCAGCGATCTCCTGAAAACGCTCGGGCAACAGAGCATCGAGCGATTCTCCGGGCAGTGCCTGCCGGGCAATAGGTCCATAGGTCACCAGGCGCTTCACCAGCTCCGGCAACGCCACCTGTTCGCGCAGGTCGATGAAGGCCTCGCCGAGGGGGAGCCGGGGATGCCTCAGTTCCGCAGCAAAACGCTGGCAGTCTTCGTCGACCTGCCCAGGCGGAACCTGGCGGGGGTCGATCACGGCAGCCATCTGCGGCCGGCATACAGCAGCGCTGCCGGAGAGGGTGGAGCTTTCGCCAGTCCAATTGATCGCCTGCCAGTCGCGTGCCTGTTTGATCTGCCGCAGACGGGCCCGCGCCTGGCTGATCGAGTCGCCGTGGGCGTGGAAGTATTCCCAGCTGTGAAGGCGCACCTGATCCCAGGATTTCTGCCAATCAAACCGGAACTGGTCAGCCAGGGCCTGCTCGAGCCAACTGCGGCAGCCATCCAGCACAGTGGCCCAGGCCTTCTGCAGAGCGTCGCGGCCGTGACCCTTGCGATATTCACCGCGGATCACGAGCTGATTGGGGGTGCCGCGACTGGTACTCACCAATGCCGGGCTCAGTACAGCGGCCTTACCAAGACGCTGCTCAGCGTCGGCGATGATCGCCTTCGCAAGGTAACTCAGCAGCAGGGAACCGCCATAGAGATCCCGCAGTTTGCGGGAACTGCTGATGAAGCCCTGGACGGGGGCGAAGGTGAGCACCGTAAAGGAATCGGTGGGGGTAGCTGGAGAACTGGTGGCTGCTGTCACGCCGCTGTGCTGTCTGATCCACCCTTAGCCATTCTCCCCGGGTCTGGCAAGGGACGCGAAACTATGCAGTTTCTGCATAGGTTGTCGATGGCGGCATAGGGTGCAGGCTTCGTTCTGGTGCTGATGGCATGGTTGCCCTGTTAATTTGGGTGAATATCGGCGTGACACTGGTGAGTGCTGGTGTATGCCTCGTGGTGTTGCTCATCGCACCTCTGGGCCTGGCAGCGGTGGTGACCTGCACCGTGCTGGTGGCGATCGTCACGTTCGCCACAGGACTGGCGGCTGATCTGGCGATCTGGCAGAGAATCCGGCCACAGGGACCCGGTGCAACGACCAGCCTCGGACCGCTCTCAGCAGCGGCAGGCTTGCCCCTGCTGGGTCGCCGCCGGTTGCGGCTGCCGCAGCGCTGATGCGCACGGTGTATCTCCTGCGCAGCCATGGCACCGCCGCCCTGGATGGAGAGCAGCTGGTAGTGCGCTACCGGGGTGAGGTAATCGACCGAGTAGGGCTACCGCTGGTGGATCAGATCCTGGTGATGGGAAACGTGCAGCTGAGCACGCCTCTGATCAGGGCGTGCCTGGTGCGGCAGGTGCCGGTGGTGTTCGTGAACCGGCAGGGTTGGTGCCAGGGCAGGCTGCACCCCCTGGAATCAGGCTATCGGCATCGCAGTCGCTACCAGCAGCAGCTGGGGGAGGGTGAGCGGCTGGTGGCGGCGCGGAGATTGATCAGCGGCAAGATCGGCAACGGGCGTGTGCTGTTGTTAAGACTGACGCGTCGGCAACGGCCGGCCGAGCTGTCAGCAGCGATTGATCGACTGCGCTGGCATGGCCAGCAAGTGGAGCGGGCCCGGGATCCAGAGCGGCTGCGCGGGCTTGAAGGCAACGCGGCCGGGGAGTATTTCAAGGCCCTGGGCCAGCTGCTGGCCGGGGACGGATTTCCATTTCTAGGCCGCCACAGGCGGCCACCCACCACAGCATTCGATGCCCTGTGCGGTTTTGGCTATGCAGTGCTCTGGAATGGAATGCTCACACGCATTGAACTCCAGGGCCTTGATCCTTACGAAGGGGTTCTGCATGCAGGATCGCCACGACATGCGGCATTGGTGTCAGACCTGATCGAGCCCCTGCGAACGCTGTTGGTGGATCCGTTCAATGTATGGATGATCCGCACCCGGCGCATCCAGTCGGATCGTGATTTTGAACATCGCGACGGGGGCGTGTTTCTGGGGGATCATGGCCGGCGAGCGTGGTTGCAGAGCTGGGGAACGTATATGGCGGAGACGGTGACCCTCGTCGATCAGCGGCGGGGCCCACGCTGGGAATTGCTGGATGGTGTGGTGCGGGCCTTTGTGCGGTTTGTGTATGACCCGGCTGCTGGGCTGGTGCTACCGCAGCGGCGATGAGCAATCTGCGGCAACAGACGTGGGTGATCGCCTATGACAGTCCCAGCAACCGACGGCGACGAAAGCTGGCAAAGCTGCTGGAAGGCTACGGCCTGAGGGTGCAGTGGAGCGTCTTTGAGTGCCGCCTCCGCCACGACCAGCTGGAGCAGCTGCAGCGGCGGCTGCAGAGGCTCATCGTGCCGGCTGAAGACAGTGTGCGGCTTTGGCCGGTGCCGGAGCGGAGCTGCGCGCAGGTGGTGCAACTGGGCAGACCGGTTGGAACCACTGAGTGGCATGACAGGCTGATCTGAGCGCGCAGCCGCGAAATCCGTGAAAACGCCCCAAATCTCGTGGAGCTGCGCGCTGCCCTGCAGCGCAGGCGATCTCAGGGTTTTCCACAGGCCAGGAGCAGCGGCTCAGAGGTGCCAGAATGGAGCTGCGCGCAAACACCTTCGGGATCGCTTGCGCCGCAAGGGCTCGTGAGCCCGCCGTCGCCACTCGCTGGCGACACCTATTGATTGGAAACCCGGCAACC
>JBKDDA010000093.1:0-52630 GCA_046313055.1 Synechococcaceae cyanobacterium | reverse complement strand
GGGGGCAAGGCCCAGCGCCGCCGCCTCGGCGCGCAGCAGCCGCGCCGCGACGCCGTGGACGGTGCCGCACCAGGGCAGCCGCGGCGCGGGCGTGGTGGCGGGCAGGCCGAGCGCGGCGTGCAGCCGGGCGGCGGCGCGTTCGGCCAGTTCCTGGGCCGAGCGGCGCGAGAAGCTCAGCAGCAGGATGCGCTGCGGGTTGGCCCCACGCCGCACCAGCTCGGCCAGGCGGGCCGAGAGCATGGTCGTCTTGCCGCTGCCGGCGCCGGCCACCACCAGCAGGGGCCCCCTGTGGTGCTCCACGGCCCGTCGCTGGGCGTCGTTGAGGCCGGCGAGAAAACTCAAGGGCTCAGGAGCAATGCGGTGTGCCGGCAGGGCCGCAGACGGGCCAACCTTAGGCGGCATCGCTGCGCAGGGACCTCAGGCCAGCCGCACCGTGCGTTCCTCGCGCACCTGCAGCGGCACCTCCAGGTGGGAGCGCCCCACCATCTGGGGCCCATCCACGGAGATGATCCTGGCCTCGATGCCGAATTCCCGGAATGCGGTCTCGAGTTCCTGCAGCAGGGCCTTCTCCACCTGGGCCTCGGCGTCCACGACCTTGCCGATCAGGCGGCTGCCGAGTGGGCCGATCCGCTTCTGCACGACATCGCGGGCATTCGTGACCTCGATCAGGAGCATGGCCGGATGCCGCGGCGTGGGCCCAACTTAAGGCTTCCCGGCCGGGCGGCCACCCCCGGCGCGTTCAGCGGCGGTAGGGCTCCAGCAGTTCTTCCAGATCGCGCAGCTGGGCGGCGGGCAGCAGCCGGGCCAGCGGCAGCCGGGTGGCACCGCCGCCGATGGGTACCTGCACCGCCTCCAGCGACTGGCGGGCGCTCACCTCCGCCCCCTGATCGAGCCGGGCGGCGCATTCCTGGGCCAGGGTCTGGGCCAGGCCGGCATCGCCCAGGTACAGGTGCCAGCTGGCCACCTGGATGTAGAGCCGGTCGGCGATCGAGCGGCTGAGATCGTCGAGGTCGGCGGCGGAGAGGCTCATGACCGGTCGGAGGCACGGGGCCGCAGCAGCACCACCACGCTGGCATGGACCAGCAGGGCGGCGGCCCATGCCACGGTCAGCCAGGCCAGATGGGGCCAGGGGTGCCGCAGTTCCTGGACGAACCACAGGCCGCTGTTGACGGCGGCGAACAGGGCGGCATGCAGGGTGAGGTTCACCACCCGCTCGAAATGGCGGTAGGTGGGGTCGGTGGGGTCGGCGGGGCCGTACCAGCGGATCGGCATCGGTGGAAGGCAGGTGTTGACGGATGGGCCCCCCGTGCGGTGAGAATGTCCCCACGGGCGCTTGTAGCTCAGCGGATTAGAGCATCTGACTACGGATCAGAGGGTCGGGAGTTCGAATCTCTCCAGGCGCGTCCCCCATTCAACCGTCCCTCCGGGGGCGGTTTTTTGTTCTGGATGGGCGGAGGCCCCGCGCTGCCGCCTGCGGGCGCTGCCGTGGTTTCTTACGATGGGATCCACTCGTACGCTGTTGATGGCGGATTCCAGCCTTGCCCAGGGCGCCGGCCCGATCAATGCCGCCCTCGCCGCCGCCGACCCGGCCGTGGCTGGGCTGATCGGCCGGGAGCTGGCCCGCCAGCAGAGCCACCTGGAGCTGATCGCCAGCGAGAACTTCACCTCCAGGGCTGTGATGGAGGCCCAGGGTTCGGTGCTGACCAACAAATACGCCGAGGGTCTGCCCCACAAGCGCTACTACGGCGGCTGTGAATTCGTGGACGGCATCGAGGAGCTGGCCATCGAACGGGCCTGCCGCCTGTTCGGGGCCGCCTGGGCCAATGTGCAGCCCCACAGCGGCGCCCAGGCCAATTTCGCCGTGTTCCTGGCCCTGCTGCAGCCCGGTGACACGATCCTGGGCATGGATCTCTCCCACGGCGGCCACCTCACCCATGGCTCGCCGGTCAATGTCTCGGGCAAATGGTTCAAGGTGGTGCAGTACGGCGTCGATCCCGACACCCAGCAGCTGAATCTGGAATCGATCCGCCAGCTGGCGCTCGAGCACCGTCCGAAGCTGATCATCTGCGGCTATTCCGCCTACCCGCGCACCATTGATTTCGCCGGCTTCCGGGCCATCGCCGACGAAGTGGGCGCCTACCTGCTCGCCGACATGGCCCACATCGCCGGTCTGGTGGCCGCCGGTGAGCACCCCAGCCCCATCCCCCATTGCCATGTGGTCACCACCACCACCCACAAGACCCTGCGGGGTCCCCGCGGTGGCCTGATCCTGTGCAACGACGCCGATTTCGGCCGCCAGTTCGACAAGGCTGTGTTTCCCGGCACCCAGGGCGGCCCCCTGGAGCACGTGGTGGCGGCCAAGGCGGTGGCCTTCGGTGAAGCCCTCCAGCCCGCGTTCCAGGCCTACTGCCGCCAGGTGGTGGCCAATGCCAGGGTGCTGGCCGCCCGCCTGATCGCACGGGGGATCGATGTGGTGAGTGGCGGCACCGACAATCACCTGGTGCTGCTGGATCTGCGCTCGATCGGCATGACCGGCAAGGTGGCGGACCTGCTGGTCAGTGATGTGAACATCACCGCCAACAAGAACACCGTGCCCTTCGACCCTGAATCCCCCTTCGTGACCAGCGGCCTGCGCATCGGCACGGCCGCCTGCACCACCCGCGGTTTCGATGGGCCCGCCTTTGAGGAGGTGGCCGATGTGATCGCCGACCGGCTGCTCAATCCCGACGACGGAGCCATTGAGGAGCGCTGCCGGGCCCGGGTCGCGCAGCTTTGTCAGCGCTTCCCGCTCTATTCCCTTGAATCGGTGCTGCAGACTGTCTGAACGGGCCTGGCACCCGTAATCTGACCCGCGAACGCTTTCCGACTGGCTTCCACCCCGGCGCCCTTTCGTGACCCTTGCCTACAGTCCGAATGCGGCGGCCCTGCTCACCTTCGTGAGTGCAACGCTGATCACGGCGCTGGTGGTGCCCGTGGTGCTGCGCCTGGGCCTGCGGCTCGGCCTGGTGGATGCCCCCGACGCCCGCAAGCAGCACACCCGCCCCATGGTGCGCCTGGGGGGTGTGGGCATGGTTCTGGGTTTCAGCCTTGCCCTGGCGATCACCTGGTGGCTTGGGGGCTTCGCTGACCTGCCCCTCAGCAAGGACCGGGTGATCTGGACCGTGCTCGCCGGCAGCCTCTGCTACTTCGTGATCGGCCTGGCCGACGATCTGTTCGCCCTGCCCCCCCTGCCCCGTCTGGGCGCCCAGCTGGCCGTGGCAACGGTGGTGTGGGCCGAAGGGGTGCGCATGGGCACCATTGAAGTGCCCTGGGCCTGGCTGGGCGGCAGTGACATCACGCTGTCGCTGCCCGATCCCCTCAGTCTGCTGGCCACCGTGATCTGGCTGGTGGGCATCACCAATGCGATCAACTGGCTCGATGGCCTCGACGGGTTGGCGGCCGGTGTGGGGGGCATCGCCGCCGTGGGCCTGCTGGCGGTGAGCTTCAATCTGCACCAGGCCGCCGCCGGTCTGCTGGCCGCCGCCCTAGCCGGCGCCTGCCTCGGCTTTCTCCGCCACAATTTCAACCCCGCCCGCATTTTCATGGGCGATGGTGGTTCCTATTTTCTCGGCTTCGCCCTGGCCGCCATCAGCATCGTCGGCCCGGCCAAGGGGCTCACCAGCGTGAGCCTGCTGCTGCCGCTGCTGATCCTCTCCCTGCCCCTGGCCGACATGTCGGCCGTGATCATCGGCCGGCTCAGCGACGGGCGATCGCCTTTCTATCCCGATCGGCGACACCTGCATCACCGCCTGCTGCGCCAGGGCCTCAGCCAGCGGCGCACGGTGCTGCTGATCTATGCCTTCACCCAGTGGCTGGCGGCCCTGGCCCTGGTGCTGGCCGACGTGTCGCTGCGCTTCCTCTGGCTGGGGCTGGCCACCGCCGTGCTGGTGTGGGTGGTGGTGGCCAGCCATCGCCATGTGCAGCGCCATCCCGATGGCTGAGCCAGCCCCGCAACCAGGTGCCCAGGCCGCTGCCGAGATCCTCTGCGTGGGCAGCGAGCTGCTGCTGGGTGACATCGTCAACGGCAATGCCCGCTGGCTTGCCGAGCGGCTGGCGGCCCTCGGTGTGCCCCACCATCGCCAGGCGGTGGTGGGCGACAACCGTGAGCGTCTGATCGCCATGGTGCGCGAGGCGGCCGGTCGCTGTCGGTTGCTGATCACCACCGGGGGCCTGGGCCCCACGCCCGACGACCTCACCACGGAGGCCATCGCCGCCGCCTTCGACACGCCCCTGGAGGAACGGCCGGAGATCTGGGAACAGATCCAGGCCCGCATCGGTGCCAGCGGCCGGTCCGTAGCCGCCAGCAACCGTCGCCAGGCCCTGTTGCCCGTGGGTGCTGCCCTGCTGCCCAACCCCACCGGCACCGCCCCCGGCATCCTCTGGTCGCCCCGGCCCGGCTTCACGGTGATGACCTTTCCCGGTGTGCCCAGTGAGATGCGGGCGATGTGGCAAGCCACGGCCGAACCCTGGCTGCGCAGTTCGGGTCTGGCCACCGGTGTGTTCGCCAGCCGGGTGCTGCGCTTCTGGGGGGTCGCCGAATCCAGCCTGGCGGAACAGGTGGCCGACCTGCTGGCACTCCCCAACCCCACCGTGGCGCCCTACGCCGGGGTGGCTGGGGTGACGCTGCGCCTCACCGCCCGCGCCGCCGATGGGGCGGCGGCCGCTGCCCTGCTGGAGCCCCTGGAGCAGGAGCTGCGCCGGCGCACCGGTGCCCTCTGTTTCGGTGCCGACGACGATTCGCTGGCGTCGGTGGTGCTGGAGCGCCTGCGCCGGCGCGGAGAGACCGTGGCCGTGGCCGAATCCTGCACCGGCGGTGGCCTGGGTGCGGCCCTGGCGGCGGTGCCCGGCGCCTCCGACTGCTTTCTCGGAGGGGTGATCGCCTATGCCAACAGCGTCAAGCAGGAACTGCTGGGTGTGCCGTCGGCCGTTCTGGAGCGCCACGGCGCGGTCAGCGATGCGGTGGCGATCGCCATGGCCGAGGGGGTGCGCCGCTGCACCGGTGCCGGCTGGTCCATCGCCGTGACCGGCATCGCCGGCCCGGGTGGGGGCAGCGAACGCAAGCCGGTGGGGCTGGTGCACATCGGCATCAGCGGCCCCGCAGGCACCCTGAGTGAGGCGGTGCGCTTCGGGGCCAGCCGTGGTCGCACCTGGATGCAGGCACTCACGGTGGCGGAAGCTCTCAATCGCTTGCGCCTGCAGCTTGGTTGACGGTTCTGATGGGTTCTGTTGACAACGCAACGGCCGTTGTCAGTATCAGGAAGACCGCAAATCCATTGGCTGTGATGATCCCTGAACCATCCCAGATTCAAGCCCTGATTGTTCCCTTCCTGTTCAAGATTGCCGGTGCCATCGCCCTCTGGATCGTGGGCGGCTGGGTGATCGGTTTCTGTGTCTCTCTATCGCGCCGTTCCCTGCTCAGGGGCGGCATGCAGTCGGGTGTGGTCGGTTACCTCGCATCGATCATCGGCACCACCCTGCGGGTGCTGCTGCTGCTGGCCATCCTCAGTCTGTTCGGCATCCAGACCACCAGCTTCGCCGCCCTGATCGCCGGTGCCGGCCTGGCCATCGGCGCTGCCGTGAGCGGTGTGCTGGGCAACTTCGCCGCCGGGGCCTTCCTGCAGGGTCTGCACCCCTTCAAGGTGGGTGACTACGTGCTGGCCGGCGGTGTCGAGGGCACCGTGGAGGAGCTGGGCATGCTGGTGACCACGATCCTCACCCCCGACAGCGTGCGCACCATGGTGCCCAACGGCAAGCTGTTCGGCGACACCCTCAAGAATTTTTCCTCCCATCCGTACCGGCGGGTGGACCTGGTGGCCCAGCTCGACAACACGGCCGATGTGGGCCGGGCGATCGAGCTGCTGCGGCAGGGTGTGGCCGGGGTGGCCAACCAGGTGCCCGGCAAGCCGGCCGATGTGGAGGTGCTCGAATTCAGCGAGCGGGGCCCCCGGCTGGCGGTGCGGCCTTACACCCACACCGACCATTACTGGCAGGTCTATTTCGACACCAACCGGGTGATCGCCGATGTGCTCGCCGCCAACGGCTTTCCCGTGCCCCGCATCCCCGTGCAGATGGCATCGGCCAACTGATCGGCCGACTGGCCAACCGCCGACCGGCCAACCGCCGACCGGCCAGCCGACGGTCTTCGCCGGTCGGCCGCCGGCGCCGCCTTAGGGTGAGCCTGCCCCAATCCAAGGCTCATCCTTGAGCGCCGGCACCCTCTACGACAAGGTCTGGGAGCTGCACCGGGTCGCCGATCTGCCCGGAGGCGCCAGCCAGCTCTTCATCGGTCTGCACCTGATCCATGAGGTCACGAGCCCCCAGGCCTTCGCCGCCCTGCGCGACCTGGGCCTGCCCGTGCTCCATCCCGACCGCACGGTGGCCACGGTGGATCACATCGTGCCCACCACATCCCAGGCCAGGCCCTTCGCCGACCCCCTTGCCGAGCAGATGCTCGCCACCCTGGAGGCCAACTGCGGCGAGCACGGCATCACCCTCCATGGCCTGGGCAGCGGCCGGCAGGGGATCGTGCACGTGATCGCCCCTGAGCTGGGCCTCACCCAGCCCGGCATGACCGTGGCCTGCGGCGATTCCCACACCTCCACCCACGGGGCCTTCGGTGCCATCGCCTTCGGGATCGGCACCAGCCAGGTGCGCGACGTGCTCGCGAGCCAGAGCCTGGCCCTGTCCAAGCTGCGCGTGCGGCGCATCCGGGTGGAGGGCCAGTTGCAGCCCGGTGTCTACGCCAAGGACCTGATCCTGCACGTGATTCGCCTCCTCGGGGTCAAGGGCGGGGTCGGCCATGCCTATGAGTTCGCCGGCGGCGCCATTGATGCCCTCTCGATGGAGGAGCGCATGACCCTCTGCAACATGGCGATCGAGGGTGGTGCCCGGGTCGGTTACTGCAATCCGGACGACGTCACCTTCGCCTACCTGCGGGGTCGGCCCCATGCGCCGACCGGCATGGACTGGGAGCGGGCCGTGGCCTGGTGGCGCAGCCTGGCCAGTGGTGCGGATGCCGTGTTCGACGACGAGGTGACCATCGATGCGGCCGCCATCGCCCCCACCGTGACCTGGGGCATCACCCCGGCCCAGGGCATCGGCGTTGATGAGGCGGTGCCCAGCCCGGAGCAACTCGATCCCGACGACCGGCCGATCGCCGAAGATGCCTATCGCTACATGGATCTGCGCCCCGGCCAGGCGATTGCCGGTGTGCCGGTCGATGTCTGTTTCATCGGCAGCTGCACCAACGGACGCCTCAGCGACCTGCAGGCCGCGGCGGCCGTGGCCCGGGGGCGACGGGTGGCCGATGGGGTGCGGGCTTTCGTGGTGCCCGGGTCCGAGCAGGTGGCGGCCGCCGCCGAGGCCGAGGGTCTCGATGCGGTCTTCCGTGCTGCCGGTTTTGAATGGCGCCAGCCCGGTTGTTCGATGTGTCTGGCGATGAACCCCGACCGTCTGGAGGGTCGGCAGATCAGCGCCAGTTCCAGCAATCGCAACTTCAAGGGCCGGCAGGGCTCCGCCAGCGGTCGCACCCTGCTGATGAGCCCGGCGATGGTGGCAGCGGCGGCGGTGCATGGTCGTGTCACCGATGTGCGCCCCCTGATCGCCGATCCCGTCGCCTGCCCCTGACCTCCCCTGCCCCAGCCATGGCCGATCCCAGCACCAGCCCCGATCCCTTCCCGCGCGGGCCCATTCGCCGGCATCGCGGCCGGGGCGTGGCCGTGATCGGCGCCGATATCGACACCGATCGGATCATTCCGGCCCGTTATCTCAAATGTGTCACCTTCGATGACCTGGCCGAGGGGGTGTTCGCCGATGACCGTGCGGAACGGCTGGGCCAGGCAGGCCCCCTCCATCCCTTCGACCGTGCCGAGCACCGCGGAGCCTCGGTGCTGGTGGTCAACCGCAATTTCGGCTGCGGCTCCAGTCGCGAGCATGCCCCCCAGGCCCTCATGCGCTGGGGGATCCGGGTGCTCATCGGCGAGAGCTTCGCCGAGATCTTCTTCGGCAACTGTCTGGCCCTGGGCCTGCCCTGCCTCTCCGCCCCCTCGGAGGTGGTCTGTGGCCTGCAGGAGGCCCTCGGCAACGATCCCGGAGCCAGTCTCGACGTGGATGTCGAAGGGCTGACGGTCCAGCTGATCTCCCCGGAGGGCGGCGGCTGCGGTCGCTGGCAGCTGGCCCTCAATCCTGGTGCCCACAGCATGCTGGTGAGCGGCCAGTGGGATGGCACATCCCAGTTGCTGGCCCACCGGCCCCAGATTCAGCAGATGGTCGACCGGCTGCCCTATCTGAACCGGTTCGCTCAGGTCTGAGCTGCCCGCGGGTCAGCGATGCGGCTGAGGGCGATGCGGCCATAGTTCTTGAGGATCCGCATGGGCTGGACCGGCTGGTCGCTGGCCCGGTTGGCATGGGGGAGCGGTGCATCGGGCTGCTCGACATCGAGGAACCGGCAGAGTTCGGCAAAGCCGTCACCCTGTTCCCAGCAGAGTTCGATGAAATCGTCGGGGCGGTTGCTGAAGTACTGGCGAACCTCACTGTTGTGCCGGTTGTAGAAATCGATATGTTCCTGCTCGTGGCCGTGCGGATAATCGAAGCCGTAGGCAAGCTTTCGACAGGTTCTGACCGGGGAGGTGCGCAAGGAATGGGACCGCAGACTTTTTAACCAGGAATCTTCGGACTTTCTGACGGTGAGGACGAATTTGCTGCCTGGGAAAAGCTGGTCGAGATCTTTGTAGATCAGTGGCCAGGGCCAGTCCTCAAAGAGGTCGTATTCGGCAACCACCCGTTTCACCTCCGTGAAGTCGCGGCGGGTGATCACATCGTCCAACAGTGAGCGGCTGCAGCTGGTGCAGCGGTAGCCCAGGATCCTGCCGCACTCGTGCAGGGTGGTGGTGCCGGTTTTGTTAAGACCGATCCCGAATATCTTGGCTCGTGGCGGCTGTGCTGCCATCTGGACCGTGGGCGCCTGTTGCAGGAATCTAGACAGCTTCTCCCGGCTCGGCAACAGTACGGGCCTTGTCGCCAGAGGGTCTCCTTGGTCCCCTGGGACTCAGAAGAGCTGTGGCTGGCCCGGCCCGATCGGCTGGCCCGTACGGATCGGTTGGTAAGGAATGAACGGCAGGCCTGGGCCCGTGAAGTTGAAGTCGTTCAGGCGGATTCGGACTCCTCCGAGGCCTTCATAAGGGCTGTAATACACGCCGATTTCATAGGAGCGGCGTTGCCAGCGCAGCTCCACATAGGAGCCCGTGATGTCGCCGTAGTACTTCGATGCTCCATCCACGTTGAAGCCAATGCCACCGCTGAACACCAGCGGACCGGCGATCTGCTGCACGAGTCCGAAATTGAGGGTCCCCAGGTCAACGGCTCGATCGAAGCTCAGGGGGCTGCCACCCTGCCGAAGGGTGCCGCCGCCGGTGACCGTGAACTGGGTGTAATCGAGGAATGGCCGGCTGAAGTGCCCCAGGGTGAGGGTGGGGCCGGCGGAGAGGCTCAGGGTGTTCTGCTGGCGGCCGTCTCCGTAGTAGGCCAGGATCCCGGTGAGATTGGTGTTGAGATCGAGGCCCGGCACCACCGGCACCGGCGTGTTGCGCAGCCCCTGCAGGGGCGTGGCCGCCAGCGGCCGGCCCCGCCAGAGATTGAGCGAGCTGTTGATCGAGCCGATGCCACTGCTGCGCCACACCTCGATCAGCCGGTCCCTGCGGGGGCGGTCAGCCTCGAATTCCACTGCCTGGAACCGGCCGCTGCCGGCACGCCAGTAGACACTGCTGCGCAGCCGGCCCCAGTCGGGCAGAGGACCGTTGTCCTCCAGGGACAGGCCGTAGGCGCTGTACACATCCTCCTCTCCCAGGGAACCGTTCCAGACCCGGTACCGGTAGGCCCCGAACAGCCGCAGCGTGCTCTCCCCCAGCAGCGGCAGCTTCAGCGGGTGGCTGAGATTGCCCCAGCTGCGCGTGCCGCTGTCCACGTTGGCCGGGTTGAAGGTGCTCAGATCCAGGGTGCCCTCCAGATCGAACCCCAGCAGCGGGGCCCGCAGTTCCGCCACCAGTCCGACCAGGTCGGCCCCATCGGCCGGTTGCCGTTTCGGTGGGGCCCAGGCGGGTTGGCCCGGTCGCGGGTAGCTGCGGGTGCTGCCGTTGATGGCCCGTTGCACCATCACCTGGGGTTGGAGGTTCAACCGCCCCCGCTCGCCGATCCGGATCGGATTCAGGGAGTAGCCACTGAAGAAGCCGTCGCGATCTTCGTCGTCAACCCCGATCACCACACGGTTCTCCACCTCATCGCGCCGCAGCCGGGTGCGGCTCACTGCCGGAATCGGCAGCTGGTCTTCCAGCACCACCTGGGTGCGATCGGCTTCGACCAGCGTGTCGCCGCGGGCATCGCGGCCGATGCGCAGATTCTCGGCGTTCAGCCAGGCCTGGGCCGGGGTGAAGGGGTCATTGGTGAGGGCCGCCCGATCGGCCACCAGCCGGTCCGGTTCGATCCGGATGGTGTGGGCCTGGAAGCGCCAGCGGCTGATGCTGCCCCGCAGCAATTTGCGGTTGCTCACGGTGGTGAGGTCCTTGAGCTGCTCCGGCCGCACCCCCCCGTATTCATTCACGGTGTCGGGCACCGTCAGTTCCCTCGGGAAGCCGAACCGGCGCTCGGCGATCAGGCTCTGCTGGAAGGTCACCTTGTCCACCCGCTGGTTCAGCCCGGCCAGCCGGCGCTCCCGCTCCTGCTCGAGGGCCCGGGCCTGCTGCCAGGCATGGCCCCGGGCCGGCGGTGGTGGGTTGCCGTGGTCAGGGCAGCCCGCCGGGGGCGGCAATGGGGCGGCGAAGCGAGGGGTGCGGGCCTCCTGGCCGAACCGGTAGCGCAGCCCCACCAGATAGGCGTTGCTGCCCTCGCGCACGCCGCTGTAGGTGCCGAAGGCACCGGAGCGGTGGTGGATCCGGCCCACCAGCGACAGCTGGGGACTCACCAGGGCCTCCATCTCAAAGGCCAGGTAGTTGAGAAATCGGGAGTAGTTCTCGCGAAAGGTCTTCTCGTAATTGCTCACCTCGCTGTTGAGGCTCACGCCCTCCACGAAGAAGAGGTTCAGCCAGGGCTGCAACCACACCCGCAATCCCAGTCCACCCGTCACTTCGGCGAAGCGCTGGGCCGGCACGTCGCTCCCGGGCGGATGGTTGTTGAATTCGCCGCCACGCTGCCGGGCCGCCCCATGGCCCATCAGGGTGGAATCCAGTTCCAGGCTGAAGGGGCCGCCATCGAGCAGCCGGCGCTGCAGGCCCACACCCCCCAGGTATTCCGGCCGCATCCGTCCGCGGAACAGAAAGGTGTCACCGAAGTTGGTGTCCACCATCTGACCTCCCCAGGCCGTCACGGCCCAGGGGTGGGGATGCCACTGCGGCGCCGGGGGCAGGGCCGGGGGGCAGGCCATCGGCTCCTCCGGTGGCAGGACCGGCGCCGGCAGCGTTTCCAGATTCAGGTCTGTGGCGCTGCTGTCGAGGTCGAGCACGCCATAGGCGTCGGTCAGTTCGCCCACCCCTTCCAACAGGCTGTAGCGCAACCGGCTGGCCTGCACCAGCTGCTGGCCCCGCTGGAATCGCACCCGACCACTGGCCAGGAAGCTGCGGCTGTTGGCTTCGTACTCCAGGCGGTCGGCCATCAGCCTCCCGCCGGCCAGCACAGCCTTCACGCTGCCCACGGCCACGGTGCGTCCCAGGCCTGGATCCACACTCAGGCTGTCGGCGCGGAGTTCAAGCTCCAGGGGTGCGGTGCCATCGACCGCCGTCGGTCCAGCGGGTGCCGGCTCCGTGGCAGCGGGTGCCGGCTCGGGGATTGCAGGTGCCGGCTCGGGCGCGGCAAGGGCGCGTGGGGGGGCCACCGCCAGCGACATCAGCGACAGGGCCGCCAAGCCCTGACCCCATCGCACGCAACCGGGGATGGGGATCACAGACTCGGGCCGACATCACGCCGGCGATCTTGCCACGGGATCAGTGGATCGCGGGCCTCGCGTGGAACCCGGGGCTCACTCCTCCAGGTCCTTGCGGCTCGGGGTGCGGCTGGGGTCGCTGGCCAGAAAGCCGAACACGAAGATCCCGATGAAGAAGAAGACGACCGAGTAAACCGAGATCTTGAGGGCGAGCATGGTCTGTCCGGCGGTTGACAGGGGTGGGCAAGGGGCGCTGGGCGGAGGCGGTGGGAGGGCCCGGTGGCTGGTGAGACCTCCCGCCGGCCGCGAATGCCGCATCATCTTATGGGTCGCGGTCGGCGATCCAGGATCCGGAGGGGCTGCAGCAGGGGTGAATGGTTGGGATTGAAACGTTTGATGCACCGGTCAGCCTCGATCTTCAGCCCCTCTGGCGGTTCGACCGGGGCCCAGCCGACCCCGGGGCGGCCCTGGCCGATTCCTGGGGGCAGCAGCACCGCCCCGACTGGGCGGCCCGGGGTCTGATCATCTGGCCCCGCGGTGGTTGCTGGCGGGTGCTGAGGCTTGACCTGGTCCTGCCCCGACCGTGGCTGCCCCTGGCCGGAGAGGCCACGGCCCGCCTGGTCCTCCGCTGGTGGGCCGACGAGGTTCATCTGCTGGCCGACGGCCGGGCCGTGCACAGCGGCGATCTGTTCGACAGTGCCTGCCGCTGGTGCCTGCCCCAGACCCTCTGGCAGGGGCGGACCATGGCGCTGGAGCTGCGGCTGCGCAGCCCCCTGCACGACGACGGTGCCCTGGTGCACAGCCGACTCGAGCTGGAGCCCCGCGATCCGGCCGATCCCAGGGGTCTGCTGGAGCCTGTGCGCCGCCAGCTGCTGGAGCTGCGCCGGGCCGGCGACCGACCGGCCGAGGCCGGTCAGGTGCAGCTGCTGGGCCATGCCCATCTGGACCTGGCCTGGCTCTGGCCGGTGGCGGACACCTGGGCTGCGGCCGAGCGCACCTTCAACTCGGCGCTGGCCCTGATGGAGCGCTTCCCGGATCTGCACTTCGGCCATTCCACGCCCGCGCTCTATGGCTGGCTGGAACGCTTCCGTCCGGCCCTGTTCGCCCGCATCCGCAGTGCCATGCGCGCCGGCCGCTGGGAGCCCCTGAACGGCCCGTGGGTGGAGACCGACTGCGTGCTCGTGGGCACGGCATCCCTGCTGCGTCAGTTCCAGGAGGGTCAGTGGTACAGCCATCGCAGCTTTCCGGAGTGGAGCCATCCCCTGGCCTGGCTGCCGGACAGCTTCGGCTTCAGCGCCGGTTTGCCCGCCGTGGCCCGGGCCACCGGGGTGCGCTGGTTCTGCACCCACAAGCTGGCCTGGAATGCCACCAATCCTTTCCCCCACCGCCTGTTCCGCTGGCGTTCCCGCTGCGGTGCCGAGGTGCTGGCCCTGATGACGGCGCCGATCGGCACCGACGGCGATCCCGTGGAGATCGAGGCGCACCACCTGGCCTGGCAACGGCGCACGGGTTGGGGGGAGTCCCTCTGGCTGCCGGGGGTGGGTGACCATGGCGGAGGCCCCACGGTCGAGATGCTGGAGCAGCTGGCGCTCTGGGCCCGGCAGCCCGGCGTGGCTCCACGCCGTTTCGGCAGCCTGCGGCAGCACCTGGCGCGGCTGGCGCCGGCGGAGCCCCGGCTGCCGGTGTGGCGCGATGAGCTCTTCCTGGAGCTGCATCGGGGTTGCGCCACCTCCAGGCCGGATCAGAAACGCCACAGCCGCACCCTCGAGCGACTGCTGCGGGAGGCCGAGCTGGCGCGGGTGCTGGAGGGATCCCAGGCGGTCGATGCCGATCCGGTCGACTGGCAGCCCCTGCTCTTCCACCAGTTTCACGACATCCTGCCGGGCACGGCCATCCCGGAGGTGTTCGACCAGGCGGAACCCCAGTGGCGCGCCGCCCGGCGCCGGGCCGGCCGGCAGCGCGACCGGGCCCTGCGGCGCTGGCTGGCGGCAGCCCCGTCCGCTCCCGGGCCTGGGCACCTCTGGTGGCTGGTGCAGCTGCAGCCCCTGGCGCCCCTGCCCCGCACCCTGCGGCTGCCGGCCGGCCGCTGGCTGGTGGCCAGCGACCAGCACGGCTGGCGGCCTCTGGCTACGCAGCCGGCCCCGGGTGGCGGCCAATGGGTGCAGCCACCGGCCATCGCCGGCGTGGCCCCCCTGGCCCTGCGCCGGGAGTGCCCGGCGCAGGCCGCCGACCCGGCGGATCCCGATCCGGGCGCCGCCGCTCCGATCCTCTCCCCGGTCAGCCTGCGGCGCCTTTCAGACCGCGGGCAGGCTCGCTGGCAGCTGGGCAATGGTCTGGTGGAGGTCTGCATCGGTCCCCACGGTGTGGAACAGCTGGGGGTGCCCGGCGCAGAGCCGCTCCTGCAGGCTCCCCTGGCCTGGGGGCGCTGGGGCGATCAGGGGGAGTTCTGGGATGCGTGGGACATCAGCGCCGACTACCCCCAGCGCCCCCTCGCCTGGAGCTGGCACGACGGACCCCGCTGGCTTGAGGAGGGGCCCCTGTGCTGTCGTTTCGTCTGCCGGGGCCGTGTCGGTGCCAGCCCGGTGCGCCTTGACGGTCGTCTGCTGGCGGGCAGCCCCTGGCTGGAGCTGGTGCTGAGCGTGGACTGGCGGCAACGCCATGAGCTGCTGCGGCTGGAGGTGCCCCTGCGGCGACCGGTCCCCCGCTGGGCGGCAGACACGCCTGCGGGCGTGATCGAGCGGCCCGGCGATCCCCAGACCCCAAGGGAGCAGGCCCGCTGGGAGGTGCCGGTCACCAGCTGGCTGGCGGCCGAGCCAGGTCCCGGATCCGCCGCAGGCCTGGCCTTGCTCCTGGATGGGCCCCAGGGGGCATCCGCCACGTCCCGAAGCCTGGGGGTGTCGCTGCTGCGGGCTCCCACCTGGCCCGATCCCGGCGCCGACAACGGTGTGCAGCGCCTGCGGCTGGCCCTGCTGCCCTGCCCCCGGGGCTGGCGGGCGGCGGCGGTGCCGGCCATGGCCACGCACTTCCGGGAACCCTGCTGGCTGCGGCCTGCGCCTGCGGGGGATCCACCGGCAGGGGGGCAGGCCGCTGATGGGCCTGCGGTGCTGCCGCCTCTGGCGGCCGACCTGCAGCTGGTGAGCCTGCGGCCCCTGGCGGGCGAGGCCGGGGCAGCGGTGATCACCCTGTTCAATGCCGGTCCGTGCCGCCGGTCGCTGGAGCTGCCCCGGCCGTGGCGCCTGGAGGGGCGGCTCGATGGGCTCGATGGCGCGATCGATGTCCCGGTGCCTGCCGATGGGGCGATCGGGCCATGGCAGCTGACCAGCTGGCGGATCAGTCGTCGTTGAGGGCCCGGCCTCAGTCGTCGTGGTCGTCGAAGGGGTCGGAGAGGCTGCGGGAGGGGGGGCCGAAGGCGGTGTAGATGCCGAAGCCGGTGAGGGCCAGCAGCACGGCCAGCACGGCGATGGCCACCGAGAGGGCCGGCGACTGGGCGGCGGCGGCTGAAGCGGCGGTTTCCATGGCTCTCCGTCACAACTGGCGACCAACGGGCGCGGTGCCGGGGCCGGGCCCTTACAGTAGCGGCCACGACTTCCTGCCGAGAGGTTCGAGCTGTCATGGCCCAACGCACCCGCCTGGGGGACATCCTTCGCCCACTGAACTCCGAGTACGGCAAGGTGGTTCCCGGTTGGGGCACCACCCCCGTGATGGGGGTGTTCATGGCCCTGTTCCTGGTCTTCCTGCTTGTGATCCTGCAGCTGTACAACAAGTCGCTGCTGCTCGAGGGCATCACCGTCAACTGGAACGGTTGATCGCCGTTCAACCCTCTGCACCCTCCCCATGAACGTCTTCGGGATCGGTCTGCCGGAGATGGCCGTGATCGCGGCCATCGGTCTCCTGGTGTTCGGCCCCAAGCGGTTGCCCGAGCTCGGCAAGACCCTTGGCCGCACCCTCAAGGGTTTCCAGAGCGCCTCGCGCGAGTTCGAACAGGAATTCCGCGAGGCGATCACCACCGACACGGCCCCGACCCTGGACCCGGTCCCGCCGGAACCCGCCGGCGCCGACCTGCCCCCGGCAGCCCTTGATGTCTCCGTGGTGGATTCGGCCCCGGGCTCCGGGTCCGCCGGCTGATCTCCAGGGTGGACCTCCGGCTCCTGGTGGGGCTTGGCAACCCCGGTGCCCGTTATGCGGCCACCCGCCACAACGTGGGCTTCATGGTGCTGGAGCAGATGGCGTCGACCGCCGGTGTCGACTTTCGCGAGCAGGGCCGTCTCCATGGCCGGCTCTGTGAGGTGGGCAACGGTGATCAGCGCCTGCGGCTGCTCATGCCCTCCACCTTCATGAATGACAGTGGTCGCTCGGTGCGCGCTGTCCTCGACTGGTATCGCCTCGACCCCACCCAGATGCTTGTCATCGTTGATGACATGGACTTGCCTCTGGGGCGCTTGCGGTTGCGGGCCGAAGGCAGCGCCGGTGGCCACAACGGGTTGCGCAGCCTGATCCAGCATCTCGGCAGCCAGTCGTTCGCCCGCCTGCGCATCGGCATCGGTGCCCCCGCCGAGACGCCGGCCGAGCGGCGGGCCCGCACGGTCTCCCACGTGTTGGGCCGCTTCGCCCCCGCTGAGCAGCCGGTGCTGCAACTGGTGCTCGGGGAGGTCGTTGCTGGGGTGGACCTGATCCGCCGGCTGGGGATCGAGCGGGCCGGCAACCGGCTCAACGCCTTCCGCGCCGATGCCTCTGCCTCCCCTGCCCCATGAGCCGGTTGCCAGCCACAACCGCCCGGGTCAGGGTGCTGGAGCAGAGCATCGGTCGTCGCTGCCTGGCGGGTGAGGTCAGTGCCGGCACCTTTCTATGGACCTTCGTCTGGTCGTTCGACCGGGGAGAACTCACGGTGGAGCCCTCCCTCGGCCGTGCCCTGATCCAGGATGCGCTGCTGCGCTTTCTGATTCGCTCCGACTACCAGCTGGAACCTGGAGGGGACTACGTGTTCACGGTGCGGGCCAGATTCTGAAGCCGGCGGGGCAGGGGCCGCTCCAGCCACCGTTCCACCAGCAGCTGGGCCACCACATCGTCCCAGTCGCGGGGGGGCTGGCGCAGGCCCCGGGGCAGCAGGCGCCTCCAGCCACGGGCCGGTTGCAACTGCCAGTACCGCTGCCTGGCCGCCAGGGTGGTGTTCCGTTCATCCACCAGCTGCAGCGGCACCACGGTCTGCAGCCGCCCCTGCCACGCCCGGCTGCCGGTGCCGTTGCCCAGCACCACGGCCGCCAGCGCCGTTTGCCGGTGCCAGTTCAGCAGCTGCTCGACGGCCTGCTCCGGTGGCAGCACGCTGGCGGCAACGATCGCGGTGCGTTCCGGATCGGTGAGCACCAGGCCGCACTTGCTGCGGCCGGGGTCAAGACCGACCAGCGGTCCGGGGGTCAGGGTTGTCCCTGCCAACGCAGTTCCACCTCAAGGGGATCGGGTGTGTCGGCATCCTGGCGGATCACCGACACCACGGTGGCCACCTGGCCCACGGGTCGCTCACCCAGGGCCCGGCCGAGGGCATTGAAGCGACCCACATCAAATTGCAGGCCCTCCGCCAGGGTGCCCTGGCGCTGGGCCCTGGCGTAGGTCGCCGCCAGCAGAAGATTCAGGCGCTCAGCGATCTCGCCCGGGTCGCGCACATCGCCTTCGAGGGTGGCCCGGGCCAGCACATCGCCGGCGGATGCCACCCGCTGGTTGGGGCGCAGATCGGGAAACGCCAGCACCCTGTTCTCGCCCCGCAGCACGTTGGTGGCCGCCAGGATGCTCACCACCCAGGTGCCTGGCCGGCCCAGCAGGCTCTCCAGGCGGGCGATGTCGCTGCGGGGCACCAGCAGAATCTGGCGGTCGGGCGGTTTGCCGGGAAGCACTCTCCCGAAGGCCGCCGTGTTCGCCTGCTGCAGCAAGGTGTTGATCACATCCCTGGCCTGCTCGGGCCGGTCCAGCTTCACCTTGGCCATGGCCAGCCGCTGGCCGCTGGCGATCACCACATCTCCCCGCCGCAGGGCCACCAGATTGGCCTCCAGAGACCGCAGTTCCTGCTCGCCGGCGGCGATGCGCCGTTGCACTGCGGCCAGTTCGCTTTCCGTGCGCCGGATATCGGCATCCCGGGCCTTCACGTCGCCGCTCAGGCGCCGTCGCTCCTGCTCCAGCCGCTGGCGTTGCTCCTGCAGGGGGCGCAGCCCGGAGCGCAGGGCCAGCACCCGCTGTTCGGCATCCACCAGCTGGCGGCGGGCGGTCCGCTGACTGGCCAGGGCCCGTTCGCGGCTGCTCACGGCGTCGCGGCGGCGAATCTCGGCCCGCCGCCGCTCGTCTTCACTGCGCCGCAGATCCTGACGGCTCCGTTCCAGGGACCCTCGGCTCTGGCTGAGCCGTTCCTGGATCTGATCGAGTTCGAACAGCCCCACCCGCAGACGTTCGCTCACCAGCAGCATCAGGCCCAGGGAGATGGCACTGATCAGGCTGCCGGTGAGGGCCGTGATCAGGACGGCCGTATCCCGTGGCCGCAGGCGGAACAGGCTCAGACGGGCCTTGCCCACCCGACTGCCGAGGCGATCACCCAGCGTGGCCAGCACGCCGCCCAGCACGAGCAGCGTGATGATCAACAGCCAGCCGCTCATGACCTGACGGCACGGATGCCCCCAACGACTGGCCAACCTAAGGGCATGACCGTTGGGGCGGTGTCAGCTGAACCGCTTGGCCAGGGCAATCGGATCGAACACCGTGATTTTCTTGCGATCGATCTGCACCATACCTTCGTTGCGCAGATCCCCGAGAAGCCGGGTGATGGTGACCCGGGTGGAGCCGATCGCCTCGGCGATCGCCTGGTGCGACAGGCGCAGGTCGATCGTGATGCCTTCGTTGCCGGGGATGCCGAAATCCCGGCAGAGCACCAGCAGAAAGCTGACCAGCCGCGACGACATGTCGCGGTGGGTCAGGGTCTCGATCATGGTTTCAGTCTGCAGGATCCGGGAGGACAGACCCTGCAGCAGCAGCAGCCCCACGCTCGCATCCAGTTCGATCGCCCGCTTGAGGGACGTGGCCGGTGCCGTGATCATCTCCACCCGGGTGAAGGCGATGGCGTGATAGAAGCGATCCGATCGCTGACCGGTCAGCAGGGAGAGCACCCCGAACAGGCTGTTCTCCCTCAGCAGGGCGACCGTGATCTCCTCTCCGGATTCGTAGACCCGCGACAACCGCACGGCCCCCCGCCGCAGGAGATAGACCCGCTCCGCCGGGTCCCCGGGAAAGAAGATGGTCTTGCCGCGCTCCACGGTCTCGACGCTGCTGCCGGTCAGGCTGCGCATCACGTCGACCAGGGTGAGACCTGCGACGGCAACGTTGCCGGAGGCCGGAGGGCCTGGAGGGGGGGTGCGGGTGATGCGGCTGAAGCCGCTGCTGGCGCCGACCATGACGGCGGTACGAGTGAGTGGAAGCTACGGATCGGACCAGGGATCACCTGTAGCCGTTCACACGGTTTGCGGCGGCGGCGAAGGCCGGTTCCCGAGCCATGGTACATCCGTATCCGCTACCGATGGTGTGGTCGCTGCTTGTGCATGCCCTGGATCCCGCTACATTCGGAGTCACGAGGCGCGGGGACCATCCCCGCTGACCCGTGCCACCGGCCCACCGCAGTCCCGTCGATCCTGGCCCCCTCCGCTGCCCCCGTTGTCTTCCGCAACGGGCCGCAGCCGGTTGGGCCGCGGTCGATGTGACCCTGTTGTGGGTGCCCGGGGCCGTTCTCACTTCCTGCCGGGATGCCCATGACCGCGAGCCTCGCCGACCACCGCTACCCCCACCGTGGCGGTTCCCCGCGCGGTGAGGGCCTGCGCGGTGATGGCCTGGCCGCCGATTCCGCCCATGGCCCCGGCCCGGCCCCATCGCTGCACAAGCGGCTCGCGCCGCTGCGGCTCGTGCCCCAGCCGGAGGGGCTCCTGCAGATCTACACCGCCCCCTTCCGCGGCAGTGTGGGCTCGGTCTTCAGTCAGGCCCTGCGCAGTGCCGGACTCGGCAGCCGGGTGCTGGTCTGCCAGTGCCTCAAGGGGGGCGTTGATCAGGGAACGGCGGGCGCCCTCAGCCTCTGTGGCCGCCTCCGCTGGCTCCGGCCGGACACGCCCCAGTGCCTGGACACCCCGGCGGCCATCGCCGGCAGTCAGGCCTGCGCCGCGGTGGCGGAGATCTGGGAGAGCGGCCGGGAGCAGTTGCTGGCCGGCACCCTCGACCTGGTGGTGTTCGATGAGCTCGGGCTGGCCATGGAGCTGGGCTATCTGGCGGCCAACGAGGTGACCGACACCCTGGCGCGGCGGCCGCCCCATGTGGATGTCATCCTGACGGGTCCGTCCATGCCCTCCGAGCTGATGGCGATGGCGGACCAGGTCACCCAGCTGCGCCGGGGCCTCTAGTCCCTTCCCCGCCTTCCCCTGCCGATGCTCAAGAACGACCGCTGGATCAATGAGCAGGCTGCCGCTGGGATGATCAGTCCCTTCCAGCCGGTGCTGGTGCGCCATCTGGATCCCGATGCCCGCAGTGGCCCCGTGCTCAGCTATGGCTGCTCCAGCTATGGCTACGACCTGAGGCTTTCAGCGAAAGAGTTTCTGATCTTTCGCCATGTGCCGGGTACGGTCATGAATCCCAAGCGATTCAACCCGGCCAATCTGGAGCCCGCGCCTTTGCACCAGGATGAAGATGGTGATTACTTCATCCTCCCGGCCCATTCCTATGGTCTGGGTGTGGCGCTTGAGAAGTTGTCTGTCCCGGCCAATATCACCGTCATCTGCCTTGGCAAAAGCACCTATGCCCGACTGGGAATCATTGTGAATACCACGCCGGCAGAGGCCAGCTGGGAAGGACATCTCACCCTCGAATTCAGCAACTCTTCCGGCGCTGACTGTCGCATCTACGCCAACGAAGGCATCTGCCAGCTGCTGTTCTTTGAAGGGGACCCCTGCGCCACCACATACCAGGACCGTGCCGGCAAATACCAGCACCAGCCCGAACGGGTCACCCTGGCCAGGGTCTGAGGCCAGCCTGGTTCAGGGAGCCAACCTGGCTCTGTGCAGGCGGCTGCGGGCATACCAGCCGGCGATTTCCGGCGCCCAGCGCTCCATGTGGGGCCACATCAGGTCGCAGAGGGCCCGGATCTCCTCCTGGGCATCGAGCTTGGCCCGCAGATCCATGAAATGCAGAAAAGCCCTCAGGCTGAAGCTCACCACAAAATGCTGCCGGTAGTCGAAGGGCAGGATCCCCCGGGCCTGTTCCTCGGCGAAGCCGGCGCCGACCAGGTCGCGGTACCGCCCGGCGGCCTGGCGGCACAGCTCCAGATCAATGGCTCGTTGTTCAGCGTTGTAGGTGTATTTCTTGCCCTGCCGATCGCTGTAGCTGCCCACCGGTCTCAGGTAGAACACCTCTTCCAGGTCCAGGTCTCCGTTGGCCGCCTGGCTGATGCGATCTCCCGTGTAGCGCATGGACTGCACATCAAAGCTCACCCCCACCCGATGGGTGCGGGCCTGCTGCATGACCGAGTGGGGGAACCAGCCCACATTGAGCACGATCTGGGCGTGCTCCAGGGGCCCGTAGTGCCCCCGCTCCCCTGCCAGCAGGTGTTTCACGCACACCTCGCCGGCCCTGGACTCATCGGGCCAGGTCGGCCGGTTGTCGACCACGAAGCCTTCGCTGTAGTCCTGGTGCATCGCGGCGTAGATGCACTGCTGGGGGTTGGGGGTGGCGGCAATCAGCTCCACCCGGAAACGGGGGTCCATCGGCCGGGGATCAGACAGAGGCATGGTCAGCCGTGACTGCGGGGTGAGATCGGGGTGCCCGCCTGGGCTGGTCTGGCTGGATCCACCAGGGTGCTGAGGGCGCCGACGCCGGCCAGGTCCGGCAGCGGCTGCTCCGTCAGCAGGGCCGAGGTGAGGGCCTCCAGGTCGGCAGCGCTGCGGGCACCGATGGCGTGGCCCACGCCCCGGCCGCGGCTGTCGAAGAATTCGAGATGGGGAATGCCGTTCACGCCATATCCCTCCAGCTCCGGCTGCCAGCGGGGGTTGTCCACGTTGAGCAGCACCAGGTTCAGCCGGTCGCGATGGCGACCCTCCAGATCCAGCATGGCGGGGGCCATGGCCCGGCAGGCTTCACACCAGTCGGCATAGAACTCCACCACGGTGGGGCGGCCGCTGGCCAGGGCCGCCGCCGGTTCCTGGGAGCGGCGGGCCAGCATCTCCAGGGGGGCCTGGGCCGCCAGGTTCCCCTTCAGCCAGACCAGCACCACGGCCAGCAGCGCAGCCAGGGCGGCAAGCACCATGCGGTCACGTCGCCCCGGGGTGCTCTCGGGAGGTGGTGGGGGAGCCATGGCCACGGGCACGGTCTGGCGGTTTCCGCCCGCACTCTGGCAGGAGTCCGGGTCCCCCGTTGCTAGCGTTCAGCCATGCGGCGTCGCCTGACCCTTCACTTTCCCCGTGAGGCCGTGCATCAGCCGATCACCTATCGGCTGGCCGTCGACTTTGACGTGGCGGCCAAGATCCTGCGGGCCCAGATCGCTCCCAACCAGAGCGGCACCATGGTCGTGGAGCTGTCGGGCGACATCGACGAACTGGCGGCTGCCGAGGCCTGGCTCCAGCGCCAGGGGCTGCGGCTCGACCGGGTCACCGGCGACATCGCCATTGACCCCGGGCTCTGCATTGACTGCGGCATCTGCTCCAGCGTGTGCCCCAGTGGCGCCCTGCGGTTTGACGGCCCCAGCCAGCGCCTGCAGTTTTCCGCCCAGCGCTGCCTGGTGTGTGAGCAGTGCATTCCCAGCTGCCCGCTGGAGGCCATCTCGCTGGTGCTCACCCCATGATGCGCCTGCTGCTGCTGCCCCTGCAGGCGCCCATGCTTGTGCTGCTGGTGGCGGTGTGCACCTATCTGGGGCACCACTGGAGCCTGCCCGATGGCCCCGAGGGTCCGCTGCAGCCGTTGCTGATCTGGCTGGTCGAGTGCGGCCAGGCCATGCTGGTGGTGGTGGTCTGCACCATTCCCGATCTGCTGCTGGAGCGGGTCAGCCTGATGATGGCCTCCAGCCGGGTGCTCAGCCTGGTGGTCACCCTGCTGCTGGTGATCATCGGTGGTCTCTACCTGATCCACCTCGAGGTGTTGGCCAGCGTGCTGATCCTGGGCACGGCCCTGCTGCTCACCCGCCTCGACCTGCTGCGCGTGCGCATGCAGCCCTCACCCCTGGTCACCACCCTGGTGCTGGCGGTGCTGGTGCTGGCCGGTCTCAGCCTGGGCCGTTGGCTCAGTGCCCCAGGTCTGATCCGGGTCTGATCCCCGGCCGTCGTCCGGTGGCTCAGCGGCAGATGGGCTGCCGGTCGGGATTCTGGTAGCTCCAGAGGTTGCCCAGCACTTTTTTCACGTACAGGCGTGTCTCCGGGTAGGGGATCGCCTCCACCCACAGTTCCGGTTCGGTCTTGAGCCGTGGATCGATCCAGCCCTGCACGGCTCCAGGCCCGGCGTTGTAGCTGGCCACTGCCAGCAGGGGGTCTCCCCCCCACTGATCCAGCAGCTGGCGCAGATAGCGCCCCCCCAGGGTTGCGTTCAGGCGTGGATCCTGCAGTGCTTCATCGCTCAACCGTCGGCCCGCCAGTTCTTCGGCCGTGTCGGGCATCAGCTGCAGCAGCCCCACCGCCCCCGCCCCCGACCGCACGCCGGGGCTGAAGCGCGACTCCTGACGGCCGACGGCCGCCAGCAGCCCGGCAGGCAGGCCCTCGGCCTGTTCCACCGGCGCGAAAATGGCTTCGTGGCGGGGTGGGTGCAGCAGCCGTTCCAGCAGGGTGTGGCGCTCGCACGCGTGCGGATCGAGCTCCAGGCTCGCCAGCTCCAGCTGACCCAGGCCTGTCCAGTCGTCGCCCACGCCCTGCCGCAGCCGCCCCTCGACCAGCAGGTCGTTGCTGCCGCGGACCGGGCGTCCACCCCGCAGGGTGCGCCACCGCTCCCAGGCTTCCTCGCGCTGGTCCAGTCGCCAGAGCAGATCCAGGTGCCTGTCGCCGCTGGCCAGGGGGGCCCAGGGGTGCGGCATCGCCCTGGCCTGCGGTGCAGGCGTGAGTTTCAGGTCCGCCAGGCCGAGCTGGACGGCCGACCGCCAGCCGTAGTAGCCGGAGGGGTGATGGCGCTGCAACGCCTGCCAGCTGGCGGTGGCCCGATCCCGGTTGCCCAGCCGCAGCTGGCTGTAGCCGGTCCAGAACCGTTGCCGGGCCGCCAGGGGTGGCGGCTGGCGCTCCGCCGGGATGGCCGTGAGCAGCCGGAGGGCCGCCTGCCACTGTCCGGCCAGCAGCCGGCGGCGCGCCAGTTCCCACTGCAGATCCCAGCTGGCCCGGTCCGTTGGGAACCGTTGCAGCACCTGCAGCGCCGGCCGGTCGTCGCCGTTGGCCAGGTCGGCCCTGGCCAGGGCCTGCCGGGCCAGCACGGGGGCGCTCTGCTGGGCCGCCGCCGGCAGCCGGCCCAGCAGAGCCAGCCCCTCCTCGCCGGGCTGCTGGCTCAGCAGGCGCAGCGCCTCATCGGCCTCCGGGGTTGTCGGCGGCCGTTGGGCGAGGGCCAGCAGCCTGGCCTGGCCGTTGCCGACCTGATTGGCGGGTCCCCGCAGCAGCGCCCGGGCCAGGGCCAGTTCGGCGGCCGGGGTCAGCCGGCCCCGGGGCCCGAGACAGCTCAGGGCCGCAGTGGGATCCCCCAGTTCCGCCAGGGCGCTGCCCAGCTCACCCCTCTGCTCTGGGGTGAGTGTGGCATCCTGCCGCCGGCAGGTCTGCCGCAGCCGCTCCTCGGCACCGGGCCATCTGGCCCCCCAGCGGGCCAGATGCAGGGCCCCCTGCCGGCGTGCCTCGGCCCCTGGTCCGGCCTCCACGGCGGCGGCCAGCGCGGCCGGGTGGGCTGGCCAGCGGGTCAGGAGCCGGCGGCGCAGCGGGGCCTGCTCCCGCCCCAGGTGATACAGGGCATCGGCGCTGATGGGATCGGCGGCAAACCGGTCCAGCAGCTGGCGCCAGAGCACCTGGCTTCGGCCCGTCCGGCCCAGGGCCGTGCTGGTGAGGGCCGCCCGGCGCAGCACCACGGCCGCCAGTGGATGGGAGCCCCATCCCTGGGCCTGCAGCAGCTGGGCCCGTAGGGCCGGATCCCCATGCGCTGCCGCCCTGCTGTCCAGCAGCAGGGCGGCCTCCCGCCGCCGCCAGGGGTCGGGGGACCAGCGGTGGATCCGCTCCAGCAGGGCGGTGTCGCTGGCCCCATCGAGGGTGGGGCGCAGGGCGTTGAGGCCGGCGCGGCCGCCGCCGATCAGCAATCCCGCCCCGAGGCAGGAGATCGCCAGCAGAGACGGGAGGCGAACCATGGACCGGCCGAAGCGTGCTGCAGCATTCTGGGCAGAACCCTGAACGCCACCGATGGCCAGCCCCCAGCGCAGGTTGCCCGGGGCCCCCCAGCGCCGCAGGGCCTGGGCGGTTGCCCTGCTGGCCGGTGGGGTGCTGCTGCTGCGGCCCTGGCCTCCTTTTTTGTGGCTGCCGGGCTGGCTGGTGGGGCTGCTGCTGCTGTGGGCCCTGGTGGAATGGGTCGGTTGCCTGTGGTGGCCCAGGCGCTGGCGCTGAACCGCGCCGCGTAGCCTGCCCCCAGTGTTCGGGAGTGGCTGATGGCGGAGGCCGGCTTCGGCACGGATGGCATCCGTGGCCGTGTGGGCGAGACCATCACCCCGGAGCTGGCGCTTCAGCTTGGGTTCTGGAGCGGTGTGGTGCTGCCACCCGATGGCCCCGTGCTGATCGGCACCGATTCGCGCTGGAGTGCTCCGATGCTGGTGGCCGCCCTCAGCGCCGGCCTGGCGGCCGCCGGTCGGGAGGTGTGGCAGCTGGGCCTCTGCCCCACGCCCGCGGTGCCGGGCACCATCCGTCGCAGCGGTGCGGCCGGGGGGCTGATGGTGTCCGCCAGTCACAACCCTCCCCACGACAACGGCATCAAGGTGTTCGACGGATACGGCACCAAGCTGGGTCGTCAGATGCAGCAGGCGATCGAGGCTGGCCTGCGGGGTCAGTCGGCTGCCCCTGGGCGCCAGGGTGATGGCCGGGTGCACCAGCGCCATGATCTGCTGGCCGACTATCGCCGGTCGCTGGTGGCCAGTGCCCAGGGCCGGCGCCTGGATGGGGTGTCGGTGGTGCTCGACCTCTGCTGGGGTTCGGCAACGGCCTGCGGCGAAGCGGTGTTCCGTGAACTGGGTGCGGAGCTCACGGTTCTGCATGGCGAGCCCGATGGCCGCCGCATCAACCAGGGCTGCGGCAGCACCCATCTGGAGTCACTCAGCCAGGCCGTGGTCGAGAAGGGGGCCGCCATGGGCTTCGCCTTCGATGGTGATGCCGATCGCATGCTGGCCGTGGATGGTCGTGGCCGGGTGGTGGATGGCGACCAGATTCTCTACCTCTGGGGCTCTGCCCTGCAGGATGCCGGCCAGCTGCCGGATCACCGGATCGTGGCCACCGTGATGTCCAATCTGGGCTTTGAGAGGGCCTGGCAGGGCCGGGGCGGGCGGCTGGAGCGCACGCCCGTGGGTGACCAGCATGTGCATGCCGCCATGGCCCAGTTCGGGGCTGGCCTGGGAGGGGAGCAGTCGGGCCACATTCTTTCGGCCCGCCATGGCATGAGCGGCGATGGCCTGCTCACCGCCGTGCAGGTGGCCACCCTGATCCACCATGGCGGCACCAGCCTGGCCGACTGGCTCGATGGCAGTTTCCGCCCCTATCCCCAGAGGCTGGTGAATGTCACGGTGCCCGACCGGCAGCGCCGCACCCAGTGGCAGGATTGCGAGCCCCTGAGCCTGGCTGTGGCCGCCGCGGAGGCGGCCATGGCCGACCGCGGGCGCGTGCTGGTGCGGGCCAGCGGCACCGAACCGCTGCTGCGGGTGATGGTGGAGGCCGAGGACCAGATCGTGGTGGATCACTGGTGCGAGAGCCTGGCCCTCGAGGCTGAGCGCCATCTCAACTGAGGGGTTCGATGCGGGTGCCGTAACGGCTGTGCACGGACTCGCTGATGCGGGCCATGTGAACAATGCGGTCGCCGATCAGTCCGGCGGTCAGGGAGAAGGAGGAGAACTGGCCGGCCAGGTAGATCGCTTCACAGGCCGCCAGGGCAAAGAAATCGCGGTAGGCCGCCGGTACACCGGCAGCACAGGTGGGTTCCGTCAGGCTGATGCCGGGATCCAGCAGTTGCCGGAAGCGCTCACGGCTGCGGCGGGCATCGGCGCAGAGAAACACGGCCCTGGGGGAACGGCGATTGACCGCGCTTGCGGTTTCTGTCATCAACGCTGTGAATTCGTCTTCACTGCGCAGGAAGTGCTCATGGTTCGTGTGGGGATTGATTCTGTCCGTGCCACGAAGATGAACGCCGACCGGCACTTCATCGGCAGGAAATCCAATGCTGAAGACAGGCCTGATCCGAGCTGCACATCGGCGTAGTTCGTCGCCGCTGAATGGTTGCAGGGCTTCTGGTATGGCCGCATACTCAACGGCTGTGTCAGGGGCCCATTCGGGCACGATCGCCACCTTGTCCGAGCGAATCAGGATTGGGTAGGTGCGGTCTTCCACATCCACCGATTTCTTCAGGAACCGGCGCAGCCCCCGGCGCCGGGCCGGGTTCATCCAGATGTAGTTGACCGGTTGCTGCCAGCGGTCGGCCAGTGCTTCAAGGCGGATGATCTCCTCGATTCGATTGCCCATCCCATGGGGCCTGCCGATGACATTCAGGGGGCCGTCACGGGGTGGAATCACGCCTGGATCCGAAGGATTCCGAAGTGTATCGGCTGTCAGCCGGCCGCAGGGTGTGCCGCCAGTTCTGCGGCCATTCTCAGGGCCCCAGCGCAGGCATCGGCCTGGGCGGCCACCAGCCGGGCGCCAGGCAGGGCCCGCCCCAGCTGATCCTCCAGGGCCTCGGCCAGGCCGGGGAGGTGGGTGATCGCCCCGCCCACGGCGCAGACCCTCACCGCTGGCGGCAGGCCGAGCCCGGCAGCCACCGCCGCCGCCATGGTGGCCAGGGCCCGGGCCGAATCGGCCAGGATCCGCCGGCAGTCGTGATCCCCCGCGGCGGCCGCGGCCGCCACCTGTGGAGCCAGGGCCGCAAAACCCGCCGCCCCGAACTCCTCCGCCACCACCAGCGACTTGATGGCCTGTGGCCCGCCGGCGTCGCCTGGATCCACTCCCAGGGCTTGCCACAGCGATGGCAGCAGCGCCGTGGCGGGGTGGCGACCATCGGCCATGCGCAGGGTGAGGGCCAGGCCGTCACGGCCGATGTCCATGGCGGATCCGGCCCCGTCCAGCAGCCAGCCCCAGCCGCCGCAGCGGTGTTCCCGGCCCTGCCGGTCACGGCCCACGGCGATCGAGCCGGTGCCGCTGATCAGCACGATGCCGCTGCCATCAGTGAAGGCGCCCCGCAGGGCTGTGCGCTCATCGCCGCAGACCAGCACCCGTGCAGGCGGCAGCACCAGGGCCGCTGCCGCCAGGTCGGTGCCCCGGACCTGCACCGCGCTGCCCTGTTCGATGCCACTGGCACCGACCGCCGCCGCCCGCAGTGCGGCCGTGGTTCGGCCGTCGCCGGGCAGGTTCGCCAGGGCATCGGCCAGGCTGCCCACGAGGGCCTGGCTGAAGCGCCGGTCCCCTGACGGGGCCGCCAGATGGCAGACACCGGGGCCCTGCCCTTCGGCCACGATCGCACCGTCGCCGCTGCGGGCCAGCCGGCAGGTGGTGTGGGTCTGGCCGGCATCGAAGCCGGCAATCAGCTGACCAGCGGCCGCCTCCTCAGCCATCGCCGGCCGCCCCCGCCCGGGTCGGGCCGGCCATGGCTGAAGCGGCGGCCACCGTGGCCAGTCCGAACAGGGCCACCAGCTGCACCTCCGGCCGGAAGAAAATGGTGTCCGTCAGGCCCTGCACGATCAGGCCGAGCACCATGGCCACCGCCGCCAGCGCTGGCAGCGCCAGGGGGCCATCCTGGCGCCACTGGCCAAGCCCTGCCCTCAGGGTTGTCGCCACCAGGCCGATCCCCGCCAGCAGCCCCGGGATGCCCGCCTCCACCAGCAGTTCCAGGGGGATCGAGTAGGCGCTCAGCGCATTGAATTTGGGCTGCTGGTACAGGGGATAGATCAGGTTGAAGGCATCGTTGCCGGGGCCGATGCCGATCCAGGGGCGGGCCTGGATCATCTGCAGCACCGCTGTCCACACATTGATCCTGAAGTTGTTGGAGCTGTCCTCCCGGCCGGCCACCAGGCTCATCACCCGCACCCGCAGCGGCTCCACCTGGCTCACCAGCAGCACCAGCAGCACGGCGCCGCCACCCAGCAGCACCACCGGCAGGATCCGGCGCCAGAAGGGGGGCCAGGTGCGGGTGGCCCGCAGGGCCAGCAGCAGGCCGATGGTGGCGAATGCCACCACCATGCCCATCCAGGCCCCGCGGCTGTAGGTGAGCACCAGGGCCACCAGGCCGAACACCAGGCAGGCGAGGGCGAACAGCCGGCGGGCCGGGTTGCGCCAGCGCACGAGCGCGACTACCGCCAGGGGCAGGGTCGCCAGTAGAAATCCCCCCAGCAGGTTGGGGTTCTCCAGGGTGCTGTAGATGCGGATGGTGCCCTCTGCCACTGAGTTGGCATCGGACCAACGGGCCAGGGCGCTGGTGTCGCCATAGAGCTGGCGGATGCCGGTCACGCTGGTGACCAGCTCGCCGGCCAGCAGGGCGGCCACGATCCGGTCCCACCAGCACGGAGCGCTGACCAGCAGCTGCCGGGCCAGGGCGTAGACCCCCAGGTAGCTCACCAGCTTCAGGAGTCCCTTGAAAGCCGCCTGGGGCACCGGTGAAAATCCGGTGGCCACCAGCACCACGGCCAGCACCAGCAGCAGCCAGCCGTTGATCGGGCTGATCCGGCCCGGGGGGGTGCGCAGCGACCACACCAGCCACAGCAGGCCGCTGGCGGCCACCAGCAGACCCAGCCCCGCGCGGTTCACCAGCGGCAGACCGGCCATCAGGGCACAGAGAATCACCCCCGCCAGGGGCTGCAGGCGGGTGGCCAGGGGCCCGCCGGCCGCGGCGCTGAGCACCCCCTGCCAGCGCAGCAGCCAGGGCGTGGGGGCGGGGGTGGGAGCCATCAGGCGGACGGGCCGGCAACGGCTGGATTATCGACCGCCCCCATCGCCGCTTCCAGTGGCGCCAGGCCAACGGCGGGTCGCTGGTTGCGCCGCAGCAGCACGCGAAAGACCGGCAGCCCCTGGGCAAGCACGTGCTGCTCCCGTTCGGTGGCCACCGGCAGGGGGTTGCCGGCCCGCCAGGGACGGGTGTCCTCCGCCGGACGATCGAAGCAGCCACTGGCCTCCACCAGGGCGACCATGGGCTCGATCACCGCAGGCACATCGCTCTGCAGGAACAGGTGCCGTCCGGGGGCCAGGGCCACGGTCAGCGCCTGCGCCAGGGCGGGTTGCAGGACCCGGCGCTTGTGGTGCCGTTTCTTGAACCAGGGGTCCGGAAACTGGATCGTCACCAGGTCCAGCCTGGCCGGAGGCAGGTCCATGAGCCAGTCCACCAGGCTCACGTTGGCATTGCCGAACAGAAACTGCAGATTGGAGAGTCCGGCATGGCGCCGGTCGGTTTCGGCCGCCTCCACCAGGGGCTGGCGGATCTCCAGGCCCAGATGGTTGCGCCAGGGGTGCAGGGGGGCCATGGCCAGCAGAAATCGGCCCCGGGCGGCGCCGATGTCGAGGTGCAGGGGCCGGTCCGGCTCGGTGAACAGATCCGCCAGGGGCGGCAGGGGGCGTGGCAGCTGGTGGTGGCGGCTGAGAGGGTTGACGTGCTGGCGGACCATGGGCCTCAGTCGCTGTCGCTCGGCACCAGAAAAGCCCAGGCGGCGGTGTAGCCATGCAGTTGGGTGATGCCGGCGAGGGGGGCGATCTCGCCGTTGCAGAACACGCCGGCGATGGGCAGGTCGGCGAACGACTCCCGGCAGAGGCTCACGTCGCCATCGTCCCGCTGGTGCAGGCCCTGGCCCCGGCCCAGGCAGGCGAACAGCAGGCCGGCCAGGGGCTGGAGCCCCCGGGCCGCCTGGCGGGTGAGCAGCTGGCGGGCTTCCTGGCGGGAGCTGGCTCCATCGCGCACCTGGAACTGCACCTTCTGGCCAATGCGGATCCGCTCCGCCACGGCCACGGCGCCGTTGCGGGGATCCACCCCGATCAGGTTGCGCACCACGAAGGCCTGCTGGGGATCGGCTTCGCTCGGCAGCCCGAAGTGGCTCTGGCCCACGCCCAGGAACAGCGAGTGGCGCACCTGTTCCCGCTCCTGGGGGCTCAGCCCCACCAGGATGTGCTGCAGGGCTGAGACCGGACTGTTCCGTTCTTCGCCCAGGCTGAGCTGCAGCAGCACGTTGCGCTGGGCCTGCTCCACTTCGTAGACCGGCCCGATCGGCCGGCACCCCTGGGCCACCACCGCCTCCAGCCTCCACCCGCCGCTGATCAGGCAGCCCACGGCGCCGCTGCGCACATCGCCCGTGCTGGCATCGCCGATCAGCAGGGAGCCGTGGCCGGCGGCGTGCTGACCTGCCACTCCCCCCAGCTTCACGGCACCAGGCCAGGCGTAGTCCAGACCGCTGATCAGGTCGGCCAGCCCGGCACTGGCCGGATCACCCAGCACCAGCAGGGACGGCGGCTGGTGCTTCCGGCCCGCTGCCTCCTCCCTGTCGTCCGCCGCCCCGTCCGGCACGAGGGCCCGCCAGGGTTCGGCCGGACCGTCCAGATCGGGAAGATCGGTGGTGTCGATGGCGAAGGGCCGCAGCCGGGCGCCGGGCAGATGCAGCAGCATCACACTCAGCATCGGCTGTTGTTCCCGTTCGTGGGGAACGCCGTCGCTGCCGGTGCCGACCACGCCTCCGCCGAGGCAGCCCAGCCAGTGGCGGCTGCGCAGGCGGCGCTGGAGCAGCGGCAGCAGTCGCTGCAGATCACTGGCGTAGCTGGCGGAGGCAAACACCAGGGCCAGGTCGGCGGGAGCCGCGCCGGCCAGATCCCTGGCCACCGCTGCCACGGCATCTTCCAAGGACACGCCACCGGCCAGGGCCGTGCGGCACCAGGGGGCGCGGTCGCGACGTGCCAGCCAGGGGATGGTCGGTAGGCCTGCCATGGGCGGACCCTACCGTCTGAGGGGTGCACGGATAATGGCGCCTTACCGAACCGCCACCGTGCCGGATCCGCTGCTCCGTTCCCTGGTCTGGGTTGACGTGCGCCTTGGGGTGCTGTTTGCCGTGGCCCTGCCGCTGGTGCTGCTGGTCTGGGCGGGGCTGCGCCGGGAGGCCGCCATCCTGCGGCTTCTGGGCCTCTACTGGAAAGTGGCCAGCCTGCTGCTGATCACCGTGCTGCTGCTCACCGATGCGCGGCCGGTGAGCTACCTGCTGCTGCCGATCGCCCAGCTGCTGGTGGTGGCGGTGCTCTGGTTCTGGGTGGATCTCAATGAGGAACTGGCCGATCTGCCCCCCTGGAGGGCCCTGCCGCTGACCGTGCGGATCTGGCGCTGGAGCCTCTCCCTGCTGATGCTGGCCGGTGCGGCCCTGTCGGTTCTGGCCGTGCCCTGTCTGCAGGGCGGGCGGCAGAGACTCCTGTGCCGGGTCTGGCAGGAAGCCCCCGGAGGCCTGCATCTCGGGCTGGAGAAGCTGTTCGGGTTTGTCTTTGGCGGTGACTGGAGCCCGGCGGTGGCGGCATTCGTGGGCTATGTGGCCCTTGTGGCCTACGGGGTGGGGTTGCTCCAGTGGCTGGTGGTGCGCCTGCCCCGCCAGGGCCGGATCGCCGGTGAGTTCTGATGGCGGTCGCCGATCTGCTGGCTGCCCTGGAAACCATCAGCCGGGACCATCCCCGGAGGGTGCTGCGGTTGCGGGGCCACCTGCCGGCAGGCCAGGCCTGTGGCACGGAGCCCTTTGAGCTGCTGATCTTCCGGGGGTTTTCCAGCAGTGTCACCCATGCCACCGCCGTCGACCCCGATCAGCCGCTGTTGCCGGAGGAGAGTGTGATCAGCACCGCCGAGCTGCTGGAGGCGCCGCTGGGAGGAGCGGAGCAGCCGCCGCTGGCCGGGCCCATGGCGGTGGAACGGTTCCTGGAGCGGCACCGCTGGACCTGAGACTCGTGGTCGTCTCTCCCGCAGAGGTGGGGTGAGCTGCTGTTCAGGCTTGCGGCGGCTTCCGTCCCCAGGGCAGCCAGCCGCCGGTCCTGCCATCAGCTTTCTTCCGCGGTGGTTCGGTCTGGTTGAAGAAGGCGCGCCGCACGGAATCGCCGCGGTTGGCCCAGGGCCAGTGCGACGCCCCCAGGTTGCGGGAGTACTCGCGCAGCTCAGCAATGCTGAAGTGAAAGCCCCTGTCGGCGGCCAGGGCCACGATTTCTGCCGGGCTGGTCGCAGCAGCCACCAGGGCCTTGAGGGATTCGTCAGTGGCGGCCAGGCGGGAAAATGCTGGCAGGTCGTTCACTGCAACACTTTGCTCAATCAACAAAATTAGCATGTGTAAATTTGTTACCTTCAAATCTTGATGGCTCTCGTTGATGTCCAGGTATGCGGCTTGGTGCCCCCCCCCTGCTTCTCTCCGCCCCCTGTTTCACCCCTCAGGTGCCGCCGTGTTAGTGGTGGGCTTCAGCCCTTCACCAGGGCCAGCACCGCTGCTCCATAGCGTTCCAGCTTGGCGGCGCCCACACCGCTGACCTCGGCCAGCTGCTCCAGGTCGGCGGGAGCTCGGTCGGCGATCTCGATCAGGGTGCGGTCGTGGAACACCACATAGGGCGGCACCCCCTGTTGGCGGGCTTGCTCCCTGCGCCAGGTCTTCAGCTGCTCCAGCCGCTCCAGCCCCTGGGGGTTCAGCTGGTCCGCTCCCGGGGCCTGGCCCGTGGCCCGGTTGCCGGGGTCGCTGCGCTGCCGCTGCCCGCGGACCCGGGCGGCGGGCAGGCGCAGCTCCAGCCGCTCCTCCCCCCTCAGCAGGGGCCGAACCAGCCCATCGTCTCCGAAGCGCAGACCACCCCTCAGCTCCGGGTCGCTAACCAGGTAGCCCCGCTGCACCAGCTGGCGAAACAGGGCCCGCCACTGCCCCCGGTCCAGCTCGCCGCCGATCCCATGCACGCTCAGCCGATCGTGGCCCAGTTCGCGGATCTTTGCCGTGGAGGCCCCCAGCAGCACCTCCACCAGATGGGCGGCCCCGAAACGCTGACCGCTGCGATGCACGGCCGAGAGCGCCTTGCGGGCCGGTTCGGTCACATCCACCGTTGCGGCAGGCTCCAGGCAGATGTCGCAGTTGCCGCAGGGTGCGGCGAGGGTTTCGCCGAAGTGGGCCAGCAGCAGCTGGCGGCGGCAGTCGGAGGCCTCAGCGAAGGCCAGCAGGGCGTCGAGCTTGCCCCGCTCCACCCGCTTCTGGGTCTCGGGCGCATCCGACTCCTCGATGAAGCGATGCAGCAGGGGCAGATCGCCCGGGCCGTGCACCATCCAGGCCACTGCCGGCAATCCGTCGCGGCCGGCACGGCCCGTTTCCTGGTAATAGGCCTCCAGGCTGCGGGGCAGGTCCACATGGGCCACCACCCGCACGTCCGGTTTGTCGATGCCCATGCCGAAGGCGATGGTGGCCACCACCACCACCCCGCTCTCCTGGCGGAAGCGCTGGAGCACGCCTCGCCGCCGTGCCGGCTCCATGCCGGCGTGATACGCGATCGCATCATGGCCAGCGCGGCGGAGTCCGTCCGCCACCTGCTCCACCCGTTTGCGGGAGCGGGCGTACACGATTGCGGCCTCGCCGCGGTGCTGTTCCAGAAAGGCCAGCAGCTGGCGGCTCCCGTCGTCTTTCTCGCGCAGCAGGTAGCGGATGTTGGGCCGATCGAAGCTGGCGGTGAACACCCGCCCCTGCTCCAGCCGCAGCTGGCGCACGATGTCGGCCTGGGTGCGTGGGTCAGCGGTGGCCGTCAGGGCCAGCCGGGGTACGGCCGCGAAGCGTTCGGCCAGCACCGCCAGCTGGCGATACTCCGGCCTGAAGTCGTGGCCCCACTGCGACACGCAGTGGGCCTCATCGATGGCGAACAGGGCGATCGGCCGCTGGGCCAGCTGCTCGAGCAGATCGCCGGCCAGCAGGCGCTCCGGCGACACGTAGAGCAGATCCAGCCCGCCGCCTGTCAGCTGCCGCCAGGTGTCATCGCCAGGGCCGGCGGCCGAGTGGAGGGCCGCGGCCCGCACCCCGCACTGGCGCAGGGCCTCCACCTGATCGTCCATCAGGGCGATCAGGGGTGAAACGACCACGGCCGTGCCCGGCCGGCAGAGGGCGGGGATCTGGTAGCAGAGGGATTTGCCGCCGCCGGTCGGCATCAGCACCAGCCCGGAGCCCCCGCCCAGCACATGCTCCACGATCTCCGCCTGGGGTCCGCGGAAGGCTGTGTAGCCGAACACATCCCGCAGCACCTGCAGGGGCTCGGGCGCAGGGGCTGGGGCGGTGGAGATTGTCAAGGCCGGTGCTTCCGGGTCCATTGCCAGTTCCGTGCCACCGGTCGTCTCATGGGTCGCGGCGGCCGGAGGCCAGCACGGTGCGGCAGCGACCACAGATGCGGCCCTGCACGCAGTCGCTGAGCCGGTGGGTGGCCACATCGGTGGCGTAGTGCCAGCAGCGCTCGCACTTCTCGCCTGCGGCCCGTGCCACCCGCACGGCCACCCCCCCCTCCTCCGCCCGGCTGAGGGGGGGCTCCGGCGGTTCGCCGTTCTGCTCCAGCTGGGACACCAGCAGCCAGTCAGCCAGGTTGTCGACATCGGGTCGGGGGCTGGCCGCCAACCGATCGAGGGCGGTCCGCAGGGGTGCGGTGGTTGCACTGGCATCGATCTGCAGGTACACCTGGGTTTCGAGGGATGCCCCGACCTGCTGCGTGCGCCGGCATGCCTCCAGCTGGCGGTTCACCAGGGCCCTCAGCTCGAGGATGCGCTGCATGGGCTCCAGCAGCTCGGGCGCACTCCAGCTGTCGGGGGCGGTGGGCCAGCCCCGTTCGAACACCGATTGTTCCGCCACCCCGTAGGGCAGGTTCTGCCAGATGTCTTCCGCCATGTGGCAGAGCACCGGTGCGATCAGCCCCGCCAGGCGCTCCACCACGAGGCTCAGCACGGTCTGGCAGCTGCGACGGCGGAAATCGTTGGCACCGCTCACGTACAGACGGTCCTTGGCAATGTCGAGGTAGACATTGGAGAGGTCAACCACGCAGAAGTTCTGCAGCGCCTGAAAAAAGCGGTAGAACTCAAAGTTCGCGAAATCCTCGGTCACGCCATCGATCAGGTCGCGGGTGCGCTGCAGCATCCACCGGTCCAGCACCGGCAGGTCGCCGATGGCGATTGCGTGGCCCCCTTCGACCTGGGGCCGAGGGTCAAAGTCGTGCAGATTGCCGAGCAGATAGCGAGCGGTATTGCGCACCTTTCGGTACACATCAGCCAGCTGCTTGACAATGCCTGGTCCCAGCGGTACATCGGCCGAATAATCCACCGAGCTCACCCAGAGGCGGAGCACATCTGCGCCGTAGGCCGGTTCCTGTTTTTCATTTTTGCCGCCCTCCACCAGCACGGTTGGATCCACCACATTTCCCAGGGATTTGCTCATCTTGCGCCCCTTTTCGTCGAGGGTGAATCCGTGGGTGAGCACCCGCCGGTAGGGGGCCTGGCCGTTGACGGCCACCGAGGTGAGCAGGCTGCTCTGGAACCAGCCGCGGTGCTGGTCGCTGCCCTCCAGATAGAGATCGGCGGGGTAGCGCAGCTCGGGTGACCGGCTGCCGCCGCCGGCGATGCCCCCCAGCACCCCCGCCCAGGAGGAACCGGAGTCGAACCAGACATCCATCGTGTCGGTGCCCTTGCGCCACAGATGCGCCTCGGCCGCATGGGAGGGGGGCAGCAGCGCTGCCTCATCCCGTTCCCACCACACATCGGAACCGTGCTCGGCGATCAGGGCCTGAATGTGCTGCAGCGTCGCCTCGTTGAGCAGCACTTCGCCGGTGTTCCGATGATAGAAGACCGGGATCGGCACCCCCCAGGTGCGCTGGCGGCTGATGCACCAGTCGCCCCGTTCGCGCACCATCGCCTCGATGCGGTTGCGGCCGCTGGCCGGCAGCCATTCCACCGAGGCGATGGCCTCCAGGGCCGCCTCGCGAAAGCCCTGCACCGAGGCGAACCACTGCTCGGTGGCGCGGAAGATCGTGGGCTTGCGGGTGCGCCAGTCGTAGGGGTAGCGGTGGGCGTAGCGCTCCTGCTTCAACAGCAGGCCACTGGGCTCGAGGGCGGCGATGACAGCCGGATTGGCGTCCTTGAGCACGTTGGTGCCGGCGAAGGGGCCTGCTTCGGCCGTGAGGTTGCCCGCTTCATCCACCGGGCACAACACCGGCAGGCCGTATTTTCTGCCGGTGTTGAAGTCGTCGACTCCGTGGCCGGGGGCGGTGTGCACCAGGCCGGTGCCGGCTTCGGTGGTGATGTAGTCACCGCCGATCACCACCGGGCTGGTGCGCTCCAGCAGCGGGTGGCGATACACGACACCCTCCAGTTCGCTCCCCTTCACGGTCAGCAGCGGCGTGAGTGCCAGGCCCAGGCTGTTGTCCAGGTCTTCGCGCAGCCCGGCCGCCACCACCAGATGGCTGGCGGCCGGGGCGGCCGTGTCACCGCGGGGCGCCACGGCGCACACCACGTAATCAAGCTGGCCGTTCACCGCCACCGCCAGGTTGGCGGGCAGGGTCCAGGGGGTGGTGGTCCAGATCGCCACTGCCAGGCCCCCGGCGGCCGTGGCCGCCTCCGCCGTCAGGCCGGCAGCGGTCAGCTGCGCAGCCAGGGCTGCCGGCAGCTCCACCACGGGAAAGGCCACGGTGAGGCTGGGGGATGTGTGGCCGTCGGGATACTCCAGCTCGGCCTCGGCCAGGGCGGTGCGGGAGCTGGGGCTCCAGTGCACGGGCTTGAGACCCCGGTAGATGTGCCCGGCCAGCACCATGGCGCCGAACACACCGATCTGCGCCGCTTCGTAGCTCTTCTGGAGGGTGAGGTAGGGGTCGTGCCAGTCGGCCCAGATCCCCCAGCGCTGGAAACCAGCCTTCTGGTTGTCCACCTGCTCGAGGGCGTAGGCGTGGGCACGGCGCCGCAGGCCGAGGGGTGTGAGCCCGGCGCGCTCGTTGCTGTCCAGTGCCTGCAGCACCTTCAGCTCGATCGGCAGGCCGTGGCAGTCCCAGCCGGGCACGAACACCGCCCGCCGCCCCTGCAGCAGGGCCGTCTTGTTGATGATGTCCTTGAGGATCTTGTTGAGGGCATGGCCCACGTGCAGGGCCCCGTTGGCGTAGGGGGGGCCGTCATGCAGGGTGAACGGTTCACCGGGATTGTCCCGGCTGAGCCGCTCGTAGATCCGCTGGTCGGCCCAGTAGGCCTGGATCTCAGGCTCGCGGACCCGGGCGTTGGCCCGCATGCCGAAGTCGGTCTTCAGCAGGTTGAGGGTGTCCTTGTAGCTGGCCGGATCGGTGGCCGGGGAGGAGGCCGGGCTGGCGGTCACGGTCACCCCAGGTGCATCAGGGGCCGATTATCGGGCGTCGTCGTCGGGGGTATCGATCACCTCGGGCTCGAGCACGTCAGCCGCCCCGTCAGCCGCCCCGTCATCGGCCGGTAAGGCAGGGGTTTGCAGCAGGGTTTCGATCTCGGCGAAGGAGGTCACCTCCAGGGTGGTCCGGGGCTGCTCGGGAGTGGCTGCCGCGCTGGCGTCCATGGGTGCCGCACCGGTCTCCATGCCGGTCTCCTCACCGGTTGCTGCGGGGGCTTCTTCGGTGGCTTCTCCGGTGGCTTCCGGCCGGATCCAGCGTTTGCCGCTGCTGCGGGGGCGTCGCCGCTCCTGGAGCCAGCTCACCAGACTGGAACCGGCAGCCACCGCGCCGGCCACCCCGCGGCTGAGGCTGGTGAGCAGCTGGTCGGCACCGGTCTGCCACCGTTCTGCCGACCCCAGGCGAACCCGTTCCTCCGTGCTGAGCGCCCGCCAGCGACCCTGGCCCACTTCGCTGCCCAGCCGGCCCACCAGCAGCCCGCCGCACAGCACGCCCAGCATGGGTGCGCCCGTGAGTCGATCGGCGCAGGTCACCAGCACCAGCCCCAGCAGTAGCACCAGAGCCCCCCATGCCGCATCACGGGGGCGGCTCAGCTCGGGGGTGATCAGTGGCAGCAGCAGCACGGCCAGGCCAACGACCAGGGCCAGCAGGCCTGCAAGCGTGGCGAGCATCACCAGGGTGCGATTGCGCCCATTCTGGGTGCCGCGCCCGATTCGCCTAGATTGGCTTTCACGCCCGCCTGGCGGAATTGGTAGACGCGCTGGGTTTAGGTTCCAGTGGCTCAGGCCGTGGGGGTTCAAGTCCCCCGGTGGGCATGTGCAGCGGATCAGGCACCCCAGCCCACGCCAGACTTCCTTGTGTGACGGTCTGTGGATGCTCGCCCTTGGGAGCAAGCAGGCCTTTTGCGGCAGTTCTTAGCGTGGGTGGAAGTCGTCCCTCCACCCGCCACCCTTGGCATGGTCAGCCAGGAGGAGCTCTCTGCTCTTGATCATCTGATGTGGTTGCGCAGCGGTCAGAAGGCCGCTATGGCCAGCCACTGCAACCAGAGCACCATCTCTCGGCGCATCTCCCGCGCGACCCAGGCCTTTGGCATTGAGCTGGTGAGGGAAGCTGCCGAATGGCAGGAGCTGGGCGATCATCTGCTGCTGGGCCTGGAGCGAGAGGTTCACCAGCTGGCCCGTTTTCTCGGGGAGCTGCCCCTGAGGCTGGAGATCGGCCCCACCTTCGCCCCCCTGATGGCGGCCCCGCCGCCGCCGGGCTGGATCTGCGGCACCCTCGACCATCTCGGGGTGAACCGCCCATTGGAGCTGCTGCGGGGCCGCATCATCGATGCCTGGCTCACTGATGCCGGTCGTGATGTGGCCCAGGCCTGTGATGGGGCCACCGACCTGCTGATTCTGCCCCTGTTCACCTACCCGGTGCGGGTGGCGGCCGCCACTGGCCATCCGTTGGTCGGCACTGACTGTCTCTCCAGCGATGATGTGCGACGGTTCCCGCTGCCTGGTTTCTCCTCCCGCTGCTACCCGTGGGTCGGGCGTGTGCTGCCGGAACTGGGACTGGGTCAGGTACCGAAGCGAATTCCCGTCTACGACCCCGCCGACTGGCAGGGGCTGACTGCCGATGGCATCACCCTCAGCTACTCCACGCCCTTCTGTCGGATCCGGAAGCTGCCGGTCATGGAGCTCACCCTGCCGCCGCTGTTCACCAACATCGGCGCCCTGGTCGTCCGCGCAGACCTCACCGGTCATGGGGCTCTGCATGAGCTGCATGCCATGCTCTGCGCCCGCCTGATGCGGCTGCTGCCCCAGCTTGCCGGGGTGAAGCGGCTCTGATGCCCGGCAGCGCTGCCGGGCAATCCGCGGGCGGGCCGTGGCCTGCACAGCGTTCCCGCTGTGCGTTGCGTAGCCTGTGCCCCCGACCGGATCGCCAGGGGCATCCGGCCCTCCTGAGCTGATGATCACCACGCCGGCCCCCCCATCCCAGGCTCTGCCCGTTCCGGGACCGTCCCCTGTCGGTCGTGTCCCCCGCCGTTTCCTCGAGCCCCCTGCCCCCTGGAATCCCACGGTGGCCCTGTTCCTGGCCGGTTACGGCCTGGCGGGCCTCACGATCTGGGGCTGGTTCGTGGGGGGCTGGTCCCTGCCCCTGCTGCTGACCCTCGGTTTTCTGGCCCTGCATCTGGAGGGCACCGTGATCCACGACGCCTGCCACAACGCCGCCCATCCCCATCGCTTCTGGAACGCGGTGATGGGCCACGGCGCAGCCCTGTTGCTGGGTTTCAGTTTTCCGGTCTTCACCCGGGTGCATCTTCAGCACCATGCCCATGTGAATGATCCTGCCAAGGATCCCGACCACATTGTTTCCACATTTGGGCCGCTGTGGCTGATTGCCCCACGATTTTTCTACCACGAAGTCTTCTTTTTCAGGCATCGCCTCTGGCGCGGCAATGAGTTGCTGGAGTGGGGGCTGGCCCGGGGGCTGTTTCTGGCCATCGTGCTGGCAGCAGCCCGTTTTGATTTTCTGCCCTTCATTTTCAACTGCTGGTTTGCACCAGCGCTGATGGTGGGCGTCACCCTGGGCCTTTTCTTTGATTATCTCCCCCACCGTCCATTCCGCTCACGCAACCGTTGGCACAACGCCAGGGTCTACCCGGGTCGGTTGATGAATCTGCTGATCATGGGCCAGAATTATCATCTTGTGCATCACCTTTGGCCTTCGATCCCCTGGTTCGAATACCAGGGCGCCTATCAGGCGACCCGTCATATTCTTGATGCAAAAGGTTCGCCGCAGCGCCTGGGAATGTTTGAGAGTCGTGCTGATTTCATGAACTTCATCTACGATATTTTCTGTGGTGTGCGCAGCCATCGTCGTCGCCGCAGCAAGCTGCGGCCCATCGTGCATCTGCTGCCCACCCGCCATGCCCGGCGCCGAGTGCTCGATGTGCTCCACCGCACCGCCGTTTCGCCCGTCCGCTGAGCCGCTCGCCCCTGGGGTCTTCTCGCCTGGGTGAGGCCCCTATTCGCCCAGGATTCTGGGAACCCGGAAGTAATCCCCCTCTCGCTGGGGGGCCAGATTCAGCAGTTCCTCCCGCACCGGGGTCGCCTCCACCTGGTCATCACGGGTCACGTTCACCACTTCCACGGCACGGGTCGTGGGCGGTACCCCTGCGGTGTCCACGGTCTCCAGCTGGGCCACATAGTCGAGGATCCGCTCCAGCTGGAGGGTGTAGGTGGCGATCTTGGCTTCCGGCAGGTCGAGGCGTGCCAGGGCAGCCACTTTGTGCACGTCGTCAGCGGTGATCCTGCCCATGGCTGAGGCTGATGGAGTCATGTGTCTGAGAACCTAGCCGGAGCCCTTCTGCAGCTCGTGGTTCAGGCGTCCGATTCGCCCAGGAAGGCTTCCAGATCGGCGAGCAGTGCAGCGCTGGCGAGATCGAGAAAACGGCTGCCGTGGTCGGCGCGGGCCAGGGAGGGATCGGATCCCATGCGGCCGTCGGGATGGCGGCGGCGGAAATCCTCCGGACCATGGATGGGGCCGGCGGGAGGCGGCTCGGGCAGGGGGCGTTGCTTGTGCTCCAGGCTGGGTTCCAGGTGGAGCGTGAGGGCGATCTCGCTCGGGGTGGCGTGGTGGCCTTCGCGATCGCCGTAGAGCTCACGGGCGTGCCTGATCACAGGCCCCGCCGTGAACCAGTTGGCCAGTCGGCAGCGCAGTCGGCCGGCCACGGGCAGGCCGCGGTCGGCCGCGGTGCCATAGGCCTCGGCGAAGGCGGCCTTGGCGGTGGCGATGTTGCCGCCATGGCCATTGATCACGAACACCCGCTCAAAGCCATGGCGGGCCAGGGATAGGACCAGGTCGTGCAGCACCGCCAGCAGGGTGGAGGGCTGCAGGCTCACGGTGCCTGGAAAGCCCAGGTGATGCTCGGCCATGCCGAAGGCCTGCACAGGGGTCACGAGCACTCCGCTGCGGCGCCCCACTTCCAGCGCCACCGCTTCGGCCGTGAGGGCGTCGGTACCGATGGCACCGGTGGGCCCGTGCTGCTCGGTTGAGCCCAGCGGCACAATCACTCCACGGCAAGACCGGAGATAGGTCTCCACCTCGGGCCAGCTGCGCAGTTGCAGGCGGATGGCAGCCGGATCATCCACGGCCCCCGGCAGGGGGCACGGTCCGGTGGGGCTGGAACGCATCGGGGCTGGCACCGTGGTTGGTCCGAGTCTGGGTCAGTGGGCCGTGCCGTTGCCGTCGTAGTCGTCGCTGTCGTAGTAGCCGCCCCGGGTGCCGAAGAAGAGCGTGGTCAGGCAGAACAGGCCGCTCGTGGCCAGCAGTACCGTGGCCAGATTCAATCCGCTGCCGTCCATCGCCATCAAGCTGGAATGGCTCCAGTATGGCGCGGGTCTGCGGGCCAGCCCCGGCCCGCCCGCAGCCTTTCCGCCTCCAGGTCGCGCCATGGCCGATCCAGCCCCCTGCATCCTGCCCCGGCGGTTCTTCTCCAGGCCGGCCGAGCGGGTGGCCCCCGAGCTGCTGGGCTGCCTGCTGGTGCGGCGGCAGCCCGACGACACGCTGCTGTGGGGTCTGATCGTGGAGACCGAGGCCTACTGCCAGGCCGAACCTGCCTGCCATGGCCACCGGCGCCGCAGCGCCGGCAACGAGACACTCTTCGGCCCTCCGGGCCGGTTCTACGTGTACGTGAGCCATGGCATCCATCACTGTGTGAATGTCGTGACGGACAGGGCGGAGTGGGCCAGTGGCGTGTTGTTGCGCGCGGCTGCCCTGCCCGGAGAGTGCGAGCGCATCGCTGCCGGCCCGGGCCTCCTGGCCCGGCGCTTTGGTCTGAATCGTCAGCACGACGGTCAGCCGGTCGACACGGCCGGCGGCCTCTGGCTGGCCCCCCGGCCTGCAGCTCTGGCGGCCGCACTGGCGGCAGCTCCCGAGCCGCTGGTGACCACGGGCCGCATCGGCATCCGCCATGCCACCGAGCTGCCATGGCGCTGGTATCTGAGAGGCAGCCGTAGTGTCAGTCGGCGGCGGCGGGGCGATCGGCGGCCCGCGGTCGATGCGCTGCTGCCCCTCTGCCAGCCCGGCTGACCCGCTGACCGGTGGCAGCGCTGCCACTACGGTTGACACAGGCGCACAGGCACTCCGTTGAGCGGTTGGAATCACCGACATGTGATCGACCTGGCCGCCTTCTCCCTGGCTGATTACGCCACGGTGCTGGAGCTGGCCCAGCGGTTCCGGACCCTGCCCAGCGGCGGCGCCCGCCGGCTGCCGGCCCTGCAGGGCCGGCTGATGACCACCCTGTTCTTCGAGCCAAGCACCCGCACCCGCAGCAGTTTTGAGCTGGCGGCCCGCCGCCTGTCAGCCGACGTTCAGACCTTTTCGCCCGGCGCCAGCTCCCTCAGCAAGGGCGAGAGTCTGTTCGACACGGTGCGCACCTATGTGGCCATGGGCGCCGAGCTCCTGGTGGTGCGGCACCGTTGTGCGGGTGTGCCTGCGGTTCTGGCCGCTGATCTCGACCGGGCCGGTGAGGGAGTGGCCGTGCTCAATGCCGGTGATGGCCGCCACAGCCATCCCAGTCAGGGACTGCTGGATCTGTTCACCCTGGCCCGCCATTTCAATGCGGCAGCGCCCACGCCCGATGCCCTGCGGGGGCGTCACATCGTGATCGTGGGCGATGTGTTGCATTCGCGCGTGGCCCGGTCCAATCTCTGGGCCCTCACCGCCTGCGGCGCCCAGGTGACCCTCTGTGCACCCCCCACCCTGCTGCCCGATGCCTTTGCCCGGTTCGTGGCTGCCCCCCCGGCCGGGCTGGCCGTGGATCCGGTCGTCGGTCGCGGCTGCGTGCGCATCAGCCGCAGCCTGGAGGATGCCCTGCCGGGCGCCGATGCGGTGATGGCCCTGCGGCTGCAGAAGGAGCGCATGGACGACCAGCTCCTCACCAGCCTTGAGACTTACCACGATCGCTATGGGCTGACCCACGATCGCCTGCGGCTCTGCGGCGCCCCCGTGCCGGTGCTCCATCCCGGTCCGGTCAACCGGGGCGTGGAGCTCGCCGGGGCCCTGCTGGACGACCCCAGTCGTTCCCTGGTGGAGCAGCAGGTGCGCAATGGGGTGGCCGTTCGGATGGCCCTTCTTTATCTCCAGGCCGCCATGGTCGGTGCCGGCTGAGGTCTCAGAGGATCTTGAAGCCGTCAAGCAGCAGGCCATAGAGCAGGCCCATGCGTGCCATGTCGAGCATCTGCATGCCCAGGGGGTCGCCGGTCCGGCGCCGGAGCGGGCTGCGCAGCCGCACGGCCAGTTCCAGCGCCGCCACGCAGATCAGGGCGCCGAGCTGGTCGATGGCGGAGAGGGTGCCGGTGACCATGCCAACCCCGCTGCCGAGCACGAATGCCGCCAGCAGAATGATCAGCAGCAGAGACAGGCGGCGCCAGGGATTGGCTGCCCAGATGGCGAGGCGATCACCGGCCGCCGCCACCCGGTTCTGGAGCCGGGTCTGCTGATAGCGCACGACTCTGGACCTGGGTGGCAGGATGGGACTCTGCGAGGTGGAACGGCCCGTTCCGTCGGATCGCGGTCTTGCCACAGCTGACACCCAGGGAAAGCAGGGCGGCGTCCCACCGAATGGAGAGACGCCGGAGAAGGTGATCCCCATCACCCGGCCCAAGGCCCTGCTCAACCATGTCTACACCATCTCTGGGGTTATCGCTGTGATCCAGCCCCACAGATGGTGGAATCGAAGAAAAAAGCCCTCGGCCAGAGCCAGGGCTGGGTGACGGGGACGACACAAGGAAACCAACCGTCCTGTCTGGGGGCAAGGGGCTAGTGACGCCGTCCAGAGCGTCCCTTGGGGGGCTTGACACCCTGGCTCAGGCATCACCGTCTTTCTTGCGGTTCACCTTGCCTTCCAGCAGTTCCAGCAGGGCTTCCATCTGGGCCATCACGCCCCGCACCTCGCCGGCCTCAGGCAGCAGCCCGTCTTCCATGACGCCCTGATGCATTTCGCGCAATTCCTGGCGGATGTAGCGGAGATGACTGACGACCTGCTCGCGCTTGGATTGCGACATTGGTGGACTCTGGGGGCTCGCTCTCTTTTACCCCATGGCGGGCTGCCCAAAGCCGGCTGACCGGGCGGATTGCCGACGGTCTGCCGGTGCGGAGGGAGAACCGGGCCATTCCCTGACCCTTCAGTCACCTGGTCGGAGTTCCGGAAAGGCAAGTGGAGAATAGGGGACTCGAACCCCTGACCTCTGCGGTGCGATCGCAGCGCTCTACCAGCTGAGCTAATTCCCCGGGTCTGTGAGGGAGACCCACCCGCGGGCGGCCTCTGCACAATTATGGAACCTGGATCGCCAGCCGGTGCTGGCCCAGCCTTTCCCCAGCCGTGTCTTCCCAGGAACCGATCACTCCGGAGCGCCTTGCCAGCTTCGATGAACGTGCCATCGCCGATCTCGCCCGGCGGTTGGAGGACGACGACTATCCGGACCCCTTCGCCGGCCTGGAGGACTGGCACCTGCTGCGGGCACTGGCGATCCACCGGCCCGATCTGGCGCGCCCCTACGTGCACCTGGTGGATCAGGAGCCTTTCGACGAGGACTGACCGTTGGCACTGTGTTGCCTGCTCAGGCCGCCAGGCTGTCCTGGCCGCTTTCCAGATTGAGCAGGTCCATGAATGTGCGCAGCTGCAGCCTGGGGATGTAAGGCCAGCCGCCGCTGCGTTCCATCTCCTCCAGCAGCTGGAACAGTCGGTTGCGATCTTCCGGCAGGCTGCGGCGGAAGGGTCCGTCCTGGATGTTGCGATGGAGGTGCTCCAGCCGACGCAGCAGATCCAGCAGGGCGGCAGGGTCGTCCTGAAGGTCGTCGGCCAGGTCGGACAGCTGTTGCAGCAGGGGAACCAGGCGCGCTTCGGTGGTGATTGCTTCGCTCATGCCTCTCGCTGTACCGCTCGTTTCAGGATCCTGGCTCTCATACAGGTTGTTGAGAGGCGCAGCAACCTATCAGGCCGGGAGGGATCCCCCGGTAGGATCCGCGCCAGCCCAGTTCCCTTTCCGTCCCTGCGGCGTTTCCCATGCGTTTTCGTCCTTTGCTGGCCCTGGTGCTGGCGCTGTGCCTGACCCTGGTCACCGCATGCAGCGGCGGCGCCCAGGCCCTCGACCGCAGTTCCACCACCTACGACGACATCGTCAACACCGGTAAGGCCAACGACTGCCCGACCCTGCCCGATTCGGCCCGCGGCGCCATTGCCCTTGATCCCTCCGCCAGCTACCAGCTGCGCGAGATCTGCCTCCATCCTTCTGAGGTGTTCGTCAAGGGTGAGCCCGCCAACAAGCGGCAGGAGGCCCGGTTCGTGGCCGGCAAGATCCTCACTCGTTACACCTCCAGCCTCGATCAGGTCTACGGCGACCTCAAGGTCTCCGGCGACGGCCTGACCTTCACCGAGCTCGGTGGCATCGACTTCCAGCCGATCACCGTGCTGCTGCCCGGTGGTGAAGAGGTGCCCTTCACCTTCTCCAGCAAGGAGCTGGTGGCCACCGCTTCCGGCGGTTCCATCAACACCAGCACCGATTTCTCCGGCGGCTATCGGGCTCCCAGCTACCGCACCAGCAACTTCCTCGACCCCAAGGGTCGCGGTCTGACCACCGGTTACAGCTCCGCTGTGGGCCTGGTGCCGGCGGGTGATGAGTTCACCGGCGAAACGGTCAAGCGCTACGTGGATGGCAGTGGCACCATGGAGCTGTCGATCACCAAGGTGGATGCCGAAACCGGTGAATTTGCCGGAGTGTTCAGCGCCATCCAGCCCTCTGACACCGACATGGGCACCAAGGCCGCCGTCGACGTCAAGATCACCGGCGAGCTCTACGGCCGTCTGGAAAAGGTCTGAGTCACCCTCAGAGATGACTGACCGTGGGGGCCGAGGGGCCCCCTTTTCATTGGCACGCCATGGGCCGCCCGCCCATGGGCGCTGGTCAGCGGTCAGCCGCTCTGGGAGAATCGCCACCGCCACCCAGCCACTGCCCATGACCACCGCCACCCCAGCCGGCAACGGCCTGATCGCGCCCCACGGCGGCAGCCTGGTGGATCTGATGGTGCCGGCCGACCAGCAGGAGGCCGTGCGCGCTGGCGTGGACCGGGCGGTGGAGTGCAGCGATCGCAATGCCTGCGATGTGGAACTGCTGGTGGTGGGTGGCTTCTCGCCCCTGCGTGGCTTCATGCACCAGGAGGATTACGAGGCGGTGGTCTCCGGCCATCGCACCACCAGCGGGCTGCTGTTCGGCCTGCCGATCGTGTTCGATACCGACGAGGCCGCCGTGGCGGTGGGCGACCGGCTGTTACTCACCTACCGGGGCCGGGATCTGGCCGTGCTCACGGTGGAGAGCCGCTGGGAGCCCGACAAGGTGCAGGAAGCCAGCGGCTGCTACGGCACCACGTCGATTGAGCATCCCGCCGTGCGCATGATCATGGGGGAGCGGGGCCGTTATTACCTGGGCGGCCGTCTCCAGGGACTGGCCCTGCCGGAGCGGGTGTTCCCCTGCCGCACCCCGGCCGATGTGCGCGCCACCCTGCCGGCCCAGGAGGACGTGGTGGCCTTCCAGTGCCGCAACCCCATCCACCGGGCCCACTACGAGCTGTTCACGCGCGCCCTGGAGGCTCCCAACGTGAGCCGTGGTGCCGTGGTGCTGGTGCACCCCACCTGCGGCCCCACCCAGGACGACGACATCGCCGGCGAAGTGCGATTTCAGACCTATGAGCGGCTGGCCGCCGAGGTGAACAACCCGCGCATCCGCTGGGCCTACCTGCCCTACTCGATGCACATGGCCGGCCCGCGCGAGGCCCTGCAGCACATGATCATCCGCAAGAATTATGGCTGCACCCATTTCATCATCGGTCGCGACATGGCTGGTTGCAAGTCGTCGCTCACGGGCGACGATTTCTACGGTCCCTACGAGGCCCAGGATTTTGCCCGCGACAACGCCACCGAACTGGGCATGGAGACCGTGCCTTCCCTCAACCTGGTGTACACCGAGGAGGAGGGCTACGTGACTGCTGAGCACGCCGAGGCCAGGGGCCTGCACGTGCGCAAGCTCAGCGGCACGCAGTTCCGCCAGATGCTGCGGGGCGGCGAGGAGATCCCCGAATGGTTCGCCTTCCGCAGCGTCGTTGACGTGCTTCGCTCCGCCACCTGAGGCCGCCCGGCCCTGGGTCCGTTAACATTCGTAACCACACTCTCATCCTCCGGAGGAACGGCCTGTGAAGAAGCGCTGGCGCAACGCGGGGCTCTATGTGCTTCTCGTGATCGTGGCCATTGCCGTGGGCTCGGCCTTCCTTGAACGGCCTGATCCGGCCAGTGCGCCGCGGACCATCCGATACAGCGACTTCGTGGAGGCGGTCCAGTCCAACGAGATTGCCCGCGTCACCATCTCCCCCGACCGGGGCACCGCCGTGGTGGTGGAGAACGATGGTCGGCGGGCAGTCGTCAACCTTGCCCCCGACAAGGATCTGCTCAAGCTGCTCACCGACAAGAAGGTGGACATCGCCGTGCAGCCCAGTCGCGAACCGGCCGCCTGGCAGCAGGCCGTCGGCAGCCTGCTGTTCCCCCTGCTGCTGCTCGGGGGCTTGTTCTTCCTGCTGCGTCGCGCCCAGGGCGGCGGGGGCAACCCGGCCATGAGCTTCGGCAAGAGCAAGGCCCGGGTGCAGATGGAGCCCCAGACCCAGGTGACCTTCGGCGATGTGGCCGGCATTGAGGGCGCCAAGCTCGAGCTCACCGAGGTGGTCGACTTCCTCAAGAATCCGGATCGCTTCACGGCTGTGGGAGCCAAGATCCCCAAGGGGGTGCTGCTGGTGGGCCCCCCCGGCACCGGCAAGACCCTGCTGGCCAAGGCCGTGGCTGGTGAAGCAGGTGTTCCCTTCTTCTCCATCTCCGGTTCCGAATTCGTGGAGATGTTCGTCGGGGTTGGCGCCAGCCGGGTGCGCGACCTGTTCGAGCAGGCCAAGAAAAATGCACCCTGCATCGTCTTCATTGATGAGATTGATGCGGTGGGCCGTCAGCGTGGCGCCGGTCTCGGCGGCGGCAACGACGAACGCGAGCAGACTCTCAACCAGCTGCTCACGGAGATGGATGGCTTCGAGGGCAACACCGGCATCATCATTGTGGCTGCCACCAACCGTCCCGATGTGCTCGACGCTGCCTTGATGCGTCCCGGTCGTTTCGACCGCCAGGTGGTGGTCGATCGCCCCGATTACAGCGGTCGCCTGCAGATCCTGGGCGTTCATGCCCGCGGCAAGACCCTGGCCAAGGACGTGGACCTCGATCGGATCGCCCGCCGCACCCCTGGTTTCACCGGTGCTGATCTGGCCAACCTGCTGAACGAGGCGGCGATTCTGGCGGCCCGGCGCCAGCTCACCGAAATCTCCATGGACGAGGTCAACGATGCCATCGAGCGGGTGATGGCCGGTCCCGAGAAGAAGGACCGGGTGATGAGCGAGAAGCGCAAGCGTCTGGTGGCTTATCACGAAGCCGGCCATGCCCTGGTGGGGGCCCTGATGCCGGACTATGACCCGGTTCAGAAGATCAGCATCATTCCCCGGGGACAGGCCGGTGGTCTCACCTTCTTCACCCCCAGTGAGGAGCGCATGGAGTCGGGTCTCTACTCCCGCGCCTACCTCCAGAACCAGATGGCCGTTGCCCTCGGTGGTCGCGTCGCTGAAGAGATTGTCTACGGCGAGGATGAGGTGACCACCGGTGCTTCCAATGACCTCCAGCAGGTGGCCAGGGTGGCGCGCCAGATGGTGACCCGCTTCGGCATGAGTGACCGCCTCGGCCCCGTGGCTCTCGGCCGCAGCCAGGGAGGCATGTTCCTCGGCCGCGACATCGCCGCTGAGCGTGATTTCTCCGAAGACACCGCTGCGGCCATCGATGAGGAGGTGGGGCAGCTGGTGGCTGAGGCCTACCGCCGCGCCACCGACGTGCTCACCACCAACCGGTCCCTGCTTGATGAGCTGGCCGACATGCTGGTGGAGCGGGAAACCGTGGATGCGGAAGAGCTCCAGGAGTTGTTGATCGCCCGCGATGCCAGGGTGGCTGCCTACGTCTGACCCTTCCGGCGCCGAAGACGCCGTCAGCTCCCTCTGCCGGTCGCTGCAGCATCAGCCCCTGCTGCTGGTGCTGCGCCATTCCGAACCCATGGCACTGGAACCGCTGCTTGGCAGCCTCCAGGCCATGGGTTGTCTCCATGTTGAGGTCGCCTGGAGCCATGGGCCCGGCTGGGTCCGCCAGATGCGCGGACTGATCCGGGCCTTTCCAGCCATCAGGCTCGGTGCCGCTTCCCTGCGGGACCGCCAGGCGCTCCACGATGCCATCGAGTCGGGTTGTGCCTATGCCGTTTCTCCGGTTCTCGACGGTGCCATGGTGGAGGCGGCCGCTGGCGCCGGCATCGTCCTGGTTCCTGGTGTCATGAGCCCCACAGAGGTCGCCCGGGCGATGGCACTGGGCTGCCGGATCGTCAAGCTGTTCCCCGCCGCCGTGCTGGGGCCCGGTTACTGGCGATCACTCCAGGCCCCCCTGTCCCCCACGCCTGACCATCCCTGGCCGTTCTGCATCGCGGCCGGCGGTCTGGGTCCCCATGATGTGTTGCCCTGGCTGGCTGCCGGTGTGGACGCGGTGGCGCTGGGCTCGTCGCTGACGCGGCATGGCCACGATTCCAGCGGCACCGTTCTGTCGCAGGCCCCGGTGGATGCCGCAGGTCCGCTCCCCCGGCTGCTGGCCCAGCTGGCTGACCGCCACTGACCCCACGCGCCTGCCGGGGTGGGGGCGCCTTGGCTCACCAGAGGCTGCACTGCCCCTGCTGACGCAGCAGGTGGTCGGTGAGCACCAGGGCCACCATGGCCTCCACCATGGGCACGGCCCGGGGCAGCACGCAGGGGTCGTGACGACCGCGTGCCTCCAGGGTGGTGGCCGCCCCACTGGCGTCGATCGTCTGCTGGGCCTTGCGGATGGTGGCTGTGGGCTTGAAGGCCACGCGGATCACGATTGGTTCGCCATTGCTGATGCCCCCCTGGATGCCGCCGGAACGGTTGGTGGCGGTGTGCAGGGAACCGTCTCCTGTGGGCAGAAAGGCGTCGTTGTGCTCACTCCCTTTCATCAGCGTGCCGGCGAAGCCGGAGCCGATCTCGAAGCCCTTCGTGGCCGGCAGCGACATCACCGCCTTGGCCAGGTCGGCTTCCAGTTTGTCGAACACCGGCATGCCCAGCCCCACCGGTGGCCGGCGCACCATGCATTCGATCACCCCGCCACAGGAATCTCCCTCCCGGCCGATCGCTTCGATCCGTTCGATCATCCGCTCGGCCACCCCCGGATCCGGGCAGCGCACGATGGTGCGCTCCACCGCCTCGCGCGACACCATGGAGCCGTCCACCCGGGCTTCGATGTCGTGGATCCGGCGCACCCAGGCCACCACCTCGGTGCCATGGGCCCGGGCCAGAACCTGGCGGGCGATGGCACCGGCTGCAACCCGGCCGATGGTCTCGCGGGCTGAGGCCCGGCCGCCGCCGCTGCGGGCCTGGATGCCGTACTTGGCCTGGTAGGTGGCATCGGCATGGGACGGCCGAAACGCCACCTGCATCTCCTGATAGTCCTGCGGACGCTGGTCCCGGTTGCGCACCAGCATGGCGATCGGCGTGCCGATGGTGACGCCATCCAGCAGGCCGCTGAGGATCTCCACCCGGTCGTCTTCCTTGCGGGGCGTGGTGATCGAACTCTGGCCCGGCCGGCGGCGGTCGAGATCGGCCTGAATGGCCTCCAGATCCAGGGTCAGTCTCGGAGGGCAGCCATCCACGATCACGCCCACTCCCCCACCGTGGGATTCGCCGAAAGTGCTGATGCGGAAGAGGGTGCCGAAACTGCTGCCCATGGGGAGTTGATGTTGAAGGGAGCCTACGCAGCCACTCAGGTTCTGCGCCGAGGCCGGCACCATTGTGAAAGGCCGGCACAAAAAAAGCCCCCGCTGTTGCGGGGGCTGCCGGCCTGGGCCGGATGGGTTGGCGATCAGCCGATCGCCGGAGCGGTCAGGGCCACCGGGGTGGCATCGGCAGCAGCCAGGTCGAGGGGGAAGTTATGGGCATTGCG
>JBKDDA010000092.1:0-2438 GCA_046313055.1 Synechococcaceae cyanobacterium | reverse complement strand
ACGGGCGGCAAAGCCGGCACCCCAGAGCTCCAGGCCCTGGAGCAACGCCTCGCCCGGCTGGAGCAACTGGTGCTGCTGATCGCCCAGCAGGTGGGCGTGCCTCCAGCCGCGATCGCCCAACTGAGGACACCTGCAGCCCTTCCGCCAACCTCAAGCCGCGCAGGGACAGACAAGCCGGAGGCTCTATATTCGCTATTCGCGAATGCCGAATGGCCTGGTGCGACCGTGGCCCGCTCACCCTCCAATCCCCAGCTCGTCCTGCGCCCGCAGGATCTGGTGGTGCTCTTGCGTCTGGCCCTGGAGTCAGGCCCGGCACCCACCTATGCGGCCCTCGGCGCCGAGCTGGGCCTGACGGCCTCAGAGGCCCATGCGGCGGTGGAGCGTGCCGTGGCCGCCAGGCTGGCGATCAAGGATGGGGCTGGCAAGCCCTCCGTGGTTCGCGCCGCCCTGAAATCCTTCGTGCAGCACGGGGCCCGCTACTGCTTCCCGGCCACCCAGGGCGGGCTCAGCCGCGGTGTTCCCACCGGCTACGCCGCCTCCCCCCTCAGCGAGCAGATCCGCCCGGGCAACGACCCACCACCGGTATGGCCGTGGGAGAAGGGAACGGCCCGCGGCATCGCGTTCCAGCCGCTGTATCCCAGCGTCCCCGAGGCAGCAGAGCGGAACCCTGCCCTGGGGGAACTGCTGGCCCTGTTCGATGCGGTGCGCGGCGGCAGCGCCCGTGAACAGGCCCTGGCGCTGGCCCTCCTGGAGGAGCGGCTGCAGCCATGAACCCCAACGCTGACACCGCGATGAAGGTTGAGGCAACGTCCATGCGGTGGGCGAGAGCCGCTGCAGCATGACCCCAGCCGAGCAAGCCATTCAGGAGCCGGAAGCTCCCTTCTCCATTCGCCGCCGCCAACGCGGCGGCAGACGGGTCGTGGCGGTGAGTAGCTCGGTGAGCGCCATGGATGCCCTGCGGGCCCGCATCCGTGCCCAGAGCAAAACGGTGGCCGATCACATCGCGGCTGATCCCGAAGCCCAAGGGTTCATCGACGACTGGACCACCCCTGAGCCCATCAGCCGCTGACGACCAGCGTGGAGCTCAAGGCCGGGCAGATCGTGACCGTTGACTGGCGCAAGGAGCCAGACGACCCCGCTCAGGATCCCCAGCCGCCAGAGCCCAACACGCTCAGGCCAGCGGTCGTGGTGCGGGACACCGAACTGTTTGACCCGGCCTACCCCACGGTGCTTGTGGTGCCGATGACAGGCGACCCTGCCTTGGCCATTCCCGACCTCACCGTGGTGCTGCAGCCCAGAGCCAGCAGGCTACAAAAAGGTGAGCTACCTGCTCCCGCAGAACCTGACCTGCGTGGCCAAGACACGGATAAGCGCCGCCACCAAGTCACAGATCACCCCTGCCGAACTGCAGCAGCTGCGTCAGTTGGTGGTGCTGCGCAACGACTGGACCGGCGGCATCAGTGCCGGTGTGGCCTGGCTGGTGTTTCTGCAGGTGGAACGGCGGCTGCCGCCCCTCAGTCCAGAGCCTGAGGATTGATCCGCAGCTCGGGGTAGCCGGTGGTTGGATCCAGCTTCCGGCTGAACCGCCAGTCCGGCAGCAGGCCGATCACCAGCTCCGCGGTGGTGCGCACCAGCGAGCCGGCGCAGAGGTGGCCGCCGAGCACCGCGCCGCTGCTGCCTGAGATGGCGATGTGCAGGTGGGCGCCATCGGGCGAGAGGGTGCCGGAGAGGCTGAGGATCTCCAGCTCACCGTGGATCGCCGTTGCCTGGGTCGCTCCGGCGAAGCGCAGCTGGGCCAGCGAGAGGCTCCCAACGGCGCTGATGAGGCAGCCGGCCTGCTCCTGCTGCTCGCCCATCCAGGCCTCCAGCACCCGGCGCAGATCTTCGCCAGGCCGCAGCCGCAGCGGCATCACTTTCATGGGCAGAGCGCCTCCAGCAGCGGCTGCCCGGTGATTGTCTCGCCAACAGGAAGGCGCCCCGTGGGGGGCGCCTTGGCACCGCTCGGGTGTCTGTGGATTCACGCATGCCCTGTCTTGGGCCTGGCAGGAAAGGAAAGGAGATCACGTCTGGGAGAAGAGATGCTCGGGGCTTGACCTTCTCGACTGTGATCCCGGCTCGGGTACTGCAGCCCTGAGATTCATCACGCGGGAAACAGAACTGGCGTCTCGATCTCTGCTGCTACGGGATGACGCTCGCGCCGCGTCACCGAATTCACCTGTTGTGTGTCGCATCGTTGGCGCACCTCCGCTGTGCGCAGCGGCTCGGGTATTCCCTGGCCGGACTCTGGTGGAGAGTGATGGTCGGGTTGGCTCCCGGGCCTCCCCTCAAATTCCAAGTACGCCCCTTTTCAGCTGGCGGTGGCCCGCTGGAGTGCCTGTTCCCGTACCTTGTGGGCCCTGCTCGGGCCATTCCTGCGAGCCAGCCGCTGATTGCCATGG
>JBKDDA010000091.1:0-32002 GCA_046313055.1 Synechococcaceae cyanobacterium | reverse complement strand
GTGGGTCACCTCCACCAACAACCGCATCTACATCGGTTGGTTCGGTGTGCTGATGATCCCCTGCCTGCTGGCCGCCACCATCTGCTTCATCGTTGCCTTCATCGCCGCTCCCCCGGTTGACATCGACGGCATCCGCGAGCCCGTTGCCGGCTCCTTCGTGTACGGCAACAACATCATTTCCGGCGCTGTCATCCCGTCCAGCAACGCCATCGGCCTGCACTTCTACCCCATCTGGGAGGCCGCCAGCCTCGACGAGTGGCTCTACAACGGCGGTCCCTACCAGCTGTGCGTCTTCCATTTCCTGATCGGCATCTCCGCCTACATGGGTCGCCAGTGGGAACTGTCCTACCGGCTCGGCATGCGCCCCTGGATCTGCGTGGCCTACAGCGCCCCCCTCTCGGCCGCCTTCGCCGTGTTCCTGATCTATCCCTTCGGTCAGGGCTCCTTTTCCGACGGCATGCCCCTCGGCATCAGCGGCACCTTCAACTTCATGCTGGTGTTCCAGGCTGAGCACAACATCCTCATGCACCCCTTCCACATGCTGGGTGTGGCGGGCGTCTTCGGCGGCAGCCTGTTCTCCGCCATGCACGGTTCGCTGGTGACCTCCTCGCTGCTGAGGGAAACCACCGAGAGCGAGAGCCAGAACTACGGCTACAAGTTCGGCCAGGAGGAGGAGACCTACAACATCGTGGCCGCCCACGGTTACTTCGGTCGCCTGATCTTCCAGTACGCCTCCTTCAACAACAGCCGCAGCCTGCACTTCTTCCTGGCTGCCTGGCCGGTGGTGGGCATCTGGTTCACGAGCCTGGGCATCAGCACCATGGCCTTCAACCTGAACGGCTTCAACTTCAACCAGTCGATCCTGGATGCTCAGGGCAAGGTGATCCCCACCTGGGCCGACGTGATCAACCGGGCCAACCTGGGCATGGAGGTGATGCACGAGCGCAATGCCCACAACTTCCCCCTCGACCTGGCCGCCAGCACCACAGCACCGGTGGCGCTCACGGCACCGCTGGTGGGCTGATTGAGCGGCTGCCCAGCCAACGAGCCCCCGCTGTCGGGGGCTTTTTTTTGTTGCCCAGCAGCGGCAGCCGCACCGTTCATAGGATCAGGAATCCCCAGCCACCCGCCGCTTGCCGCTGCCACGGCCTTCAGCCCGTTCGCTGGCCCGCCTGTTGCTGGTGTCGGCACTGGGCCTGCTGGCCGGCGGCTGCCAGGGCCCCGGGGCTGATCGGCGCCCATCGGAGCCAGCCGCCAGCGGGGCGGATCGGCGCCCGCTGGTGGTCACCACCTTCACCGTTCTGGCCGACATGGCCCGCAGCGTGGCCGGTGAGCGGCTGAGGGTGCATTCGATCACCCGGGAAGGGGCGGAGATCCACGGCTACGAACCCTCCCCGGCTGACATCGAAGCGGCCGCCGGCGCCGACCTGATCGTGGCCAATGGCCTGGGCCTGGAACGCTGGGCCCGGCGCTTCGTGGCGGCGGCGGGCAACGGGCCCACCGTGACCCTGACCGAGGGCATGGCGCCCCTGCCCATCGCCGGCGAGGACGCCGGCGGCAAGCCCAACCCCCATGCCTGGATGTCACCACGGCGCGCCCAGCACTACGTGGATCGGCTGGTGGAGGCCTTCAGCCGCCTGGATCCGGCCGGTGCACCGATCTATGCCGCCCGGGGGGCGGCCTACCGGGCCCGGCTGGGTGAGCTGGATGCCGAGCTGCGCCAGGCCCTGGAGCAGGTGCCGCCCGCCCGCCGGCTGCTGGTGAGCTGCGAAGGGGCCTTCACCTATCTGGCCCACGACTACGGCCTGCAGGAGGCCTACCTGTGGCCGGTGAACGGCGAACGGCAGATCACCCCGAGGCGCATGGCCCAGTTGATCGATACCGTGAAACGCCGGCGGGTGCCGGCCGTGTTCTGCGAGAGCACGGTGAGCGACCGGCCCCAGCGGCAGGTGGCCCGGGCCAGCGGGGCCCGTTTCGGAGGTACGTTCTACGTGGATTCCCTGTCTGGCCCCGCTGGCCCCGCCCCCACCTTGCTGAAGCTGCAGCGCCACAACGTGAAGCTGATCGTGGAGGGGCTGGCGGCCGCCGGCGGCAGACCGTGAACCGGGTCGAAGCCGAGGGGCTGTGCGTGGACTACAACGGTGTGGTCGCCCTCCACAACGCATCGTTGTGCCTGCCGGCAGGCTGCATCTGCGGCCTGGTGGGCATGAACGGTGCCGGCAAGTCCACGCTGTTCAAGGCCCTCACCGGCTTTGTGCGACCGCGACGGGGCCGGATCCGGATCAACGGCTGGCCGGTGGCGGAGGCCCAGCGCCGCCAGGCCGTGGCCTACGTGCCCCAGAGCGAGGAGATCGCTGCCGACTTTCCGGTGTCGGTGTGGGATGTGGTGATGATGGGACGGTACGGACGCATGAACCTTCTGCGGATTCCGGGCCGGGCCGACCGGGCCGCAGTGCGCAACGCCCTGGAGCGGGTGGACCTGGCCCACCTGGGCAGCCGGCCGCTCGGGTCCCTGTCGGGAGGCCAGCGGAAACGCACCTTTCTGGCCCGGGCCCTGGCCCAGGCTGCCTCGGTGCTGCTGCTCGATGAACCATTCAACGGGGTGGACGTGCCCACGGAACGGCTGATCGCCGCCCTGCTGTTCCAGTTGCGGAGCGAAGGCCGCACGGTGCTGATCTCGAGCCACGACCTGGCCCAGGTGCGCAACCTCTGCGACCGGGTGGTGCTGATCAACCGCACCGTGCTGGCTTACGGCGAAACCTCGGAGGTGTTCACCCCCGAAAACCTGGCACTCACCTTCGGCGGCGGCGGCGGCAGGGCCATCGCCGCACCCGCCCCCCAGGAGCCGGCGCCATGATCCTGCTGCTGGAACCGCTGCGCCACGAGTTCATGGTGCGGGCCCTGCTGGTGAGCGCCCTGGTGGGGGGGGTGTGCGGCCTGCTGTCCTGCTTCATGACCCTCAAGGGCTGGGCCCTGATGGGCGATGCGGTCTCCCATGCGGTGATGCCCGGCGTGGTGCTGGCCTATGCCCTGGGCCTGCCCTTCGCCCTGGGCGCCTTCGTGTTCGGCGTGGGCTCGGTGGCCCTGATCGGCTTTGTCAAGCAGAAATCCAGGGTCAAGGAAGACACGGTGATCGGCCTGGTGTTCACCGGTTTCTTCGCCGCCGGCCTCGTGCTGGTGTCCAAGGTGCGCAGCACCGTGGATCTCACCCACATTCTCTTCGGCAACGTGCTCGGCATCCCGCCCGACGAAATCCGCCAGACCCTGGTGATCTGTGCGCTGGTGGTGACCCTGCTGCTGGTGCTGCGCCGCGACCTGCTGCTGTTCTGCTTTGATCCCACCCACGCCCGCTCCATCGGCATCGCCACGGGCCTGCTGCACTACCTGCTGCTGACCGCCCTGTCGCTGGCGGCCGTGGCCGGGCTCCAGAGCGTGGGGGTGATCCTGGTGGTGGCCATGCTGGTGACCCCTGGAGCCACGGCCTATCTGCTCACCGACAACTTTGACCTGATGAACGTGCTGGCGGTCACCAGCAGCGTGCTGGCGAGCGTGGTGGGGGTGCTGGTCAGCTACTGGACGGACAGCTCCACCGCCGGCTGCATCGTGCTGGTGCAGACGGGTTTCTTCCTGCTGGCTTTTCTGCTGGCCCCCCGCTACGGCATCCTGAGAATCCACCGCAGCCGGTCTGGGTAGGCGTGTCGGATCAACACTGGCCCTGGTGGCCGCTGCTGCCCCTGTACCCCTACGGCCGGCGCCGGACCCTGGTGCGGGAACTGATCCCCGACCAGGTGTGGAGCTTCGAGCAGCTGCAGGGCATCTGGTATGTGGCCGTGCCGGTGCGGATGACGGTGCTGCGGCTGAAACAGGGTCTGCTGGCCTACGCGCCGATCCCGCCCACGGCCGAGGTGCTGGCAGGTCTGAGGAGCCTGGAGGCGCGCTGGGGACCCCTGCGCACGATCGTGCTGCCCACCGCCTCGGGCCTGGAGCACAAGGTGGGGCTGCCGGCCCTGGCACGGGCCTTTGCCCGCGCCGAGGTGTGGGTGGCCCCCGGCCAGTGGAGCTTTCCCGTGCCCCTGCCATCGGCGTGGCTGGGGATTCCGGCGGATCGCACCCGGGTGCTGCTGGAGCAGGGCGTGCCCCATGGCGACGAACTCACCTGGCTGGGGCTGGGCCCACTGGACCTGGGACTCGGCAGCTTCGCCGAAGTGGCCTGCCTGCACCGGGCCAGCGGCAGCCTGCTGATCACCGATGCCCTGGTGGCACCGGGCGCCGACCCGCCTGAGGTGTTCGCCCTGGATCCCACCCCGCTGCTGTTCCATGGCCGGGAGCGGGGCGACGAACCCCTGGAGGACACACCGGAACGGCGGCGGCGGGGCTGGCAGCGGCTGCTGCTGTTCGCCGGCTTCCTGCGGCCGGCCGGCCTGGAGATTCCGCCGCTGGGCACGGTGCTGGGCCGGGCTCTGGCCCCCGGCTGCCGGGGGCCCCGCAGCCATTTCGGCCTGTTCCCCTTCCACTGGCGCGCGGGCTGGCAGGAAGATCTGGCACCGCTGCTGGAGGGCGACGACGGCGAGGGACTGGGGGTGGCGCCGGTGCTGGAGCGGCTGGTCTTTCCCCGATCACGGGAGCGGCTGGTGGCCTGGATCCGGGAGCTGGCCAGCCTGCCCGACCTGCGCTGGCTGGTGCCGGCCCATTACCAGGCACCCCTGGCCTGTCCACCGGAAAGGCTGCAGCGGCTGGCCGATGGCCTGGAACAACGGGCCTGGGCGCCGGAGAGTGGCAGCTGGCGCACCCTGGCCGGCATCGACAGGACCCTGGTGCGGCTGGGCGTGGTGCCCGGCCGGGATCAGAGCATCAGGTCGCCGGGATCGGCATCGTCGGAATCGGCGTGAGCGCCGGAGGCCAGCAGGGCCGTGTCCAGCTCCATGCGCTGCTCCATCTGACGCAGGAAATAACCGGTCATCATCGCTGAAGCCAGCAGCCCGGCCAGGCTGTCGCGGCTGGCCTGGATCTTCACCTCGAACTGTTCGCCGGGCAGCATGCCCAGCAGGCCCTGCACGTTGTGGCGAATGATGTCCTGGATCTCACCGCTGGCCGAGCGGGCCACCCGCTGCAGCACATCAGGAGATTGCTCCTGGAGGTACTGGATCAGCGAATTGCCGTTGAACGATTCGTGATTGGTGGTCAGAAACTCCGGATTGAACATGGCGGGCTCCTGGATCGGTTCCTGACCGTCGTCTGACGCACACTACCGCAGCTGTCAGGGGCGATCCGCCCCTGACAGGGGGTGAGAACCGGCTAGCGGACCAAACCGCGACAGCGGCCAGTAGCGCCAGACGGCCGTGCCGATCACGGCATCGGCGGGCAGGGGACCCCAGAGGTGGGAATCCAGGCTGGCATTGCGGTTGTCGCCGAGCACCAGCAACTGGCCATCGGGCACGGTCAGCTCCTCCAGCTCATAGCCGATGGCCACCGGGCTCCAGTCGGGATCCAGCGGAGCCCCATTGCGCCAGAGGCGGCCATCGCGCACGGCCACCCGGTCGCCGCCGCGGGCCACCACCCGCTTGATCAGGGCGGCCCCGGGGTCGTAACCGGCCGCCACCAGCGGGGCCGGGGGGTGGAAGACCACGATCGATCCCAGCGGCAGGGCCCGGTGCAGCCGCGCCCGCAGCTTCTCCACCAGAATCCGGTCCTGAAGCTGCAGGGTGGGCAGCATGGAACCGGACGGAATCCAGCGGGGCTCCAGCACGGCCCAGCGCAGGACCAGGGCCAGCAGAACCCAGGCAACCACCGGCAGCAGCTGGTGCCGGATCCAGCCGCGCCAGCTGTCCGGCCGGGCGGCAGGCTGCGGACTGACCGGGGCAGGGGGATCCCCCATCGGTGATGGCTGAGGATGGACAGCCCATCCTGACCGGAGGCAGCGCCCTGAACCGTGTGCAGCGGCTTCCAGCAGGGGAGGCGACCGCCGGCGTGCGCGCGGCGGCCCGGTTGCTGCACGGGCTGCTGCGGCTGGGGCTGGGGCCCGTGGTGGTCTGTCCGGGCAGCCGCTCCGCCCCCCTGGCGGCGGCCGCATCGCTGCTGGAACCGCAGGGCCTGCGGCTTTACACCGCCATCGATGAACGCAGCGCCGCCTTTCTGGCCCTGGGGCTGGCCCGGGCGGCGGGCCGGCCCGCCGGGGTGATCACCACCTCCGGCACGGCGGTGGCCCAGCTGCTGCCGGCCACGGTGGAAGCCGATCTGGGCACAATTCCCCTGCTGCTGCTCAGCGCCGACCGCCCGGCCCGGCTCAAGAACTGCGGCGCCAACCAGAGCGTGAACCAGGAGGCGTTTCTGCACCAGAACTGCCGCTGGCTGGGGCAGGGGCGGGCCGAGGGGGTCGGAGACATGGCGGATCCGGAGCTGGACCGGCTGGGGGCCACGGCCTGGTTCCACCTGGGTGGCCAGGCCGGTGGCCAGCCGCCGGGGCCCGTGCATCTGAACCTGCCCTTCGCCGAACCGCTGCATGCCACGGCCGCCGCTCTGGCGGCGCTGCGGGGGGAGATCCGGTCCTGGAACGCCGCTGCCGACCCGGTCGACGCCCCCCCGATCCCACCCCCGAGCGAAACCGTGCCGGCGGCGGCACGGCTGGATCCGGATCGATCGGGCCTGGTGGTGGCCGGCCCCTGGCGCGGCCGGCCCGACCAGTGGCCTGACCATGTGGAGGCCCTGCGCCGCTGGCAGGCACGCAGTGGCTGGCCGGTGCTGGCCGATGCCCTCTCAGGCCTGCGAGGCGTGGCTGACCTGGAGCTGGTGGCCGGTTACGACCTGCTGCTGGCGGAGGCCGGGCCAGGGCTGCCGGCGGTGGAGCAGGTGCTGCGGCTGGGGCCGCTGCCTGCCAGCCGGCCGCTGCAGGCCTGGCTGGCCGCCACAACGGCGCAGCAGGTGCTGGTGAGCGACGGCGATCCACGGCCACTGGATCCGCTGCGGCGGGTGCGGCAGCAGTGGCCGGGGCCGCTGCCGACCTGGGTGGAGACCTGCCTGGCCCCTGGGGAAGCCGCTGCGGCCAGGGCTCCGCAGGGGGGCGCCGCGCCGGCAGCGGCCTGGCACCGGGCCGAGCGGAGGCTGCAACACTGGCTCGACCGGGAGCTGCCGGCCCCGCCAGCGGCGCAGGGCATCGCTGAACCCTGGCTGGCCCGCTGGCTGAGCCGCCAGCTGCCGGCAGGGCGGGCCCTGATGCTGGCCAACAGCAGCCCCGTGCGCGACTGGGAGACCTTCGCCGATCCCCGGGGCCCCTGGCGGCCGGTGCTGGCCTTCCGGGGGGCCTCCGGCATCGACGGCACCCTCTCGATCGCCTGCGGCGCGGCCGAGGCCCTGGGGGATCTGGTGCTGGTCTGCGGCGACCTGGCCCTGCTCCACGACAGCAACGGCTGGCTCTGGCGCCGGCAGCTGCGCGGCCGTCTGCTGGTGCTGGTGATCGACAACCAGGGGGGCGGCATCTTCGAGCAGCTGCCGATCCGCACCGACCCCGCCGCCGCCCTCGACTTCGAACGCCTGTTCGCCATGGATCCGGGCGTGGATGCCTGCCAGCTGGCGGCGGCCCATGGGGTGCCGGGCCGGCGGATCGAGGCGGCCGGCGACCTGGCCGCGGGGCTGGGCTGGGGCCTGGAGCAACCACTGGCGTTGCTGCAGATCACCACCGACCGCCGGCGGGATGGGGCGCGGAGACGGCAGCTGCGCACAATGGCGGCAGCCATGCTCCAGCAACCATGACCCGCCCCCCGGCCGACCCCCGGGTCGCCCCCCAGGCCAGCGGCGCCGAGCGTGCCGCACCGGTGCGCTGGACCGGTGTGGGCGCTTACCAGGACATCCGCCTGGAACGCAGCGACGAGGGCATTGCCCGCGTGAGCATCCACCGGCCCGAGAAACGCAATGCCTTCCGGCCGCTGACGGTGCAGGAACTCTGTGATGCCTTCACCCGCCTGCGGGACGATCCGACCATCGGGGTGGTGCTGTTCACCGGTGCAGGCCCGGCGGCCGATGGGGTGTGGGCGTTCTGCGCCGGCGGCGACCAGAGCGTGCGCGGCGATGGCGGCTACCTCGATGAGCAGGGCCTGCCGCGGTTGAATGTGCTCGATCTGCAACGCATCATCCGCAGCCTGCCGAAGGTGGTGATCGCCCTGGTGGCGGGGTATGCGATCGGGGGTGGCCAGGTGCTGCACCTGCTGTGCGACCTCAGCCTGGCGGCCGAGAATGCCGTGTTCGGCCAGACCGGCCCGCGGGTGGGCAGCTTCGACGGCGGCTTCGGCGCCGGCTATCTGGCCCGGGTGGTTGGGCAGCGCAAGGCACGGGAGATCTGGTTCCTCTGTCGCCGTTACAGCGCCGACGAAGCACTGGCCATGGGGCTGGTGAATGCGGTGGTGCCCCTGGAGAGGCTGGAGGCCGAGGGGGTGGCCTGGGCCCGGGAGGTGCTCGGCCACAGTCCCACGGCGATCCGCTGCCTGAAGGCGGCCTTCAACGCCGAAACCGATGGCCTGGCGGGCCTGCAGGAACTGGCCGGCCAGGCCACCCACCTCTTCTATCGCACCGCCGAGGGCCAGGAGGGTCGCAATGCCTTTCTGGAGAAACGCAACCCCGACTTCTCCGACTGCCCCTGGCTGCCCTGACAGGGCCCTCCTTACAAGCGAGCAGAGGCGGCAGTTAAGGTAGGGGAAACATGCCCACTCAAATGGCTTTCCTTGAAACAAAAGTGGTTCCGCTGGATCTGCTTGGCACGGTCGACACAGCCAATCTTCTGCCCCTTGTCGGAACCATCATTGGTTCCTACATCTCCGGCAGCGGCACCTCATGCCAGTTCAACGTGCCCACCACGTCGGGTTCGCCGCTGCTGGTGGCACTCACCGGCAGCGGGTTTCCCTCAACCCTGGAGGTGCAGGCCACGGCCCTGCAACTGATTGAGGCGGCTGGCATCCCTGGTTTGCAGGAAGCCATTGCCCTGACTTTCTTCAATGGTCTCACGGCCCAGATCAGCAAGCTGGAGCTGGTTCAGAACGGCGGCACCCAGTTCTCCTGGGATGGCCAGGGTTCGAGTGTGAGCCTGAACGAATTTTTCACCTCACTGGCCCTGGGTGGGACCAACACAGCCCTGGGCTACTTTCTCCAGGGGATTGACACAATCAAAACAGAGGTTGATCTCAATCTCCTCCAGGTGCCCGACCTCGAGAACCTGATCCTGGCCAGCGCTGCCAGAAATGTTGTTGGCAATGACAGCAACAATATCCTGACAGGCAATCAATTCAAAAACACGTTCGAAGGCAAATTCGGTGCTGATGACTTCATCATCAGTGGCCGGCCCACCCCCAAGCTCACCCTCGGCAACGCTGACCGGATCACCGATTTTGAGCATGCCATCGACGATGTTCTGATCGACAAGAGTGATTTTGGTATCGGTCGGGTCCGTGCCGGGAATGTGCTCAAGTCTTTCTCTTCGATCGTAACGATCAACAAGCGCAACCCCCAGGGCGATTACCCTGCCCAGCTTTTTCTCTACAACAGGGCCAACGGTGCTCTCTATCTCAACCTCAACGGCGATGACAAGGGCTTCGGCGCCAACGGTGGCCCGGTTGCCCTGTTGAAAAACGCCGGTTCCGTGCCCAACTTCGCCGTTGGCGACCTGCAGTTGATCTGATCGGCGGAATCGTCCCCATAATCAAAGGGCCGTTTCCTGACTGGTACCCAGACCGTGGGACGCATCCGGATCCAGCTGTTGCAGGCCTGCACGGCCATCACCCTGATCTCAGCCGGGCCGGCCTCGGCTGAGATCGACCCCCATACCCCACAGCAGCGGCGGCTGGTGCTCGACCGCCAGGCACGCGAACTGCGGGTGCTCGAAGCCGGTGGCATCACCCACCGCTTTCCAGTGGCCGTGGGCATGCCTGGCTGGGAAACACCCATGGGTGAATTCAGCGTGATCGAGATGACCGCCAATCCGGTCTGGCAGCACCCGGCCACCGGCCGCCTGTTTCCCCCCGGACCGGACAACCCGCTCGGCAGCCGCTGGATCGGCTTTCACCGTGACTGCGCCGGTCGCAGCGGCTTCAATGGCCAGGAACATCTGGTGGTGAGGGGCTGCGTGACCGCCGGCTTCCACGGCACCAACAACCGCTCGAGTGTGGGTCGGGCGGTCTCCCATGGCTGCGTGCGGCTGTTCGACGAACACGTGCGCGAACTCTTTGACCTGGTGAAGGTGGGTACACCGGTGACGGTGCTGCCCTGAAGGTCGGCCCCGGATCAGCGGCAACGGCCGGAGTGCCCCGTAAAGTTGGGGCCCTTCCAGAGCTCAAACCATGCGGGTCCTGTTTGCCGCGGCCGAATGTGCCCCGATGGTGAAGGTGGGGGGCATGGGCGACGTGGTGGGCTCGCTGCCGCCGGCCCTGGCACGGCTGGGCCACGATGTGCGCATCATCATGCCCGGCTATTCGCGCCTCTGGAGTCGCCTGCCCGTGAGCAGCGAACCGATCTGGCGGGGCCACACGATGGGCAACGACTTCGCCATCTACGAAACCACCCATCCCCAGAACGGTCTGCCGATCTACCTGGTGGGCCATCCGGTGTTTGATCCGGAACGGATCTACGGTGGCGAAGACGAAGACTGGCGCTTCACCTTCTTCGCCAGCGCCACTGCGGAATTTGCCTGGAATCACTGGAAACCCCAGGTGCTGCACTGCCACGACTGGCACACCGGCATGATTCCGGTCTGGATGCATCAGGATCCGGAAATCAGCACCGTGTTCACCATCCACAATCTCAAGTATCAGGGGCCCTGGCGCTGGAAGCTGGACCGCATGACCTGGTGCCCCTGGTACATGCAGGGCGACCACACCATGGCGGCAGCTCTGCTGTATGCCGACCGGGTGAATGCGGTATCACCCACCTACGCCCAGGAGATCCGCACGGCCGAATACGGAGAGCGGCTCGATGGCCTGCTCAACTTCGTGAGCGGCAAGTTGCGGGGCATCCTCAACGGCATCGACACGGCCGACTGGGATCCAGCCCAGGACGCTGCCCTGGCGGCACCGTTTGACGTGAACGACCTCTCCGGCCGGGCCATCAACAAGAAGGTGCTGCAGGAGCGGTTCGGCCTGGCGGTGAATCCACGCACCTACCTGATGGGTGTGGTCAGCCGGCTGGTGGACCAGAAGGGCATCGACCTGCTGCTGCAGGTGGCCGACCGGGTGCTGGCCTACACCGACAGCCAGTTCGTGGTGCTGGGCACCGGCGATCGGGGCCTGGAATCGGGGCTCTGGCAGATGGCCGCCCGCCATCCAGGCCGCTTCGCGGTGTTTCTCACCTACGACGATGCCCTCTCCCGCCTGATCTACGCCGGCAGCGACGCCTTCCTGATGCCCAGCCGCTTCGAGCCGTGCGGCATCAGCCAGATGCTGGCCATGCGCTACGGCTCGATCCCCGTGGTGCGCATGGTGGGCGGCCTGGTGGACACGGTGCCACCCAATGATCCGATGGCGGGCAGCGGCTGCGGCTACGGCTTTGACCGCTTCGAGCCCGTGGATTTCTACACCGCGATCGTGCGCAGCTGGGAGGCCTACCGCAACCCGGCGAGCTGGGCTGACCTGCAACGGCGGGCCATGGGCCAGGACTTCAGCTGGGACCGCTCGGCCCGGGCCTACGACGAGATGTACCGCGACGTGTGCGGCATCAAGGAACCCACCCCCGATGCCGAAGAGGTGGAGCGCTTCTCCCAGGGTCAGGGCGCCGATCCCAGCCTGCGCGAGCCGGCGGCCCGGGCCTCCTTCGAACGGGATCTGCCGGCCGGTGAGGTGTCGCCGGCGCCGGCGGCGGCACCGGCCCGCAGCCGCAACCCGCTGGCCCAGCTGTTGAGGCGTGGTGACGGCTGAGCCGGAACAGCCCCGCTCCAGCCTGCCCGCGCCCTACCGCAATCCCTGGCGGCTGCTGGCCGATGACCTGCGGGCGGTGGCTGCCGACCTGCGGCTGAGGCTGCAGGCGCTGAGCCGCCGCAACCGGGAGGGCAGCCTGCCGCTGCCGGGTTTCTGGCCCAGGTCGCTGGCCGGCCTGTTCTGGCCCCTGGTGCTGACACTGTTGCTGGCGGTGCTGCTGGCGCTGGCGGTGGCCCTGGCAAGAGCGCCGGCCGCTGCGCCCCCCGCACCGGCGACCGAAGAATCTTCGGCCAGCCCAGCACCAGCACAAGCACCACAACCGGCCCCCGAAACGGCCGCAGAGAAGGCCGCAGAAACAGAGGCAGAAACAGAGGCAGAAACAGCCACCGAACCGGCCGAGGGGGTCACCAGTGAGGAGCCGGTGGTGGCGCCACCATCTCCCCTGGAGCAGACCTTCCGGGGGCCAGACACCGGCGATCTGATCGAGGCGGTGCTGGCCGACAACGACCAGGCCCAGCTCAACCTGCGGCTTGGACCCGGCTGGCTGGCGCTCGCCCCGACGGAACGGCAGCGCCAGGCCCTGCTCTGGCAGGAACAGGCCGCCGACCTGGGCTACGAACGGCTGGATCTGGACGATGGGCAGGGACGCCCCCTGGGCCACAGCGCCGCGGTGGGCAGCGGCATGGTGCTGCTGCAACCCCAGGGTTGAGGGGGCAGGATGGCAGCCTTCCGGCTTCCAGCAGCATCCGTGATCACCGGTTCACCCACCCTCAGCGCCGAGCAGCTCACCGCCCTGTGGGGGCCAGCCTGCGGCGGGGCCGCCAACCCGCCGGAGCAGTTCACCGGCGTGGGCACCGACAGCCGCCGGCTGGCGGAGGGAGCCCTGTTCGTGCCCCTGGTGGGCGAACGGTTCGACGGCCACAGCTTTCTGGCCGATGTGCTCCGGGGCGGCAACGCCGCCGGTGCCGTGGCCCAGGCCGACCGGTTGGGCGCCACGGACGCTGACCAACTGGCCGCAGCCTGTGGCCGGCCGATCTGGCGGGTGGCCGACACCCTGGTGGCCTATCAGCAGCTGGGTCGGGCCTGGCGGCAGGCACTGGGCCGGCCGCTCGTGGCGGTCACCGGTTCGGCCGGCAAAACCACCACCCGGGAGCTGATCCGGGCCGCGCTCGGGCCCCTGGGGCCGGTGCTGGCCAGCAGCGGCAACGAAAACAACGACGTGGGCGTGCCGCTCACCCTGCTGAAGGCCGATGGCAGCACCGCCGCCCTGGTGATCGAGATGGGCATGCGGGGGCTGGGGGAGATCGAACGGCTCAGCCGCTGCGCCGAGCCCGACGTGGCGGTGATCACCAACATCGGCACGGCCCACATCGGCCGGCTGGGCAGCCGGGAGGCGATCGCCACGGCCAAATGCGAAATCACGGCTGCCCTGAAGCCCGATGGGCTGCTGGTGATTCCGGCGGGCGATCCGCTGCTGGAGCAGGCCCTGGCACGGGTCTGGCACGGGCGGGTGCGGCGGGTGGCGCTCAGCCATGAGCAGCCGCAGTTCGATGCCGCCCTGCCGCCGGCCGATCGCCTCGGCACCCTGGTGGAGGCGGCCACGCTGATCTGGCAGCCCCCCGGGGGGCCCCGCATCGGCCTGCCGCTGGAGGGGGTGCACAACGCCCGCAACCTGCTGCTGGCCCTGGCGGTGGCCGAGGAACTGGGCGTCGGGGTTGAGCAGCTGGCCGATCTGGCGGTGGAGCTGCCCGGCGGCCGCAGCCGTCGGCTGCGGGTCGGTGGGGTGGAGGTGCTCGATGAGACCTACAACGCCTCACCGGAGGCGGTGCTGGCGGCCCTGGACCTGCTGGCAGCCCAGGAGGGCCGCCGCTTCGCCGTGCTGGGCACGATGCTGGAACTTGGCGAGCGCAGCCTCGAGCTCCACGGGGCAGTGGCACGGCGCGCCCGCGAGCTGAACCTCGACGGGCTGGTGGTGGTGGATGGCGGCGCCGAAGGAACCGCCATGCTGGAGGCAGCGGCCGGCATGCCGCGGCTGGTGCGGGTGTCGTCGGTGGCGGCGGCGGCGGAACCGCTGCTGGACTGGCTGGGCGATGGCGACCGGCTGCTGCTCAAGGCCAGCCGGGGCGTGGCCCTCGAAGGCCTGATCCCGCTGCTCAGACAGGCCCTGTCCAGTTCTCCTTGACCACCTGGCGGGCGCGGCCGAGGGCCAGGGCACCGGCGGGCACATCGGCGGTGATGGTGGAGCCGGCCCCCACCGTGACACCGGCCCCGAGGGTGAGCGGAGCCACCAGCACCGAGTTGGCGCCGGTCTTGCTGCCGGCGCCGATCACGGTGCGGTGCTTGCGCACGCCGTCGTAGTTGGCGGTGATCGTGCCCGCTCCCACATTCACGCCGGCACCCACATCGGCATCGCCCAGATAGCTGAGGTGATTGGCCTTCACCCCCTCACCCAGCACGCTGTTCTTCACCTCCACAAAATTGCCGATGCGGCAGTGGGGATCCAGGCAGGCACCGGCCCGCAGCTGGGCGAAGGGACCCACGCTGCAGCCGGCACCCACCTCGGCATCGCGCAGCACCGCATGGATCACCTCCGCAGCCTCGCCCACGCTGCTGTTCTCGATCAGGCAGCCGGGGCCGATGCGGCTGCCGCCACCGATGGCCACGGTGCCGCGGAAATGGCACTGGGGTTCCACCACCACGTCGCGGCCGAAGCGGGTGTCGTCGCTGAGGGTGCAGCTGGCCGGATCCACGAAGGTCACCCCCTCCGCCATCCAGTGGCGCCGCAGCCGGTCCTGGAGCACGGCCTCGCACTGGGCCAGCTGGATGCGGTCATTGATGCCGGCGATCTCCTCACCATCGGCCACCTGGTGCATGGCCGGACTGAGCATGGCCACCGTGTCGGTGAGGTAGAGCTCGCCCTGATCGTTGTCGGTGGTGAGGCGGGGCAGCACCGCCGCCAGCTGGGGCCAGTGGAAGCAGTAGATCCCCCCATTGATCAAGGTGTTGGCCCGCTGCTCGGCGGTGCAGTCGCGGTGCTCCACGATGGCGCTCACGGCGCCTTCGGCATTGGCGAACACCCGGCCGTAGCCGCTGGGATCGGCCAGGTGGGCGGTCAGCAGGGTCACGGCCGCCTGGCTGGCGCGGTGGCGGTCCAGCAGCTGCTGGAGGGTGGCCGGCCGCAGCAGGGGCACGTCACCGTTGAGCACCAGCAGGTCGCCCTCAAAGCCCCGCAGGGGCTCGAGCAGCTGCTGAACGGCGTGGCCGGTGCCGTTCTGGGGTTGCTGCAGCACGAATTCAAGGCCGGCCAGATGGGCCAGCGACCGCTCCACCTGCTCGGCCTCGTGGCCGAGGATCAGCAGCCGCCGCTGGGGGTGGAGACCCTCGCAGCTGCGCAGCACCCGCTCCACCAGGGTGGTGCCGGCGATGGGCTGGAGCACCTTGGGCAGGGCGCTCTTCATGCGGGTGCCCTTTCCGGCGGCCAGAACGGCAACGGCGAGCATGCGATGGAAAACGGATGGGCGGAATCTACCCGCCGTGATCGAGCTGCCAGCGGCGGCGCCAGGCGCTGCTGCTGGGGGCGGCGGCAGCGGCCTGGGCCATGGAGCGCCCGGTGCTGATCATGGCCGCATCGGCCGCACCGGTGGGGTCCCGGTAGGGCTCGGCGGCGGCGGTGCACAGGTGGTCGCACTCCAGGGGCAGCAGCGGCCGCAGGCGGCCGCCGATCGGCAGCGGCGCCGGGCTGGCGGCGGTGCCGCCGCTCCAGCGGCGGCGCTGGCCGCTGGGGCTGATGCTGGCCAGCTGCAGGCCAGCCAGCTGCAGGCCACGGCGCACGGCGGCCGCGGCGCTGTAGGTGAGCAGGCGCCCCCGGGGGGCCAGCAGCCGGGCCAGACCGGCGAGGAACTCCACCGTCCAGAGCTGGGGGCAGCGGCGGGGCGAGAAGGCATCGTGCAGCACCAGATCCACGCTGCCGGCGAGGTCGGCCAGGTCGGCCAGGCGGCGGCGGGCGTCACCCACCAGCAGGCGCCCGGCGGTCAGCCGCCCGAGGGCGGCGCAGGTATCGGGGCGCCACTGGGCGCGGAAACCGCCATCGGCCAGGGCCAGGGCCAGGGGGCGGCGGTCGAGCTCCAGGCCCCACCAGTCGAGGGCCAGGTGCCGGTCGGCGGCGGCCTCGATCAGGGCCGCGGTGTTGGTGCCGGTGCCCACGGCCACCTCCACCACCCGCAGGCGCTCACCGGCGGCCAGGTGCTCCAGGCCGGCGGGCTCCACAAAGGTGGCCCGGGCCTCGGCCAGGGCCCCCTCGGCGCAGTGGAAACCCTCACCGAAGGCGGCACTCCAGAGGCTGAAGCTGCCGTCACCGGTGCGGCGGGGGCAGAGATCGCCCCCGTCATCAGGCACGCAGGCGGGCCAGGTCATCCCAGAAACCCGGATAGGACACGGCAGCGGCCTCAGGCCGATGCAGCACACTGTCGCCCCGGGCGATCAGGGCGGCGACCGCCAGACTCATGGCCACCCGGTGATCGGTTTCGCTGTCCAGCTCGGCACCGTGCAGGCTGCAGGGCCCCTCGATCACCAGGCCATCGGGCCGTTCCTCCAGCCGGGCACCCATGGCACCGAGCTGGCGGGCCATCACCGACAGCCGGTCGGTTTCCTTGACCCGCAGCTCGGCCGCATCGGCGATGGTGCTGACCCCATCGGCACAGCAGGCCGCCACCGCCAGCACCGGAATCTCCTCCACCAGCCGGGGGATCAGGTCACCGGCAATGGCGAAGGGCCGCAGGGGGCCATGACACACGTGCAGGTCACCCACCGGTTCGCCGGCCACATCGCGGGGGTTGAGAACGGTGATCGCCACCCCCATCTGCTGCAGCACCTCCAGGATGCCGGTGCGGCTGGGGTTGAGACCCACGTTCGCCACCGTGAGCTCGGCACCCGGGGTGATGGCCGCGGCCACCAGCCAGAAGGCGGCGGAGCTGATGTCGCCCGGCACCACCACCGCCTGGCCCCGCAGAACCGCACCCGGATGCACGGTCACCTCGGTGCCAGCGGGCCCGGCCACCTGCAGATCGGCACCGAAGGCCCGCAGCATGCGCTCGCTGTGGTCGCGGGAGAGGGCGGGCTCGATCACGGTGGTGGGCCCAGCGGCGGTGAGACCGGCCAGCAGAATGGCGCTCTTCACCTGGGCGGAGGCCACCGGCGTGCGGATCGTGGTGCCCTTCAGCCGCTGACCCTGAATCGCCAGCGGCGCCAGCTCACCGCCGCGCCGGCCGCTGATCCGGGCCCCCATCTCCGCCAGGGGCGCCCCCACCCGCTTCATCGGCCGCCGCCGCAGGGAGTCGTCGCCGGTGAGCACGACATGGCGGCCGGCCCGGCCCGCCAGCAGCCCCAGCATCAGGCGCATGGTGGTGCCGGAATTGCCGCAGTCGAGCACGCTGTCCGGCTCCCGCAGGCCATCGAGACCCACCCCCTGCACCAGCACGGGGGCACCGGCCTCGATCGGCGATACGGCCACCCCCATGGCCCTCAGGCAGGCGGCGGTGCTGAGGGGGTCATCGGCGGGCAGCAGGCCCTCAATGCGGGTCTCCCCCTCGGCGATGGCGCCGAACAGCAGGGCTCGATGGGAGATCGACTTGTCGCCCGGCACCCGCACCGTGCCGCGCAGGCTGCCGCCGGCCGGCAGGGCAAGGGGCACGGCGGGGGCGGCAACGGCCATGGGGGCGACAGGGGGGAGGGGCGATCCTATGGAGCGGGCGGCAGGGAGGCCCCCATCGGGGCTGCAGGCGGAGCATCGGCCTGCCGCCGCAGCTGCAGCTGGGTGGGGAAGGGAATCTCGATGCCTTCCGCCTCCAGGGCCGCCAGCAGGCGCCGGTTGAGGCCGTGGATCCCATCCTTGAACAGCCTGAGGCCCGGCTGGCTGCCCCTGACGCGGAACACGATCACATAGCTGAAGTCGGCGATCGTCATCAGACGGCAGCTCTGCAGGCGGAAATCGGCATCGTGCTCCACCACCCGGCGGATCAGCTCCGGCAGGCGCTGCAGCTGCTCGGCGGTGGTGTCGTAGCTGACGCCCAGTCGGATCACGGAGAGACGCACCTGTTCGAGGGCCTCCTGGAGGCGCAGCAGCAGGGCCTCGCGCAGCTGCAGGAAGGCCGGCCAGGTCTGCAGGGACACCGTGGCCAGGCAGATCAGGCTGAGTGGGTCGTCGGCGCTGCCCTCGAGACTCACCAGCGGCCCCTGGAAGCGGGAATCACGGTCCATGCCGCTGCGCACCAGCTCCAGCAGGTCAGCGAGCTGTTCGGGGCTGAACCGCTCGCTGATGGGCAGCCGCACCTCCAGCGACTGCATGGGCAGGGCCTGGGCCTGGGACCTGGGGGCACGGCACGAATAGTTGACGACGGTCAGTTCATCGGCGATGGCATTGGGGATCGTGACCCGGCTGTCGATGGTCTGCAGCTCCAGGGAGCGCAGGCCGATGCGACTGACGAAGCCGAGGGTGTCGCCGATGCGGCAGAACTCACCCACACGCATGGGCCGGTCGGTCTGGATCGAGAGGCCGGCGAAGAGGTTGCCCAGCAGCTTGGAGGCACCCAGACCGATGGCCAGACCAGGCACGGCCGAAAAGGCCAGCAGGGTGCCGGGCGGCAGACCGAGCACCAGCAGCAGGCGGTAGATGAGGGCCAGGGCCACCAGACCACCGAGGGCCCGGCCCAGGGGCATCACCAGATTGCTGACCCGCAGCAGCTGCAGCTCGGAGCCACCGCCCCGCAGGCGCACCAGCCACTCGGTGAGGCTGCGGCCGAGGGCCTCGAACAGAATGAAGACCAGAAAGCTGGCGGTGACGAAATAGAGGATGAAGAACAGAAAGGTGACCACCACCAGGGGGGTGCCGGTGACATTGAGCTGGTCGTCGATGAACACCTTCACCAGATGGGTGAGGGGCAGCAGCGGCAGCACCAGCAGCACCCGGCTCCAGGCCAGGTTGTCGAGGTGCCAGAAGCGCACCGCGGCGGCCGGACCGGAGCGCCAGTAGCGGTAGCTGTGCAGCAGCCGCCTGGCGATCAGCAGCAGCAGCCAGCCGTAGAGCAGGGCGGTGGCCAGGGCCGCGCCGATCTGGAAGAGGGTCTGGCCGTGGATGGTGATCTCCAGCAGCGCCCGCACGCCAGCGGGCAGCAGCAGATACCAGCGGGGCGGCACCAGAAAACCGGGCGTGCGGCTGTAGGCCTCGTAGAAGCCGGGGGTGGCGAAGGGCTGGTCCACCACCGGCAGGCCGGCGATCTGGTGATGCATGCGGCCGATCTGGACCACGGTGCCGGGGGAGAACACGAAACCCGGATTGCCATCGGCCGCGTGGGTTTCCTGCACCAGGGTGATGGCCGTGTCCGGCAGCGACCAGCTCTGGCTGGCCTGGCTGCGCCGGCTGTTGATCGCCCGCAGGCCGGCGGAGTCGGGCAGCACCAGGGGCTCGGCACTGTGGCTGAACACGTAATCGAGCACTTCCTTCAGCTGCATGGCCGCCTCATTGGCCATGTCATCGCGCACGCTCTCCACGAAGCTGCCGGCATCGAGGGCCTGCACCGCCAGGCCGAACAGATTCTCCGCCGTGTCGATGTGCCGGCGGGCGCCGGGGCCCCAGAAGAGGCCGGGGGCCTGGTGCAGCTGGGCGGTGGCCAGCGCCTGCTCGTCGGCCACGCGGGCCATCACGGCATAGAAATTGAGCAGGGTGTCGCGGGGGCTTTCACCCACCACCTGGCCCAGGGGCGAATGGGCCCAGCGGGCGGCGGTGGCCTGCAGGTCGCCATAGAAGGGCTGGGCCGTGATCGGCAGGGCAGGGGCGGCACCGAGGCCGGCAGCCCGCGCCGGGCGGGCCGCAGCGAAACCGGCCATGGTGGAGCCTGCCGGGATCAACACCAGGGTCAGCGCCAGCAGCAGGGCCGGCAGCAGGGCCAGCAGACCGGTCGGTCGACCGGCGGGCCGGCGACGGCGGCGGGCGAACCGGTGGAAGTGGGTGCTCAAGGCAGGGGGCCGGGCCAGGAGGGGGCGCGCCCATCCTGCTGTAGGGTAATTGGTGATTCAACGAACACTCTTCAGCGGGTTTCAAACCAGAGCGACGAGCTCCATCGGATTTCTTGCCAAGGCCAGCGACTTTCTCCAGGGATTTCGACGAATCTGCCCATACACGGTCTAATGAATGACAATTTACGTTGGTAATCTTTCCTTCGATGCCGAAGTGGAAGATCTCAAGCACCTGTTCTCCGAGTACGGCTCGGTGAGCAAGTGCAGCCTGCCCCTCGACCGCGACACCGGCCGCAAGCGCGGTTTCGCCTTTGTTGAGATGGCATCGGCCACCGAGGAGACCAAGGCCATCGACGACCTGCAGGGTGTCGAGTGGATGGGGCGCTCCATCCGGGTGAACAAGGCCGAACCCCGCACCGGTGGTGGCGGCGGTGGCGGTGGCGGCGGCCAGCGCTGGTGAACCGCAGCGGGGCTGGTTCAGCCCCGTGGCAGCACCCCCGCCGCCCGCAGCGCCGCCGACAGCGACCACACCTCCAGCACCAGTTGGTGCCAGGGGGTGATGGCCTGCATGTCGAGGGCCATCGGCGCGGGGGCGGCAGCCCGCAGGGCCCGGGCGGCGGCCAGTTCGGCCGTCGCCTGCCGCAACCGCGCCTCAAACTGCTGCCGCAACGCCGGCGCCATCACCAGATCAGGGCAGAGATCGACCAGCTCCAGACCCCGCTCGAACGACGCACCGAAATCCGCCAGCAGCGGCTCCAGCACCTGATCCAGCAACTCACCCGAGCCTGAAGGCAGGGCCGGTGGTTCAGAAGGGGAGAACGCCATGGCGGTGACCTCAGGCAGTGACCCTAGGCGGAGACCTTAGGCAGAATCAGCCCCGCTGCCGCCGACCGACCAGGGCCGCCAGCAGGAACACCAGCGCCATCAGCAGGTAGCCGAGGGCCCAGGGGCCACCGGTGCCCCACCCCAGCTGCAGGGCCGTGTCGGCCCCGCTGAAGCGCCAGGCATGGATCAGCCCCAGCCAGGAGGCCAGGGCCGCCGCCAGCGCACACAGGGCAGCGGCCCGCCAGCGCTGCTCGATCAGATACACCAGCAGGGCCGACAGCAGCATGGCGGCCACGATCTGACCCTGCTCGAGGGCAAAGGCGCCGGCGGCCCAGATGTCGGCCTGCTGCAGGGCCGCCACCTGGGCCGCTCCGAAGCTGCTGGCGCCGCCCACCCGCAGGCCGCCCTTGAGCAGCAGCGCTCCCCAGCCCGCCAGGCCCGGCAGCAGACCCATGACCACGGCCGGAGCATGGGCGCGCGGTGTGGCCTCAAAAGCCTGGGCCGCCATCACCAGGCCGATGTAGAGCACGATCGCCATGCCGGCCTCGATCGGCACCAGCTGGCCCACCAGGCCGAACAGGCCCAGCAGGCAGCCCAGGGCCATCAGCAGCCCGTTGGCCCACGAATAGCCGATGCGGGCTCCCATCGCCTTCCAGCCCGGGTGGCCGATGTAGAGGCTGGTGGGAAAGCAGGAGCCCAGGGCCGCCGCCACCACCGTGCCCAGACCGTTGACCAGCAGCGAACTGCGCACCGGGTAGGCATCACCGGCCGCCTCGGCGCTCTCGATGTTCTGCAGCGACCCCAGCAGGTTGAACAGCCCCATGGGCACCGTGACCCCGAGCCAGGGCAGCAGCTGGCTGCGGCCCTGCCAGAGGGCCGCCAGTTGCAGCCTGGGCAGGTGCGGGCCCACCTGGGCCAGGGCGGCGTGCCAGGGGCCCGGCTCCAGCCGGATCAGGCCGCTGGCGGCCGCCAGGGCGATCCCCAGCAGCACCGCCAGCAGGCCGCCGGGGATCGGGGTGCGCAGGCGACCGAAATAGACCACCAGGATCAGGGCCAGCACCGGCAGGCCCACCACCGGTCGGGCGTAGGTGCGCAGCAGAAACCCAAGGGCGATGTAGCCCAGGGCGATGCCGGCCAGGGTGGAGAGCAGGGCGGCCCTGGGCAGCCAACGCCGCAGCCGCCCCACCACAAAGGCACCGCCACCCTCGATCAGCCCCGAGCCCAGGCAGGCCAGCAACCCCGCCTGCCAGCTGAGGCGAATGGCCGCGGCCCCATCGAGCCCCTGGCCGAGTGCCGCCAGCTTGACCGGCAGCATCACCAGGAACACATAGGCAAACAGGCTCACCGTGTTGATGCCGTAGGGCAGGGCCGTGCGGTCGGCCCGCCCCTCCCGCCGCGCCAGCCCCAGGGCCTGCCAGCTGTAGAAGGCATTGCCCGCCAGCAGGCTGAGGCCCGTGGCCGGCAGGATCGTGCCGAACACCAGCCCATCGGGATAGCCCAGCACCCCGCGGCAGAGCCCGAGGATCAGCAGGATCTGGATCAGGTTGTCGAGCCCCAGGCCCAGCAGGCCATCGAGATCTCCCGGCACCCACCAGCGGGCCACGGCGGCAGTCGGCTGGCTCATGGTTCCGGGCAGCGGACCCCACCACCCTGCCAGCGGCCCCGCCTCAGCCCAGCATCACACCGCCGCCCTCGCTCTGGCCGGCGCGGGTGCTGAGCAGATCGAAGCGCAGGTCCTCCAGGCTGATGCGACCCAGCTCCAGCCGCACGGCCCGCCGCAGCCGCTGCTCCAGCACCGCCACCACCCGCACGGCCGGATCGCCATCGGCCGGGGCATCGCCCAGCCGCTCCCCCTCGGGCAGCACGGCCTCGAGCACGGCGGCCACCGGGATCTGGGCCGGCGTGCCCGCCAGCCGATAGCCACCCTGGCGGCCGCGGCGGGCCTCCAGCACGCCGGCCCGCCGCAAGCGCAGCAGCAGCTGCTCCAGCATCGGGGCCGGCAGCTGCTGCTCCCGGGCCAGGTCGCTCACCGACCGCCAGCGCTGCGGCGCCTCGGCCAGGGCCAGCAGCGCCCGCAGGGCATAGGCACCGCTGCGGGGGATCACCGGCCGCCGGCGGCGGTGCTGGCGAGCCGCTCCAGCACATGCTCGAGCGTGTAGCCGAACAGGGCCGGATCGGGTTCGCTGCCGCCGATGTCGGCCAGGCCCAGCTCGGCCCAGCGCCGGTCGATGCGGGCTTCGAGCTCGGCGGAGCGCCGCAGGGGTTCGCCCCAGGCGTGGCGTTTCTCCGGCCCGATCTTGGTGGTGGCGTCGATGCCGAGGCGACCGCCCAGTCCCAGCCGCTCACTGGCGAAATCCAGGGTGTCGAAGGGGGTGTCCTCCAGCACGAACAGGTCGCGCTGGGGGTCCACCTGGGCGCTGATCGCCCAGATCACCTGGCGGGGATCGCGGATGTTGATCGCCCGGTCAACCACCACCACGAACTTGGTGTAGGTGAACTGGGGCAGGGCACTCCAGAAGGCCATCGCCGCCCGCTTCGCCTGGCCCGGATAGGCCTTGTCGATGGCGATCACCGCCAGCTTGTAGCTGAGGCCTTCCATCGGCAGAAAGAAATCCACGATCTCCGGGATCTGCTGGCGCAGGATCGGCGTGTAGATGCGGTTGAGGGCGATCGCCAGCATGGCGTCCTCCTTCGGCGGCCGGCCGCTGAAGGTGGTGAAGTAGATGGGGTTGCGCCGCTGGGTCACGCACTGGATGCGCACCAGCGGTGAATCCTCCACACCGCCATAGAAGCCCATGTGGTCGCCGAAGGGGCCATCGGCCAGCTCCTCGCCCGGCGTGATCGTGCCCTCGAGCACCACCTCGCTGTGGCTCGGCACCTCCAGGTCCACGGTCCTGCACTTCGCCAGCCGCACGCCCTCGCCGGCGTAGAGGCCGGCGAACAGCCATTCGCTCAGCTGCACCGGGATCGGCGTGGCCGCCGCCAGCACCAGCAGCGGGTGCACGCCGATGGCGATGGCGATCTCCAGCGGTCGGCCCAGGGCCGCCGCCTTGCGCAGGTGGCGGGCGCCTCCGCGCACGCTCAGCCAGTGCACGGTCATGGTGTTGATCGACTGCTGCTGCAGCCGGTACACGCCCACGTTGGGGGTGCCGGTCTCCGGGTCGCGGGTGATCACCAGGCCAAGGGTGAGGATCCGGCCGCCATCGCCGGGCCAGGGCCGCAGCAGGGGCAGGGCATCGAGGTTCACCGCCTGCCCCTGGAACACCTGCTGGCGGCAGGGGGGCGTGAGATCGAGGTCGGGCCGGGCCTTGAGCACATCGAGCAGCACCGAGCCGAAGCGCACCGCCTCCCGGGCCCCCTTCGGCGGGCGGGGCTGCTGCAGCAGGGCCAGCCGCTCACCCAGGGCCTCGAGCTGCTCCGGCCGCTCCATGCCCAGGCTCCAGAGCACCCGCTCCTGGGTGCCGAGCAGGTTGACCGCCACGGGCATCGACGAGCCGATCACGTTCTCGAACAGCAGGCCGGGGCCACCGGCCGCCAGCACGCGGTCGGCGATCGCCGCCAGCTCCAGATCGGGATCCACCGGTGCGCTGATCCGCCGCAGACGGCCCCGTTCCTCCAGCAGCTGCAGAAATCCGCGCAGATCGCGGTGATGGCGGCTGGGCACGGCAATGCAGCCGCCGCAGCGGCCCTGAACTGGCCGGGTCACTGTGGCGCAGCCGGGACCCGGCCGCTGACACACTTGGCCCAGTCCACCCCCGCCGCGCCGTGAAGCTCTCCTACTTCCACACCTCCGAGGCCGTGCCGCCGGTGCTGCCCCCTGCCGAGGGCGGCCCCGATGCGGCGGTGGTGATCGATGTGCTGCGGGCCACCACCACGATTGCCTGGTCGCTGGCCAACGGCGCCGAGGCGATCGAGGCCTTCGCCGACCTGGGCGAGCTGGAGGCGGCGGCGGCGGCCTGGCCTGAAGCGCAGCGGCTGCGGGCCGGCGAACGGGGCGGCCAGCGGGTGGCGGGCTACGACCTGGGCAATTCACCCCTGGCGGTCACGCCGGAGCTGGTGGGGGGCAAGCGGATCTTCATGAGCACCACCAACGGCACCCGGTCGCTGGCGGCGGTGCGCAGCGTGCCGCTGCTGGTGACCGCCTGCCTGCCGAACCGCACGGCAGTGGCCCGACGGCTGATCGCCCAGGGCAGCACCAACGTGTGGATCGTGGGCAGCGGCTGGGAGGGCGACTACTCCCTGGAGGATTCGCTGGCGGCCGGCGCCGTGGCCTCGGCGGCCACCGAGCTGGCGGTGGCGCCCCATGTGGGGGTGCGCTTCGGCAACGACGAGATGCTCGCTGCCCTCGCCCTCTGGCAGCAGTGGCACCACGACACGGAAACCTGCCTGCGGGCCGCCAGCCACGGCCAGCGGCTGATCGGCCTGGGCGACCACGACGCCGATTTCGCCTGCTGCGCCGCCGTCGACAACCTCACGGTGGTGCCGACCCAGGCCGAAGCGGGGGTGTTGCGGGCTGGCTGAGACGGGTCCACCCCCTTACAGTTCGCCGGTCGTGAGCCGGGTCAAGGTGAGCAGTTTTCTGACGGCAGCCGTCCAACTCACCAGCAGCCCCGACCCCGACGCCAATCTGGCGGCCGCCGAGGAACAGATCGAGCTGGCCGCCCGGCGGGGTGCCGAGCTGGTGGGCCTGCCGGAGAACTTCGCCTTCATGGGCAGCGACAGCCGCCGGATCGAGCTGGCACCGCTGCTGGCCGAGCGCTGCAGCCGCTTTCTGGTGACCATGGCGCGCCGGTACCAGGTGACGCTGCTGGGGGGCGGCTTCCCGGTGCCGGCGGGGGAGGGGGTCACCTACAACCGCTCCGAACTGGTGGGCACGGAGGGCCAGCTGCTGGCCCGCTACGACAAGATCCACCTCTTCGACGTGAACATTCCCGACGGCAGCACCTACCAGGAATCGGCCACGATCCGGGCCGGCTCCAGCCAGCCGCCGGTGGTTGATGTGCCGGGGCTCTGCCGGATCGGCCTGTCCATCTGTTACGACGTGCGCTTTCCGGAGCTCTACCGCCACCTGGCCGATGCCGGCGCCGAGCTGCTGATGATCCCGGCGGCCTTCACCGCCTACACCGGCAAGGACCACTGGCAGGTGCTGCTGCAATCGCGGGCGATCGAGAACACCGCCTATGTGCTCGCCCCGGCCCAGACGGGCCAGCACGGCGACCGTCGCACCCACGGCCACGCCCTGGTGATCGACCCCTGGGGCACGGTGCTGTCCGACGCGGGCCTGGAGCCGGGGCTGGCCATGGCGCCGGTGGACACGGCCCATCTCGGCCGGATCCGGGCCCAGATGCCCAGCCTCCAGCACCGCCGTCCGGCCCTGTTCTGACGGTGACGGTGCGCACCTTGCCGTTGATCACCCTGCCGAGGATGGGGCGCTGGCTGCTGGCGCTGGCCCTGCTGCTGGGCGAGGCACCGGCCTGGGCCAGTGCCCTGGCCGCCTGGCGGATCAACCGCGATGGGGTGCTGGAGCTGCGCACCGCTGCCAACACCACGCTGCAGGCCTTCTTTGAGGCGGGCAGCGGCGGCCGGGGGCCCCGGGTGTGGGTGGACATTCCGGGGGCGCCCATGCGGCCCCGCAGCCTGACGGCCGGCGGCGCCCTGCGGGAGGTGCGGATCGGTCGGCCCGATTCCCGCACCACCCGGCTGGTGCTGGAGTTCCAGCCGGGCACCCGCCTGAGCCCCCGCAACCTGCGGCTGGTGGGCACCGCCCGCGACCGCTGGCGCATGGACCTGCAGGGACTGGCCCGGGGGTCGGTGGTGGCGGTGGGCGAAGGCGATCTCAATGCCGCCAGCAGCGGCCGCTCCTGGTTCAGCCCCAGCCGCCGGCCCCTGAGCGTGGAGGGCACGCCCGATGTGCCGCGGGGCCGTTTCCGGGTGGTGATCGATCCGGGCCACGGCGGCCCCGATCCGGGCGCGGTGGGCATCGGCGGCCTGCGGGAGACCGATGTGGTGCTTGATGTGAGCCTGCAGGTGGCCCGCATCCTGCAGGCCCGTGGTGTGCAGGTGCTGATGACCCGCACCAGCGATGTGGATGTGGACCTGCCGCCGCGGGTGTCGCTGGCCAACAGCAGCGGCGCCGATGCCTTCGTGAGCATCCATGCCAACGCCCTGAGCATGGCCCGGCCCGATGTGAACGGTGTGGAGACCTTTTACTTCCAGGGTGGCCGCTCGGCGGCGCTGGCCGAAGCCATCCAGCGCCAGTTGATGGGCGTGTCGGCCGGCACGCCCGACCGGGGTGCGCGGCCCGGCCGGTTCTTCGTGATCCGCCGCACGGTGATGCCCTCGGCCCTCACCGAAATGGGTTTCGTGACCGGCGAGATCGATGCCCCCCGGCTCGCCGATCCGGAGTTCCGCCGCCGGCTGGCGGTGGCCGTGGCCAGCGGCATTCTCAACTACCTCAACGGTGGGCGCTGAGACCATGGCCGACCTGATCCTCCGCGGCCGGATTCCCCCCATGGAACAGGCCGCCGTGGGGATCTTCGATTCGGGGGTGGGGGGGCTGAGCGTGTGGCGACGGATCGTGGCCCGCCTGCCCCTGGAATCCACCCTCTACATCGCCGACCAGGCCCATGTGCCCTACGGCCCGCGCCGGGCCCGCCAGATCCGCAGCTTCTGCGAGGCGATCACCGAGCGGCTGCTGGCCGAGGGCTGCAAGGCGGTGGTGGTGGCCTGCAACACCGCTTCGGCCGTGGCCCTGCACCACCTGCGCGAGCGTTTCCCCGCCATCCCGATCCTGGGCCTGGAGCCGGCGGTGAAACCGGCCGTGGCCCTCACCCGCAGCGGTGTTGTGGGGGTGATGGCCACCCCGGCCACCTTCCAGGGCCGGCTGTACCGGGCCACCGTGGGCCGGCACGCCAGCCAGGTGCGGGTGGTGGAGCAGATGTGTCCGGGGCTGGCGGATCTGGTGGAGCGGGCTGATCTGAGCGATGGGGCCACCGCCGCCGAAGCCGAGGCGATGCTGCGGCAGTTCGTGGATCCGATGCTGGCCCAGGGGGCCGACACGATCGTGCTGGGCTGCACCCACTACCCGTTTGTGATCGAACCGATCCGCCGGCTGGTGGGCAGCGAACTCACGGTGATCGACCCGGCGCCGGCGGTGGCCCGCCAGCTGGAGCGGGTGCTGGAGCGCTGCGGCCTGCGGAGCGATGGCCACACCCCCAGCCACCGGTTCGCCACCAGTGGCGACCCCGGCCGCTTCGACCGGTCCGCCCGCTGGCTGGTGGGGGTCACGGCCGCCAGCGCCCCGCTCCACTGGCAGGCCTTCTAGGATCAGGCGACAGCGGAGGTGTCGTGGCCACGGTTGCAGAGTTGCTCCAGCCGGTCGAGGCCGATCTCGATGCCCTGCTGGCCGATCTGCGCACCCTGATCGGTGCTGGTCATCCGATTCTGCAGGCGGCTGCCGAGCACCTGTTCGCGGCCGGCGGCAAGCGGCTGCGGCCCGGGATCGTGCTGCTGCTGTCGCGGGCGGTGGCCAGCGACGGCGACCTGAGCTCCCGCCACCGGCGGCTGGCGGAGATCACCGAAATGATCCACACCGCCTCGCTCGTGCACGACGACGTGGTCGACGGCGCCGAGACCCGCCGCGGCGTGGCCACGGTTCACAGCCGCTTCAACCATCGGGTGGCGGTGCTGGCCGGCGATTTTCTGTTCGCCCAGGCCAGCTGGCACCTGGCCAACCTCGACGATCTGGAGGTGGTGAAGCTGCTGTCGCGGGTGATCATGGACCTGGCCGAAGGCGAGGTGCGCCAGGGGCTCTTCCGCTACGACACCGGCCAGACCTTCGAGACCTACCTGGAGAAGAGCTACTGCAAGACCGCCTCCCTGATCGCCAACAGCGCCCGGGCGGTGGGGGTGCTCTCCGGGCTGGCGGAGGAGCGCCTGGGCGGTCTGTACCAGTTCGGCCGCCAGCTGGGCCTGGCCTTTCAGGTGGTCGACGACATTCTCGATTTCACCGGCAGCGACCAGCAGCTGGGCAAACCGGCCGCCAGTGATCTGGCCTCCGGGTACCTCACGGCACCGGTGCTCTACGCCCTGGAGGAGCGGCCGGCCCTGGCGGGGCTGATCGATCGCGAGTTCAGCGAGGAGGGCGATCTCGAACAGGCCCTGGCCCTGGTGCGGGGCTGTGAGGCCATTCCCCGGTCGCGGGCCCTGGCCGAAGGTTTCGCCCAGGAAGCCGGCCGCCAGATCACCTGGATGGCCAGCAGCGAGGCCAGCAGCGCCCTGCGCCGCCTGCCCGATTTCGTGCTCAGCCGCCTGTACTGAGGGGCACATCCCGCAGGGAGGTGAGCGGCACCACGCCCCGGGGATAGGCCTCCGCACCCCAGCCCTCCACCAGCAGCACGTGCACCCGGCAACCGGCAGCGAGGGCGGAGCGGGCCCCGGCGGGCGAATCCTCGAAGGCCCAGCACGCCGCCGCCGCCACCCCCAGCCGGCGGGCCGCCAGCAGAAAGGGATCGGGGGCAGGCTTGCCGGCGGCCAGCTCGGGATCGTCGCCCACCACCCGCAGCTCGATCCGCTCCAGCCAGCCGTGGGGAGCCAGCTTGAGGGCCAGGGAGGCGGCGGAGCTGCTGGTCACCAGCGCCATGGGCAGGCCGAGGGCCGCACAGCGCTCCACCAGCTCGGGCGCCCCATCGATCGGGGGGGCATGGGGCAGCAGCCGGCGCACGATCGGCTGCTGCACCGCCATCAGCTCCGCCTCCGCCGCCACCGGCAGGCCCGCCTCAGCCAGCCAGCCGCGCACCAGGGCCAGGTTGTCGCTGCGGCGGCGGCCGCGCATGCGCAGCGTCTGGTCGGGGCTGAGCTCCAGGCCCCAGTGGGCTGCCGCCTGGCGCCAGGCCTGGGCGTGCAGGGGCTCGGTGTCGAGCAGCAGACCATCGAGGTCAAAGAGGCAGGCGGCGGGCTGATCCATGGCTTCAGCCTGCCCCACGGGCCAGAGCCGGACCATTGCGGTTGAATGAGGCCCACACACCGACCAGCCCAGCTCCATGACGGAGAACGTTGCGCCCGCCAGCACGCCTGCCGAGGGCACGGCAGCCAACAGCGCCGCAGCCGACAGCGCCGCAGTCAGCAGCGCCACGATCGAATCGGTGCTGCAGGAGCAGCGCAGCTTCGAGCCACCGGCCGAGCTGGCGGCCACGGCCCGGATCGGTTCGCTGGAGGCCTACCGGCAGCTGGCGGAGCGGGCCGAGGCCGATCCCGATGCCTTCTGGGGCGAACTGGCGCGCCAGGAGCTGCACTGGTTCGAACCATTCCACACGGTGCTCGACTGGAGCGATGCCCCCTTCGCCCGCTGGTTCGAGGGCGGTGTCACCAATGTGGCCTACAACTGCCTCGACCGGCACCTGGATGGCCCCACGGCCGACAAGACGGCGCTGATCTGGGAGGGAGAGCCGGGCGATGGGCGGCGCTTCACCTACCGGGAGCTGCACGCCGAGGTGTGCCGCGCCGCCAATGCCCTCAGGGCCCTGGGGGTGGGCAAGGGCGACCTGGTGGCGCTCTACATGCCGATGGTGCCGGAGGCGGCCATCGCCATGCTGGCCTGCGCCCGCATCGGCGCTCCCCATTCGGTGATCTTCGGCGGCTTCTCCACCGAGGCGGTGCGCGACCGGCTCAACGACGGCCAGGCCAGGCTGGTGATCACCGCCGATGGCGGCTACCGCAAGGACAAGGCCGTGGCCCTCAAGCCGGCGGTGGACGCGGCCCTCGCCGGGGGCTGCCCCAGCGTGGACAAGGTGCTGGTGGTGCAACGCACGGGCCAGGAATGCACCATGGAGGCCGGCCGCGACGTGTGGTGGCATGAGCTGGTGGACGGCCAGAGCAGCGACTGCCCGGCCGAGCCGATGGCCAGCGAGGACCGGCTGTTCGTGCTCTACACCTCCGGCTCCACCGGCAAGCCCAAGGGGGTGGTGCACACCACCGCCGGCTACAACCTCTGGGCCCACCTCACCTTCCAGTGGGTGTTCGACATCCGCGACGACGACATCCACTGGTGCACCGCCGATGTGGGCTGGATCACCGGCCACAGCTACATCGTTTACGGCCCCCTCTCCAACGGCGCCACCACGGTGATGTACGAGGGGGCACCGCGGCCCAGCAAGCCGGGCGCGTTCTGGGAGCTGATCCAGAAGCACCGGATCACGATCTTCTACACCGCGCCCACCGCCATCCGCCTGTTCATGAAGAGCGGCCGGGCCGTGCCCGACCAGTACGACATGGGCAGCCTGCGGCTGCTGGGCAGCGTGGGCGAACCGATCAACCCGGAGGCCTGGATCTGGTATCGGGATGTGATCGGTGGCAACCGCTGCCCGATCGTGGACACCTGGTGGCAGACGGAAACCGGCGGGATCATGATCAGCCCCCTGCCCGGCGCCACCCCCACCAAGCCCGGCTCCGCCACCCTGCCCCTGCCCGGCATCGCCGCCGACGTGGTGGATCTGCAGGGCCGCAGCGCCGGCGTGGATGAGGGCGGCTACCTGGCGGTGCGGCGGCCCTGGCCAGGGATGATGCGCACGGTGCACGGCGATCCGGAGCGCTTCCGCAGGAGCTACTGGGAGCACATCGAAACGGCCGACGGCAGCCGCATCTACTTCGCCGGCGATGGCGCCCGCCGCGACGGCGACGGCTACTTCTGGGTGATGGGCCGGGTCGACGACGTGATCTCGGTGGCCGGCCACCGCCTGGGCACCATGGAGATCGAATCGGCCCTGGTGAGCCATCCGGCCGTGGCCGAGGCAGCGGTGGTGGGCCGGCCCGATGAGCTCAAGGGCGAAGGCATCGTGGCCTTCGTGACCCTGGAGGCGGGCCGCACGGGCGACGATGCCCTGGCCGCTGAACTCACACGCCACGTGGGCAGCGAGATCGGCCCGATCGCCCGGCCCGACCTGATCCGCTTCACCGATGCCCTGCCCAAGACCCGCAGCGGCAAGATCATGCGCCGGATCCTGCGGGCCCTGGCGGCCGGCGAGGAGGTGAGCGGCGACACCAGCACGCTGGAAGACCGCAGCGTGCTGGATGCCCTGCGCGTGTGAACGGGGGGGGGCGCCTCTGGAGACCGGATTCAGCCGACCGGTTCAGCCGACCGGTTCAGCCGACAGAAGGCTGAATGAACAGCCAGATCAGCCAGATGGCGCCCACCAGCGGAATCAGGCCGATGAACAGCCAGGCCCAGTGCTTGCCCGCATCCCGCAGCCGCCGCACACTCAGCGACAGGCCGGGAATGATGG
>JBKDDA010000090.1:0-44296 GCA_046313055.1 Synechococcaceae cyanobacterium | reverse complement strand
CGCTGGGCCTGCTCCACCTCCAGCACCGGCCCGATCGGCCGGCAGCCCTGGGCCACCACGGGTTCCAGCCGCCAACGGCCGCCGATCGTGCAGCCCACCGCACCACCACACACCCGATCTTCGAACAGCAGGGAGGGATGGGGGGCGCTGTGCTGGCCCGCGATGCCGCCCAGCTTGGCGGCTTGGGGGAAGGCGTAATCGAGGCCGCTGATCAGGTCGTTGATGGCGCCGCAACCAGGATCCAGGAGCAGCAGCAGGGAGCGGGTGGCGTCGACGGAGCTGCCGAGCCGCTCACACCAGGGCTCGGCCGGACCATCCAGATCCGGCAGCTCGCCAGGATCCAGCTGGAAGGGGTGGAGCTCCGCCCCCGGCAGGCGCAACAAGGTGACGCTCAAGGCCGGCTCGTGCTCGCATTCATGCACCTCACCAGGCTGGGAGCCAGCACCGCGGGTGCCGATCACGCCACCCCCCAGGCAGCCGAGCCAGTGGCGGGCCTTGAGCCGGCGGAGCAGCAGCGGCAGCAGCCGCGGCAAATCACTGGCGTAGGCGCTGGAGACGAACACCAGGGCCAGGTCGGCCTCGGCGCAGCCGGCCAGCTGGGTCTCGATCGCCTGCACGGCCTCCTGCAACGAAATCTCCCGGGCCAAGGCCGTACGGCACCAGGGGGACTCCTGTTTACGGACCAGCCAGGGGAAGGAGGGGAGGGCAGCCATGGGGGGGAACCCTATCGCCCGAGGGGGTGTACGGATAATGGCGTCATCCCGCCCGCACCGCTGTGCCCGATCTGCTCCTCCAACCCGGGATCTATCGCACCCTGGTTTGGCTGGATGTGCGGCTCGGCATCCTGTTCGCCTTCGGGTTGCCCCTGGTGCTGCTGATCTGGGCGACGTGGCGACGCGAGCCCGCCCTGCTGCGGCTGCTGGATGTGTATTGGAAGGCGGCCAGCCTGTATCCGATCGCCTTGTTGTTGCTCACCGACAACCGCCCGGCGGGGTTCGTGGTGGTGCTGATCGCGCCGTTGCTCACGGCCTTGAGCCTGTGGTTCTGGGTGGACCTCAATGAGGAGCTCAGCGATCTGCCGCCCTGGCGGGCCCTGCCGCTCAGCGTGCGGATCTGGCGTTGGGCGCTCACGTTGCTGGCCGTGCCCTCGGTGCTGCTGGCCGCCACGGCCCTGAGCTGTGGCGGGGCCTTGCGGGGGCAGGCCCTGTGTCAGGTGTGGCTGGAGGCCCCGTTTGGCCTGCATGCCCTGCTCTCCCAGGTGTTCGGCTTCGTGTTCGGCGGCAGCTGGACGCCGGGGGTTGCCGCGTTCGTGGGCTATGTGGCCCTGGTGGCCTATGTGGTGGGTCTGCTGCAGTGGCTGATCGTGCGGCTGCCACGCCAGGGTCGGGTGGCTGGGGGTTTTTGAGTCCAGCCAGCTCCCGTCAGCCCTCCCTGCCGTGACTCTCCCCACCATGACCTCTACAGGCGTGAACCCACCGATCGCCAGCCTGCTGGTTCAGCTGGAGCAGCTCAGCCGCAACCGGCCCGATCGGGTGCTGCGGCTGCGGGGTGAGCTGCCGGGATCGGCGGGCGTCGCCCAGGATCCCGCCGCGGCAGGCTCCTCAGCCACTCACGCGTCCAAGTCCGCGACCAGGTCCGCATCCGACGCCGAGAGCGAATCCAAGTCCGAGTTTGACGCCGAGACCGCAGCCAAGTCCGGCCCCGAGACCGGAGACACGTCCACGACGGACACGGCCTCAGATATGGATATGAATATGGACACGGATATGGATATGGATATGGACAGGGGAACTGGCCGGCAAACGGCCGCGATGGAACCGTTCGAGCTACTGATCTTCCGTGGCTTTTGCTGCAGCGTCACCCACCCCACCGCCTTCGATCCCGACCGGCCGCTGCTGCCGGAGGGCAGCCAGATCATGGCAGCCGAGCTGCTGGCCGGCCCCTTGAATCCCGCCGCGGAACAGCTGCTGGCCGGCCCGGAACCCGTGGAGCATTTCCTCAACGAGGACCACTGGGTCTGATCGGGTCGGCCTTCAACTGGACGCGGAGGTATAGGAGCGCAACGCGTAGAGCCAGAAGGCGCGGCTGATCGCCAGGCTCAGGCCCGCCGCCAGCAGGGCGAAACCAACGCTGGCGCCGCTGGCCTGACCCAGCAACGCTTGGGCGGGAACGGTGGTCATGAAGGCCACCGGCAGCACGGTGGTGAGCAGGCTGCGCAGCAGCGGCGGATAGGCGCTCACCGGGTAGCGGCCTGCGGTGAGGGCGGAACGCAGCACCTCGGTGGCGTTCCAGGTCTTGACGAACCAGATGCTGGTGGTGGCCAGCAGAAACCAGAGGGCATAGAGGATCAGCCCCCCGGCGGTCAGCAGCACGCCGGTGAGCAGCAGCTCCGCTGCCCCCGGCCGCGCCCCCGCCTGCTGGAGGGCCGCCCCCAGCAGCCCCAGGCCCCCCAGCAGCTGGGGCACGCCGGCAGGCGACACGGTGCGCAGCGACAGCCACAGCTGGGCATCGATCGGCTTGAGCAGCACGAAGTCGAGGGTGCCATCCTGCACGTGTTTGACGATGGTGCTCAGGTTGGGCTGCAGCAGGCTGCTGGCCACGCCATCGAGCAGGGTGTAGAAGGCGAGCACCACCAGGGCCTCCGGCCAGGACCAGCCCCCCAGCCCCTGGCCCCGGCCGTAGAACAACCCCAGCAGAAACAGGCTGCCCACCAGGTTGGCCAGCACCGCCAGCAGATCCACCAGAAAGTTGGCGCCGTATTCGCTCTGGCTGGCGAGGGCCGTTGTCCAGAAGCTGCGCAGCACCCGCAGGCGGAACGCCATGGTTCAGGCCCCCATAGCGCCGTAGCGGCGCACCCCCAGGCGCCAGAGCAGCATCACCACCGGCAGCAGCAGGCCGATCCAGAGCAGCTGTACCAGGTAGCCGGCGGCCAGCCCCACCGGTGCACCCGCCAGCAGGCGGGCCGGAAAGTCGATCACCAGGGGGAAGGGGGTCAGCAGCGCCAGCCGGTGGATCGGTTCGGGAAAGGTGTCGAGCGGGGCCACCAGGCCCGACAGGAAGAAGAAGGGCATGTAGAGCAGCCGGTCGAGGGCGGTGGCCCGTTCGCTCCAGAAGCAGAGCACCGCCACGATGCTCTGCAGCAGAAAGTTCACGCCGAAGCCCAGGCCGATCGCCGGGATCGCCGCCAGCAGGCGGGCCGGGCCCGGCAGCTCGATGGCCGTGGGCTGGAGGGCCAGGAAGATGGCGGCGATCAGCAGCGTGAAGGGCAGCCGGGTGGCCTGCTCCGCCAGGTGGGCGCTCAGGTAGCGCCAGAAGGGGTGCAGCGGTTGCAGCAGATAGGGGGAGAGACGGCCCTGCAGATGGTCCTCCTCGAATGCCCAGGCCACCCAGGCCAGGGTGAACTGGCGCACCACGAACACGCTCACGAAGTAACGGGCCAGCAGGGGGCCCGGCAGCGATGGGGCCGCACCCGGCAGCTGGCTCCAGAGGCCGTACATCAGAAAGGGAACCACCCCCGAGAGGGCCCACAGCGCGATCTCGGCCCGGTACTCGAGCATGTAGGCGTACTGGGTGGAGAGCAGCACGCGTGCCAGCTTGAGGGGGTGGGGCAAGGGGCTCAGCCGCTGGCCCGATCCTGGCGGACCGCCGATCCGGTTGTAGGTTCGGCCCCAGCGGCCGATCGCCATGGGTCTCACCGGGGCTCCCAGGCAGATGGGCACCAGGGAGCTGGTGGTGCATGCCGGCACCCACAAGACAGCCAGCAGCTACCTCCAGAACCGCCTCTTCGCCAACCGGCAGGGCCTGGCGGACCAGGGGGTGCACCTGGACTGGCCCGGCAGGGCCGGCCGCAAGCACAAGGGACTGGTGCAGGCCATGGAGGAGGGTCGGCCCGCCCCCTGGCGCCGCTACCTGGAGTCGGCGCCGTCGACGGCCCGCCAGGTGCTGGTGACCGCTGAACAGTTCACGCCCGCCATCACCGAACCCGGCCACCTGGTGTTTCTGGAGTCACTGGCTGCGGCCCACCGCTGTCGCCTGCGGGTTCTGCTGGTTCTCCGGGACCAGCCCGATGGCCTTAATGCCCTCTATGCCCACACGGTGCGGCGCCTTTATCACCACCACGGTTTCGAGGCCTACCTGCGGCAGCGCCGCAGGCTCGGCGGCTGGGATGTGAACTGCCACGGCTGGCTGGAACCCCTGTTGAGCCGGCCCACGATCGATCTGCTGCTGCTGCCCTACCGATCCCCCGGCGGCGGCTTGGCCCCGCAGGCCACGGCAACCGATCCCTTCCTGATGCTGGCCGGCGCCCTCGGCTGGTCCGCGCCGACCGGCGGCTGGCAACCTGCCTCCCGGCAGGAGATCAACACCCAGGTGGGCCGTCGGGGCATCGCGCTGGCCCGCCGGGTGGGTGCCCTCATCAGTGGGCACGGCATCGACCCCCGCAGCCTGCGCAACACCGGTGGGGTGATCCGGGAGATTGCCGAGCGGGAGGGCTGGACCCGCGACCGCTTCCAGGGCTTCGATCCCCCCACCTACCACCGGCTGCGGTCGGAACTGCAGCCGGCCAACGATGCCCTGGCCCAGAAGGTGTGGGGTGTGCCCTGGGCCGAGGTGTTTCCGGCCTGTCCCCAGCCGCAGGCCCTCGATGACGCCCCCACCGATCCTTGGGAAGCGGCGCGGATGGAGGCCTGCGTGCAGGAGGCCCTGGCCCGGCTGCTGCCGCCGGAGGCCGGGCCGCGCCAGCATGGCTGATGTGTGGCGGAGGACCCATGCTTCTGGCGGTGAGTGGTGCGTCGGGCAAGACCGGCTGGCGGGTGGTGGAGGAGGCCCTCAGGCGGGGGCAGCGGGTGCGGGCGCTGGTGCGGCGCGGATCAACGCTGCCGCCGGCCCTGGCTGGTGCCGAGGAGGTGCGGGTCGACCTGGGCCAGGCCGATGCCCTGGCCGGGGCCCTGCGCGGCTGTGATGCCCTGGTGATCGCCACCGGCGCCCGCCCCTCCCCCAACCTGGCCGGCCCCCTGCAGGTCGATGCCCTGGGCGTGAACCAGCAGATCAGCGCCGCCCGGGCGGTGGGCCTCCGGCGGGTGGTGCTGGTGAGTTCCCTCTGCGCCGGCCGCTGGCTGCATCCGCTCAATCTGTTCGGTCTGATCCTCCTGTGGAAACGGGTGGGGGAGCGGGCCCTCGAGCAGAGCGGCCTGGACTGGACCGTGGTGCGGCCCGGTGGTCTCAGCGAGCGGGAGGAGGGCCTGGAGCGCCAGGGCATTCGCTTCTCCGGCCCTGATCAGCAGGAGAGCGACAGCATCCCCCGGCGGTTGGTGGCGCGGCTCTGCCTCGATGCGCTCGACAATCCGGCTTCCGTCGGTCGGATCATCGAGGTCACCAGTGGCGAGGCGGTGCCAGCACAGGACCTCGCGGCCTGGCTGGCGACCAGCTGAGGCCGGCGGCCCGGGCCGCTGCCTCAGACCCCTGCACCTGTCTGCTGCGCCCGGAACAGGCCGCCGATCAACTCCTCGATCGGTGGATCGCTCACCTCCAGATCGGCCACCGCGAACCGCTCCAGCAGGGCCGCCACCGTGGCGGTGAGCCGTTCCCGTTGCACCAGCAGCGTGGCCCGACGACCTTCACAGCACTCCACCACGCCGTAGGTCGCCAGGGCTTCGGCCGGCTGGGGGTCCACCAGATCGAGCCGCACCTGGCGGCAGGGGGCCAGCCGTTCGGTGAGGGCCTCCAGGCTGCCGTCATGGAACAACCCCCCCTGGTGGATCAACAGCACCCGCGGGCAGAGGGCGGTGATGTCGGCCATGTAGTGGCTGGTGAGCAGCATGGTGGCGCCATGGCGGCGGTTGTATTCCGCCAGGAAGCTGCGCACCCGGGCCTGGGCGTTCACATCCAGCCCCAGGGTCGGTTCATCGAGAAACAGCACCTCCGGCCGGTGCAGCAGGGCCGCCAGCAGCTCGGCCTTCATCCGCTCACCCAGCGACAGCTTGCGCACCGGTCGGCGCAGTTCCTCCCCCAGCTCCAGCAGCTCGGCCAACTCGTGGATCCGTCGCTCGGCCTCGCCATCGGCGATGCCGTACACAGCGGCGTTGACCCGCAGCGAATCCAGGGGGGGCAGGTCCCAGATCAGCTGCTGCTTCTGGCCCATCACCAGCGTGATCTGCCTGAGAAAGGCGGCCTGCCGGCGCTGGGGTCGATGGCCCGCCACCTCCAGGCTGCCGGCGCTGGGATGGATCAGGCCGCAGAGCATCTTGAGGGTGGTGGTTTTGCCGGCACCGTTCGGGCCCAGAAACCCCACCATCTCGCCGGGCTCGATCGCGAAGCTCACCTGCCGCACCGCCTCCACCAGCCGGTGGCGCCGCTGCACCAGGTGCCGCAGGGTGCCGGCCAGCCCGGGCTGCTTCACCGCCACCCGGTAGCTCTTGCTCAGGCCTTCGGCGCGGATGATGGGCATCGGCCCGCTGCTGCCGCTCCGGTTCATGCCGGCCGCAGGCGCCACACCTGCAGGGCCATGGCCAGACCCCGCAGGGTGGACATCACGGCCAGGGCGATGCAGAGCGGACAGTGGGCCAAGCCCATGGCGGCGCCGGCGGGAACCTCCACGATGGCAGCAGGACCCGACAGAGTGGGGCCATGGCCAGCGCATCCGCCACCGCCCGTCACCCATCTGCCGGGCCGCCGCCCGCCCCGGCCGCTTCGACGCGGCTGCGCCTCAGCCAGTTGAAGCTGCCCCTTGACCACACCGACGCCGATCTGGCTGCGGCGATCTGCCGTCGCCTGCGCATCGAGGCGGCCGCCCTGCGCAGCCATCATCTGGTGAAACGCAGCGTGGATGCCCGTCGCCACGATGCCATCGCCCTGGTGTACAGCCTCGATCTGGAGCTGCAGCTGCCGCCCGCCGAGCTGCAGCGCCTGCTGCGCCGCCATGGGGCCGGCGGCCAGCTGCGCCCCACCCCCGATGACCGCTACCGGCCGGTGATTTCAGCCATGTCGGCGGGCGCGGCCGCGCGCCCCCTGGTGATCGGTGCCGGCCCCTGCGGCTACTTCGCCGCCCTGCTGCTGGCCCAGATGGGCCTGCGGCCCCTGCTGCTGGAGCGGGGGTTGCCGGTGAAGCAGCGCACCGCCGCCACCTTCGGGTTCTGGAAGGGGGAGCAGCCCCTGGATCCGGAGGCCAATGCCCAGTTCGGCGAAGGTGGGGCCGGCACCTTTTCCGACGGCAAGCTCTACAGCCAGGTGAGCGAGCCGGCCACCTATGGGCGCAAGGTGCTCGAGGAGCTGGTGGCTGCCGGTGCCAACCCGGAGATCCTCACCCTGCACCACCCCCACATCGGCACCTTCAAGCTGGCCACGGTGGTGCGCGGCCTGCGGGCCAGGATCGAGGCCCTCGGCGGTGAGGTGCGCTTCGGGGCGCGGGTCGATGAGCTGTTGCTGGACCCTGCGGGCGAAGCGGGCGTGCGCTGGCGGCTGCGGGGGGTGCGCCTGGCCGATGGCAGCACCATCGACGCTCAGCGGGTGGTGCTGGCCGTGGGCCACAGCGCCCGCGACACCTTCGCCATGCTCCACCGGCTCGGTGTGGCGATGGAGCCCAAACCGTTCGCCGTGGGGGTGCGGATCGAGCATCCCCAGGCCTTGATCGACCGGGCCCGCTGGGGTGCCGCCGCCGGCCATCGGCGCCTGGGGCCCGCCGAATACAAGCTGGTGCACCATTGCCGCGCCGATGGCCCCGCCGCAGGCCGCGATGTCTACAGCTTCTGCATGTGCCCCGGCGGCTTGGTGGTGGGTGCCTGTTCGGAGGCCGGTGGGGTGGTGACCAACGGCATGAGCCAGCACTCCCGCAATGAGCGCAACGCCAACAGCGGCCTGGTCGTGACCGTGACGCCGGCCGACCTGGAGCCGTGGGGCAGCGGGCCCGGTGATCCGCTGGCCGGTGTGGCCTTTCAGCGCCACTGGGAACAGGCCGCCTACCAGGCCGGCGGCGGCGGTCACCGGGCACCTGCCCAGTGGGTGGGCGACTTTCTGGCGGGCCGGCCCAGCGAAGCCGTTGGCCCCGGGGGGATCCACCCCTCCTACCGGCCGGGCATCGCCTACGGCAGCCTCGAGGGTTGCCTGCCGCCACCCCTGCTGGCGGCCCTGCGGGAGGCCCTGCCTGCGTTCGAGCGTCGCATTCCCGGTTACTGCGGCGCCGATGCCCTGCTCACCGGCGTGGAAACGCGCACCTCCTCCCCCCTGCGCATGCCCCGCGATCCCACGAGCCTTGAGAGTTGCAACGTGGCCGGCCTCTACCCCTCCGGCGAGGGGGCTGGCTACGCCGGCGGCATTCTCTCGGCGGCGATCGATGGCATCAAGGTGGCCGAGCAGGTGGCGCTGCGCCTGGTGCCAGCGGCCGCGGCCTCACCAGCGACCGCTGGCAGCTGAGCGGCGGTGGCGCCCACGATCCTCTGGTTCCGCCGCGACCTGCGGCTCGATGACCACCCTGCCCTGCTGGCGGCCTGTGCCCGCGGGCCCGTGCTGCCGCTGTTCATCCTGGATCCGGCGTTGCTGCACCATCCGGAAACGGCGGTGGCGCGGGTGGCCTTTCTGCTGGAGAGCCTGCGGGCCCTCGACGCCGACCTGCGCCGCCGTGGCGGCCGCCTGCTGGTTCGCCATGGGGAGCCGGCGGCGGTGCTGCTCGAGCTGGCACGGGCCTGCGGCGCCGCCGGCGTGATCGCCCACACGGACAGCGAGCGGATCGTGGGCCGGGTGCGCGATGCCCGGGTGGCCCGTGCCCTCGAGCGCGAACGGATCCGCCTGCGCTGGATCGAGCCGCCGGGGGCTGCCGCCGAGTTGCTCAGCTATCCGGCCTGGCGGCGTTTCTGGCACACCAGCGTGGCCGAGGGCCCCCTGGCGCCGCCCTCCTGTGTGCCGGTGCCGCCCCCCGCCAGCGGCGCCGATCAGCCGGGGGATCAGCCAGCCGATCACCCGGCTGATCCCTTGGCCGATCGTGCGCTGCCCAGCCTGGCGGAGCTGGGCCTGGCCAGCGATGCCAAGCCCCTGCCGCCGGCCGGCACCGCCGCCGCCTTCGGGCTGCTGGAGCGTTTTCTGGCCGGCCCCAGCGCCCGCACCTACCACTGGCAGCTCAGTTACCCCGCCGCCCGGGCCACCACCGGGATCAGTCCCTATCTCAAGTTCGGCGTGATCAGCCATCGCCGCTGCCTGGAGCGGCTGTCACCCCTGGCCGAGGGCGATGGCACCGCCCGGCGCAGCTGGCACCAGCTGGTGAGTCGCCTGCGCTGGGGTGCGGGCATGGCCCAGCGTTTCCGCTATCTGCCCCAGCTGGAGCTGCGCTCCCTCTGGCCGGCCCACGATGATCCGACGGCCGAGCAGCTCAGCGCCAGCCAGGCGGAGCTCTATGCCGCCTGGTGTGAAGGCCGCACCGGCTTCCCGATCGTGGATGCGGCCATGCGCTGCCTGCTGGCGGAAGGGGGCTGGTGGGAGCTCAATTTCCGCACCCGTGCCATCAGCGCCAGTTTTCTCACCCACCTCTGCGGCATCGACTGGCGCTGGGGTGCCCTGCACTTCATGCGCCATCTGATCGATGGTGATGCGGCCATCGACCACTGGCAGTGGGCCATGCAGGCCGGGGCCACCCAGTCGGGCCCCGGCGGCTGGGCCCGCATCTACCACCCCGGCCAGGTGGCGGTGGATCGCTGTGACCCCCAGGGCCGCTTCATCCGTCGCTGGTGCCCCGAACTGGCGGAGCTCACCAATGACCAGCTGGGCCAGCCACCCCCAGCCCGGCGCCGGCAGGTGGGGTATCCGGCCATGGTGCTCGACTATGAGCAGGCCCGCCGGCATCGCCGCCAGCTGCTGCAGAACCGCGCTGCGCAGGTGCTGCCGGAGGCGGCAAGCCTCTCGCCGCTGCCGGAGCGGCTGCTGCCCTTTGCCGCCGATCGCTTCCCCACAGCGGTGCTGGACTGGGCCGATGGGGAATCCCTCGACCTGTGGCCCGCCGGTCTCCAGGCCGGTTCCCTCGACCCGCCTGCCCAGAAGGCCCTGCTGTCATGGGTGCTGATGGCTCGTTCCAGTCCTGCGGCCCGGCCTGCTGCCCCAGCCGGCCGGCGGCGTGGTCAGGCGCCGGGGCAGCTGACGCTGCCCCTGTTCGAGGGTTGAGATCCCAGGCGGGCCCCCGGGCCCCGGGATGTCACTGCTGGGCCACGATGCCGCTCCAGTTCACCGCCTTCACCTGGTCCCGGCGCCAGGAATGGAACAGCAGCGGCTCGCTCACGGTGCACAGCGGACACAGGGCCAGCCGGTCGCGGTCGATGCCCTCGTGCTCCAGCTGGCGGGCGGTGGCGGCGCGGATGTCGAGCCGGTCGCGGCCGGGTTCGGGGTCGGCCAGCAGGGCACCGCAGGCCACCAGCTCGGCCACCGCCGCCCGATCCTCGAGGCCGCCCGCCTGCAGAGCCGCCCCCACCTGCAGGCTCACAGCCCGCTCCACCTGGTAGTGGGCTCCGCTTACCGCCGGGCCGAGGGCCACCAGCAGATCGCTGCGGCGGCTGCCGGCCTGCTCCAGGCGGGCGATCGCCGCCGGCACCACCCGCCCGGCCACCCCCCGCCAGCCGGCATGGCAGGCGGCCACGCGGCCACTGGCGGGATCGGCGATCAGCACGGGTGTGCAGTCGGCCCCGCAGGCCCAGAGGCTCTGCCCGCCCGCATCGCTCACCAGTCCATCGGCTTCGGGCCAGGGTTCGCCGCTGGCCTGGCTGGCTGCCAGCACCGTGGCGCTGTGGATCTGTTTCGGCCGATGCACGCTCACACCAGCGCTCAGGTATCCCGCCAGCACCTCGGGCCCGCGGCCCTGCCAGCGGCGGGTGAAGAAGCCGTGCTCAAAGCCGCCCAGCAGGTCGGCCTGCAGGTAGTAGCCGCCGTAGGTGCCCACCCAGGTCCACCCGGGCAACCGGTTGAAGTCGGCATCCGGATGGTCAAAGGCCGGATCCGTGGCGTCAGCCATCCGGCAGATCCCGCAGCATCCAGAACCCCTCGAAGCCGGTGGCGTTCTCGTCGTTCTGCACGGCCAGAAACTGCAGACCGCCCGCCTGCTGGCGGGCGTCGGCCAGGGCCGATGCCGCCGCTTCGGCTTCGTTGGCCGGCAGGGTCGCCAGCAGCCAGCGGTCATCGAGGCCGGCCTCCAGCACCAGCTGCCGATCGCGCACCTCCAGGCGCACCGGTTCGAGGCCAGCCAGCCAGCCCGCCATGGCCAGGGCCCGGCTGCTGCTGAACAGGCGGATCCCCGGCACGGTCGCCTCGGCGCTGGCGCTGGCGGGGGTCGGCACCAGCCCGGCGAAGCCGATCTCCCAGGCCGCCGCATCGGCCATGGCTTCCACGGTGAGGTGCGCCCAGCTCCAGCGATCGCCCCGCGCCGCCTCCGGCAGGGGCCGGGCCGGTGGCAGCACCGGCATGGGCGGCGGGGCCAGCGGCCCGCTGAGATAGCCCTCCTGGGTGGGGTAGACCTCCTGCTCCCGCTGCTGCAGCCAGTCGATCAGGGCATAGCAGCGGCGGCTGGCCACCAGCTCCAGGCCGAGCCCTTCCGCCGCCCGTTGCACCATGGCCCGCATCGACCCCCGCCAGCAGCGCAGTCGCCGCGGCGTCCCCAGTCCCCTGGTGGCGGCCTCCTGGAGGGCCTCCGCCAGGGCTTCGCGCAACCAGATGGAATTCACGCTGTCGGCCGGGCAGTTGCGGGCCCAGCGGAATCCGTCGTCACCGCCGTTGGCGGCTGAGCACACCAGCAGTTCCCATCGCTTGCGGCCACCGGCCTCCAGAACGGGACGGGAATAGAAATCCACGTCCCAGTCGGGGCTGGAGCGCCCATCGGTGGTGCTCATCCGGCGGTCTGCTCCTGCTGGCGCAGCACGGACCGGGCCCTGTTGGCCCGGTCCTGGGCCTCGGCCATCACCTTGTCCTTCTCGATCAGCAGCTCGCCGGGCTGGCCCTCCAGCAGGGCGGTGTTGAGGGCGATGCGACCGCGGCCGGGGTCGAGATCGGTGATCAGGGCCTTCACCGCATCACCCTGGTTGAACACCTCGCGCAGATCCCGCATGGCGCCGCCGGTCACGCAGCTGTGGTGCAGCAGGCCGCTCACGCCGCCCAGGTCCACGAAGAAGCCATAGGGCTTCACCGATGCCACATGGCCCTCCACCAGCTGGCCCACCTCCAGTTCGGCGAAGCGGCTGGCCAGGGCCGCTTTCTTCTCCGAGAGCACCAGCTTGCGGGTTTCGGGATTCACCTCCAGGAAGGCCGCGCCCACGGTGCGGCCCACCAGGGCCTCGTGGTTCTCACCTTCGTTCAGCTGGGAGCGCGGAATGAAGCCCCGCAGCCCCTCCAGATCGCAGGTGACCCCTCCCCGGTTGAAGCCGTTGATCTTCACCTGCACCACCTTGCCGTCCTTCTCCAGCTGGCGCACCTTCTCCCAGCTCTGGCGCAGGGCCAGGGCCCGGGCGCTCACGGTCACCATGCCGTCGGCGTTTTGCTCGCGGGTCACGAGCACTTCCACCTCCAGACCTTTGGGGAAGCGCTCCTTGAGGTTGGTGATCACCCCCAGGCCGGCCTCCTTCTTGGGCATGAAGCCCGGCGCCTTGCCGCCGATGTCCACGTACACGCCATCGCTTTCGATGCCCACCACCTGCCCGCGCACCACCTCGCCGGTGGCACCCACCGGTTCGTTGTCATCGAGGGCGGCGAGGAAGGCCTCCTCATCGAAATCAAAGTCATCCACACTGCGGGCTGGGGTCGGTGCCGGCGCCGGCGCCGCGCCGCCGGGCCGGGCTCCAGCTGCGGCCCCACGGCTGCGGGGCTTGTCCTCCGGCCCCAGCAGGTCGGCCATCGACAGGCCCTCGAACTCGCCCATGCCGAAGCGGTCGCCATCGGCGGCCGCCGCAGCCACAGGGGGCGTGGGTGGCGGGTTGCCGCCGGCCGGCCGGGCGGGCGGTACGGCCTCGGGTGGGGTGCTCTCCGCGGCACCGCGGCCGGTGTCGTCCTTGCGGATCAGCAGCACCTGGGGCGGACGGCGCGGGGGCTTGCCGGGGGCGGCCATGGCCTGGGGAACGATCTGGAACCCACACTGTAGGTAGCGCCCCCGGCAGACCCCGCCGCCCATGGCCTCCGACTCCCCGGCGACCGCTGTCGCCAGCCGCCGTTTCGATCACCTCAGCGCCCCGGCGGCCCAGGCCCAGGCCCGCCGGCCCGGCAGCACGGTGGTGTGGCCCTTCGGGGCCGTGGAGCAGCACGGCCCCCACCTGCCGCTGGCCACCGATGGCCTCTTCGCCGAACGGGTGCTCGATGGCTGCCTGGCCGGCCTGGATGACGCGCTGCCGATCTGGCGGCTGCCGCTGCAGAGCTTCGGATTTTCGCCGGAGCACGGGGCCTTTGCCGGCACCCTCACAGTGCCGGCTGAGCTGATTCTGGACCTGGTGCAGGCGGTGGGCCTGGGCCTGGCCGCCACCGGCGTGTCGCGGCTGCTGCTGTTCAACGGCCATGGCGGCCAGATCGCCCTGCTGGAGGTGGCAGCCCGGCGGCTGCGGGCGGCGGCCCCCCAGATGGCGGTGCTGCCCTGTTTTTTGTGGCGGGGGGCCGACCGTCTGGCGGAGCTGATCCCCGAACCGGAGTGGAGCCAGGGTCTGCATGCGGGCCTGGCCGAAACCAGCCTGATGCTCCACCAGGCCCCCGGACTGGTGGGTGCGCTGCCGGCCGCCGATGGTCTGGCGGCCGCGGCCGCACCACCGGAGGGTTGGAGCCTGGAGGGCCCCCTGCCCTGCGCCTGGCTCACCCACGACCTCAGTGCCAGCGGCGTGATCGGCGATCCCTCCCAGGCCAGTGCCGAGCTCGGATCGGCGCTGGAGCAGAGGCTGGTGGAGGGCTGGCGCAACCGTCTGCAGGTGCTGATGGACAGCTGCTGGCCGCCGAATGCCGCTCCACGCTGATTAAAGTCGCGGGATTCCGTGCCAGTGGCGTTTCCATGCCGACCATCGATGCCGCCGTCTCCACGCCCGCTGCAGCGACGGATCTGCCCGATTTCACCAGCGAGGCCTACAAGGACGCCTACAGCCGGATCAATGCCATCGTGATCGAAGGCGAGCAGGTGGCCCACGACAACTACCTGGCCATTGGCACCCTGCTGCCGGATCAGGCCGAGGAGCTGGCCCGCCTGGCCAAGATGGAGCTCAAGCACATGAAGGGTTTCACCGCCTGTGCCCGCAACCTGGGCGTGGAGGCCGACATGCCCTTTGCCCGCGAGTTCTTCTCACCGCTCCATGGCAATTTCCAGCAGGCCCTGGCTGACGGCAGGGTGGTGACCTGCCTGCTGATCCAGGCCCTGCTGATCGAGGCCTTTGCGATCGCTGCATATCACATCTACATTCCGGTGGCCGATCCCTTCGCCCGCAAGATCACGGAGGGGGTGGTGAAAGATGAATACACCCACCTCAACTACGGCCAGGAGTGGCTCAAGGCCAACCTGGACGCCAGCCGCGAGGAACTGGAGCAGGCCAACCGCGACAACCTGCCCCTGGTGCGCCGCATGCTTGAGCAGGTCGCCGCCGACGCCGCCGAGCTGCGGATGGACAAGGAGGACCTGATCGAGGATTTCCTGATCGCCTACCAGGAAGCCCTGACCGAGATCGGCTTCAGCACCCGCGAAATCGCCCGCATGGCTGCCGCGGCGCTCGTGGGCTGATCCCTGCCGGTGCGTGGCAGGATGTAGCCGCCATCACAGTCCCGCATGTTTGGCCTGATCGGTCACGCCACCAGTTTCGATGAGGCGAGGGCCACGGCCCGTCGGCTTGGTTTCGAGGACTATGCCCTCGGTGACCTCGACATGTGGTGCAGCGCTCCGCCCCAGCTGGTGGAGCGGGTCCGTGTCACCAGTCCCACCGGGGTCACCATCGAGGGTGCCTACATCGATTCGGTGTTCGTTCCCGAGATGCTCAGCCGCTTCAAGACGGCTCGGCGCAAGGTGCTCAATGCCATGCAGCTGGCCCAGAAGCAGGGCATTCAGATCAGCGCCCTCGGGGGTTTCACCTCGATCATTTTCGAGAATTTCAATCTGCTTCAGCAGCAGCATGTGCGGGACACCACCCTGGAGTGGGAGCGGTTCACCACGGGCAACACCCACACGGCCTGGGTGATCTGCCGCCAGGTTGAGATCAACGCGCCCCTGCTCGGCATCGATCTCACCCAGGCCCGGGTGGCGGTGATCGGCGCCACCGGCGACATCGGCAGCGCCGTGTGCCGCTGGCTGCGGCAGCGCACCGGTGTGGCCGAACTGCTGCTGGTGGCCCGCCAGCAGCAGCCCCTGCTCGAGCTGCAGGGCCAGCTCCCCCACAGCCGGGTGCTGCCGCTGGAGCAGGCTCTCTCCGAGGCCGATGTGGTGGTGTGGGTCGCGAGCCTGCCCCAGACCCTGACCATCGATGCGGCCAGCCTCCGGCGCCCCTGCCTGATGATCGACGGTGGCTACCCCAAGAATCTCGACAGCAAGGCCGCCGGTGAGGGCATTCATGTGCTCAAGGGTGGCATCGTTGAATTCGGCAGCGACATCGGCTGGCAGATGATGTCGGTCGCTGAGATGGCCCGCCCCCAGCGGCAGATGTTCGCCTGTTTCGCCGAGGCGATGCTGTTGGATTTCGAGGGGCGCCACACCAATTTCAGCTGGGGTCGCAACAACATCACCCTGGAGTCGATGGACTGGATCGGGGCCGCCTCCCAGCGCCACGGGTTCCGGGCCCTCGGCCTGGAGCCGGTTGCCGAAGCCAGCGGCAGCCTGGCCGCCGTCTGATCCCCCGTTCTTCCGCCTGTCCATCACCATGGTCCGTCGCGCGCTGCTGGATTTCGAGAAACCGCTGGTGGAGCTCGAGGAGCAGATCGAGCAGATCCGCCAGCTGGCCCGCGATTCCGAGGTCGATGTCAGCCAACAGCTGCTGCAGCTGGAAACCCTGGCCTCAAGGCGGCGGGAAGAGATCTTCGGGGCCCTCACGCCTGCCCAGAAGATCCAGGTGGCCCGCCACCCCCAGCGGCCGAGCACCCTTGATTACATCCAGCTGATCACCGACGACTGGCTGGAACTGCACGGCGACCGGCGCGGATCCGATGACCAGGCCCTGGTGGGGGGGGTCGGCCGCATCGGGGAGCAGGCCGTGATGCTGCTGGGCCACCAGAAGGGTCGCGACACCAAGGAGAACGTGGCCCGCAATTTCGGCATGGCGTCACCGGGTGGGTACCGCAAGGCCTTGCGCCTGATGGAGCATGCCGACCGCTTCCGCCTGCCGATCATCTCCTTCATCGACACGCCCGGGGCCTATGCCGGGGTGCTGGCGGAGGAGCAGGGGCAGGGGGAGGCCATCGCGGTGAATCTGCGGGAGATGTTCCGCCTGCGGGTGCCGATCATCGCCACCGTGATCGGCGAAGGGGGCTCCGGCGGAGCCCTCGGCATCGGGGTGGCCGACCGGTTGCTGATGTTCGAGCACAGCGTTTACACGGTGGCCAGCCCGGAGGCCTGCGCCTCGATCCTCTGGCGCGATGCGGCCAAGGCCCCCGCCGCCGCCGAAGCCCTGCGCATCACCGCCGCCGATCTGCAGCGCCTCGGCATCATCGATGCGATCCTGCCGGAACCGTCGGGCGGCAACCACTGGGCACCGCTGCAGGCCGCCGACCAGCTGCGCCGCAGCCTGGAAAGCCACCTGGCGGAGCTGCTGGCGCTTCCCCTCCCCCAGCTGCTCGATGGGCGCTACGCCCGCTTCCGGCGCATGGGCAGGGTGCTGGAGTCGGCCTCCGTTGAGCCGGTCACGCCGGTCTAGGGTCGGTCGGAACCCGAGGGCCTGAGCCGTTGCCCCTTGCCCTGATCACCGGTGCATCCCGCGGCATTGGTGCCGCCAGCGCCCGCCGCCTGGCCGCGGCCGGCCACGACCTGCTGCTCCTGGCCCGCGCCAGCGACGAGCTCGATCAGCTGGCCGTAGAGCTGCGGGCCGCCGGCTCCGCCGTGGAACTGGCGGCCGTGGATCTGGCGGATCCGGCGGCGATCGCACCCGCCGTGGCCGACCTCTGCCGGCGTGGGGGCACGCCTTCGCTGCTGGTCAACAATGCCGGTGCCGCCTGGACCGGTCCGCTGATGGCCATGCCGCTGGAGCGCTGGCAATGGTTGTTCCAGCTCAACCTCACCAGTGTGTTTCAGGTGTGTGCCGAGGTGGTGCCCCGCATGCGCCAGGCCGGTGGCGGCCTGATCGTGAACGTGAGCAGCCATGCGGCCCGCAATGCCTTCCCCGACTGGGGGGCCTACTGCAGCAGCAAGGCGGCACTGGCGGCATTCAGCCGTTGCCTGGCGGTGGAGGAGCGCATCCATGGCATCCGCGTGGCAACCCTCACCCTCGGTTCGGTCAATACACCACTCTGGGATAGCGAAACCGTCGGCAGTTCCTTTGATCGCCGTGCCATGCTTGCACCCGAGCAGGCGGCCGACGCCCTCCTGTACCTGGCCACGCAGCCCCCCACCCAGACCGTGGAAGACATCACCCTCATGCCGGCTGCCGGAGCCTTCTGATCACCCCCATGACATCCACCCTTCCCACAGGCCTCAACGGTTTTACGGTTGCTGCTGAAGCGCCCACTCTGCCGGTGAGCCAGCGGATCCGCGCCAGGCTGCAGCAAGCTGGTGTTTCCTTTTTTGCCAACGACAACATCGCCGATCTGATTGCTGACGGCGAGATGGATCAGCTGGAGGTGGAAGTGGCCGGCAAGGTGCGTGAGCTGCTGCGCTCCCTGGTCATCGATATCGACAATGACCACAACACGGAAGAAACCGCCGAGCGGGTCGCTCGGATGTATCTGCACGAGGTCTTCAAGGGTCGCTACCAGCAGCAACCCAAGGTTGCCAGTTTCCCGAACGTCAAGAAGCTGGACGAGATTTACACCGTTGGCCCCATCAGCGTTCGCTCCGCCTGTTCGCACCACCTGGTGCCGATCCTGGGCACCTGCTGGATCGGCATCAAGCCCGGCAGCCGTGTGATCGGCCTGTCCAAGTTCTCGCGGGTGGCTGACTGGGTCTTTTCCAGGCCCCACATCCAGGAGGAGGCTGTGATGATCCTGGCCGACGAGATCGAGCGCCTGTGTGAACCCCAGGGTCTGGCGATCCTGCTCAAGGCCCAGCACTACTGCATGAAGTGGCGGGGTGTGAAGGAGCCCCAGGCCAGCATGATCAACTCGGTGGTGCGGGGCGATTTCCGCCACGACCCCAGCCTCAAGCAGGAGTTCTTCGAACTGGTCAAGCAGCAGGAGTCCGTGCTGATCCGCTGATCGCCTCCTGCATGGCGATCACCCGCCCCAGGTTCTTGAGCCCGGGGGCGTGCTCCACGCCACTGGAAGCATCGATGCCGTTCGGCCGCAGCCGGCCCAGCACCTGCGGCAGCCGTTCGGGTGTCATGCCACCGGCCAGCCACCAGGGCAGGGGCGGCTGGAATGTCGCCAGCAGATCCAGGGGAATCGCCTGGCCCGTGCCCCCCAGGCTGCCGGGGGCCCATGCATCCAGCAGCAGGGCGTCGACCACCGGGCCGTAGGCCAGGGCCCGCTCCAGGTCTGCTGCTCCGCGCACCCGCAGGGCCTTCCAGATCGGCAGCCCCAGCTGCTGCCGCAGCTCACGGCAGCGTTCCACGCTTTCGCGGCCATGGAGCTGCACCACCCCATGGCCGCCGCCGGCCAGCTGGGGCAGCTCCTGGTCGCTGGGATCGGCCACCACCAGCACCCCCAGGCAGCCCGGTGCGGCCGCCCCCATCGCCCGCCAGATCGCCTGCCGCCGCGCCGGCGGCACCCAGCGCGGACTCTGGCGCACGCCGATCACGCCGATGGCATCGACCCCGAGGCCGGCCACGGCGGCCGCCTGCTCGGCCGTGCGCAGACCGCAGATCTTCAGCAGGGGCTTCACCATCAGTGCCGCTGTGCCAGCAGGCTGCCCTTTCTAGGATCCGGTTGTCTGTGCCTCTGCGCGTGCACCCCATTCCCTCGCCCCTGCTCCTGTGAACGAAGGCTGGCAGCTGTTCTCCGTCCGCGGCATCGCCCTGCGGATCCACCCCAGCTGGTTCGTGATTCTGGTGGTGCTGACCTTCGGTTTCCAGCAGACCTTCGGCCCCACCCTGGGCGCTGCCCTCTCCGGGGCGGCTCTCTGGGCGGTGTCGCTGGCGATGGCGCTGCTGCTGTTCGTGTCGGTGCTGCTCCATGAGCTGGGCCATTCGCTCACCGCCATCGCCCATGGGGTCAAGGTGCGCAGCATCACCCTGTTTCTGCTGGGTGGTGTGGCCCGGGTGGACCGCGAATGCGCCACGGCCCGGGGTGCCTTTCTGGTGGCGGCGGCCGGGCCGGCGGTGAGCCTGCTGCTGGCGCTGCTGCTGCTCACCTCCAGCCATGCGGCCCGCCATGCATCGCCGGTGCTGGGGCTGATGGTGGAGCAGCTGGGGGCCATCAATCTCGTGCTCGCCCTGTTCAACCTGCTGCCTGGCCTCCCCTTCGATGGCGGTCTGATCCTCAAGGCCCTGGTGTGGCAGGTCACCGGCAGTCAGCGGCGCGGCGTGGAGGTGGCCAATGCCTGCGGTCGCTTTCTGTCGCTGCTGGCGGTCGGCATGGGGGTGGTGCTGTTGCTGCGGGGGGGTGGCATCGCCGGCCTGTGGCTGATGCTGATCGGCTGGTTCGGGCTCGGTTCGGCCCGCAACCAATCGCAGATGCTGATCCTGCAGCGGGTGCTGCGGGAGCTGCCGGTGCGCGAAGCCAGCTCCCGCCGCTTCCGTGTGCTGGAGGCCGGCACCACCCTGCGGGAGCTGAGCCGGCAGACCCCGGCATCGCGCACGGCCGATGGCGACCCCCCCCGTCCGGACTGGTTGCTGGTCTGCGACCGGGGCCGTTGGCAGGGGGTGATCGACGAATCACCCCTGCAGGCGCTGCCGGTGCAGCGCTGGGACAGCGAACGGGTCGAGCACCACCTGCAACCCCTTGATTCGCTGCCCTCCATCGCCGAATCCGCCCCGGCATGGCAGGCGGTGCACCGCTTTGAGCAGCTCGGTGTGGATCGGCTGCTGGTGCTCAGTCCGGCGGGGCTGCCCAGCGGCACGCTTGAGCGTTTCGAGCTGGGGGAAGCGGTGCTGCGGCGGCTGGGCCTGCGGCTGCCGCCCGCCCTGCTGAGCAGCGCCCGCCGCCAGGGCACCTACCCGCTGGGCATGGGCCTGGAGACCGTGGTGCGCTCCATGATCGCCTCCGGCGAGGTGAGTCTGGAATCGGCCGTGGGCCGCTGATCCTCCAGCCGTGGGGCGATCTGGGCCAGCTCAGCGGGCCCCAGATCCCTCTCCTGGAGCTGGCCCATCGGTTCCAGGTGGGTCTGGGCGCAGCGGCGCAGCAGCGCGATCAGCTCACCGTTGGCCAGCGGCAGCGGCGCCAGGGCGGGGGGGGCCTCCCCGAACAGCTCCCGCCAGAGGTCAGCCGGGGGCTGCAGCTGGATGCTGCCGTGCTGCAGCAGCCTGCCGCGCCGCCACAACTGGGCGCTGCCGATCCGTTTGGCGCCATCCGGGTGGATCAGGTCGGCGGCGGTGCCGCTGGCGAAGCAGCTGCCGCCCGCCTGCCGCCGCACCGGTTCGCGGCCCATGGCCAGGGGCTGACCCATCAACGCGAATCCTTCCTGCAGCCAGCGGCAGGCCGCTGCGTAGGCCTCCAGGCGCCGCGCTGGTGGATCGGGCCAGACCAGGGCATAAGTGAGGTCTCCGCCGTGCAGCACCGCCCGGCCGCCGCTGGGCCGCCGCACCAGGTCGATCACGCCCTGGTCGGCCAGTTGCCACCAGTGGTCCGGCAGGCGCCGCTGATGGAAGCCCAGGCTCAGGGTGGGCCGGCTCCAGTGGTAGAAGCGCAGAGCCGGCTGCTGCTGGTCCAACAGCCAGCTGTCGATCGCCATCTGCCAGGCGCCGCCGAGGCAGGTCGGCGGCAGCCAGCGGGCTGCGACAGGGGGGCGGCGGCAGGGCTGGTTCACGGGCGGCGGGCCGGGCTCAGGCCGCCGGGATCGGATCCCAGAAGGCGGGATCCAGGTCGAAACCCAGCACGGCGGCCATCTGGCCCAGGCCCTGGCGGATGTTGAGCCCATCGGCCTGGGCCCAGGCATCGAGCAGGAACAGCCGATGGGTGATCCACAGCTCCAGGCTTTCCGGGGCAAAGCGCAGGCCCTCGCTGCGGCTGAAGCCATGGGGCAGCAGCATGGCCACATGGCGGGCAAGCTGGCCGCTGCTCCGGTCGAGCAACAGCGGCAGCCAGGGGCAGAGGGCATCGGCCCGCAGGCTCCACAGCCGCAGCTCGGGCAGCTCCGACCGTTCCCGCGGATCATCGGCCGCCAGCGGCCAGTCGAAGTCCAGGGTCAGCGCGGCTCCCATGGCCACCATCTGCCGGGGAGGCAGGGCAGCGAGGGTGGCCAGGGGCGAGAGATCCAGGCTGCGGATTGCGGTGGCGCTGATGATCAGCGGGCCGGTGGCGGGCGGTTCGGCGATCAAGAGCTGTGACAGGGCACCGGGTCCAGCTGGACCGTAGCGGCGACAGGCCGAAGAATGGGGCTGTCATCGCCATTCCCGTGTCCATGCTGAGCCAGTCCCAGGTGCTGATCGCCCTCGTCGTCGCCGCCCATGCCGGCGTTCTGGCCGTCCGTCTCGGCTTCAGCCTCTTCAAGGCCTGAGGAACCGTGCCGCTGCCCCTTGGCAACCGGGGGCAGCGCTGCTAAAAGCGGGGCAACGTCAGCCCCCAGCCGGTGCGCCCGCTTTCGCCACACTCCAGGCCCAGCCAGGTCCGACCCGTGGTCCAGGTTCCCCTGAGTGAACGGGGCGAGCAGATCTCCCTGGCCAGCGAAAAGCGCGAGCTCACCTGCAGCCTCATCGCCCTCAGCGTCAAGGCCTGCCTGGCCCTGGTGGTGGGTGTGAGCCTGTGCCGGGTGGCTGTGGCCTACCAGGAGCGCATGGAACGGCAGGGTGAGCTGGAGGCCGTTCTCGACATCGAGAAGGCCAAGCTCAGCCGTGCCCGCGAGCGCTTCAACCAGCTCTTCACCCTCGGCGGCGAACAACGTCTGGTGCGCGAGCAGCAGCAGTGGATCGCCCCCAACCGTCTGCGGGTCGTCTGGCGCACCCAGGAGCCCGCTCCTGCATTTCCGTCTGTTGAGCAGGGCGGCCCGCTGGCCAGTACCCGGCCGGCCGATCATTAGCTTGGGCGGCGTTTCGCCCTGCCCTGATGGCCTCCGTCCCCGGCACCGTTCTGATCACCGGCGCCTCCTCCGGTGTGGGCCTGTTCGCCACCAAGGCCCTGGTCAACCGGGGCTGGCATGTGGTGATGGCCTGCCGCGACACCGAGAAGGCCCGCCGTGCCCAGGCGGCCCTGGCGATCGCCGATGCCGCCGTGACTCACCTGCCGGTGGATCTCGCCGATCTCGACAGTGTGCGTGCCCTGGTGGAGGCCGTTCACGCCACCGGCCGCCCGCTCGACGCTCTGGTGATCAATGCGGCGGTGTACAAGCCCCGCCTGAAGCAACCGGAGCGTTCTCCCCAGGGCTATGAGATCTCGATGGCCACCAACCATCTGGGCCATTTCCTGCTGGTCCAGCTGCTGCTCGATGATCTGCGTCGTTCCGGCCATCCCTCCCGCCGGCTGATCACCCTGGGCACGGTCACCGCCAACTCCAGGGAACTGGGGGGGCGGATTCCCATTCCGGCGCCGGCCAATCTGGGCGACCTGGCCGGTTTCGAGGCCGGCTTCCGTGAGCCGATCGCCATGGCCGACGGCAAACCCTTCAAGCCGGGCAAGGCCTACAAGGACAGCAAGCTCTGCAACATGATCGTCAGCAAGGAACTGCACCGGCGCCTGCATGACGAAACCGGCATTGTCTTCAGCTCCCTGTATCCGGGCTGCGTGGCCGACAGCCCCCTGTTTCGCAGCACCCCCGCAGCCTTTCAGACCATCTTCCCCTGGTTCCAGAAGACCATCACCGGCGGTTACGTGAGTCAGAGCCTGGCCGGGGAGCGGGTGGCCCAGGTGGTCGCCGACCCCGATTTCGCCACGTCCGGAGTGCACTGGAGCTGGGGAAACCGCCAGCGAAAGGATGGCAGACAGTTCGATCAGGAACTGTCGGAACGGGCCAGCGATCCGCGCACCTCGAGCCGGGTGTGGGACCTTTCCATGAAGCTTGTTGGTCTGGCCTGAACCAGCCTGGTCTGGATTGGCTAATCAGGGAACAGTTCCACCCATCCCTTCCCTGTCATGAGCCGAGTGTTGCGCTGGGCGGTGGGGCTCCTGCTCGTGGGGGCCCTGCTGATCGCCGGCCTGCTGTTCCTGCCCTTCCGGGACTGGTTGCCCGGGGGCACGGTGGCCTCGATCGCCAAGGCCGAAGTGGTCAACGGCACCGCCTTCAACCGCCTGTTCCCAGCCCCGGGCCCCGGTGAGCAGCTGGTGTTCACCCAGGAGAAACGGGGTTTCAGTGAGGCCCGGCTCAAGCAGGGCGATGCCACCCTGGCGCTGCTGGCCGTTTCCGACACCACCACCCTGCCGGCGGCCCGGCAGAAATTCGCCGATGCGGAGGGCCGGATCCAGGGTTGGCCGCTGGTGGATCAGGGCAGCCAGGCCAGTGCCCTGCTGGTGGCCGACCGTTTCCAGGTGAAGGTGATCGGCCAGGGGGTGGGCATGGAAGCCGGACGGCGCCATGACCTGCTGGCGGCCTTCGACCTGCCGGCGCTGGCGGCCCTGGAACCGAGGGCCGGTGGCCGTCAGCGGCCGAGGGCCCTGCCGGAAGGCCGTCAGCAGCCCGTTCGTGTCCCCGCGCCCCAGGCCGCCCCTGCGGCTGAGCCCATCTCCACCGGTCACGCATCATGAGCCGCACCGTTCTCGACCGCCTCGAGCGGCTGCCCCGCCGCAACCTCACCGTGCTGGCCCTGCGGGGCATCGGCACCCTGGTGCCCGGAGGCTGGCACAACCTGACCAGTGCCGATGAGCTGATCTCCGATGTGCTGGGCAGCAACGATCCCGGCCTGGTCGCCCAGGTGCGGGCCAGGGCCGATGACCTGAGCCGGGCGCGCCATGAGGGCTACGGCCGCGCCCTGAGTCTCTACGACGCCGTGAACCGCTCCCAGAAGGCCACCGGGGGCCTGCGGGTGCTGGCCAACGTGACCGGTGCCCTGCCGCTGGTGAAGGGCCTGGCCAACCTCACGCCGGCCAGCGATACCCTCCAGGCCGCTGACCTGAGCCTCAAGGTGGCGGCGGAAATGCTTGCCTTCACGCAGGTGAACGGCCTGCCCGGAGACAGCTTCGCTGACTTCAGCCGGGCCCTCCAGGACTACGCCGGTGAGGCGCGGGTGCGCATGGCGGCCCTGGTGTGTTTTGACGCCCTGCTGCCGTTGGGCGACCAGGCGCTCGAGCGGCTCGACGGCCTGCTCGGCCGGGTGAGCGGCGCTGACCTGCGCCAGCTGCCCGCCTACGCCGGCATGGCCTCCCTGCTTCCGGGCCGGGGCGATGGGGCCCACCTGGCCTTCCTGCGCCAGGGGGTGGACTCCTGGCTGGGCTGGGCCGGCGGCTTTGTGGGTGGCCTGGGTCTCACCGGTCAGAAGGCGGTGCGGGCCCTGGAGGGCACCCTGGGGCCCTGGCAGGGGGGCTTCGAGCAGCTGGCCACCTTCCTCGACGCCTTCACCGACACCTACGCCCACACCGGTGTGCAGGCGGTGGCCCGTCGGCTGGTGGAACGGGCGGCGGCGGAGATCTGAGCGGAGGACCACCGATGCGCTGGACTGACGGTCGCCGCAGCGACAACGTGGAGGACCGCCGCGGGATGGGAACCCCCGTGGTGGTGGGCGGTGGAGTGTCGCTGGTGGGCATTCTGCTGGCGGTGGTGGTGGCCCTGATGGGTGGTGACCCGTTCGCCGTGCTGGAGATGATGCAGGGCGGCCAGCAGGCCCCCCAGGCGGTGGTGCGGCCGTCGCCGGCCTCGGCCCGGCGGTCCGCCGATGACCGCCTGGCCGATTTTGTGTCGGTGGTGCTGGCGGACACGGAAGACACCTGGACCGACCAGTTCGCCAGCCGGGGCCAGCGATACAGGCCCCCCAGGCTGGTGCTGTTCGACGGGGCCGTGGCCTCGGCCTGCGGCCGCGCCGAAGCGGCCATGGGGCCCTTCTACTGCCCTGCCGATGAGAAGGTGTACATCGACCTGGCCTTCTACCGCACCTTGCGGGACCAGCTCGGGGCACCGGGGGATTTTGCCCAGGCCTATGTGATCGCCCACGAGGTGGGCCACCATGTGCAGCACCAGCTGGGGATCGAGCAGCAGGTGAGCCGGGCCCGCCGCCAGCTCAGCCAGCGGGAGGCCAATCAGCTGTCCGTGCGCCTTGAACTCCAGGCCGACTGTCTGGCGGGGGTGTGGGCCCACCACACCGCCACCCAGCGGCGCACCCTCGAGCAGGGCGACATCGAGGAGGCGATGAACGCGGCCAGTCGCATCGGCGACGACACCCTGCAGCGCCAGAGCAGCGGGCGGGTCCGGCCGGACAGCTTCACCCACGGCAGTGCGGCCCAGCGCCAGCAGTGGTTCGCCACCGGCCTGCGCAGCGGCTCGATGGCCAGCTGCGACACCTTTCGCTGAACGGTCTCGCTGAACGGCGGAACGGCTGAACGGCGGATCATCGGCAGATCTGCTGGGCGGGCGCAAATCCATCAGATCCGCTGAGCAGTGATCTTTTCCCCGGAACGGCTGTTTTTTCCCCACCTTTGCCGCTGTTTTCCCCCGGTCGCAGGCGGTGGGAGACCGATTGCCGCTGAGCCGGGTCCGGCTTCTGGGGAAAGACCGCTCTCCCCTTGACGGGATCGCGGCTGCCGCTTCCGTTGGGCCTCGACGGCCGGCGCAGCCCTGAAAACCCCTGCCGCCACTGGAAGTCTCCGATGCGACCCCTGTGTCGAGCCCCGGATCGGACCCTTTGACGGCAGGGCCCCTTCCGTGGCCTGATGGGTGGGTCCAGAGGCAAGCACGCATGAGCCAGATCCCCGATCACGCCCCGAGCCACGTCACGGTCGTGAATGAATTTCCCGAGGATCTCTACGACGCCATGCGCAGCTTTGTGGCCGCCCACCCCCAGTGGGATCAGTACCGGCTGATGCAGGCCGCCCTGGCGGGCTTTCTGTTCCAGCAGGGGGCACCGGAGCGGAGCGTGGCCCGCCACTACCTCAACGGCCTGTTCCGGCGCTCCACGGCCGATGGCATGGAGCAGTCCGGTGGCGTGGAGCAGGCGGGTCGATCGCTCTGAGCCTGCGGACGGCGCAGGGCCGCCGCAGGCCCTGCTTCAGTCGAAACCGAGCAGATCAAAGATCTCCCGATCCTTGAGTGATTCGGCCTCAAGGGGCTCCACGCTGTCAAGCATGGCGGCGGCCAGCTTCAGGTATTCCTGCTGCACGGCCTCCACTTCGGGGGTGGCCTCCATTTCGAAGATCGTGCATTTCTTGAGCCGCGAACGCCGGATCGCATCCAGGTCCGGGAAATGGGCCATGGTTTTCATGCCCACCCGCTCGTTGAAGCGGTCGATCTGATCGGTGTCGCGGCTGCGGTTGGCCACCACGCCACCGAGGCGCACCTTGTAATTCTTGGCCTTGGCCTGGATCGCGGCGATGATCCGGTTCATCGCGAAGATCGAGTCGAAGTCGTTGGCCGTCACGATCAGGCAGTAGTGGGCGTGCTGGAGCGGGGCCGCAAAGCCACCGCACACCACATCACCCAGCACGTCGAAGATCACCACATCGGTGTCTTCCAGCAGGTGGTGTTCCTTGAGCAGTTTGACGGTCTGACCGGTCACATAACCGCCACAGCCGGTGCCCGCAGGTGGCCCTCCTGATTCCACGCATTGCACACCATTGAAGCCTTCAAAAACAAAGTCTTCAGGTCTGAGCTCTTCGGTATGAAAATCCACGCTCTCGAGAATATCGATCACCGTGGGCACCATCTGCTTGGTGAGGGTGAAGGTGGAATCGTGCTTGGGATCGCAGCCGATCTGCAGCACCCGTTTGCCCAGCTTGGAAAAGGCGGCCGAGAGATTGGAGGAGGTGGTGCTTTTGCCGATGCCCCCTTTGCCGTACACGGCGATCACCAGGGCACCCTCTTCGATGTGCAGACTCGGATCCTGGTGGACCTGAAGGCTGCCCTCGCCGTCTTCGTGGCGGTTGGCGGCGGCCCCGGGGGCCTGAAGCGTGCTGGTCATAAACCCTTCGGAAAACACCGATCAGACAGTCTCCCGGAGCGAATCCGCGAGACTGCCACACGCTAAACAGCCGGGCGAGGAAGGCCAGGGGCTGCGGGGGCAAATCGAAACAACCATGTTTCCGAATTGACAAGTATTTCTACTCATTTCTGCGGCGGCGCCTCTGCTGGGGCACGTCTGCTGAGGCACGTCTGCTGCAGCGCGGCCCGGTCTCAGGGCTGGTCGGTCACTGCCCCCTGGCTGCTGCTGCTCACCAGGCGCGCATATTTGCCCAGCACCCCTGTGCGGTAGCGGGGTTCGGGCTTCTGCCAGGCCTGGCGGCGGCGCTCCAGTTCGCCGCTCTCCACATTCAGCTGGATCAGAAGCCGGTCCGCGTCCACCGTGATGCTGTCGCCCTCCTGCACCAGGGCGATCGTGCCCCCCACCGCCGCCTCCGGGGCCACGTGGCCCACCACCAGGCCGTAGGTGCCGCCGGAAAAGCGGCCATCGGTGATCAGGGCCACCGATTCGCCCAGGCCCTGCCCCACGATCGCCGAGGTGGGGGCGAGCATCTCGCGCATGCCGGGACCCCCCACCGGCCCCTCGTTGCGGATCACCACCACATCACCGGCCTCGATCCGCTTGGCCAGGATCGCCTCCAGGCAGCTCTCCTCGCTCTCGAACACCCGGGCGGGCCCGGTGAGCACCGGCGTCCTGACGCCGCTGATCTTGGCCACGCTGCCCTCGCTGGCCAGGTTGCCCTTGAGGATCGCCAGGTGGCCCCTGGCATACAGCGGATTGCTGAGGGGGCGGATCACTTCCTGGTCAGCGGGCGGTGCCGATGGCACATCGGCCAGCAGCTCCCGGAGGGTTTTGCCTTCGATGGTGCGGCAGTCGGCGTGCAGCAGACCCGCATCGAGCAGCAGTTTCATCACCTGGGGGATGCCACCGGCGGCGTGCAGATCCACAGTCACGAACCGGCCGCTGGGCTTGAGGTCGCAGATCACCGGCACCCGCTGGCGGATGCGTTCGAAATCGTCGATGCTCAGTTCAACGTCGGCGCTGCGGGCGATCGCCAGCAGGTGCAGCACGGCGTTGGTGGAGCCCCCCACCGCCATGATCACGCTGATGGCGTTTTCAAAGGCCTCGCGGGTGAGCAGATCGCGCGGGCGGATGTCGGCCCGGATCGCATCCACCAGCACTTCGGCGCTGCGGGCGGCACTGTCGGCCTTCTCCGCATCTTCGGCGGCCATGGTGGAACTGCCGGGCAGGCTCAGGCCCATGGCTTCGATGGCCGAGCTCATGGTGTTGGCGGTGAACATGCCGCCGCAGCTGCCGGCACCGGGGCAGGCGTTCTTTTCGATCGCCGTGAGCCGCTCCTCATCGATCCTGCCGGCGGTGATCTGACCGACCGCCTCGAAGGCGCTCACCACGGTGAGATCACAACCGCCCAGCTTGCCGGGCTTGATCGTGCCGCCGTACACAAAGATTGCCGGAATGTTCATCCGGGCCATGGCAATCATGGCGCCCGGCATGTTCTTGTCGCAGCCCCCCACGGCCAGAACCCCATCCATGCTCTGGCCGTTGCAGGCGGTCTCGATGGCATCGGCGATCACGTCGCGGCTCACGAGCGAGTACTTCATGCCCTCGGTGCCCATCGAGATGCCGTCACTCACCGTGATCGTGCCGAACATCTGGGGCATGGCCCCGGCGATGCGGGCGGCCTGCTCCGCCCGCCGTGCCAGGTCGTTGAGGCCCACGTTGCAGGGCGTGATCGTGCTGTAGCCGTTGGCGATGCCGATGATCGGCTTGCCGAAGTCGTCGTCGCCGAAACCCACGGCCCGCAGCATGGCCCGGTTGGGCGAGCGCTGAATTCCCTTGGTGATGGCGTCGGAACGAAGCATGGCCGCAACGGGTTGCAGACCCCGAACCTAGCCAGCGGCCGGTCGCCTCAGGGCTGGGGCTGGAGCTGTTCCAGCTGGCGGCGCACGTCGTCGATGGCGCTGTTGAGCTGGTGCACCTTTTCCTGGAGGGCCCGATCGCCACGGTTGCCCATCACCTGGCCGGCCGTTTCGCCAATGGCGGCCTGCAGCCGCCCGAGGCGGGGCAGGGCTCGACCCGCCAGACCCTGGCGGCGATCCTGGGCCCGGCTCAGCAGGTAGATCGCCAACCCGCCGGCTCCGAGCACCGCGCCCGCCAGGCTGCCCAGCAGCAGGGCGCCGGCGACACCACCATCGCGGGTCTGTGGGCTGGTCATCGGTGTGGGCATGGGGTCATCCGAGCCTAGGCAGGCTCCGGCCCGGCGAACAGTCGCTGCTCCGGATCGCCGCAGCCCGGGCGGATGCGGCCGTGGTCATCGAGGTCGGGATCGATGCAGGCGCAGTGGATGCAGAGGTTGCCGAAGCGCTCCCCCACCGCCTTGAGGCCGGGTGCGGCCGCCAGGGCGGTGATCACCCTCAGGCGATCACCGGCCACGCCCATGGCCTCCAGGCGCTCCAGCAGGGTCACCAGGGTGCGGCCGCTGCGGATCTCCGGGCTGAACACCAGCACCCCCAGCCGCTCCTCCAGGGTGGGGGGCAGGCTGTCGAGGGCCCAGTGCTGGGGCCCATGGGTGCCGGGACCGATCGCCACATGGCTGATCCGCGCGGTCGGCAGCACCTGCTGGGCCCCCTGCCAGAGCCCCAGGCCACCCCGCAGCAGCACGATCGCCTGCAGGGGCACCTCCGGGTCCACCACCGTGCCCTCCGTCTCGGCCAGGGGGGTGCTCAGGCTGATGCGCCGCTGGGGCAACCAGTCGCGCAGGGCCTCGTAGGTGAGCCAGCGGCCCAGCTCGGCCATGGCGGTGGCGAACAGGGGGCCCGGGGTCTGGCGATCGCGCATGAGTGTGAGCCAGTGCCCGATCAGCGGGTGGGGGGGCACCACCACGCGCAACGCCATGACCATGCCGGCTCTGCCATAACTTGTGGGCAGCGTAGGGAGGGGCCCATGGCGCACCGCCGAGACCGATGGCTGATGGCGCGGCTCTGGGGCTGCATGGCGGCCCTGCTGCTGCTGCTGCCGGTCAGTGCCCCGCCGGCCCTGGCGATCACCGCCCCCGAACTGCGCAGCCAGCGCAGCCTGCAGGACCTCCAGACCGACATGCACGGTCGCAACCTGCAGCAGCAGGAATTTCTCAAGGCCGAGATGGCGGGCTTCAACCTGGCCGGCGCCGACCTGCGGGGTGCGGTCTTCAACGGCAGCAATCTGCGCGATGCTGATCTGCAGGGCGCCGACCTGGGCGATGCCGTGGCCTACGCCACCCGCTTCGATGGCGCCGACCTGCGGGATGCGGTGCTCACCAACGCGATGCTGATGCAGAGCCACTTCGCCGGCTCCCGGATCGAGGGGGCCGACTTCAGCGATGCGGTGCTCGACCTGCCGGAGCAGAAGGCCCTGTGCGCCCGGGCCAGCGGCACCAACAGCCGCACCGGTGTCAGCACCCTCGACAGCCTGCTCTGCCGATGACGATCCCCTCGCCCACGGCCCGCCTGCCGGTCACGGTGGTGACCGGTTTTCTGGGGGCCGGCAAATCCACGCTGCTGCGCCACCTGCTGCTCCACAGCGGTCGCCGGCTGGCGGTGCTGGTGAACGAATTCGGTGAGGTGGGCATCGACGGCGATCTGATCGCCGATTGCGGCTTCTGCCCCGGTGAGGAGCGGCTCGACCGGGTGGTGGAGCTGGCTAACGGCTGCCTCTGCTGCACCGTGCAGGATGAGTTTCTGCCCACCATGGAGCGCCTGCTGGAGGGGGCCCACCAGCTCGATGGGATTCTGGTGGAAACCAGCGGCCTGGCCCTGCCCGAACCCCTGCTGGCCGCCTTTCGCTGGCCTGCCATCCGCACCCGCACCCGGGTGAGCGGAGTGGTCACCGTGGTGGATGGCGAATCCCTGGCCGCCGGCCATGTGGTGAGCAACCCGGCGGCGATCGAGGCCCAGCGGCTGGCTGACCCCAGCCTCGACCATCTGCAGGCGATCGACGAGCTGTTCGATGAGCAGCTGGAGGTGGCCGACCTCGTGCTGGTGAGCCGGGCCGACCGACTTGACCCCGGGCAACTGCAGCGGGTGGAGCAGCGCCTGCGGGGTCGGCTGCCGGCCGGGGTGCCCGTGGTGCCCCTGGCCCGCGGCGAGCTGGATCCGGCCCTGATCCTCGATGGCACCGCTGCCTGGCAGCGGCCGCCGGCCGGCGCCGTCGATGGGGACGACCAGGCAGGCGACCACGACCACGACCATCACGACCATGTGCATGTGGCGATCGAGGCCGAGGCCTTCCGGCTGGAAGGCCCATGGCAGCGCGACGAGCTGGAGTCGGCGCTGCGCGATCTGCTGCGCGATGGCTCGGTGGTGCGGCTCAAGGGCCGTCTGATCCAGCCGGGCAAGCAGCGGCCGCTGCAGATCCAGGCCGTTGGGCCCCGGCTTGAGTGCTGGTACGAGGGGCCCGCGCCCGACCCCCAGCAGCCCGGTCGTCTCGACCTGGTGGTGATGGGCTTCGGTCTGGATCGCGAGGCGATCGGGCAGCGGCTGCAGCCGGCCTGAGCTGCGGGCCCGCGGGCCTAGTCGAGCGGAATCGGGCCACGGGCGCACACCCCATCCCAGCAGAGGCTGGCATCGGCCTGCCAGGTGGCGCTGACGCTGCGCCGGGCACCTGCCCCCTGCTGCATCGTCACCTGACCGGTGCCGTCGTGGTGGAACTCAAACTGCTGGCCGCCGACCAGCAGGAACCAGTGCTCGCCCACCCGTTCCACCCGCATGCGGCAGTGTTGCCAGGGGCCACCTGCCAGCCGGCACTCCAGGGGCACCGACTGGCCCCCATCGCGCTCCTCGGCCAGCAGCGGCAGGCCCGCAAGCACCAGCGGCAGCGCCAGCAGGGCGTGCAGCGGACCTGTCAGCAACCGACTGGGCTGCACGGTGCTTCTGACGGTGGGGACCCCCTCACGCTGATCACGCCGGCCTGGCCCAGGCCCATCGGCTGGCAGGATGTAACAAACGTGCCTGCCGCCGTTGCCCCGTTTCACTGCCCGTGTTCAGGTCTCCCTCCGGCCGTCGGTGCTGGATCCGGCGGGTGAGGCCACCCGTGCCGCCGCCGCCCGCCTCGGGGTGGAGGGCATCCTGAGGCTGCGCATCGGCAAGGCGATCGAGGTGGATCTCGAAGCCCCGGATGCTGCCGTGGCCCGTGAGCAACTGGAGCTGCTCAGCGACCGCCTCCTGGCCAACCCGGTGATCGAAGACTGGAGCCTGGTGCTGGAGGACGGTCCCCAGCAGGACGGTTCCCAGCAGGACGGTTCCCAGCAGGACAGCCCATGACCGTTGGCATTGTGGTGTTCCCCGGGTCCAACTGCGACCGGGATGTGCGCTGGGCCCTGGAGGGTTGCCTGGGTCGGCCCACCCGCTTTCTGTGGCATGAGCAGAGCTCGCTGGCCGGCATCGATGCGGTGGTGATCCCGGGGGGCTTCAGCTACGGCGACTACCTGCGTTGTGGCGCGATTGCCCGTTTTGCGCCGATTCTTGAGTCCGTGCGCCGCTTTGCCGCCGACGGCGGCCCGGTGCTGGGCATCTGCAACGGCTTCCAGGTGCTCACCGAAATGGGCCTGTTGCCCGGTGCCCTCACCCGCAACCAACACCTCCACTTTCTCTGCCAGCCGGTGGAGCTGGAGGTGACCCCCGGACACTGCAGCTGGCTGCAGGGCTACAAGCCGGGCGAACGGATCAGCCTGCCGGTGGCCCATGGCGAGGGTCGCTACCAGGTGGAGCCTGACCAGCTCAGGCGCCTGGAGGACCAGGGCTGTCTGGTGCTGCGCTATGCCGACAATCCCAATGGTTCGGTGGCCGATGTGGCGGGTCTGTGCAATGACCGCGGCAACGTGCTGGGGCTGATGCCCCACCCGGAGCGGGCCTGCGACCCGCAGCTGGGTGGGGTGGGCGGTCTGCGCCTGCTGGCGGCGGCCTGAGGCACGACCCTGGGGGCCCTGCTGGCTCAGATGACAATCGGATCCGACTGCAGGGCGGCCAGGGGGCCGGCCTCGGCCAACGACCTGCGGCCTGCGCGGCTGAAGATGCCGTCGCCATCGGCATCGGTGTAGACCGCACGCCGCGGGCCACCGGAGCGGATCCAGGTCTGCAGCAGCCGGGTGCCATCGAAGCTCCAGCTCTCCCGCCGGTCCGGAATCTCCCGCTTCCAGACACCATCGTCGAAGCGACGCAGATCGGTCACCTCGCCGGCCACCAGCCGGAAGCGGTAGCTGTTGTCTTCAACGGCAGGGCGAGCGGGCTGGCCAGCCGGCGCGGGAATCAGATCCTGACTCACCTGTGTGAACACGCCATCGCCATCGGCATCGGTGTGGAGTTCACGCTTGATCACGCCATCCTCCAGCTCATGCTCGATGAGGGTGGTGCCGTCAAAGGTCCAGTATTCATTGGCCTTGACTGGCTTGGTGATCCACACTCCGTCTTCCAGTTCCTGAATGTTGGTGACCTCCCCATTCAGGACATCAAAACGGTAGCTGTCGTCGTCGATGGGGCCTGCAATGGGTTGGCCATTGCGGACACCGGTGACAAAATCCCGACCGGTGCGGGTGTAAACGCCGTCACCGTCGCGGTCGGAGTAAATCTTGCGTTCCACGCCAGCCAGCTTGAATTCATGCCGGATCAGCTGGCTGCCATCAAAGGCCCACAGCTCATCGGCGTCGATGCTTTCGCGCCGCCAGACGCCATTTTTCAGCTCCTGGAGGTTTCTGACCTCGCCATTGATCAGGCTGAAGCGGTAGCTCTCCTGGCTGGACTGACCACGCCGTTGGACCCTTGGCATTGATCCACTGCAAACCGATCTTCAGATTACCCAGACGGCGGCAGGGTGACTGAGGTGCTGTAAATGGCGTGACCGAGGCCGGTCGTTTTGTCAAAAAAAGGGGCCCTGTTGGGCCCCTGGTCGGTTCAGCCGATGGCCGAGAAGAATTCCTTGCTCTTCACGGGGTCGGGGTTCATGGTCTTGTCGCCGGGTGTCCAGTTGGCGGGGCAGACCTCATCGGGATGGGACTGGACGTACTGGAACGCCTGCAACACCCGCAGGGTCTCGTCGACACTGCGGCCGACGGGCAGGTTGTTGATGGTGCTGTGCATGATCACACCATCGGGATCGATGATGAACAGGCCGCGCAGGGCCACACCGGCTTCCTCATCGAGAACCTCGTAGGCGCGCGCGATCTCTTTTTTCAGGTCGGCCACGAGGGGGTAAGCGATGTCGCCGATGCCGCCGTTCTTGCGGTCGGTCTGGATCCAGGCCAGGTGGCTGAACTCGCTGTCGACCGACACGCCCAGCACTTCGGTGTTGCGGCTGGAGAAATCGGCGTAGCGATCGCTGAAGGCCGTGATTTCGGTGGGGCAGACGAAGGTGAAATCAAGCGGGTAGAAGAACAGCACCACGTATTTGCCGCGGTACTGCGAGAGCTTCACCTCTTTGAACTCCTGATCGATCACAGCGGTGGCGCTGAAATCGGGGGCCGGCAGACCAACGAGCCTGGACATGGTGGGGTGACGGAAAGGGTGTGGAGTGGGCCACTGCCCCGGCCCGGACTGAGCGGGCAGCGGGCAATGCAACGCGAACGGCGACGCGAGGTGCAACGTGAAGTCGGAACGACTACCAGTTGTTGCCTTTACAACCTATCACAGCTTGCCCCTTTCGTGCGGTCGGGCCCTGGGCATAGGCTATGGCCCATGAACAACAGTCCGTCGAGCAGCTGGGACCCGGCCGTGCTGCGCAAATACAGCACCACCGGCCATTTCCGACTGCTGAACCAGGTGCGCTCCGAGCTCCGCGCCCAGCCCCTGGTGCGGCCCGGCGAGGGGGAGTCGGTGGCCGAGGTCAACCGCAGCAGGGCCCTCACCAGGGCGATCGAGTCGCGGGCCCCGGGTGGCGGCCGCTCCCGCCGCGGCACTGCCGCCGGCCGCAGCGGCGAAACCCGGGTGCCGGCTCCCCTGCCGGTGCCGGAGAGCACCCCCCTGCCTGAGCCTGTCACCGGCGACGATGCCGATGATTCCGCCTTCTCGCTCAGTTTCCGTGACCGGCTCAGTGCCGTTGACATGCGCTGAACCGCCGGGCCATGCGCATTGCCCGCTATCTGGACCCGGCAGGTCGGATCTGCCACGGATGCCTGCACCCCGACGGCAGCCTGGAGCGCCTCAGCGGTGATCCGTTCACCGCTCTCCGGCCAGTCGGCGAGGCGGCCCAGGTGGCGAAGCTGCTGGCGCCCGTGGCCCCGCCGCTGATTCTGGGCATCGGCCTCAACTACCGGCGCCACGCCCGCGAAACCGGCGCGGCCCTGCCGGAGCATCCGGTGTTGTTCATGAAGTCGCCGGCGGCGCTGCAGGATCCCGATGGGCCGATCGAGCTGCCCGTGACCCTGGCCAGCCACCAGGTGGATGCGGAGGCGGAGCTGGCGGTGGTGATCGGCCGCCGCTGCCGCAATGTGGGTCGCGCCGAGGCCCTTGAGGCCGTGCATGGCTACACCTGCGCCAACGACGTGAGCGCCCGCGACTGGCAGAAGCTGCACGGCGGCGGCCAGTGGTGCCGCGGCAAGACCTGCGACACCTTTGCCCCCCTGGGTCCGGTGATCGCCACCGCCGCCTCGATCTCCGACCCGGCTGATCTGGAGCTGCGGGGTTGGCACAACGGCCAGCTGGTTCAGCACGCCCGCACCAGCGACATGATCTTCGACGTGCCGGCCCTGATCGCCTTTCTGAGCGCCAGCACCACCCTGCTGCCGGGCACCGTGATCCTCACCGGCACGCCCGAGGGGGTGGGCATGGCCGCTGACCCGCCCCGCTGGTTGGCCCCGGGCGACTCGGTGGCTGTGGAGATCGAGGGCATCGGCCGGCTGAGCAATCCGGTGGTTCTGGAGGGGGCCTAGTCCCGCGCCTCCACCCGCTCCGCCTCCTGGCGCAGGCGCAGCAGGCGCTCGAGCATGGATTCGTTGCTCATGCGGTTGTTGAGCCGTTCGGCCAGCAGGGGAAAGGCGAGCGGGCCGGGGCGGGCTGTGCGCTCCAGCAGAAGCTCACAGCCGGCCAGCCGACTGAGGGCCTGGCGCAGGCGGCCGAGTTCGAGCTGCTCCTCCAGCACTTCGCGGCGGGCCTGGGCCAGCAGGCGGTTTGCGGGTTCGTGGCGCTGAAAGACATCGAACAGCAGGGCGGCGCTGATCTGCAACTGGCCACCGGTCTTGCGCTGGCCGGGGGTGCCGTTCAGCACCAGGCCGCTCACCTGGGCAATGGCGCGAAAGCGGCGGCGGCAGAGCTCCGAGAGGTTGATCGCCTGCTCAAGATCGGCCTCCAGATCCGCTTCGTCCAGAAGCTCGTCGCCGTGAAGCTCCAGCAGCTCGTCGAACGGGTAGCCGCGGGGGGCCAGCAGCTCGAAGCCGTAGTCGTTCACCGACACGGTGATGGTGCCGGCCTGGTGGCGTGCCAGGCGCCAGGCCCAGAGAAAACCCAGGCCCTCGTGCACAAAACGCCCCTCGAAGGGATAGGCATACAGGTGGCTGCCCTCCCGGGTGCGGCACAGTTCGATCAACAACTGGTGTTGCCTGGGCAGCCGGGACAGGTCCGCCTGGCGCTCCAGCAAAGGCACCAGGGCCTGGAGTTCCGGGCTGTCGAGGTCGGCACCATTGGCGGCCCGCTCCACCTCAGCGCGCAGGTGTCGGCTGAGCAGGTCGGAAAGGGCCATCTGGCCCCCAGCCCAGGCCGGCACGGTGCCGCTGCTCTTTCTGGCCGCCTTCACCATGGCCGTCATCTCCCGAAGCCGCACGAACTCCAGCTGCCTGCCGGCGAAAAAGAACACATCACCTGCCTTGAGCCGGCTGATGAAGCTCTCCTCCACATGGCCGAGCACCGCGCCGCGCACAATCCGCACGCTCACGGCCCGATCGGCGGTGATCGTGCCGATGTTCATGCGGTGCAGGCGGGCAATCGCCGTTTCCTTCACCACATAGCGGAAGGGGGTGCCCTCACGTTCGAGCTTGCGGTAGCGGGGGTAAGCGCCCAGGCAGTCGCCCCCCTCCTCCAGAAAACGCAGGCACCAGCGCCAGTCATCGTCCGCGAGTTCGCGGTAGCTCCAGGCGCTGCGCACCACCGCCAGCTCCTGCTCCGGGGGGAAACCCGGCCCACAGGCCAGGGTCACCAGGTGCTGCAGCAGCACATCAAGGGGCGCTGCCGGCGGCCGGCGGTGTTCCACCAGCCCTTCGGCCAGGCCCCGCCGCATGGCACTCAGCTCCAGCAGTTCCAGGGCATTGGTGGGCAGAAACAGCACCTCGCTGCGGGCGCCTGGCCTGTGGCCGCTGCGGCCGGCGCGTTGCAGCAGGCGGGCCAGGTTGCGGGCGCTGCCGATCTGCACCACCCGCTGCACCGGCTGGAAATCCACACCCAGGTCGAGGGAGCTGGTGCAGACCACCCAGCGGATCGACCCTGCCTTCACGCCGGCCTCGATCCGCTCCCGTTCAGCCCGGTCGATGGCGCTGTGGTGCAGGGCCAGGGCGTCGTCGAGCTCGGGGCAGGCATAGCGCAGGCACTGGTACCAGCGTTCAGCCTGGTTGCGGGTGTTGGTGAACAACAGGGTGCTCACGGCCGGATCGAGGGCAGCCACCAGGTGCTCGTGCATGCGCAGCCCCAGGTGGCCGGCCCAGGGAAAACCATCGATCGTGTCGGGCAGCAGGCTGCGCAGCTCGGTGGCGCGTGGTGGCGCATCGCGGATGATCAACGGCTCGGCGGCGCCGCCGGGCTCCGGGCCGCTGCCGAGCGCAGCCCGGGCGGCCTCCTCCAGATTGCCGAGGGTGGCGCTGATCGCCCAGGTTCGCAGACCGGGCCGGCGGGCCCGCAGCCAGGCCAGGGCCAGTTCGCACTGGCTGCCCCGCTTGCTGCCCATCAGCTCGTGCCATTCGTCGAGCACCACCGCCTGCAGATCGGCGAACAGGGCCTCGGCCCCCTTGCCGGCCAGCAGCAGGCAGAGGGATTCGGGGGTGGTGATCAGAATCTGGGGCGGCAGGCGCAGCTGCTTGCCGCGCTCATGGCTGGTGGTATCGCCGTTGCGGATCGCCACCCGCAGGGGCCAGCCCATGGTGTCGATCGGGTCCTGGATCGCCAGGGCCAGGTCGCGGCTGAGGGCCCGCAGGGGGGTGAGATACAGCAGGCGCAGGCCCGCTGGACCGGTGCCAGGCTGCCCAGGCCTCCAGCCGGCCTCGGCCAGCAGCTCGGCGATCGGACCCATCACGGCGGCATAGGTCTTGCCGGAGCCGGTGGGCACCTGGATCAGGCCGCTGTGACCATTCAGGAAGGCGCGCCACACCTGGAGCTGGAAGGGGAGGGGGCTCCAGCCCTGGCGGGAGAACCAGGCCTCCACCGGCGCCAGGATCGATTGTGGGGCCATCGTCGCGGGCCTGGTGGGAGCTGATACCCCGGGAGCGTAGGGGCTGAGCCCTGAGCATCAGCACCGCCTCAGATCACCGTTGTCGAGGGTGTTGGCAGGCAGAAGCTCTGGTTGAGATACCGGAGATCGTCCTTGTCCACGTCCTGCAGACTGGCCACCAAGGTTCCCCTGGACCAGAAGGTGGTGTCGGCCCCTGTCTGGCGGAGCATGAGGGTGCCATCCAGCAGATCTCTCCTGCTGAAGCCCGCCAGTTTCAGGCAGTCGCCGGCCCTGAAGTCCCGCACCTCGATGCGCGACGACGCGCGGGTGGCATAGAACAGATCATCGCCCTGCTTGCCCGTTGCCACGAGCTCAGCCCTGGCCCTCACCAGGAACAGATCCGGCCGGTCTCCGCCGATCTGCACCAGCCGTTGATCCTGGCCAACTTCAAAGGTCGAGAAACTGCCCCTGGCCTGCGGGTTCGCCCCAATCTGGAGGATGTTCCTGCCGGTGAGCTGATCAACCGACAGAAACTCCGCCAGGGCGGCAAACGCAGGTGCCTGCAGCTGGCGATAGTTGATCAACGAGGCATCGAGGCTCCGGGCCGATGCGGGAGAATCCGCGAGCGATTCAAAGTCGACCCGTGACCAGTCGATCCTGCTGGCCTGCTCGCTGGTGAGCTCACGGAAATTGGCCCGGCCCTGGTTGATCAGCGCATAGCGAATCTGGCCACCGGGTGCCAGGGCCGGGCGCAGGGTGCTGGGGGGGGAGATCGGCCCTGGCCCTGGCTCTGGGCCAGGAGCCGGCGGGTCGGGCGGTGTGGGCGGCTGCACGGGGCCGTCGCCCACAGCCAGTTCCCTCAGGGGGGTCCACTGGCCATCGCGGCGTTTCAGGCTCACGGCGGCGGCGGCCGGGCTGTGGTCCAGCAGAAACTCCAGCGCGACCTGGCCGTTGTTCGTGCCGTCGAGATCATGGCCGGCGAGGCCGCCGAGATCCGAGATCGAGAGGCGGGTCGATGCCGTGGGGATCGGGTCGGCAGCGCCGCCGCGGCGCACCACCGTCAACCCGAAGTGGCCGGCACCGCTGGGCTGGGTATCGGCCCGGAACCTCAGACGGGTGCTCGCCCCATCGTCACTGTGCTCCACGTTCAGGCCCGAGAGCACGCGCATGGCTGCAGGCGACTCAGGCGTCGATGGATCCTGCAGGAACACCAGGTGCTTCGGTTTCTGGCCGACATCCACCAGTTCCTTGACCTCCAGCCCGAGCTTGCCGCCCCGTCGCTGCCTGAGGCCATCAGGACTGAACGGCACCTGAATCTCCGCCATCGCCTCGCCGATCTCCAGCACCACCACGCCGAGGGCAGGGCTGAAATCCAGGCCCGGCTTGGCGGTACCGCCCTGGCCGGTGGCGGCATAGGCAATCACCTGGCGCGTGCTGGTGTCGTTGCGCTGGATCGCAAAGCGGGCGCCGGCGGATCCTTCATTGCGATAGGCGGCCAGCAGCAGGCCACGGCCAAAGGCTGCACGGCTGGCGATCGCACTGGGCAACGGCAGAGTGGGAACAGGCCTTGCCGTTGACCTGGCCGTCGTGAACGGGCCCCCATCTGACAAGAGGGAGGCAGGGAGCAACGCTGGTTCCTTTGCCGACAGCAATGCAGCATCGGTGCTATCACCCACGATGTTCACATTCGCCTCAATCCACTCGCGTGTCTGCCCGGAGGGTGCGGCGACATAGATCAGGGCAGGGTTGCTGCTGGCTGGATCTGATTGTTCTCCGGCCGCATAGGCGCTCCAGAGGTTGCCACCAAGTCTGGTATCAAAGCGTGGATTGCGCTTGAACTCAGAAGCAAGGCTGATTGTGTCGCTGGCGTCCGGGGTGAGGAAGAGCACCCGATCGGGGTTGATGGCGTTGATCGCCGCCGCATCGAAGTCGAGCAGATTGGCCCCGTAATCAATGGAACTGATCAGCTCGATATCGCGCAGCTGAGTGCCGGGGAAGTATTCCGGAATATCCAGGTTGAGTCTGAAGTCGTAGCTTTGATTGGCCTTGCCCTGGAGCTGGAGGCTGTCGAAGCCGGAGCCGGCGTCAATGCGGATGAAGGCATTGTCCTGAATGGCAATGCTGTCATCGCCGGCGCCGGTGTAGATCACATCAACGCCGCCATTGCTGATCACCCGATCAGCACCCTGGATGGTGTAGATCACATCGGCCAGTGGAGTGCCAACGATCACATCGTCGCCGCTGGTGCCCACCTGGGAGGCGATGTTGAGGTAGTCGCCACCAAACAGGGCATATTGATTGTCAACGTTCTGCTTGGGGTCGGATGGATCGGACAGGAGAATGTCCTTGAAGCCATCGCCGTTGATGTCGATGTTGCCATCGAGGGAGAAACCGGCGAGGGACGACTGGGTGGGTGGGCTGATTGTTGGACCGAGATCAGTGATCTGAAGGGTGCCGCCGGTGGTTAACGGATCTTGGTTGTTCCAGGCACCCATCAGGCGACCATTGGCCAGAAAAGGTTTGACCCCTTCTTGATTGATAGTATTACCCCATGCGCTGATCTGGGCATTGGTGGGGTCAATGGACCAGCTACCCGCCTGACTGTCACTCGGCCTCAAACTTGCGATGAAAGGTACGGTGATTTCTACAGACTGAATGCCTTTGTCCGTTTGGATCGTGGCGGAAGAATCTGAATATGTCGTGATGTAGAGCAGTGACTGATCCGTGGCGAGGCCGCTCACGTATGTTCTTCTAGTTAAGTCAAGGGGATTGGGGATATCGGTGCTCACCCACGAAAGGGATTGATTCAGGTTGGTGGCACTGGGAGCGCTGGCCACCTGGGTGAGCAGTGTAAGGTTGCCAATATCAATTGATGATTTATAGCTATTGAAGGCAAGAACCGTGCGCCCCTGGTAGCTGACGGCCTCCAGCTGAGTCTCGCGGTCAGCCGTTGGCGTGCTTGTGCTTTCGCCAACCTTGATCGTAATGGTACCGCTGATGCGGCTGTAGCCATTGGCCGCATCGGGGCTGCCGGCCCAGTTTCCATTGGCAGGGCTATTGAATGGATCCGTGCTGTAGAGATAACGGATCGTCTGCTCGCGCGCGCCGCTGGCATTGGAGAGAAAATACATGGCCAGGCGACCCTGCTCCTCCACCAGGACGGGGCCGCCTCGACTCATTTCAGGGGCAGCGGTGATCACCTGGTAGCTCTGCCAGCCGCTGGCAGTGTCCGGTGACTGAGCCTCGCACCAGGCCACATGGATGTTGTTGTTCTCGTCCAGATAGGCAACAACGAGCTTGCCTTTGTGGAAGATGGCACTGGGCTCCCGAACGGGACCCGGGAGCACTTTGGTCTGCCGCCAGGAGCCAGAAGCGTTCTGATCAGCCATCCAAAGCCCCTGGGGGCTTTTGCCCAAGATCAGATCGTTGTCGGATAGATCCCCGGCAGTCAGCACATAGGGTTTGCCGTTGGGGCTGACGGCCACAGACGGCGGGCTGCCCGTTTGGTTCGCCCCAGTGTTCAAGCTGTTTGCGGTGGCGACCGCCCTCAGTGCGCCCGGCTGGACGGTGAGGATCGACTCGAACCAGTTCTGCAGCCCGGGCATGTAGGCAGTCGGGGAGGTGCTGGCGAGGTCGTAGAGCTGGCTGCGGTTGTAGGGGTTGAGGGGTGTCTTGAGACCGGCAGAGGTCCAGCCGTCCTGGGGGGATCCTGCCGCTGCGGCGAGGCTGAATGTGTTGCGGTTGGGATCCACATGAAAGAGCGATCCATCCAGCAGCACCGATTGCAGTGCCATGGGCAGTCCGTTGCTGTCCAGCGCGTAGCTCGGCCCTTGCGGTGCAAGGGAAAGCAGCACATCATCCACGCCATTGCCATTCACATCGCCAGCGGGGCGGATGCTCCAGAGGCTGTAGGCCAACCCCTCCACCGCGGGGATGGAGCTGGTGGTGAATGGATCGAGGAAATCGTGGCGGCCATCGCCATTGAGATCGCCGTAGCTGCCGCCGGCATTGAGCTCTGGCTTGCCCCAGCCGTTGGCGGTGTTGAGGCTGGTGGTGCTGGAGCTCGTGGCGGCCAGCAGCGTGCTGGCCTGCATCACATCCGACACGCGTGCGCTCAGGCTCTTGCCAGGCACAGTCGCGCTGAGGCTGTTGATCGAGCCGCCACTGGTGGCGCTGAGGTTGAGGCTGAGGTTGCCAGCGACTGGATCGGCACCAGTGATTGACGCCACTGGCGTGGATCTGCTGTCCCGGTTGAAGGGGGCAGCCAGCTGCACGCTCTGGCTGGGGGCTGTGTTGTCGTTGTTGGCGAGAATCTGGCCGCTGGTGGCAGCGCCGCTGATCACCCGCAGGCCAGTGGCCAGCTTGAAGCCGGTCTCCGCGTTGGCAACCACGTTGTTGGCAACAACGTTGTTGGCAACCACGTTGTTGGCGGTCAGCAGCAGATCGGCAAAGCCGTCGTTGTCGAGATCGCCCACGGGCGTGAGGGTGGATCCGGCCTGTGCGGGCGTGAGCACCGGGGTGGGGTTGACCCAGGCGTTGGTGATCGCCTCATTGGCATTGGCATTGATGGTCGACACCAGCACCTGCTCGCTGCCGGTCTTGGCGTAGAGGCTGTTGGCACCGTCGTAGCGGGCGCTGCTGTTGCCTGGGGTCTGCAGCAGGGTGTAGGGGGAGAAGCTCCAGCTCGTGCCTGTGCCTGTGCCCTGCTGCACTGATACAACGTTTTTGCCGTAGAGCACATCGCTGTAGCTGAGCACCAGCCCCTCGCGGTTGGCGGTGAGCCCCACGCCGGTGTGGCTGGCGAAGCCGGGCTGAGGTATGGAGTTGGGCAGGGTCCAGTTCGTGTCGTTGGCGCTGCCGGTGGTGAGGAAGATCTGGTTGGATGGCCCTGCCAGCTTGTCCCCCGTCCGATAGGTGCCTCCCTGATAAGCCAGATAGGTCTGGCTGTTCAGGCGGGTTGCCGCCACGGGCCCTGAAGCAGTCTGGTTGCCACTCCTGTCGTTGTACTTGATCAGTGTGGAGGGAGTGAACTTGCCCGTGTTGTAAGGATCGGTAGAGCTGGTGCTATAGAGCTCGTTGAGCCCGGTGCCAACGTAATAAAGGGCCAGCCGAGTTCCTTCATTGAGCAACGTGGCGAATTCGGCGGCCTGGTTGGAGGCGTTGCTGGCGCCGGCACGCACCGGTCTCTGAGATGCCCACTGGTTGGCGTTGGCGTTGTCGAGCTTGGTGATGTTGAGGCTCTGGTCTTTGTCCTGGCCGATGTAGACGAGGTAGAGCGTGCCGTTGTACGCGGCGATGGTGGGTGGCCGGTCGGAGGTCATGCCACCGGGCAGTTGCTGCCAGGGGCTCCAGGTGCGCCCGTTGTCGGTGCTGCGGTTCCAGTAGAGCTGTCTATTGTTGCCAGCGCTGTTCCAGCCGCGCACAGCGGAATAGAGCACGCCGTTGAGCTCCGCGAAGGAGGGTGCCCAGGGTGAGAGCCCGCCGTTGGGCTCCTGCCAACCGGGATCAACCACCCCAGAGGCGCCGGCCTGCTGGCTGATGGCCCAGCCACCCTTGCCATCGGGCAATTGCACGCTGGTGTTGAGCCAGGTGGTGCTGTCGGGATCGCTGCTGTTGGCCACCGCATTGACCCAGATCTGGGTGTTGGCGCTGGTGCTGTT
>JBKDDA010000089.1:0-19591 GCA_046313055.1 Synechococcaceae cyanobacterium | reverse complement strand
CAAAAATGGCCCGGAACCTGGCTGGCAGGGCTCCGGGCCGGCAGTGGGGTCGGCAGCCGTAGGCCTCAGGCCACGGCGGCGGCGGCGCGATCGAAGTAGGTGCCGATTTCGGACATCAGGGCGGAGCAGTCGCCCTGGGTGATGCCGTTGCGATCGTTGGCGATGGCGATGGCCGTGTCCTTCATTTTGCGCACGCCTTCGGCCACGGAAGCACCGGGCACGCCGAGGGCCAGGTAGGTCTCCCGCAGGCCGTTGAGGCAGCGGTCTTCGAGCACCGAGGCATCGCCGGTGAACAGGGCGTAGGTGACATAACGGAGGATGATCTCCATGTCACGCAGGCAGGCGGCCATGCGGCGGTGGGTGTAAGCGTTGCCGCCTGGAGCGATCAGGGCGGGCTGCTGGGCGAACAGCTCACGGGCCGCGCCCGTGACGATGGCTGACGCATTGGAGGTGATCCGGTTCACGGAATCCATGCGCTTGTTGCTGTCGGCCACCATCGCCGCGAGCGCGTCGATCTGGCCGGCGCTGAGAAATTCGCCGCGGGCGTCGGCCTGGGCCACAACCTTGGTGAAGGCGTCGAACATGGTCAGTGTGCGTTGGCTTGGGGTGTGTGAACCCTAAGTCTGCCCACCGTGAGCTGCGAGACCGGCCGCCCTGCGCCAGCATGGTCGCCACTCTGCGGTGCCCCGTGATTCCCCAGGCCTCTCCCCTCTCGTGGTCCGAGCTGGAGGCGCTGGCTCCACCGCTGCCCGATCGGGTCAACGGCCCCACCAACGCCCAGGCCCGGTTGCGGCTCTTCGGCCACTCCCAGGAGCAGGTCAGGGTCACCCTCTACCGCGATCACCACGCCTGGTGCCCCTACTGCCAGAGGGTCTGGCTGTGGCTGGAGGAGAGCCGCATTCCCTATCGGGTGGGCAAGGTCAGCATGGTCTGCTACGGCGACAAGGAGCCTTGGTACCGCCGCCTCGTGCCCTCCGGCATGGTGCCTGCCATCGAGCTCGATGGCAGGTTGATCACCGAAAGCGACCGGATTCTGGAGGCGCTGGAGGAGGCCTTCGGTCCGCTGGGCCATGCGCTGCATGATCCCGAGGTGGTGCGGTTCCGCCGTCTGGAGCGCAGCCTGTTCGCCGCCTGGTGCAGCTGGCTGTGCCAGCCCGGATCCGGTGCCGATGGCGAGGCCCTGGCCCAGCGCCACTTCAGCCACGTGGCCACCGAGCTGGAGCGGCTGATGGCGGCCGGCGGGGGGCCCTTCATGCTGGGCGGCTTCGGTGGGGCCGATGTGCTGTTCGCCCCCTTTCTGGAGCGCATGTCGGCCAGCCTGGCCCATTACAAGGGGGTGCTTCTGCGGGGTTGCCACCCCGGCCTTGATCGCTGGTTCCGGGCCATGGAGGCCCGGCCCGCCTATCAGGGCACCCAGGGTGATTTCCACACCCATGCCCATGACCTGCCGCCCCAGATGGGGGGCTGTGTCGCCAGCGGCGAACCCGGGCAACGGCAGCTCGCCGCCCGCATCAACGGAGGTCCCTGGCCGATCGTGCCCGACGGCCAGGCCGACCCCGAAACCAGCCAGGCGGAACCGCCCGGCGCTGCCGCTCTGGCGCTCGCCAGGGTGCTGCGCCACCGTGAGGCCTTGCTGGCCCGCCAGCAGTGTCCCGCACGCCACCGCGACCAGGCCCTGCGCTGTGCCCTGACCACCCTGATCCGCGGTGACGCCTGCCCGCCGCCCGCCGCCACCGCCGCGGGCCTGCGGGAACTGCGCGACCGGATCTGCGTGCCCCGCGACATGCCCCTGCACTCCGCCCGCCGCCTGCGGCAGGCCCTGGAAGCCACGGCCCGGCTCGACCCCGCCGATCCCGATGGCCAGGGTCCGGACCTGCCGCTGCGCCATCGCCGCGACCAGGACCCGAACCTCTTCAGCAACGCCCTGTCGCCTGCCTAGCTTGAGGGCCAGCGGCCCGCGGGCAGATGATCTCTCTGGCAGGTGTCCTCCGTCCGGTGCTCGTCGCGGCCCTGGTGACCCTGGCTGGGGTCCGGCCCCTCGGGGCCCTGGAGATCAGGGGGGCCAGCCACTTCGTACGGGCGCCGTGGAAGGTGGATCTGCTCAGCTACTCCACCAACGTCTGGGAGGGCAACCCCGAGTATTACTTCACCCTGGAGCTGGCCAGCGATGCCGGCGCCTCGCTTGCTGGTCTGACCATTCAGCAGGTGAGAGGGGTGGACCGTCAGTTCGGCTTCAATGTGGCGGCCACCCGCGCCTTTGTGGGTCGGCCCCGGCGTGAGGGGCGCCCGGTGCCAACGCAGGTGCGGTTTGATCCGCTGGAGCGGCAGTTCAGCGTGGTCTTCCCGGAGCCGGTCGTGCCCGGCACCACGGTCACCGTGGTGATCAGGCCCTGGCGCAACCCATCCCAGGCTGACACCTATCTGTTTCAGGTCACGGCGTTGCCGGCGGGTGCCGATCCGGTGGCCAGTCCGGTGGGGTTCGGCACCCTGCGCATCTACCAGCCCACCTGGGGGTTCTGAGGGCCTGGCCCTCGGGTCTGTTCAGCAGCCGGGGTGGCGCAGGGTGCGCCAGCCGCCATTGGCTGTGCTCACCTCCACACCGATGCCTACGGGCTCCCGGCTGTCGGCCGCCTGCTCGTGCCACCAGGTGACTGCCTCGTTCCAGGCGGCCTCCAGGGAGTCGTAGAGGTCATCGAGGATCGGATGGGGCACCCCCTGCTGATCGACCAGTCGATACTGACGATCGCTGCTGCGGCTGGATGGGCCAGCCAGGGAGGCCAGCAGAGACACCTGGCTCATCTCGCGTTCTTCAAGGACACATTCCATACTGGCCATCTGGACTGGCTTCCGCAGTGACTGACGCGACAGTTCCGCGTGTCCGCTGCTGCCGCTGATCAGATCAGGTAGCGCCGGTGGGCTGGACGGCACCAGTAGACCAGGGCTCCCACGTTGAGCAGCCAGATGGCCGGTGCGGCAACGGCCAGCAGGGAGCGCCCCTCCTGAACCAGGCTCAGGCGCACGATCCCATAGGGCAGCCCCACCGCCAGGCTCAGCGACAGAGCCACGATCGCCAGGATCTGGCCCCAGGCCCGCCAGCGCAGCAGGGCCACCGAGGCCACCAGGCCCGTGGCGGCCGTGGGCAGCAAGGCACCGGCGGCCACGGCGATGTTGGCCGTGCGCCAGGCCGGATCGAGCCGGATCAGCACCAGGGCGAGGGGCAGCACCAGGCTGTTGGTCACCAGCCCCAGCCAGGCCATCGGCCGGTAGCCGAAGGGCGGCTCAAGCAGATTGGCGGGGTCGGTGGTGATCATCCAGGTCATCCTGGCAGCCGACCCGTCTGGGCAATTGGGTATGAATGCTCAATCTCAGGGCGGTCCGGCGTTGCCATGACAGAGAAGGCCCCTGCGTTGCGGCGATGAATTTCTGGTCCCCCATGGCTGATCCCCATCACCCGCGGGTCGGCACCCACCCTGAGCGCTATGTGCTGCGCCTGCGGGACAGTGGTCCCTTCCTGGGGATCGAGGGGCACGACGAGCACCTCAGCGAGGTGAATTCGCCGGAGCAGGCCTATCAGTTCCACAGCCACCAGGGCGCCCTGCTGCGGGCCCGTGACCTCAGCGCGGTGGTGGGTCGCGCCATCGATGTGGTCAAGCTCCTCTGACGACAGCCGGCCCTGCAGGCCGCCCATCAGGCCAGGGCGAACAGCAGCAGATCGGCCCCCTGGTCGCCGGCCGTGAGGCTGGTGGGGGAGCCTGGGGCTGCCCGATCGAAGCCGAGGCCGTCGCCAGTCTCCAGCCTCCCGGGTCCGCGGTCGGTTTCCACCACGCCCTCGACCAGCTGCAGCCAGCCCAACTGACCCGGTGGCACCGGCAGCTCCAGCCGCTCCCCCGCCCCGGGGAGCGCCCGCCAGAGCCGCACCGGGCGGCGGATCGCCATGGCGCCCTCCGCCCGATCGGGAGCGATCAGCGGGCACCAGCGGTGGCCGATGGCAAACGGCTTCTGCTCGTAGGCCGGTTCGCCGCCGGGTTCCGTGGGCTCAATCCAGATCTGGAGCAGCCGGCAGGCGGCCGGGCCGCCATTGCGCTCGCTGTGCACCAGCCCCCGGCCGGTGCTCATCCGCTGCACCTCCCCCGCCCTGAGCCGCTGCTGGTGGCCCATCGAATCCTGGTGGCAGAGCTCGCCACTCACCATCACGGTGACGATCTCCATGTTGCGGTGCGGGTGCATGCCGAAGCCCGCGCCCGCGGCGATGGTGTCGTCGTTGATCACCCGCAGGGGGCCGAAACCCATCCAGTCGGGGTGGTGGTGGCCGGCGAAGGAGAAGCTGTGGCGGCTGTCGAGCCAGTCGAGCTGGCTGTGGAAGCGCTCGTCGGCCCGGCGCAGCAGCCAGCCGCTGCTGGTGATGCTGCTGCTGGCGTTCATGGCAGTTTCCGGAGCTGAAGGATCAGGTCGCCGATGGTGTCGTCGGAGGCGGGGCGGGCCTGGGTGCTGAGCAGCTGGCGACCCACCACGATGGCCCCCAGGTGGGCTAGCTGCAGCCGCAGGGCCGTGAGCAGGCCCATGCCGCCACCGCCGGAATGGGTGGCGATCACCACGGGCCGCTGGTTGAACAGGCTGCGGAAGTCCTCTGCCTGCACCGACAGCCAGGCAATGGCACTGGTGAGCACCGGCGGGATCGAACCGTTGTATTCCGGGGCGCAGATCACCCAGCGGGATGCGCTGGCCAGCCGCAGGCCCAGGGCCGCCACCTCCGCAGGAATGCCCTCGTTGGCCTGGCGGCGGGAGGTGTAGAGCGGCAGCTCCACGCTGGTCAGATCCAGCACCTCGGCCACCAGCCCCGCCGCGCGGGCGGCGGTGGCGAAACGGCCGGCCAGGGCCAGGTTCTCACCCGAGCTGGCACTGATCACCAGCAGGTCGACCGGCAATGGATCGGGCATGGTGGGGGAGGTTGGATCCGTGGTCATTCGGCGTGCGCGGCGGCTGGAGCCCGGTAGCGTTCAGGATGGCAGCTGGGGTGGCCCGCCCGTGGGGTCTGGGAGGGACCATGGCGCAGCAACACAGCCCGGCGCAGCAACACAGCCCGGCTCAGCAACACAGCCCGGGTCAGCAACACAGCCCGGGTCAGCAGCCGTTCCCACTGCTCACCCGGGGCCCGCTCACCACCCTGCAGGTGAACCTGGGGTATCGCTGCAACCAGGCCTGCCGCCATTGTCATGTGGCGGCGGGGCCCAGCCGCACCGAGCAGATGGATGACGCCACCCTGCAGCTGGTGACCCGGGTGGTGGCGGCCCGAGGCCTGGCCAGGGTGGATCTCACCGGTGGGGCGCCGGAGCTGCATCCCTGCTTCCGAGACCTGGTGCGGCGCTGCCGCGAGCTGGGGGCAGAGGTGATCGACCGTTGCAATCTCACGATCCTCAGCGAGCCGGGTCAGGAGGATCTGGCCGCCTTTCTGGCCCAGCAGCGGGTGGTGGTGGTGGCGTCGCTGCCCTGCTACGAGGAGGGCAATGTGGATCAGCAGCGGGGCCGGGGGGTGTTCGCCCGCAGCATCGACGGACTGCGGTGCCTCAACGCCCTCGGCTATGGCCAGCCTGGGAGCGGCCTGGAGCTCCATCTGGTGTTCAACCCCCAGGGGCCGGTGCTGCCGCCACCGCAGGCGGCCCTGGAGGCCGATTACCGGCGGGAGCTGGCGGCACGGCACGGCGTGGTGTTCAACCAGCTGTTCACCCTGGCCAACATGCCGATCCAGCGATTCGCCGCCAGCCTGGAGGCCAGCGGCCAGCTGGAGGCTTACCACGCCCTGCTGCGCCGGGCCCACCGGGTCGAGAACCTGCCCCTGGTGATGTGTCGCTCGCTGATCAGCGTCGACTGGCAGGGCCGCCTGCACGACTGCGACTTTCACCAGATGCTGGGCTTGCCCCTGCCCGGTCCCCGTCGCCACCTGCGGGATCTGCTGGCCTGGGATCCGGCCGGATCACCGATTCAGGCGGCGGACCACTGCTTCGGCTGCACCGCCGGCAGCGGCTCAAGCTGCGGCGGCGCCCTGCAACCGCTTCAGGAGGCCTGATCGAGCAGCCTGCAGCCGATCTGGATGGTGCCCTCATCCAGAAGGCGACCGATTCTGAGGGCCTTGGCCTCCTCTTCGCGGTTGAAGTCGGCCTGGTGGGTGGTCAGCCAGTCGATTTCCTCCTGGGTGATGATTCCGGTCGCCATCGTTTCCAGAAACACTTCGCCGAGCAGCATGGCCTGGTGTCGGGGAACAGGTTGCCGGATCGTAGGCAGGTTCCCGGGGGTTGGCAGCGCTCCCGTTCTGCAGCGGGGGACATGGCAAGAAATCCAGTTTGGATCAACGCTGGCCCCGATGTCCCCCCCGGTCTTCCGGGCCGTTCGGTGCCAGCGGGCAGGCACCCGGCCGCAGGGATCGGTAGGCAGCGGCCCTGCTGTCGGGCCGGTGGGCCTGACTGAGCACCAGCTGCCAGAGCTGGCCCTGGCGCGAGCGGAAATAGCCTGCGCAGCTGAGCAGGTAGTAGCGCCAGTGGCGGGGCAGGCGGAAGCGTTCCTGGGGGTCCAAGGTCGGCGCCAGCTCCTCCAGCAACCTGGGCCACGCCTGCTCCAGGTTGCGATGCCAGGCCAGCAGGGTTGGGTCGTAGTCGCTGCCCAGGTTGTGCCAGTCCTCAATCAGAAACCAGGGCTCGAGGGCCCTGCACAGCTGCCGGGGCGAGGGCAGGCGGCCGTCGGGAAACACGTGGGCGTCCATCCAGCCATCGGTGGCAGGGGTGGTGAGGTGTGATCCGATCGTGTGCAGCAGCATCAGCCCTTCGGGCACCAGGGCTTGCCGGCAGCGTTGGAAGAAGCCGGCCAGGTGCCGGGGACCCACATGCTCCAGCATGCCCACCGACACGATGCGGTCGAAGTCTCCGTTCCCCAGGCGGCCGATGTCGCGGTAGTCCAGCCGCATGAACCGCAGCGGCAGATGGCGCCACTCGCCCTGGCGGCGCCGCTGCACCTGGTGCCACTGCGCTTGCGAGAGGGTGATGCCGGTGACCTGCACGCCGTGCCGGTCGGCCAGGAAGGCGGCCAGCCCGCCCCAGCCGCAGCCGATGTCCAGCACCCGCATGCCGGGCATGAGGTCGAGCTTCGCGCCGATCAGGGTCAGCTTGTGCAGCTGGGCCATCTCCAGATCGCTGGCCTGCTGCCAGAGGGCGCAGCTGTAGATCCGCCGCGAATCCAGCATCGCGCCGTAGATCGCGTCTTCGCGGTCGTAGTGGAGCTGGATCGCGGCGGCTGCCCGGCGGCGGCTCTGGTGATCCAGCAGTGCCTCCCCCAACCGCCGGGTCAGCGATGCCAGTGGAGCCCGACCCACCTGCTGGGCCAGGCCGACCCGCAGCACCCTGGTGAACAGGTCGTCCAGGGCTTCGCAGTCCCAGGCGCCGTTCACGTAGCTCTCCCCCAGGCCGAGGGAGCCGCGGCGCAGCAGGTCAGGGATCACCGAACGGTCATGCAGCTGCAGATCCCATGGCCGCTGGCCATCCAGCCGCACATCGGCCCGCTCAAGTCCGGCCTGTAACGAAGCGAGGTTCATGGCCTTTGGTCCCTGGTGGGACCGTAGGCCGCTCCTCTGAAGGGTTCGCCCAGCCGAACCGGTTCCGGGCCTGAACCGGTTCGACGCGCGTCAGCCGGTGGTCACTTCGCGGCGCAGCAAGGCATAGAGATAGGCCGGATCCCGGTACTGTCCCGGCAGGCACTGATGCAGGGTTTCGAGGCGCTGCCAGCACACCGTGCGCTGAATCTTCACCAGGCTGCGACCTTCACGGATCAACATGCGGAGGGCTTTGCAGTACATCGAGTAATTCGCTTCCAGCTCTCCGATTGTGAGGGTGCTCATCGCATGTCCGCCCGATGGGCGGATCGGGGTCTGCGGCTTTCACACTGCTCCCGTGCGGTCTGCCGTGGCGCCCCCCATCCGGGGACAATCCCCGGTTCTGTGGGATCAGATCTGGACCATGCCGCAGCGCATGCCCTTGAGGACGGCCTGCAACCGGTTATTGACCTGCAGGGTCTGCAGCAACCGCTTGGTGTAGGTGCGCGCGGTGGTTTCGCTCACCCCCAGCTGGCGGGCGATCTCCCGGTCGCTGAGGCCACCGGCCAGCAGGTCCAGCACCTCGTATTCGCGGGGTGTGAGCCGCGGGCAGCTGAGGTAGGGCAGCCGACCATTGCGCAGGGATGGACTGCGATAGCCGTGGTTGCCCATCACCGCCAGCACGGCCGCCTCCAGGGGTTTCTGGTCGTCGATGAAATCGGCTTCGGCCACCACGGCCTGCAGCCAGCTGGCTTCGGCGTATTCGGCGGGGATCACATCGCCGAGGGCCAGCACCACCACCCGCAGATCCGGATGGCGCTGGTGGGCCTTGCGGGTCAGCTCGAAGCCGTTGCCGTTCTCCAGGTGGTCGGTGCAGATCAGCAGGTCGTAGGGCTCGCGCTCCAGATACCGGAGGCAGGAGTGTTCATCGGTCACGGCGCAGCCGATCCGTTGGCGGTCGGAGAAGCCGCTGCAGACCGAGCGCAGCAGGAAACGCCCCTTCATTGCCAGGGCCACCCTCCCCTCCACGGCCACCGAGAGCAGCACCGTGTCGAGGGTGGCGTCGCCCAGGTTCTCCAGGAACGGAGTCAGATCCATCCTGTCAACCTATCCAGACAAGACCCCCCGCGGACAGGCCCGGGCGTTGAGGGGGCCTTCCGTTTGTATTAAGGTTTCCAGGAAGGCCTTCCCGTGCCGTGCATCCCAACCATCCCGTCCGCTTTGCCCTCGAGGCCGAGCTTGCCGACCTCCGCCATCAGTATGAGGAGCATCCCAGCGATGAAACCCGTTACCGGGTCGTGCGTCTGGAGCGTCTGATCACCGATTGGGCCCCCGATCAGGTTCTGGCTTCCTGAGGTCCACTGCCGGCTGGGGAGCCGAGCTGTCTTCGGCCTCCTAGCCATTCCAGCCACAGCACCACGGTGATCCAGTGGATCGCCACCGCTGACCAGAGACAGCCGCTGGCCAGGTAAGCCAGTCCGCAGAGGAGTCCCAGCAGCGCACACTGCGCCAGAAAGTCGGGCCTGCGGAACAGGCGTCTCCCTGCCGGATACCAGCAGGTGCCGGCCAGGGGGTGATAGGCCACAAAAGCCAGCACGCTCAAGGTCAACCACCCCGCAGAGCGGGCCAGCCCCATCCCCTCATCGGGCTGGGGCAGAAGGGCCACACGGAAGATCAGTTCCTCCGCCATGGCCGGCATGACCAGCAGTCCGGCAGCCCGGCGCAGCCAGCCCCGGCCCGGTCGCCAGCGGTCGGCAGCATTGATCAGGCCGCTGCGGGCCGCCAGGGGAATCGCCACCCCCGCCTGCACACCCAGCAGCAGCAGGGTGAGGGGCAGGGTCTGGCGCCAGGAATCGGTGGAGAGGGCCTGGCTCAGCCGTTCCAGCAGCCGCGCCAGGGGTGGAATGCTGCCGAAGAGCAGGGTGGGTGCCACCGGCTCGAGGCTGGGATCGGTTCCCGGGATCAGGCTCGTGCGCAGCACCCAGAGCGGCAGCCCCTGGCGGGCAAAGGCCTGGCTGAGATCGTCATGGGCCTGGCGGGGCAGCATCGACCGCCAGCTGAGCAGCACCGCGGCAGGCCCCTGGCTGGAGTGGTAGTCGCCCTGCGGTGCCACCTGGCCCCGTTCGCCGGCGGCGACCGCCGCCGCGATCACGCCGGCATTGTGGCGCCAGTCGTGGCGCACGATGCCGAATGGGGTGATGTGGGCATGCAGGGAGCGGGCCAGCCGCGCCAGCTCCTGCCTCTGGGCGGGCTGCAGCTCCGCCAGCGCCGGCTGGCGCCGCAGCTGGTCCAGGGTGATCCACAGGGCCTGGCCCGAATCCTGCACGCAGGAGCTGGCGGGGGTCACCTCGGCCACCCCCCGGCCATCGCCGCTGCGATAACGGGCGCTGATGATTTCGGCCTGAAGTTCCAGTTCATCCAGCACGGCCCGGCTGAAGCGCCCGTTCTCCAGCCTCACCGCCACATCCACGATCGGCCGGGTGCCCAGCCAGCCCCGCTGCAGGTCGCCGCTGAAGGCGCTCCAGTCCTGGATGCCGGCAATGATGCCGTTGGGATTGTTGGCGTAGATCTGGTGATACCGGATCGCGAAACGGTCTTCGCCGGTGAACGGATCGGCCACCACCCGTGCCTCGCCGAAGGCGAAGTGGCCGGTCACGGTGAAGCCGGTCACCGGTTCACCCCCGGGCCCGCCGATGCCGCCGAAGCCGTGGATCACCAGCGCCCGGTCGCCGCGGCGCCAACCAGGGTCCGTGACCCCATGACGGCCCCGCAGGCTGGCCTTCTCGATCCGCCCGCGTTCCTGGCCAGGCATGCCCCAGGTCAGGCGGCGCAGCCAGCGGCGGCTGGCCTGAATGCCCTCCACCATCTGCCACGGCGTCAGCCGGCTGAGGGCCCGCGGTTCGATGGCCTGCACGGTGAACACCCCATCGGCGGTGGGTGCGCCGTGGACGTACCAACCGTCACTGTTGAGCGCAGTGTCGGCGATGCCATCGGCATCGAAGAAGCGACGGCCGAAGCGGTCCGGCGGCTGGCGTGGAATGCGGATCGTTTCCTCGCTGCCGGAGAACAGCCCCCCCTCCCGGTCGTAGTGCTGCACCCGGAACAGGTCCGGATCCCCCGGCCGGCCGGCGGGACCGAGCACCGTCACCAGAGCGGTCCAGCGTCCACTGATCTGCACCGGAGGCAGGCTGATGCGCAGCTCGCCGCCGCCAGCGGTCTCCACCCCCTCCAGGCTCACGACCACATCGTCCACCGGCCGGGATCCGGCCAGGGACTGGAGCGGTCCCACCCGGCGGCCGTTCAGCCGGGTCGGGACCACATTGCCCGCCGCCATTGACCGGCGCGCGGCCTCCCCCAGCCGCACCGGGGTGCTGACACTCGCCACCAGGGCCTGGAGCCGGGGCCGGTCGCTCCAGCTGAGCCGGAGTCGATCGCCCGGGGTCAGGCCGGAGCCGGCAGGACTCTGCTGCACCTCCAGCCACACCCAGTCACCGGCTCGGGCGGTCTGTTCAGTGGCGCTGGGCAGGATCAGCCGCCCGATCCAGTCGGCATGGGGCCGGTAGGCGCCCGCCCGGGGACGTTGGGCGAGCGGAAAGCTCTCAGGTCGATTGAAGGGCGAGCGACGGGCCAGGGCTTCGCTGCTGCCCGGCCAGGGCTGGCGCGGACTGCCGGTGGCGGCTGGCGGCGTGTCGGCGGTCAGACCGGCCGGCAGCAGGCCCAGCAGCAGGCCCAGCAGCGGGGGCAGCAGCAGGGGCAGCAATCGCAGGCGCCCCATCACCAGAGCTCCAGGTGGGGCCTGGCCAGGTCCAGCCGCCAGCGTTGCCGGCGCTGCCGCAGCAGTTCCTGGCCCGCGATCGCCTCCACCGTCAGCTGCCGGAAGACGGCATTGTCGGTCACGATGCCTTCGAGCACGGCCGGTGCGCCTGGCACCGCCCAGCCGGCGAAGCGCTGCCGGGTCACCGGCTGTTCGCCACAGAAGCCCACCAGCCGCAGCGAACTCGCGGTTCCGGCCACCGGTAGCCGGGCGGCCAGCGCCGGGCTCAGAAACAGCCCTTCGGCGCCCGTGTCGGCCAGGGCCATCACCACCCGGCCCCCGCGGGTGGGCAGACCCAGCAGCGGGACCCCCAGCCGCCACTCCAGCGGCAACCGCCAGGGTGGGCTGTCGCTCGTGAGCCCGGGGGGTGGCGCGAGAGCATCGGCCCCGAAGCGCAGGCTTCCCTGGATCGGGTCCACCAGCAGGGGCAACTGGCGCAGGCTGGGGGCTCCCAGCACGCCATCGATGCCGCTGGGCAGGGCCGCCACCGGCAGCACCAGGGCCTCCAGGCCCCGCAGTTCCAGCGATCCCCCCAGCAGCCGCAGGGTCGGCAGCACGGTGCGCCGGGGCCGCAGCCCCGGACACTCGGCTCCGCCGCCGGCCAGTTCCATGGCCCCCGGCGCCAGCGGCTGCAGCGGCAGGCCCAGCCGCTGGGCCAGCTCCGGACGCACCAGGGCGGAGGCGGCGCCGGTGTCGAGCAGGAGCCGCACTGTGGCTGCGCCGCTGCGGAAGGTGAGCACGGGGGTGTCGCCTCCATGGGCCTTCTCGAGGGGCACGCTGGCCCGGCCCCGCAGGCGGCCGCCCGCCAGCGGTTCGCCCCGCACCTGAATCAGGGCGGCGCCGGCGGCCTCCATCGAGGCCAGCGCCCAGAGGCCGGCGGCCGCCAGCAGCCCCGCCAGTCGCCCCGGGGTCATGGTCTGGGGGAGCGGCTGACCAGGGCCGCCAGCACGCCGCCGGCAAAGCCGGCGGCATGGCTGATCCAGCTCACCCCTGCGGGGGTGAACAGTGGCAGCAGGCCGGGCAGCAGGCCGCCGTAGCCGACCACGGCCAGCAGCGAGAGCACGATCGGCAGGGGTCGGCGTTCCAGCCAGCCGATCACCATCAGATAGCCGAGCAGTCCATAGGTCACCCCCGAGAGCCCGTGGCTGCCGGCCGGCCAGAGCCACCACACCGGCAGGGCGGTCACCAGCACGCCGATCCACACCGCCAGGTAGGCGCGGTGGCTGCGGCTCAGCACCAGCCAGGAGAGCGGCACGAACACCAGCGAATTGGCCAGCAGGTGACCCAGACCACCGTGGCTGAAGGGGGCGGTGAGCACGCCGCTGATCGGCCCGCCCCGCACCATCGGCAGGTTCCACTGGCCTCGGAAGATCAGCTGATCCACCAGTTCCTGGGCCCAGGCCAGGGCCAGCAGGGCCAGGGGCAGCAGGAAGGCGGAGCTGAACCTGGCCGGAGAAGGGACCACAACCGGATCCAACGGTGCGCTGTCAGCAGTATCGCGGCTCGATGGCGGTGCCGGTGGGCAGGGGGGCGCTCAGGCCACGGTGCTGCCCAGGGCCGCAGCCAGGGGCAGCCGCTCGAGCAGGGCTGCCCAGAGCGGCACCGTGACCAGGGCCAGGCCGGTGCTCCAGATCACCAGGGCGGCGGCCTGCTCCACCTGGTTGCCGTGGGCTTCCGCCAGCAGCAGCACCGATACGGCGGTGGGGGCACCGGCCTGCAGCACCAGGGCGGCCTGCAGGCTTGGGGCCAGCCCCAGCCCGAGGCCCAGCACCAGCACCAGGGCCGGCAGCAGCACCAGCTTGCCAAGCAGGGCCAGTGGCAGGCCGGCGCCGGCCGGGTTCGGCCGCCCCGGTGCTTCCATCAGACTGCCCAGGCGCATGCCCACCAGCCCCAGGGCCAGCAGCATCAGCAGCCTGGCCGGCAGCCACAGCAGATCGGCCAGGACCTGGCTCCAGGGGCTGGCCTGCAGGGGCAGGGCGATCAGCAGCCCCTGGGCGGCCGGGCTGGTGATCAGCAACCTGGTGAGCCTGGTGGCCGTTGTGCCGCTGCCGCTCCGCCCGGGCGCCAGGATCAGGGGCCCCACGCTCCAGGTCAGCAGGGTGCCCACCAGGTCGTAGGTGATGGCATGGGGCAGGGCCGCCGCCGGCAGCAGGGCCGCGGTCACCGGCAGGCCCCAGTAGGCGGTGTTGCCGACCACCATGCCCAGCGCCAGAGGGCCGCTGGGCATTCGCCTTCGCCACGGTCCGGGCGCCAGCAGCAGCCCCAGGCCGCCGCCGCACACCAGCAGTGCCACCAGCGCCGAGACCAGCAGGCTGCCGTTCAGGGGGGTGCGCAGCACCATGCCCACCAGCGCCAGCGGCACCGCCCAGCGGATCAGCACTGGGACGATCACAGCCGCCAGCCGGGGCCAGCGCCGGCCGGCGGCCAGGCCCATCACCAGGCAGGGCACCAGTTCCAGCGGCAATGGGCCCATGAACCCGAGCTCCGGTCACACCTCGTAGCAGCTTGATGCTGGTGCACCAGCGTCGATCGCCGTACCGTCAGGCCTGCGGATAGTCCCACTGTTCCCTGTCCCATGAAGCGCCTTTCTCCCCTGGTTCTGAGCACCCTGGTGGCCCTGCAGCCCCTGGCCCCGGCCAGTGCCCTCGGGCTGTTTCCGGCTGCCGCCGCTGATCCCGCCGGCCCCTCCCGCCTGCGGGCCCAGGCCGCCACCGATGACAGCGAGGAGGAACGTCGCCGCAAGCGGCGGGAGCAGCGGGAGCAGGAGCGCCAGCAGCAGGAACGGGAGCTGCGCCAGCGGGAACGCCAACGGCAGGAACGGCAGCAGCAGGAGCGCCAGCAGCAGGAGCGGGAGATCCGGCAGCAGGAGCGGCAACGGCAGGAGCGGCGGGAGCAGGAGCGTCAGCAGCAGGAGCGGGAAATCCGGCAGCGGGAGCGCCAGCGACAGGAGCGCCGTGAGGAGGAGCGCCAGCAGCAGGAGCGGGAGATCCGGCAGCAGGAGCGGCAACGGCAGGAGCGGCTCGAACGGGAGAGGCGGGAGCAGGAGCGGCAGCAGCAGGAACGACAGGAGCGGCAGCGACAGAAGGAGAAGGACGAGCGGCAGTACTACAAACAGAAATACGAGCAGAAATACGAGAACCGTTATCGGCGTGACCTCGAGCGCGCGCGTTACGCCCCCGGCTACCGCCCTGCACCCCGCTATGCCTGGTCCGGCTGGGATCGCAACCGCTGGTACAACTACAACCGCTATCCCACCTGGTCGCCCTGGGTGCGGCCGGTGGCCTACGGCGCCTACAACCCCTTCCCGGTGTGGGCCCAGCCCGGCTGGTACAATTCCCGCCCCTGGAACACCGGTTGGTATGGCGGCTGGAGCTCACCGCCCTGGGGCTGGTGGGGCGGCCAGTCGATCGCCTGGGGCATCGCCGGTCTCGCCACCACGGCACTGATCAATGGTCTGATCGACAATGCCGTGCAGCAGCGCCAGCCGGTGATCGTGGTGCCCTCCAGCAACTGGCAGCTGATGTTTGGCACCGTGGAGCCCAATGCCATCGGCCAGGTCACCTTCGTGGCCTCCAATGGGGTCGGCAGTTACCGACTCACCGCTGATTGCAACGAGGGCCTGCTCGACGGACAGGTGCCGTTCCAGGCGGCCCAGGCCCAGCTGGTGAATGCCGCCTGCCAGGTGGCCTACGGCAGCTACACCCAGGCCGGCTACGGCAACTCCGGCTACGGCAACCCTGGCTACGGCAACCCTGGCTACTACCGCCAGCCCGGCGTCTATGTCACCCCAGGGAGCGGCGTGATCTACTGAACCGATCCGGGGCCTCCCCAGGCCCCGTGCCACCAGCTGGCCACCACATCCGGGCTGCCGTACCAGCGGGGGCCGAAGGCGCCACCGTGGGCCACTCCCTTCAGCACGATCGCTGTCGAACCCTGCAGCAGGGCGCCGCTCACCGGCACCAGTCCATCGCCCCGGTCGTCGGACCTGCCGCTGCTGTTGCGGTAGGCCCCCGGGGCCAGCCGGCGGGCCGTGGCGCTGGCCTGCCCCGCCTGCGGCGTGAGATCCACCTCCCCGGCCACGGAGACATAGTGCACTTCGGGGTGGAAGGCTCCGGGCAGCTCCCGGTCCACCATCGCCCGCAGTGGTGTGGCTCGCAGGGCAGTGTGGGGGCTGCCCAGACAGATCAGCCGGTCGGCCCAGTGCCGGCCGCCGTAGCGGCGGCCTTCGAAGGGCAGATCGCTGAGGAACAGCCGCAGCATGATGCCGCCTGAGCTGTGGCCGATCAGGGTGATCCGGCCCGTGGGGGATCCGGCCGCCAGGGCCCTGCTCCAGATCGCCACGCGATCGAGGATCCGAGCCCAGCCGAATGGCACCACCGTGAGCAGCCATTCGGGCCGGCTCACGCTCACCACCTGCACGGGCTGGCCTGTGGCGGCCGCCAGCTGCTCCGCCATGGGCGTGTAGGCCTCAGCCGTGATCAGGAAGCCCCCCAGAATCAGGATCGGCTGGGCAGTGCCTGGCGCCATGGCGGGTCTTGACGTGTCGCCATCCTGAGCCATGCTGATCCCGTTGAGTCCGCGTGTGAGTCCATGTCGCCGGCAAGCCGTTGGAGCGTCGAGCTGATGCCCCTTCCCAAGCGGCCGGCCACCCCCCAGGCCAGGTCTCGCCGCCGCTGGCTCGATGAAAACGGCCGCTTCACCACCGACCCGGCCAAGGCGATGCGGGTGGCCAACCCCGAGGCGGCCGTGGTGCGCCTTCAGACCTATGCCGCCGTGCGGGGCTGGAAGGCCCAGGCCATTGAGAAACTGCGCATGGTGCCGGCACCGAAGGCCGCCTGACCGCTAGCTTTGGCGGGTCGAGGTGAATGGGGCCGGTTGGCCCCTTTTCATCGCAGGCACCGGGCCTGATTCGCCCTGCGCCACCTCGCTCCTGCCTGTCGGATCGGCAGCAGATTGCCGGAGCTGTCAGAAGCTGCCGGGTTCCGGGCTGACGTTTCAGCCGATGGCATCAATCATGGGTTGGCGCGCAGCAGTTCAGGGGCGACATGCTCATCCAGCACTCGCTCCAGCTCGGCCTCCTGCACATCAGTGAGGCGGTTCGGCTGCTGCTGGAGTTCCTCTCGGTGCTCATGGTGACCCTGGGCATGGTGGCCACCCTGCGGGGACTGGTGCCTGCCCGCGGGCCCCGACTGGGGGTGGACCGCCGTTTCAACCGCGCCCGGCTGGGCTTTGCCGCCTGGTTGTCGATGGCCCTTGAATTCCAGCTGGCGGCCGACATCGTGGCCACCACCACCGCACCCAGCGACCGCAACCTGATCCAGCTGGCGGTGGTGGCCGTGATCCGCACCGTTCTGAATGTGTTCCTGGCCCGGGAGGCGGAGGCCGAACGGCGGCTGGAGCGGAGCGCAGTGTCCCTTTCCCTGGCCGATCCGGCCTGAACCGATGGCTCTCACCGATGAACTGGCCAAACAGCGCAACCGCGATGCGGCCGAGAGAACCCTGATGGCCTGGATCCGCACCTGCCTGTCGCTGATCAGCTTCGGCTACGGCCTGGATAAGGTGATCGACGCGATCAACCGCAGTGGCGACGGCCGGCCCCATGCCGAACTGGGGGTGCGGCTGGTGGGCATCGCCTTCGTGCTCACGGGAATCCTGTCGATGGTGGCGGCGATCCGGCAACATCGCCGGGAGATCCTGCGGTTGCGGCGGCCCGACTTCACCTACGCCGATGAACCCTCCTTCGCCACAGGCACGGCCATGGCTCTGGCGCTGATCGGCGCGGTGGCGCTGCTGTTGCTGAGCATCGGCGCGTTCGCCCGTTGATCCCCCGCTGTCGGTTTCCATGACCACCCCCCAGGTGCTGTTGCTGCTGATCACCACCGCCCTGTTCACGGTGATGGTGTCGCTGGGCTTGTCGCTCGAGCCTGCGGAGCTGCTCGCCCTGCGGCACCGGCCCTGGCTGATCCTCCGGGTTTTGATGGGGTCGTGCCTGTTGCTGCCCTTGCTGGCCCTGGCCCTGCTGACACTGGTGCCGGCCGGGGTGATCTCTCCCGCGGGCCGGCTGGCGATTGCCCTGATGGCCCTCTGCCCCAGCGCGCCCCTCACCCTGCGCCGATCGGGCCTCAACGGCGGTGACCCCGAACTCACGGCCGTGCTCCAGGTGGGATCGGCCGTGCTGGCGATCCTGACCCTGCCTTTGCTGGTGGATCTCTACCTGCAGCAGCTGGCGATCAGTGGCTGGGATGTGCGGCCGGTGCTGGTGGCCAAGCAGATCGCCCGGGCCCAGCTGCTGCCCCTGGCGTTGGGGATGCTGGTGCGTTTGCTGGCGCCGCTGCCGGCCCAGCGGTTGCGACCGGCCATGGGTCGGCTCGCCGGCCTGCTGCAGCTGCTGGTGGTGCTGCTGGTGCTGGCGATCGCCCTGCCCGGTCTGGTGCCCTTTCTGGCCGCCAATCTCACCACGGCCCTGGCCATGGCGTTGATGACGCTGGCGGCCCTGGTGCTGGGCCTGCTGCTTGCCGGTCCCGGGCCCCGGGAAGCCACCACCGGGGCCCTGGTCACCTCCATGCGCAATCCTGGTCTGGCCCTGCTGCTGGCCGCCACCTTTTCCGCCGACCTGCCGGGTCTCAAACTGGCGATCCTGTCCTATGTGGTGATCACGGTGCTGGTGTCGATCCCGTTCCTGCGCTGGCGCCATGCCGAGCATGGACGCCGGGAGATCTGAGGTCCGGCGCCATGCCCGCTGTCATTCCAGACCGCCCTGCAGGCCGTCCCCCCGCGCGCGACATGGTCTGGATTCCCGGCGGCCGGTATCGCATGGGTTCCGACCACCACTACCCCGAGGAATCTCCGGCCCACTGGGTGGAGGTGACCGGCTTCTGGATGGATCGCACACCGGTCACCAACGGTCAGTTCCTGCGGTTCGTGAAGGCCACCGGGCATGTCACGGTGGCCGAGCGGCCGGCTGATCCTGCCCTGTATCCCCAGGCCCGAGCGGAGCTGTTGCAGCCCGCTTCCATCGTGTTCGTGCCGCCGGCGGCAGCCATCCCGATGGGCGATCCTTACCGCTGGTGGCAATACGTGCCCGGCGCTGACTGGCGGCATCCGGAGGGACCCGGAAGTTCGATCCGCGGCCGGGAGAAGCATCCGGTGGTGCATGTGGCTGCCGCCGATGCCGAGGCCTATGCCACCTGGGCCGGCAAGCAGCTGCCCAGCGAAGCGGAGTGGGAGCGGGCGGCCCGGGGCGGCCTGGTGGACCAGGAGTATGCATGGGGAGATGCGCTGCACCCGGGCGGCAGGCCCATGGCCAACACCTTTCAGGGGGAGTTTCCGCACCACAACAGCCGCCTCGATGGCTGGGAGCGCACCTCTCCGGTGGGCTCCTATCCGGCCAACCCCTATGGGCTGCTCGACATGATCGGCAATGTCTGGGAGTGGACCAGTGATGGCTACCAGGAGCACCGGCACCGACCTGGCGTGGCGGCGGCAACGGCACCTGAGGGGTGCTGTGCTGCCATCGCCAATCCCCAGGGAGCCACAGCGGCAGCCAGCATCGACCCCGGCTCCGACCATGGCGGGGTGGCCCGCAGGGTGGTGAAGGGTGGGTCCTTTCTGTGTGCCCCCAGTTACTGCCGCCGGTACCGGCCGGCGGCCCGCATGGCCCAGGGGGTGGACACCTCCACCTGCCACATGGGTTTCCGCTGCATCGTGCGCCCACCCGGCTGAAAGCAGATCAGGATCTGCCAAGAGCGCCGCCAGCCAGGCGCCGCTCTGAAAGGCCGGCACAAAAAAGCCCCCGCTGTTGCGGGGGCTGCCGGCCTGGGCCGGATGGGTTGGGGATCAGCCGATCGCCGGAGCGGTCAGGGCCACCGGGGTGGCATCGGCAGCAGCCAGGTCGAGGGGGAAGTTGTGGGCATTGCGCTCGTGCATCACTTCCATGCCCAGACCGGCACGGTTCAGCACGTCGGCCCAGGTGTTCAGCACCCTGCCCTGGGAATCCAGGATCGACTTGTTGAAGATGAAGCCGTTCAGGGTGAAGGCCATCGTGCTCACGCCCAGGGCGGTGAACCAGATGCCAACCACGGGCCAGGCACCGAGGAAGAAGTGCAGGCTGCGGCTGTTGTTGAACGATGCGTACTGGAAGATCAGGCGACCGAAGTAGCCGAGGGCGGCCCCGATGTTGGAGGTCTCTTCCTCATGACCAA
>JBKDDA010000088.1:0-59465 GCA_046313055.1 Synechococcaceae cyanobacterium | reverse complement strand
GCAGCACCTTCACCGCCCCGCCGGAAGCCACGGCGCCGCTGAACACCTTGAACCCCATGTCCGCCACCAGATCGGACACATCCACCAGCTCCATCCCGTAGCGCGTGTCGGGCCGGTCGGTGCCGTAGCGGGCCATCGCCTCGTTCCAGGTGAGACGGGGGAAGGGCAGGGGCAGCTCGATCCCCTTCACCTCCCTCCAGATCGCCGCGATCAAGCGCTCGTTGAGGGCGAGGATCTGCTCCTGGTCGAGGAAGCTCATCTCCATGTCCAGCTGGGTGAACTCCGGCTGGCGATCGGCCCGCAGATCCTCATCGCGGAAGCAGCGGGCAATCTGGTAATAGCGCTCCATCCCGCCCACCATCAGCAGCTGCTTGAACAGCTGGGGCGATTGGGGCAGGGCGAACCACTCGCCGCCGCACACCCGGCTGGGCACCAGGTAGTCGCGGGCGCCCTCGGGGGTGGAGCGGGTGAGCACGGGGGTTTCCACCTCCAGGAAGCCCTCGGCCTCCAGGAAGCCCCGGATCGCCCGCACGGTGGCATGGCGCAGGCGCAGGTTGCGGGCCATGCGCTCGCGCCGCAGGTCGAGGTAGCGGTGGCGCAGGCGCAGCTCCTCGCGGGTGTTCTCCTCGTCGTGCACCGACACGGCAAAGGGCAGGACGCCCTTCACGCTGTTGAGCACGGTGATGGAGCTGGCCAGCACTTCCACCTGGCCGGTGGTCAGCTTGTCGTTGATGGCGTCGGCGGGACGCTCGCGCACCGTGCCCTCCACCTGGATCACCGTTTCGTTGCGCAGGTGCTCGGCCACCGCGAACGTCTTGGCACCGTTGTCGGGATCCACCGTGATCTGCACGGTGCCACTGCGGTCGCGTAGGTCGATGAAGATCACGCCGCCGTGGTCGCGGCTGCGGTCCACCCAGCCGCACAGCTGCACGGCCTGGCCGGTGGCATCGGGGCGCAGGTCGCCGCATCCGTGGCTGCGCATGGTGGAAAAGCAAGCAGATCGGCGATTTTCCCACGGAGACCGTTTGGTGACCGTGCTGGCCAACGGTCGTTGGCCTTGCTAGAAGAAAGTTGTGTCATGTTCTTTACGCCAACCTTGCCCATGAACCGCCGCCAACTGCTCATCGGCTCCGCCATCGGCGTTGCCGGCGCGGCCCTGCCCACGGCGATGACACGCGGTGCCAAGGCGGCCGGGGCCGTCGACCACCACCTCTTGAAGAGCCTGCAGGCCTGCACCCCCAAAGATGCCCTCACCCGCCTCCAGGAGGGCAATGCTCGCTTTGTCAAGTCCTGGGTTGCCGCTCAGGGCAAGACCGATCCAGCGCAGCGCATGGAGATCCTCATGAAAGTCTGGGAAAGGGACTGCCAGGTCGATCCGGTTGCCCTGGTTGAGGGTCAGAGGCCCTTCGCCGTGACCCTGTCCTGCGCTGATTCGCGGGTGGATCCCAACTGGGTGTTTGCCTGCGGTTCCGGCGAGCTGTTCCAGGTGCGCAGCGCCGGCAACACCGCCTTCGACGATGGCATCGCCTCCATTGAGTACGCCGTGTCGGCCCTGGGCACCTCGCTGGTGATTGTGATGGGTCACAGCGGCTGCGGCGCTGTGACGGCGGCGATGGGCAACAAGCCGCTCACACCGCTGCTGGAGGGGCTGGTGAAGCCGATCCGCGCCAGCCTTCGCAGTGGCGATCAGCTCAGCCAGGCGATCCAGGGCAACGCGCGCAACGCGGCTGGTCAGATCACCAGCCGCAGCACGCTCCTCAATGAGGCGGTGGCCGCCGGTAAGCTCTCGATCCGCAGCGCCTACTTCGACATTGCCAGCGGTCAGGTCACCCTGCTCTGAGCCGCCAGCTCCGCCACCGTGCAGCCGCTCACGGGATCGAGCCACCGCGGTGCGATCTCCGTCAGTGGCCCCAGCACAAAGGCCCGCTCGCGCAGGTGCGGATGGGGGATCTCCAGCCGCGGGCTCTGCAGCCGCAGCTGGCCGTAGAAGATCAGGTCGAGATCCAGGGTGCGGGGCCCCCAGCGCTCGCCCCGCACCCGGCCGAAGTGGCGTTCGATGGCCAGCAGCTGCTCCAGCAGCGCCTCCGGCGCCAGGCTGGTGGTGAGAACGGCGCAGCCGTTGAGGTAGTCGGGCTGGGGCGGGCCCAGCGGGGCGCTGGCGTGCCAGGTGGAGCGGGCCAGCAGCTGGATGCCGGGGCTGGCGATCAGCATCACCACGGCGGCCTCGAGGGTGGCGCGCCGGTTGCCCAGGTTGCTGCCCAGGGCGATGGCGGCCCGCTCCAGCGGCCGGGGGCGTTCAGGAGATGCCATCACGACAACGCACCATCTCCACCGCCACCCGGCCATCGAAGCCGGGGATCGGTGCCGCCAGCTTGGTGAGCCGCGAGCGCACCCGCCAGACCGGCGCGAAGGCCAGCAGCGCCTCGAGGATCACGCTGTTGAGCCGCTCGATCGTGCGGAAGCGGCTGGTCTCCACCAGACCCCGCACGGCGGCCACCACCTCGGCGTAGTCGAGGCTGTGGGCCAGTTCGTCGTCGGCGCCGGTGGTGGAGAGGTCGAGCTGGAGGGTCAGATCCACCTCGAACCACTGCCCCAGGGTCTGCTCCTCCGCGAAAAAACCGGTGTAGCCGTAGGCGCGGATGCCGCTGATGTGGAGGCAGTCGCCTGCCGGGATCTGGCTTGCTTCCACCGTTCAGCCGCGCCGGTAGAAGGGTCGTTTCACCACCACCGCCGCCTCGTCGCGGCCGCGGATGCGCACCGCCAGCTCGGTGCCCGGCTTGCTCAGGGCAGGGGGCACGTAGGCCAGGGCGATCGCTTCCCCCAGGGTGGGCGACCAGGTGCCGCTGGTGATTTCGCCCACCAGCTCGCCGCCGGCCACCACCGGGTAACCGTGGCGGGCGATGGCCCGGCCCTGGAGTTTGAGCCCCACCAGCCGCTTGCCCACCCCTTCGGCACTCTGGCGCTCCAGAGCGGCGCGGCCGATGAAGTCGGCCGGCATCTCCAGATGCACCAGCCAGGCGAGGGAGGCTTCCAGGGGGGTGGTGGCGGCGTCCATGTCGCTGCCATAGAGGTGCATGGCCGCCTCCAGGCGCAGGGTGTCGCGGGCGCCGAGGCCACAGGGGGTCACCCCCTCGGCCAGCAGCTGGCGCCAGAGGGCGATGCCGGCCTCCCGCTCCAGCAGCAGCTCGAAGCCGTCTTCACCGGTGTAGCCGGTGCGGCCCACGAAGGCGCTGCCCTGGGGGAGGGTGAGGTCGCGGTGGCCGAAGCGGGGCAGCCCCGCCAGCTCCACCCCCGCCAGGGCCTCCAGCCGCCGGGGCGCCTCGGGCCCCTGCAGGGCCAGCAGCACGCCATCGGTCTTGCGGTCGCGGATGGTGATGCCCTGGGGTTCGAGGTTCTGGCGCAGCCAGGCGGTGTCGCTGTCGGCGCAGGCGGCGTTGATCACCACCACCAGTTCATCGGTGTCGCCCGCTGCGCCGCTGTCGCCGCCCGGGCCGGGCCGGCGGCCCCGGTCGTAGACGATCAGGTCGTCGCGGATGCCGCCCTGGTCGTTGAGCAGCACCGTGTAGCAGGCTTCGCCCGGGCCGATGCGGAACAGGTCGCTGGGCACCAGGGTCTGGAGGGCGTCCTTGACGCCGTCGCCGCTGAGGGTGAGCACCCCCATGTGGGAGATGTCGAACACGCCGCAGCCCTGGCGCACGGCGGTGTGCTCCTGCACCAGGCCCGCGAACTGCACGGCCATCTCCCAGCCGGCGAAGGGCACCATGCGGCCGCCGGCCGCCACCGCCTCGGCGTGCAGGGGGGTGCGCCGCAGGTTGGGATCGGAGGCCATGGCGGGGGTGCGGCTGGGGCGGATCCTATTCAGGGACCCCCAGCGGCTGATCCGTGCCTGATCCATGTCCGTCCCGTGGCGGTGCCTTCCGATTCTTCGCGGAAGCTGGAAGAAAGCCTGTGATTACGGCTATGCCCACCTGTTGATCACGGCGGACGTGATTAGGTTGAGCGGCCAATATCACCGTTGGATGGGACACCGCCCCAGCTGCCGCAGCTGCCGCCACTCCAGCCCACCCGACGGTGGGCAGGCCATCTGGTGCCAGCTGCGACAGCTGGCCATTCACCCCGATCTGGCGGGTGATCTGTGGTGCCACCACTGGACGGCCCGGCCGCCGCGTCTGCCTGCCCTGGGCCCCCAGTCGGCGGAAGCCGCCGAGCAACCCCGCGACGCCCAGCTCAGCCTCGGCGGCATGTTGCAGGAAATCTGAAGAAACTCCGCCGTTCGCCGGGGTTGTCGCGCTTTGGTGTAGCAGCACTCACCGCTGAGGCGCATTGGTTGTATACCTGTAGGGTTCCCTTCCACAGGAGGTGACCGGCATTGGTCACGACCCCGGCATCCAGCGCTCCCCTGGATCTGATGGCCGCGCAGGACGACTGCGAGACCTTCACCTTTCCCACCGGTGCCCGCATCTTCAGCCGCGGCACCGCCGCCCGTGCCATCCATGCCGTGAGACACGGCATCGTGGAGCTGCACGCGGAGAACGGTGACCGCACCTGCTATCGGCCCGGGGAACTGTTCTGCTACCAGGACATCGTCTGGAATGCGGGCCTGTTCCGCAGCGATGCCGTGGCGCTCACGCCGGTGGAGATCCTGCGGCTCGACCGCCTGCCGTTCCTGAACCTGCTGCACAACCACCCCTCCCTCGCCCTGCAGCTGATCGGCCAGGAGCACGACCGTTTGCGGGAGCAGCGCGCCAGCGGCACCTGCTGTTACTGACGGGCCCGGGTCAGCCGTTGCGGCCCAGCAGCAGCAGCAGCGAACGGGTCACCTTGGCGGCGAGCACGGCGCTCACGCCGCTGGGATCCAGCTGGGGGGCGAGTTCGACCACGTCGGCTGCCACCAGCCGGTGGTGGCGCAGTTCGGTCACCAGGGCCGCGAAGTCGGCCCAGAGGAAGCCACCCGGTTCCGGGGTGCCGGTGCCGGGCATCACCGCCGGGTCGAACCAGTCGAGATCCACGGTGAGATAGAGGGGTCGGCCCCGCAGGGGCGCCAGGGCCGCAGCCATCGCTCCGATCGGCACCAACCGGCCGCTGCCCCGCAGCTCGTTGAATTCCTCGCGGGTGCCGCTGCGGATCGCGATCTGGCGCAGGTCGCCGCTGGGCAGCACCTCCAGGCAGCGGCGCATGGCGCAGGCGTGGCTGTGGCGTGCGCCCAGCCATTCCTCCCGCAGATCGGCGTGGGCGTCGAGCTGCACCAGCGCCAGATCGGGATGGCGTTCAGCCACCGCGGCCACGGCGCCGCTGCTGATCGAATGCTCGCCCCCCAGCATCAGCGGCCGCAGGCCCAGCTTCAGCACGGCCGCGGTGGCCCCGTGCACCGCCCGCACCACCGGGTCGGGGGCGCCGAAGGGAATGTCGACCGCCCCCAGGTCGGCGAAGGCCAGATCCAGCAGATCCAGGTCCAGCTCCGGGCAGTAGGTCTCCAGCCCGTTGCTCACCTCGCGCACCGCCGCCGGCCCGAAGCGGGTGCCGGGGCGAAACGAGGTGGTGCCGTCATAGGGCACGCCGAACAGGCCCACGGCGCAGCCGTGGGGGTCGCGGCGGCCACCCATGTAGACGGCGCCGTCGGCATCGAAGCAGGAGAGGGCGGGGCTCATGGCGGCAGGGTCGGTGGTCAGCGGAGGGCGCGTTCAATCGCTGCCGGCATGGCGTCGAAGGCGCCGCGCTGCCAGCGGGGGCTCCAGATCTCGCAGCCCTCGGCCACCGCGGCGGCCCGCTCGGGCAGGGGCTCGCGGTACCTGGGGCCGTCGACTGCCGCGAAGGTCCAGCTCCACCAGCCGCTGGGGTACATCGGCACCCAGCCGTAGAGCGGATCGGCGTGGTCGAACACCTGCCGCAGCAGCCGCACCGTGTCGAGGTGCACCTGGCGGAAGGATTCCGGTGATTCGCTCTGGGTGGCGAACACGCCGCCCGGCCGCAGGATCCGCCGGCAGTGCTCGAAGAACGCCCGGTTGAACAGGCCCTCCGCCGGGCCGGCCGGATCGGAACCATCCACGATCACCACGTCGTAGCTGGCGGTGGCAGCCTCGCGCACCCAGGCGATGCCGTCGCCCACGGTGAGCCGGAAGCGGGGGTCGCTCCAGGCACCGCCGCCGATGCCGGGCAGGTGGCGCTGGCTCCACTCCACCACCAGTGCGTCGATCTCCACCATGTCCAGGTGGGTCACGCCGGGGTGGCGCAGGCATTCGCGGGCGGTGCCGCCGTCGCCGCCGCCGATCACCAGCACCTGCCCGATCGCCGCCGCGCCGCACAGGGCTGGATGCACAAGCGCCTCGTGGTAATGCCGTTCCTGCCGTTCGGCGGTCATCCAGCAGCCGTCGAGCAGCAGCCCGTTGCCGTAGCGCTCGCTGGCCACCAGGGTGACCCGCTGAAAGGGCGATTGCTGCTCAGCGATCAGCCGACCGGCCAGGCCGTAGCGCACGCCTTCGTGGATCTCATCGATCCAGTGCGGCCCGTCGGCCGCCGGTGCGTCCGGCTGGGCCGGCTGGGGGTCTGGGGGAGGGGCGCCGGTCATGGGGATTGGGGATCCGGGTGCGCTGCGGACCCTGATCCACAGCTAGATCTACGGAACCACCCTGTCATCCGGCCATGACCCTCCGCCGTCGCGATCTGCTGCAGGCCGGTGTGTGGCGCGGCACGGGCGCCCTGGCCCTGGGGGTGCTCGGCCAGGGCCTGGCTCCGGCGCCGGCGCTGGCCGCCCTGTCGAGCGAGGAGCGGCTGCGCATCTGCCGGCCGGCGGGCGACCCGCTCCAGGAGCTGCTGGATCGCAATGCCGGCTTCTGCCGTGCCTGGCAGGCCGCTGCCGCAGCCACCGATCCCGAGGCGCGGGTGCGGGCCCTGCTGGCCACCTGGCCCCAGCACTGCCAGGTGCGGCCCGCTGCCCTGGCCACGGGCCAGCGGCCCTGGGCGGCGATCCTCGGTTGCGCCGATTCGCGGGTGCCGCCCGAGTGGCTGTTCGCCTGTGGGCCGGGGGAGCTGTTCGAGGTGCGCAGCGCCGGCAACACCGCCTTTGATGCCGGCGTGGCATCGCTGGAATATGCGGTGGCCGAGCTGGCGGTGCCCCTGGTCCTGGTGCTGGGCCACAGCGGCTGCGGTGCCGTGACCGCTGCCATGGCCAGTGCGCCGCTCACGCCGCTGCTGGAGGAGCTGGTGACCCCGATCCGCGCCGCCCTGCGGCCCGGCCTGGATCTGGCGGCGGCGGTGAAGGCCAACGCCCGTGCCGCCGCCACCGCCCTGCCCCGTCGCAGCACCCTGCTGGCCGATGCGGTGGCGGACCAGCGGCTGCACATCGTGCCCGCCTATGTGGACATCGGCAGCGGCAGGGTGAGCCTGGTGTGAGGGCTGCCCTGGGGCAGGCTGGGGCCATGGCCGACGACCTGATCCTCAGCGACGGCCCCGGGGGCGGGCTGGTGATCCCGGCCGATGAGCTGCGCTGGCGCTTCTCCCGTTCCGGCGGCCCCGGGGGCCAGGCGGTGAACACCACCGATTCGCGGGTGGAGCTGGTGTTCGACCTGGGCACCAGCCAGGCGCTGCCGCCGGCGCTGCGGCAGCGGGCCCTGGCGCGACTCGAGTCGCGGCTGGTGGACGGCGCCCTGGTGGTGGTGGCCAGCGAGCACCGCAGCCAGTGGCGCAACCGCCAGGCCGCCCGGCGGCGCCTGGCGGCGCTGCTGCAGGAGGCCCTGCGGCCGCCGCCGCCGCCCCGCCGCCCCACCCGGCCCAGCCGCGGATCGGTGGAGCGGCGCCTGGCCGCCAAGAAACGCCGGGCTGCGATCAAGAGTCAGCGGCGCGATCAGCTTCCGCCCTGATCCGGGCCTTGGCCTCCTGCCAGAGGCCCTCCAGCTCCGCCAGGCTGCGGCCGCCCAGGTCGCCCCCCAGGGCGGCCTCCACCCGGGAGAAGCGGTCCAGAAACCGGCGGTTGGTGCCCGCCAGCCCCTCCTCCGGATCGAGACCGCACCAGCGGGCCACGTTCACCAGGGTGAACAGCACATCGCCCAGTTCCTCCTGGGCGTGGGCCCGGTCGCCACTGGCCACCGCCTGCCGCAGCTCCGCCAGCTCCTCCTCCCCCTTCGGCCCCACGCCGGCCAGGTCGGTCCCCTCGCAGCCGGCGGCGGCGGCCTTGCGGGAGATGGTCATGGCCGCGGCCAGGGCCGGCTGGCCGCGCACCCGGCCGGCCAGGCGATCGCTCAGGGGGCTGGCGCTGGCGGGGGCATCCGCCAGCCGGTCGCGCTGTTCGGCGGCCTTGATCGCTTCCCAGCTCACGCGCACGGCGGCACTGTCGGCCGCTTCGGCATCGGCGAACACATGGGGATGGCGCCGCACCAGCTTGGCGCTGATGGCGCGGGCCACCGCCGCCAGATCAAACCGTTGTCCCTCGTCGGCGATGCGGGCGTGCAGCACCACCTGCAGCAGCAGGTCGCCCAGTTCCTCCACCAGATGGCCGTCGTCGCCATGGCGGATCGCATCGGCCACCTCATGGGCCTCCTCCAGCACGTAGGGCACGAGCGAGTGGTGGGTCTGCTCCAGGTCCCAGGGGCAGCCGCCCTCTGGATCCCGCAGCCGGGCCACCACCGCCACCAGCTCCGCCACGGCTGCGGCGGCGCTGTCCTGGGGTGAGGTGGTCATGGCCGGGCTGGCGGGCTGGTGGCCTCACCTTCTCATCCGCCGCGCCCGTCTGCGCCGCAGCACCCCCGGCAGCCGCGGCTCCGGATCCCCGTCGAGGATCAGGTGCAGCCAGCTGCTGGCTTCCAGCCCCGCCAGGGCGGCCAGCAGCGGCGGCCGCTGCCGCTGCCACAGCTGCTGGGCCGCCCCGGCCAGCTCGGCCGGAGCCGGGCCCCCCAGTGGCTGCAGCACCAGCGCCAGCAGCAGCAACCACAGCGCCAGCAGGCCCAGCCGGCCGGCACTGCCCAGCAGCGGGCTGTGGGAGATCAGCGAGCGGTGGCGCAGCAGGCGCCGGTAGGGCCACCACAGCAGGGCCAGGGGTCCCCAGCGGCGGGTGGCCCTGCTCTGGGTGTCGAGGTCGGGCGAAAGCCACAGGCCGCCCAGCACAAAGCCCGCGGCCCCGGCGATCGCCGCCGCCGGGCCCGCCAGGGGCCAGGCCAGCAGGGCCAGCGGCAGGCCGAGGCCGATCGTGGCGCGGTCGTGGCTGCGTCCGCTGGCCATGGTGGTTGTTTGCCAACCCGAATTTTGGCGGTAGGGTGCCCCATCTGGAGAGGCAGTGGTGCCCATGCGGGTCCCCCAGGAACCCCCTCCCGCCCTGCGGGATACCGGCGGTGAGATCCACCGCCGTGGCCGGCGCTCCCGGGTCGGCGCCTGGCGGGTGGCCGGCGATCTGCCCGCCAGCTTCCGCTATGCCGCCCAGGGTCTGGCCTATGCCTTCGCCAGCCAGCGCAATTTCCGCATCCATGTCACGGTGGGCTCCCTGGCGTTCGGCCTGGGCCTGTGGCTGGGCCTCGCCGTCGACCGGCTGGCGGTGCTGGTGCTCACCGTGGCGGCGGTGCTGGTGCTGGAGCTGCTGAACACCGCCACCGAAGCGGTGGTGGACCTGGCGATCGGCCGGCAGTTCCATCCGCTGGCCCGCATCGCCAAGGATTGCGCCGCCGCTGCGGTGCTGGTGGCGGCCCTGTCGTCGATGATGATCGCCCTGCTGCTGCTGGTGCCGCCGCTCTGGGAACGGCTCGGCCTCTAGGGTGCCGCCATGCTTCTGGTTCTCGACAACTACGACAGCTTCACCTTCAACCTGGTGCAGTATCTGGGGGAGCTGGCGGCGGACCATCCGGTGGCGGCCGAGCTGCGGGTGGAACGCAACGATGCCCTCGATCTGGCGCAGATCCGGGCCCTGAATCCGGCCGCGATTCTGATCTCACCGGGACCGGGGGATCCCGATCAGTCGGGGGTGTGCCTGGAGGTGCTGCGTGAGCTCAGCCCCCAGGTGCCCACCCTGGGGGTGTGCCTGGGTCATCAGTCGATCGCCCAGGTGTATGGCGGGCGGGTGGTGCGCGCCCGGGAGCTCATGCACGGCAAGACCTCACCGGTGCGGCATGGCGGCCAGGGGGTGTTCGCCGGCCTGCCGGATCCGCTCACGGCCACCCGCTACCACAGCCTGATCGCCGAGCGGGAGAGCCTGCCCGACTGCCTGGAGATCACCGCCTGGCTGGAAGACGGCACGATCATGGGCCTGCGCCACCGGGCCTATCCCCACATCGAGGGGGTGCAGTTCCATCCGGAGAGCGTGCTCACCGAGGCAGGTCACCGGCTGCTGGCCAATTTCCTGCGGCTGGCGGCAGACTGACACGCTGATCGCCGAGGCCGTTTTGCCGACCCCCGTCGCCCCCTGTGCCAGTCGCCGCGGCCCGGCTGTTCGCCCGGGCCCATGGGCCGGCCGCACCAAGGCCGGCATGGGGCTGCTGCTGGGGCTGGCGGCGGCGGCACCGCTCACCCTGCCGCTGGCGCCGGCCCGGGCCGGCGGCGGGGTCACGATCACCAGCCTGGGTCACAGTGCCCTGCTGATCCAGGGCGGTGGCGCCAGTGTGCTGCTCAACCCCTTCCGGGCGGTGGGCTGTGCCGCCGGCCTGCCGGAGCCCCGGCTGGCCGCCAACGTGATTCTGGCCAGCAGCGGCCTGGCCGATGAGGGGGCACCGGTGGCCAGTGGCCGCTTGCTCACCCGGCCGGGCTCCTACCGCCTGGCCGGCTTGCAGATCGAGGGCATCGCCGCACCCCATGACCGGGTGGGTGGGCGCCGTTTCGGCCAGGCCACCCTCTGGCGCTGGCAACAGGGAGGCCTGGAGTTCGCCCACCTCGGCGGCACGGCCGCCAGCCTCAGCCCCTCCGACCGGGTGCTGCTGGGCCGCCCCGATGTGCTGATCATCGGCGTGGGAGGTGGCGCCAAGGTGTACACCGGGCCGGAGGCGGCTGCAGTGGTGGCCGACCTGCGGCCGCGGCGGGTGATCCCGGTGCAATACGGCGGCCGCCCATCGGCCAGCTGTGACCAGGGGGGGCTGGAGCCCTTTCTGCAGGCCCTGCCGGCCGCCACGGTGCGGCGGCCAGGCCGCAGCATCAGCCTCAGGCCGCCCCTGGCCGACGGCACCGTGGTGGAGGTCATGCGCTGATCGTCTGGCTGAGCTCGCGCCACGCCTGCCAGAACTGCTCCATCTGGCGGCGGGTGCCGATGCTCACCCGCAGGGATCCATCGATCAGCGGTTTGCCCGCCATCGAGCGCACGAGGATGCCGGCGCGGCGGAGCTGGTCCTCCACCAGCTGGGCCGGTGCAGCGGGCCAGATCAGCAGGTAATTGCCCCCAGCGGCGTGGTGGCGCACGCCGGCGGATCGCAGCTGTTCCACCAGCCAGTCACGGGCGGCCAGCACCTCGGCCACGTATGCCGCCACGTAGTCCGCGTCCGCCAGGGCGGCGAAGGCGGCGGTCACCGCGAAGCTGTTGATGTCGTAGGGCCCGGTGACCCGGGCGACCCGCTCCACCACCTCCGGGTGGCCGATGGCAAAGCCGATCCGCAGCCCGGCGATGCCGGCGGTCTTGGAGAGGGAGCGCAGCACCAGCAGGTTGGGCAGGGCCAGGGAGGCCGGCAGCACGCTGTCACCGGTGAAGGCCTCGTAGAGCTCGTCCACCACCACCAGGGTGCCGGGGCTGGCGGCGGCCAGCTCCAGGATCCGTTCCGGCGCCAGGCGGGTCCCGGTGGGGTTGTTGGGGTTGCAGATCAGCAGCAGGCGCGGCGGTGTGGATCCGGAGCCGCCGTTCAGGGCGGCGCGGATCGCCGCCAGCGGAAAGCCGAAACCCGGCAGCTCGTAGGCAATGGCTTCGATCGCCATGCCCTGCATGCGGGCGCAGGGGGTGTAGTAGCCGAAGGTGGGGCTGGTGGTCAGCAGCCGGTCCCCGGGGCCGCCGTAGGCCTGAAAGATGGCATGCAACGCCCCATCCACGCCGTTGAACAGGCCCACGTTGGCGGCGGTCAGGCCATGGTCGGCACCGGCGAGGGAGGCGGCCACCGCCTCCCTCAGCCCGTCGTATTCGGGGTAGATGGCGTAGTGCTCGGCCGGGATGGCGCGGATCGCCTCCACCACCCTGGGGCTGGGCCCCACGGTGTTCTCGTTGAAATCAAGGCGCAGCAGCCCCCGGCGCCCTTCCAGGGGGGCGCTGTAGGCGTGCAGGCTCTCCACGTCGGGCCGGGCCGGTGGTGGGGCTGGAGAGGGCACGGGCGCTGGCGGGCAACCTCCAAACTAGGCAGCCGATGGGCCGATCAAACGCCGATGCGGCTGCTGCCGATCCGCGAGGGCTGGGCTGGCAGGGGCGGCAGTGGCGGCGGATCCACGGGCCGGGGTGTGGAGATGATCTCCACGGTGGGGTTGGCGGCGGGCATGGTTTGTTCGCCGCCGTTGGGCACCGCCCCGGCCACCTTGCGCAGGGCTTCCCGGAACTGGATTTCGGTGATCACCTCCTCCTCCAGCAGCTGCCGCAGGTTTTCGATGCGGGCCTTGAGCAGGGATTCCTTGAGCAGGGTTTCGCAGTCAACCGAAGCTTTGCTGCGGTGCAGGGGCACGTGCAGGGTGACCAGGCCGATCAGGGAGCTGTTGGAGGTGATCGAACTGTTGGAGCTCTGGTTGTTGATGGCGATGCCCATGGCATCGGGGTAGGCCCCGGCTGACACACTCAGGCTGGGGATGGATCCCCCATCGGAGGAGCAGCGAATGCCGTTGCCGAAGTCGATGATCACCCGTGATCGGGTCATCGACGGTTGGGTGGGGCTCAGGTAGATCTGGGCCGCTACGGGCGGACAGATCGGGCCGATGAGGCTCCCCCAGCCCAGCGAGAGCAGACCCGCAGCCGATAGAAGGAGTGGTTGGCGACGCTGCATAGAAAGAGCGGAGGCGTGGCCTCGGGGTCAATGATCTTGTAGGGAAGGGAACGCTTCTGGCCGGGCGCCAGGGTGAAGGCCCGGGGGCGGATGCGGATCAGCTTCAGAAACTCCTCTTCGCTGAGGGGCTGGGCCGCCGGGACCGCCACGTTGCCGTCCATGGTCTGCAGGCGCACCTCCAGGGTCACCTTGAGCGACCGCTGGGTGGGATTTGAGGTCTGGATGTACCCCGACGTGGTGCTCAGGGCCAGGGGTGCCATGGACAGGGCGTTCGCTGAGCCTGCGGGCAGCAGGGCCGCACCTACGGCCAGAGGCACCAGGAATGAGAGAGATGGTCTCATGTCAGAAGCCTGCCTGGAAGCACATCACGTCCACGGTGGCGCTGTAGGTGCCATCTGGGAAGGCCGCCACCGACTGAAACCGCACATCGGTCTCGATCTCAAGCGATGTGGACCCGCGTTCGAAGGCCACCATCTGGCGCTGGCTGTAGTTTCCCTGGCCAACCCGCACTTCGTTCACGGCGGCGGTGCCGCCGATGAGGGTGGGATTTTCGAAGGTGAGCACGGGGCCACTGGGGGTGCCAGTGCCCACAACCCCAGACAGGGTGGCCTTCACGTAGCCGGGGGAGCCTTCGGAGCTGATCGTGCGCCGGGTGCTCTGGTCGTAGTTGAGGGAGCCGTCGCGCGGGGTGAGCTCACAGGTGGTGGCCAGCACCACCGGCTCGTAGCGAATCTGCGTTTCAGACAGCTGCGCCCGGGCAGGGGCGCCCATGGTGCTGAAGGCCAGACATGCAGCGACCAGCGCAACGTTGCCTGCCAGGGATGGCCGGTGCATGGGGTGGCTGTTGTGGTGCCCCCTTGTAGCGGACTCTTACTGCAACTTGACTCCAATTTTGACCAGTTGCTGCACCGGCGCGGCAGGGTGCCCAGGCCTGCTGCCGCAACCGGCCATCACATCTTCTCCAGGGTGGAGATTCCCAGCAGCCCCAGGCCGAGGCGCAGGGTGTCGGCCGTGAGGCGGCAGAGGGCGAGGCGGGAGCCGCGGGCGGGCTCCTCGGCCCGCAGCACCGGCACCTGGTCGTAGAAGCGGTTGAACACCTGGCTGAGTTCGAACAGGTAGGTGCAGAGGCGGTTGGGCAGCAACTCGTGCTCCACCTCGGCGATCACGGCGTCGAAGCCGAGCAGCTGCCGCACCAGGGCCCACTCCTGGGGTTCGCTGAACATCAGCAGATCGGGCCAGCCGGTTGCTGCGGCCATGGCGCCACCGCGGCGGCCGATGCCGGCGATGCGCACCACGGCATAGAGCAGGTAGGGGGCGGTGTTGCCGGCGAGGGCCAGCATCCGCTCGAAGCTGAACTGATAGTTGGTGATCCGGTTGGTGCTCAGGTCGGCGTATTTCACCGCCCCCAGGCCCACGGCGGTGGCCACCTGTTCGATGAAGGCCTCATCCTCCTGGCGGCCCTCCTCGGCCAGGCGGCGGCGCAGGTCGGCGTCGGCCCGCTCCACCGCTTCATCCAGCAGATCCTTGAGCCGCACCGTGTCGCCGGAGCGGGTCTTGAGCTTCTTGCCGTCGTCGCCCTGCACCAGGCCGAAGGGCACGTGTTCCACGCTGGTGCCCGCCGGAATCCAGCCGGCCCGGCCCGCCACCTGGAACACGCCGGCGAAGTGGCTGGCCTGGCCGGCATCGGTCACGTAGATCACCCGCTGGGCGCCATCGCCCGCCGGCGGCGCCGCGAAGCGGTGGCGGATCGCCGCCAGGTCGGTGGTGGCGTAGTTGTAGCCGCCGTCGGATTTGCGCACGATCAGCGGCAGCGGTTGGCCATCCTTGCCGGCGACGCCCTCCAGAAACACGCACTGGGCACCGGCGTCAGTCACCAGCAGGCCGGCGGCCTCCAGGTCGGCCACCACCGCCGGCAGCAGGGGGTTGTAGAAGGATTCGCCCCGCTCCTCCAGGCGGATGCCCAGGCGGTCATAGATCTGCTGGAACTCGCGCCGGCTCTGGTCGCACAGCAGGCCCCAGGCCTTGAGCGATTCGGGGTCGCCCCCCTGGAGCCGCACCACCTCCTCGCGGGCGGTGGCCTGGAAGGCCCCATCGGCGTCGAAGCGTTGCTTGGCCTGGCGGTAGAAGGCCACCAGGTCGCCCAGGTCGACGGCGTCGGCGGTGGTGAGGGCTTCGGGGGCCACCTGCTTGAGGTGGGTGATCAGCATGCCGAACTGGGTGCCCCAGTCGCCCACATGGTTGAGCCGATGCACCCGGTGGCCGCGGAACTCCAGCACCCGCGCCAGCGCATCACCGATGATCGTGGAGCGCAGATGCCCCACGTGCATCTCCTTGGCAATGTTGGGGCTCGAGAAGTCCACGATCACCGCCGCCGGTGCCTCCGCTTCGGGCACCCCCAGGCGTGGATCCCCCAGGCGGGCCCGCACCTCGGCCGCCAGCCGCTCGGGCCGCAGGCTGAGGTTGATGAAGCCGGGGCCGGCGATCACCGGTTCCAGGCAGAGGGCGCCGAAGGCCGGATCAGCCTGAAGCCGGGCCACGATCGCCTCGGCGATCGCCCGGGGTTTCTGCTGCAGCGGCCTGGCCAGGGCCAGGCCGCCGTTGGCCTGGAAATCCCCGAATTCGGGTTTGCTGGCGGGGGCCAGCTGGGGGTCCAGCGGTGGGCCCCCAGCTGCGGCGGCTGCGGCCGCCTGCGGGAAGGCCGCCGCCATGGCCTGCCGCAGCTGGGTGTCGAGTTGGCTGAAGACCTGGAGCATCGCGGCCGGCGGTGGGTGGAGCTGATGGCCTGATCATCCCCCGCCGCTTCCGTGGGTGGTGGGTGGCTGCAATCGCCGACCTGCTGGTGGCTCAGGGCTGAGGCTCCCCTCAGGCCCAGTCGCTGGCGAAGCGCATGCTCAGATCCAGCCAGCGGCTGCGGGTGACGGGCGCGCTCGTGGAGATCAGGTCGACGCCGGTGGCGGCGTAGGCGGCCAGCTGCTCCGGGGCCACGCCGGAGGCCTCCAGCACCACGGCGCCGGCGCTTCGACTGGCCGCCAGGGAGCGCAGCCGGGGGACCAGGACGTCCAGTTCGGCCGGCGCCAACTCATCGAGCAGCACGCCATCGGCACCGGCGCGCACGGCGGCTTCGGCTTCGGCGGCGGTTTCGGCTTCCACGATCACCCGGGACGGCCAGGGAGCAGCGGCGCGCACGGCGGCGATCGCCGGCCCCACACCGCCGCTCCAGGCCAGGTGGTTCTCCTTGAGCATGGCGGCATCGTCGAGGCCAAGGCGGTGGTTCACGCCGCCGCCGCAGCGCACCGCGTATTTCTCCAGAATCCGCAGGCCAGGGGTGGTCTTGCGGGTGTCGGCCAGGCGCACGCCGGTGCCGGCCAGCTGGGCCACCAGGGCGGCGGTGGCGGTGGCGATGCCCGAGAGGCGCATCACCAGGTTGAGGGCCGTGCGCTCGCCGGCCACCAGGGCGCTGGCCTCACCATTGAGCTCCAGCAGCCGCTGGCCCGCCGCCACCGGTTCGCCGTCGGCCACCAGCAGTCGGCCCTCCAGGGCCGGATCCAGCAGGCGGAACAGCGCCAGGGCCAGGGGGCCACCGCTGAGCACCCCATCGGCCTTGGCGATCCAGTGGGCCTGGGCACGGCGACCCGCCAGGGCCGGGGCCGTCAGGTCACCGCGGCCGATGTCTTCGGCGAGCCAGGCGCGCAGCTGGGCCTCCAGGGTGGGGTTCAGGGGCAGGTGGGGGCTGGGCATGGGCGGGCGGGTGCCGCTGGGGAAGAGGTGCATCATCCCCTTGCAGCCACTGGGACCCGCAGCGTCCCCAGTGGCTGGCGTTGATCAGAGAATGCACGACGGGGGCTCATCCGTTCCAGCGCTCAGGCGTCAAAGGAGACAGCCTCGAAACCCAGGACAGTCATAACGGTTAGCCCCTTGGTATACGTACTTCCGCCAGTAATAGGTGCAATAGTGTAGATGCTTGCGGGGCCAGGCAGGAATAGCCTGTCAATGCCTTCTTCGCCGTTCAGAATAATCTGACCGAATCCCAAGGCTTTGTCATTGCCGGCCCCAAAGTTAAACAGGCCGCTGCCTCCGAAGCCGCCGATACGGGCGTCTGCCACATCATTGCCCCGGCCGGTATCGACGGTTTCCGTGGCAAAGATGGCAAATCCCTGGGTGCCGGCGATGCCACTCAGTCCGTTGGCACCGGGTGAACCTGGCGCGCCGATGGGCCCGTTCGGACCTGTGGAGCCGTTGCTGCGACTGGCGGAGCCGCGGTTGCCACCGGCGCCCCCCGCGCCGCCATTGCCAGCCAGACCGGCGGCGCCCCCGAGGCCGGCGCCACCTGCCAGGCCACCGAACCCGCCGCGTCCAATGATCACATCGTTGGCTGGGCCCAGAGACACGGAGCCCTGAAACACGACACCGTGGCCACCGTCGCCGCCTGCGCCACCATCACCACCGGCACCGCCCACACCGCCTGCGCCGCCGATGCCGCCTGCGCCACCAGCCCCACCATTGCCCCCCGGTTGGGAGAAGAAGCCGGAGGATCCAGAGCCGCCATCGCCACCCCGTCCGCCACTGCCGCCCGTCTGACCAAGGCCACCGCTGCCTCCGTCGCCACCCCTGCGGCCTTCGCCTCCTGCCCCTCCTGTTCCCGAGATCAGATACCGAACTCGGCGACTGGATGCGCGCCTGGCCGTCACAAGCACGCCAGCGCCCCCAGCATTGCCTGCTGCACCGGCTGCTCCGGGCAGACCGTTGCCTCCGGTTTGGCCCGGTCCTCCCATGAACCCGTTGGTTCCGTTCGTGCCTGGGGTGAATGAGGTGGCGGGTGAGCCAGTGAACCCCGGGCTCCCGGGAACACCGGTTCCAAGGCGGGATGCACCGGCCATTCCTGTAGCCCCCTCCGCGAGACCGGCCGCCCCAGGAGATCCGGATCCGGTGATGCGGCGCAGAGGGATGATGCGGCGAGCCATCGTGGTGATCAGTAGAGGAGGGGGATTGAGGTCATCTTACTTCGACTTTGTTGCCCTGTCCTGCGGGTATGAAGCATGCACCAATGTCTCTGTTGCCTCCTGGGGCTAGGTAAAACTACTCAAATGTCTGACCGCTTTCGCTGTCTGCTATTCGCGGGGCTTGTTGACATTTTGGGTGAGTCGGGATCTGCCGTGATGCCATGGACGGGCCGGTGGGTGCCTGGGGCCGTTTCGGTCTTCAGGCCAGCTGCAATGCGCTCTCCATCTGTGTCAGCACCACATCGGCCACCAGCTTGATTCTGTACCGGCAGGCCTGGGTCTCGGCCCCATCAAAGCGCCCGTGCTCAAAGAACTTGTTGCTGCCGGCACCCCCGCCACAGAGGCCGAAGTAGGCGCAGGTGCTGCGGCAATGGTCCACGCCGGCGGCGATCTCCTGGCTCACGGCCTGGAAGCGTTCGTTGCTCGTGACCGCCTCCAGGCTGTGGCTCAGCACATTGCCGAAGCTGAAGTCTCCGAACCGTTCGGTGGCCACCGACAGCAGTTCGGGATCAAAGCTCGACAGGTTGCCGTGCACATCCACATTCACGATTGCAAACGGTCTGTTCATGTCGGTGTGCTGCAGTCGTTCCGGGCCGCAGGCGATGCTCATGACCCCATCGAATTCCCGTAGCCTGAGCTTCCCGGGCTCTGCCAGGGTCCGCTGCCAGAACCGCAGCAGAAAGCGCTGATATCGCTCCTCGAGTCCCGTTCTGTCGGCGGGGGACCGCTCCAGGCTGGAGTGGCCATTCACCCCCTCCGTTTCCTCCATGTTGAAGCCCACGTCGCTGATGCCGTGGCCGGTGAAGAAGTCGTAGAGGTCATCGGCATGGTCGAGGCTGTCGGCCGTGAGGACGGCGATCACGTTGAAGGGGATCCCCCGCCGCTGCAGCCAGCTGATGCCGCGCAGCACCGCTGCGTGGCTTGGCAGGCCGGTGCGGGTGCGGCGGTGGCGGTCGTGCAGGGCTGCCGGCCCGTCGATGCTCACCCCCACATGGATGCCGTTGCGCACGAAGCAGTCGCACCACGCTTCATTGATGGTCAGACCGTTGGTCTGCAGGGATTGCCGCACCAGATCCGGTGGCAGCCCATGGCGCTGCAGGGCGGCGCCGATCCGTTCCGTGGCCTCGTCGTAGAACGCCGGCGGCAGGGTCAGCGGTTCGCCGGCATGCCACAGCAGGGTGAACGGCCCATCGATGTGCGGGCTGGACAGCACCCGGTCGAGGGCGGCGTCGAGAATGGCGGGAGCCATGCGGCTGCGGTCGTGGCGGCCGGCCAGATAGCAGTAGTCGCAGTCGAGGTTGCAGAACGGCGTGGGCTGCAGCACCAGCAGCCGCAGGGGGCCTGAACCGGGTGCGGGCATGGCTGGTCTCACCAGTTGCGGAAGCCGCCGTTGCGGAAGCCCCCATTGCGGAAGCCGCCCCCGTTGTGGAAGCCGCCATTGCGGAAGCCGCCGTTGGCGAAGCCCCCGTTGCGGAAGCCGCCATTGCCCCAGCCGCCGTTGTAGAAGCCGCCGTTGCCCCAGCCGCCATTGGCCCAGCCCACACCCCCCGGGGTCACCACCACGGCACTGATCGCCTCGAGCAGTGCATCGTTTGCGTCAACGTTCGGGCCAGCGTTGGGGCCAGCGTTCGACCCCTGGCCGTCGGCTGCGGTCGCCTGGCGTTCGTCCAGGCGTTGCTGCACGGCGGCGGCGATGCGCTGCAGCCTGGCCTCCACGGCCCCCGGCGCCGGCGCTGGACCGGCGCCGACGGCGGTGGCAGTGGCCAGCGCCAGGCCGGGGTCCACCGGCAGCGACGCGGCGATCAGGAGAATGCCGAACAGGCGGGAGTGGGTGAGCAGCTTCATGGGCTTGCGGTTGTGATTGGCTGAAGGGGGGCGCTGCTGGTCAGCGGTCGCCGGGAACGGGTCTCAGGGCCTCCACCCCCAGCAGCAGGGCATCGAACACGGTGCGGATCACCTCCGGGGGCAGATCCAGGGCGCTGCCGGGACCTAGCCAGCGGTTCACGGTGGCGACCGTTTTCGGCTCTCCCTGCACGTAGGCCTGCTGCAGGCCCACGATCGCCCGGTTCACCAGGTCCCGGAAGGCGGAGTCGTTCTGGGGCAGGGCGCAGGCCACGGCGTAGCGCTCGTAGGGCTGCTCCGGCGTCAGCGCCAGGCCTTTGAGCCCCCGCTCCCGGGCCAGGCCGGCCAGCACCACCGAATCGCCCACCACTCCATCGAGTCGACCACCGGCCAGGCCCTCCACAGCGGCCGCCAGGGTGCTGAAGGTCACCAGTTTCGCGGCCGGCTGGGTGCCGCGCAGGTCGCTCTCCGCCAGGGAGTCGCGCACCACACCGATGCGGCGGCCGGCCAGGCCGGCGGGAGACCCGTCGAAGCGGCCGGTGGGCGCCAGCAACCTCAGGCCGGAAATGCCGATCGGCACTGAAAAGTCGACCGTGAGGTCCCGCGCCCAGGTGAAGGGCAGGCCGCAGGCCAGATCGGCGCCACCCTCGCCCAGCCGCTGGGCCAGGGGCGCCGCATCGGCGACCGTTTCGTAGCGCAGGCGCACCGGCCGGCCCACCGCTTCGCTGAGCAGGGCTGCGATCCGTTCGGCCACCTCCACCCCGTAGCCCTGGGGCCGCCCCTGGGCGTCGACCGCAATCATCGGCGGCCGGTCGGCGGGGCCGATCAGGCGCAGCTCACCGCTGCGGGCCACCCGCTCCACCACGCCGCCCGCCCGGGCGGCCGGGGCCACCAGCAGGCCAAGGCTCAGCAGGGCCAGGCCAAGGGAACGGAGCATGGACTCAGGGCGGGTGCCTCAAGCATGCAGACAGGCGGGGCATTCGGCAGCCCCTTGCCCCGATTCGTCATGGCCTCACTTGCCGATGCAGAAGCGGGAGAACACGCGATCCAGCACGGCCTCGCTGATCTCCTCGCCGGTGATCGCGCCCAGGTGGCTGCAGGCGGCCCGCAGGTCGATCGTCCAGAAATCCCAGGGCAATCCCTGGGCCGCCGCCTCCAGGCTGGCGGCCAGGGCGGCGGCGGCGGCGGCGGCCAGATCGGTCTGGCGGCTGTTGAGGGCGGCCACCAGCCCCTCGCCACCGCCGGCGCCGCAACGGGCCAGCAGGGCGGTGGCCAGCTCCTGCTCACCGGCGCCGGTGAGGGCGCTGATGGCCACGTCGGCGGGGCCATCAGCGGTCGGCGCTCCTGTCGGCAGGGCGGCCTGATCCGCCTTGTTGCCCACCACCAGCAGGGCAGTGCCGGCGGGCACCAGCTCCCGCAGGCCCTGATCGGCGGCAGTCCAGCCCTCGGTCAGGTCGAAGAGCAGCAGCACGGCGTCGGCGCCGGCCAGGGCCTCGCGGCTGCGGGCGATGCCCAGGGCCTCCACCCGGTCGCCCGTGTCGCGGATGCCGGCGGTGTCGAGCAGGGTGAGGGGCACCCCCTGCAGCACCACCTCGCTCTCCAGCAGGTCGCGGGTGGTGCCCGGCAGGTCGGTCACGATCGCCCGCTCCCGGCGGCACAGCCGGTTCAGCAGGCTGCTCTTGCCCACGTTCGGCCGGCCCACGATCGCCACCCGCAGGCCGCGTCTCAGCGGTTCGGCCGCCCGTCCATCGGCCACCAGGGCGTGCAGTGCCGCCTGCACCGCTTCCAGCTCGGCCACCACGGCGGCCCCATCGAGGGGAGGCAGGTCCTCTTCGAAATCCACCCGTGCCTCCAGCTCGGCCAGCTGGTCCAGCAGCCGCTCCCGCAGGCCGCCGATGCGCCGCTGCAGGCCGCCGTCGAGGCCGGCCATCGCCAGCTGGGCCGCCCGCTGGCTTCGGGCGCTGATCAGTTCGCTGATGGCCTCGGCGCGGGTGAGGTCGAGGCGTCCGTTGAGAAATGCCCGCTGGCTGAATTCTCCCGGTGCCGCCCGCCGGGCGCCGGCGGCCAGCACCAGCTCCAGCACCCGCCGCACCGCCACCAGGCCGCCGTGGCAGTGGAGCTCCACCACGGTTTCGCGGGTGAAGCTGCGGGGCGCGCGCATGAGCAGCAGCAGCGCCTCATCCACCCGTTCGCCGCTGGCCGGATCCACCACGTGGCCGTAGAGCACCCGGTGGCTCTCCCACGGCTGATGGCCCGGCGCCTGGAACAGCCGCCGACCGATCGCCTCGGCATCGGGCCCCGACAGGCGCACGATCGCCACGCTGCCGGCCGCCGCCCCCACGGCGGTGGCGATGGCGGCGATGGTGTCGTCCGGGGCGATGCCGGCATCGCCGCCCTGCTCGCTAGGGTTCTGGCTCATTCGTGCCGGTCGCAGTCCAGTCCTGTGGTGTTCAACTCTGGTGCCCACTGGTCTGCCCTCACGCTGCCACGGCTGCGCGCCCGTGGTTCCCAGGCCGTGCGCCGCCTGCTGGCCTGGCTCTGGCAGCAGGAGGGCAGCCCCGGCCAGCGGGCCCGGGGCCTCGCGGCCGGTCTGTTCATGGGCTGCTTTCCGTTCTTCGGGCTGCAGATTCTGCTGAGCATGGGGCTGGCCAGCCTGGTGCGCGGCAACCACCTGCTGGCGGCGGCCGGCACCTGGATCAGCAACCCCCTCACGTACCTGCCCCTCTACGGGTTCAACTACCAGCTGGGTTGCTGGTTGCTGGGGGCCGGCCCCGCCTGGCCCGGTCTGGGGGCCCTGCAGCGGCAGGAGCTGCTGGCCCTGGGCTGGAGCTTCGGTAGCCGGCTGCTGCTGGGTTCGGCCCTCACCGCCGCCGCCGCCGCCGCCCTCGGCGGCGGGCTCTGCTGGGCCTGGCTGGCGCGCCAGCCGGCCCCGGCCGCCTCCGCTCCATGACCGAGGGTCCGGCGATCGACGGGATCCCCCTCGCCCCGAAGCCCCTGCGCCCCCTGGGGCCGCCCAGCTTCGGGTCGCTGGCGGAGGAGCGGCTCCACCGCAAGCAGCGGCTGGCCGGTGCCCTGCGGGTGTTCGGCCGGCTGGGCTTCGGGGAGGGGGTGGCCGGCCACATCACGGTGCGCGACCCCGAGTTTCCTGATCATTTCTGGGTCAACCCCTTTGCCCGCTCCTTCTGCCGCATGCGGGTGAGCGACCTGCTGCTGGTGAACCACGCCGGTGAGGTGGTGATCGGCGAACGGCCGGTGAACCGGGCGGCCTTCGTGTTGCACGCTGCCCTGCATGCCGCCCGGCCGGAGGTCAACGCCGCCGCCCACGCCCATTCACCCCACGGCAAGGCCTTTGCCAGTCTCGGCAGCCTGCTGGATCCGATCACCCAGGACAGCTGCCTGTTCTATGAGGACCATGTGCTGATCAGCGCCGATGGCGGCAAGGTGGTGCTGGAACTGGAGGCGGGCCAGGCCTTCGCCCGCGCCTTTCCCCGGGGCAAGGGAGCCATCCACCGCAACCACGGCCTGTTCACGGTGGGGGCCAGCGTGGAGGAGGCGGCCTTCTGGTTCATCGCCATGGAGCGCTGCTGCCAGGTGCAGCTGCTGGCCATGGCGGCCGGCACCCCCGGCCGGATTCCCCACGACTGGGCCACCTACACGCGGGAGCACACGGGATCGGCCCTGGCCGGCTGGCTCAACTTTCAGTCTTTCTGGGAGGAGATCCTGGTGAGCGACCCCGACCTGCTCGACTGACCTGCCGGGCCGCTGCGCCCGGTGACTTCAGGCGGCCGCCGGGCCGGGAAAGATCATCAGGTCGATGTGGCCGCCCACCGGCTGGCGCCATTCGCGGAACTCATCGGCCAGGGCCTGGCGCTCGCGCGGCAGGGCCTGGGCATCGAGGGTGTTGAGGCGCTGGTGCACCTGGTCGAGGGTGGCATCGATCAGCTGGGCGGCCTGTTCGCTGGTCATGGCGGGCAGGGGCAGGGTTGTTGCGCCTGGTTGTAGGCACGGCCATCCGGCCGGGCTGTCGTGATCGCTACGCCGGATTGCAGCCGCTGACATGGGATCAGGGCCGGGTGAGGGCACCGTTGCGCTTCGCCTGACTGATCGCCCGGTTGATCCGCTCCTCCAGGGCCCCATCCAACCGGGGCGAGAACACGAAGGCCTGCGATTCCGGATGGGTGCCCTCGAGCACCAGCTGGAACCGCTGGCGCTGCCAGGCCGGTGCCGTTGTGCGCACCCAGCGCAGCTGCTGTTCATCGGCGAGCACCGCATCGGCCCGCTTGGCCAGCAGCAGGGCGGTCGCATCGGCGACCTGGGGCATCGGCACCAGCGTGACCCGGCCTGCCAGCGGTGGTTGGCGCAGGATGCTCTCACTCACGCTGCCGGGGCGGGCGGCCACCCGCCGGCCGGCCAGGTCGGCGAGGGATCCGGGCAGGTCGCCCGCCGCCGGCGGTTGCTGCAGCACGTCGAGGGTGACCGTGCTCACGATCAGGGAGGCCCCCACGATGCGCAGCAGCCAGGTCACCAGCACCAGGGCGTGGCCATGGGTGCTGGTGACGATCATGTTGGTGCCCGGCCCGGTGGCCAGCACCTGGAACACCAGCATGTAGTTGCGCAGCTGTTCGCCCCGGCTGACGCCCGGCTCACCCCGGTGCTCATCGCGCCACACCAGCCAGCTGAGCAGGGCGATCACCAGCAGATAGCCCATCACCAGCCGCAGCAGCGACGGGCTGAACAGGGCCCGTGCCAGCGACCGGCCCACGGCCAGCCGATCCACCCGCATCAGCAGGGCCAGGCCCGCTTCCTGGAAGGGCAGGCTGAAGCGGTCGGTGCCCACCCGCTCCGGGCTCACCGTGAGGCAGCCCACGCCCACATCCACCCGGTTGCTGCGGGCGGCCTCCAGCAGCGAGCGGGCGTTGGCATGGGGTTCCAGCAGGTAAGGCAGGCCTTCGCGGCTGGCCACCAGGCGCCAGAGGTCGATGGCCCGGCCCTGCCAGTCGCCGGGGGTGACCTCCTGGGAGCAGGGGGGTGAGCCGTCGAGCACCCCCACCCGCAGCACCCGTTCGGCGGCGGCGGCCGGTAGCGTCGGGGTCAGGGGTTGGGCCAGTGCCAGCGCCAGTGTCAGCGCCTGCCCCAGGGCCAGCAGGGGATTGGGCGTGGAGATCGGCGCAGGTCTGGGGTGATGGAACACAGCGCTCGAATCAGAGGATTCCGAGGGTTTTCTTCTTGCAATAACCAGCCCCGATGTTCATCCAACCCGAATCGCAGGGCTTGCCGTTGGAAGGCTTTACATCGTAGTAAATCGGGGAGTTGCAGTGTTGCTTGAGGTCGTTCACATAGCCCAGCGGGCACTCATCTTGACCGGGCAGCTTGGGGATCCGCTTCTGCGCCATGGCGCCGCCCGGGGCCAGCACGGGCAGGGCCAGCAGCCCAGCGGCCAGGGCGCCATGGAATGGTTTGAGCACCGGCCCAGGCCGCAACTGCTAGGAGTTTAAATGGGGGCGGGTTGCTGCTGGTCTGGGCAGGCCCCCGATCCGTGACATGTGGTGACGTGGCGGGAGCAGTTGAGGTTCGCTGCCGGTCGTGCTCCGGTGGTGTTTCACGCCCAGCTCAGAACGAACTCAAAGAAGATCCAGGAAGTCGTGCACATCTACCTGGGCCTGTCTCAGCAGAGCTTGTGGCGAGGAACCACACAACCCCGGCTGCCGCTCCGCATCACCACATGGCTGCCGTTCCCGCGAACCGTCTGAAAGCCCAGGCGCTCCAGCACTCGAACGATCTCCCATCCGGAATGGTGAGGGAGTTCAGGCATGGGCTGGAACTGTGCACATGGTCACCAGCGGGTGGCCTCGTGCAGCTTGGCGAGGGCATCCTCGATGGATCCACCCTCTGTTGTGGTTCCCGTTTCAGGGGTGAAGGCCACGTCTCCGCCTTCCTCTGCGGGGGACAGCACGGCAGTGAGTTCCATGGGCCGGGGTTCCGTGATCTCAGTCCGACGGGGGCTGGCGAATGATGGCTCCGCCCGCCTCCCCCTCAAACCGCCAACGCCATCATCGGCAGCCACGCCGCCGGGATCTCCCGCTCGAGCCGCCAGCGGATCGCCATCGGCCGCTCGCCTTCGTGGCTTTCGTAGCGGGCAAACCCCAGGCACGCGAACGGTTCGGTGGTGGCGCTCCTCCTGGGGATGGGGTGCGCCCGCCAGGTGGGGCGGCAACCAGCCCAGCTCACGCCGCAGGGACCTCGGGGATCAACGGGTATCCCAAAACCGCGCACCCACAGGCAGAATCCCTGACTGCGCGCTGAACGTCGCGATCGCATTGAACAGGAGGCTCTGCCCCTTGCCTGAGTCGAGCGGTTCCCGCGACTGGAGCCTGTTCCTCAGGGACATATAGCAGTGTCATGCCAAGTGATGCGCTAAAACCTTGGCCTTAGCCAAGGTCAGTTCTTTGGCGATCAACTGGTTTTCGATATTGTTCTTCGCAATCTTGAGCTACTCGGAGAAGCGGCAAGGCAAATACCAGCAGAGGTTTAACAGCTTCATCCAATCGTGCCCTGGCGATGAATTGCTGTTCTGCGTGATGTTCTTGCCCACGCCTATTTCGGCCGCGGGTACGGGTGATGCTGTTGAAGGTGAGCCTTGCCCGCCAGGCGCGGCGGATCCGGCGGGCTACGTCCTGCGCCGCGCCGGGCTGGCTGTTGCCTGGCAAATCCGTGACCCAGGAGCTCCATGAGCATCAGGGTTGAACCACGTGGCTCATGCGCATGCGGTTCGCGATGGTGTCGCGCAGGCGCTCGTAGGTGGGAGAGGGGGTTGGGGGGATGGGGGGATCCTGGGGGGGCGAGATCGATGGGGTGCTGCAGCAGTTCCAGCGGGAGGTCTGGGCGGCGTGAGCAGGCCTGCAGCCCCTGCAGGCCTGCTTAAGCTGAGCTTCTGTCACCCAGGGGAGATGGCGTTCGCTCCACCTGCTGCCGCTTCAGCCGCGCCTGAAGCTGCCATTTCCGGCTTGGCGCCCTTGCTGCTGCCGCACGATCTGCTGCTGACCCCTGAGCAGTTTGCGCAGGTGTGCGAGGCAAACCCTGACGCAGTGCTGGAACTGGCAGCCGATGGCCAACTGATCACGATGACCCCCACCGGAGGCGAGACCGGACGCCGCAACACACGCCTGCTGGCCCGGCTGCAATCCTGGGCTGATCTGCGGGGAGGCTGGGAGGTGTTCGACAGCTCCACCGGCTTTCGCCTCGCTGATGATTCGGTGCTCAGCCCCGATGCTGCCGTGGTGCGCCGGGAGCGCTGGCAGGCGCTCGCTCCCGAGCAGCGCAGCACATTCCCGCCCCTCTGCCCTGACCTGGTGATCGAACTGGCCAGCGCCAGTGACGCTGGCCCCCGCGGCGCCGAAGCCCTGCGCCGCAAGATGGCGCTCTACCAAGCCAATGGAGCCCAGCTCGCTTGGCTGCTGTTCCCGGAACAGAGGGCCGTGGAGATCTGGCCGGCCCGCCCAGAAGCCGGCGTGGCCACGGCACCGCAGCGGCAGAAGAACGCCATGCGCTTGGAGGGCGGCGCCGTGTTGCCGGGATTGGTGCTGGAGTTGGAGGAGATCTGGGAGAAGACATGAGTTGTTGGATCCCTCTCCAGCTGTTCCTCGCCGCCCCCAGGCAGGCCATGCGGCGATCGGGCGGCACATTTCAGCCAGGGCATCGACCATGATGGGTCAGTACCTCTTCACGAGGTCGCCCATGGCTACGAATCTCGCTCTCGATCAGGACCTGTTTGACCACGCCTTCGGTCTGAGCGGTGAGCTCACCAAGGGGGCCGCCGTCACCCGCGCTCTGCAGGAGTTCATCGCGCGCCGCGAACGCCAACGGTGAGTCTGTTGGTCGACATTTCCATCTGGTCGCTGGCCTGTCCTCGTGATGGCCAGCCAGGACTGCCTGAAGTTGGCGCTCTCCGTGCCGCTCTCCTGGGCGCCGAGCAGGTCCTCACCACTGGATTGGTGCTACAGGAAGTGCTGCAGGGTTTTGCCGGCCCCAATAACCGAGGCCAGCTCGTGGAACGTCTTTCTGGGCTCGCTGTTCGGCGACGCTTCGATCGAGGAGTAGTCCATGCTGTTTCGCCAATCCATTGCCTACGCAGGTCCATATCCCTTGGTCAATGATGCTGTGATCCACCATGTGCCGGTTGCTGCCGATCCAACCTGGACCGGTGTTGACCAGATGCAATACCTGCAATTTGAGGTCGAGAGACTGATCATTGCCACCCCGGTGTTTGTGCTGGAGTGGCGAAAAATCACGGATTGATGGCTCCCGCATCAGCCGGCCTGGCGCCGCGGTCGCGATTGCGGTAGCGACCGCGACCATCGGCACCCCGCAGCTGCTCCACACTGCTGGGGCGGACATGAGTTCTAGGGTTCCGGCCCATCACAGGGTGTCTGGTCCAAGAGAGCTTCACCGGCGTCAGCCGGGGCACGGAGGGATAAAAGCCCGGGAGACCGCAGTCACTCCAACCCCCCTGCCATTGCATGACCACGCCCTCCGGCGCCTCAGGTGCCTTTGAACGGCTGCACCCGAGCGAGGGAATGCGCGCCCTTGAGAAAGAACGGGCCCTGCCGCTCACCGGCTGGCAGCAGGAGGTGGACCAGGGCCACCGCCTCGGCCTCGAGGCGGCCGAGAGCATCGTGGACCGGCGCATTTCCACCTTCTCCCGCGGCGAGCTGCCCCACTACGCCGGCATCAACACCTTCATGAAGGCTCCCTACCTGGAGGATGTGAACCGGGTTGGAGAATACGACGTGGCGATTGTGGGCGTACCCCACGACAGCGGTACCACTTATCGCCCCGGCACCCGCTTCGGCCCCCAGGGCATTCGCCGCATCTCGGCCCTCTACACCCCCTATAACTACGAAATGGGCGTGGATCTGCGCGAGCAGATCACCCTCTGTGATGTGGGCGACATCTTCACGATCCCGGCCAATAACGAAAAGAGCTTCGACCAGATCTCCAAGGGCATCGCCCATGTGTTCAGCAGTGGCGCCTTTCCGATCATTCTCGGCGGTGATCACTCGATCGGGTTCCCCACCGTGCGTGGTGTCTGCCGCCATCTGGGTGACAAGAAAGTGGGCATTATCCACTTTGACCGTCATGTTGATACCCAGGAAATCGACCTCGATGAACGCATGCATACCTGCCCCTGGTTTCATGCCACCAACATGGCCAATGCACCGGCCCCCAACCTGGTGCAGCTGGGCATCGGTGGCTGGCAGGTGCCCCGTGAAGGGGTGAAGGTGTGCCGCGAGCGGGGCACCAATGTCCTCACCGTGACCGACATCTGCGACATGGGGCTGGAGGCGGCCGCCCAGTTCGCCATCGAGCGCGCCACCGATGGCACCGACTGCGTCTACATCTCCTTCGACATCGACTGCATCGATGCCGGCTTTGTGCCCGGTACCGGCTGGCCCGAGCCGGGTGGGCTGCTGCCCCGCGAAGCCCTCAAGCTGCTGGAGCTGATCGTGCGCAACGTGCCGGTCTGCGGCCTCGAACTGGTGGAGGTGTCGCCCCCCTACGACATCAGCGACATGACCTCGCTGATGGCCACACGCGTGATCTGCGACACCATGGCCCACCTGGTGGTGAGCGGCCAGCTGCCGCGCCGCCAGAAGCCCGCCTGGATCAGCGATGTCTGCAACATGGCCGTTGATCAGAAGTGGAGATAGGCGCATGCACGAAGTCGACATGACCAGGTGCCTGCTGCTCTCCATGAATCAGTGGAAAGAGCGGCACGCGCCCCTCACCCCCCAGGTGCAGCGGGTGCACCTGCAGGTGGGTGCCTTCACCTGCGTCGAACCCGATCAGCTGGTGACCACCTGGCGGGCGGCGGTGCAGCGCAGCTGGCTCGATGGAGCTGAGCTGGTGATCGAACCCGTGCCCCTGCTGGGCCGCTGCCTGCTCTGCAACGCCACCTACGCCCCCAGCCCCGAAGCGGCCTACCGCTCCCCCTGCTGTGATCACCCCATGGAGGAGATCGTGAGCGGCCGTGAACTGCGCATTCGCTCGGTGGATTACGCCCTCAACCACACCAGTCCAACCCTCGCCACCGCCCCAGCGGTGTAACGGCCATGCACATGCCCCTCGAAGACACCCTTGGTCTCAACCTGCTGGCCGCCAACCAGCACCAGGCCGACCACAACCGCCAGCACTTCGATGCCTGGCGCCTGCTGTGCATCAATGTGATGAGCAGCCCCGGTGCCGGTAAGACCTCCCTGCTGGAGCGCAGCCTCGCCGCCCTCTCGGCCGATCTGCAGATGGCGGTGCTGGAGGGCGACATGACCACCCAGCTCGATGCCGACCGGCTGCAGGCCATGGGAGTGCCGGTGGTGCCGATCACCACCGGCCGCGCCTGCCACCTCGATGCGGCCATGGTGAGCGGCGGCCTGAAGCTGCTGACCCAGCGCCTCGATCCCGCCGGCCTCGATCTGCTCTGGGTGGAAAACGTGGGCAATCTGGTCTGTCCCGCCGAATTCGAGGTGGGCGAACACCGCAAGGTGGCCCTGCTCAGCGTCACCGAAGGCGACGACAAACCCCTCAAGTACCCGGTGATGTTTCGCGAGGCCGACTGCGTGCTCATCACCAAGACCGACCTGCTGCCCTACCTGCCGGTTGCCATCGAGCGCATTGAGGCCCATATCCGTGCCGTGAATCCCCGCTGCGCCGTGATTGCCGTGTCGGCCACCAGCGGCGCAGGGCTCGAGGCCTGGCACGCCTGGGTGCGCGAGCAGCAGGCGGCGGTGTGCGGCCCCAGCTCCGTGGCCAGCTCCCCCGCACTGGTGCCGGCATGAGCGGTTCCACCTCCCCTGCGGCCGACCTGCTGCGCAGCACCCTCGAAGGCCAGGGGGTGCGCTACGCCCTGGCCAGTTACGTGGACCTGCATGGCGTGTGCAAGGCCAAGGCCGTGCCCCTCAGCCACCTCGGCCAGATGCTCGCGGGCTCGGAGCTGTTCACCGGCGCCGCCCTTGATGGTGTGCCCCAGGAGGTGAGCGACGATGAAGTTGCCGCCGTGCCCGACCCCGCCTCGGCCACCGTGCTGCCCTGGCAGCCGGATCTGGTGTGGATGGCCAGCACCCTGCACCTGCACGGCAGCCCCTTCGAGGCCTGCAGCCGCCACATTCTCCAGCGGGTGCAGGCCCAGGCGGCCGCCATGGGCCTGTGCTTCAACCTCGGCATCGAAACCGAATTCTTCGTGCTGCGCCGCGATGCCCAGGGCCGGGCCGTGCCCCTCAGCCCGCGCGACTGCCTCGACAAGCCGGCCTACGACGTGCGCACCCTGCTCGACAACCTGCCCTGGCTCGATGAGCTGGTGAGCGCCATGAACCAGCTGGGCTGGGGCGTGTACTCCTTCGATCACGAAGACGGCCCCGGCCAGTTCGAGATCGACTTTGATTACGCCGAGGTGCTCACCATGGCGGATCGGCTCACCTTCTTCAAGCTGATGGCCAAGGAGATCGCCCACCGCCATGGTTTGATCGCCACCTTCATGCCCAAGCCCTATGCCGATCGCACCGGCAGTGGCGCCCACTTCAACATGTCGCTGGCCGATCTCGACACTGGCGCCAACCTGTTCGAAACGGCCGACCGGGCAGCCGGCCAGGTCAGCGAGCTGGCGCACCGGTTCATTGCCGGCGTGTTGCGCCATGCGCCGGCGATCTGCGCCGTGATCGCCCCCACCGTCAACAGCTACAAGCGACTGGTGGCCCAGGGCAGCATGTCGGGCTTCACCTGGGCACCTGTCTTCATCTGCTACGGCAATAACAACCGCACCAACATGCTGCGGATCCCTTCACCTGGAGGTCGGGTGGAATGCCGTGCTGCCGACATCTCCTGCAACCCCTATCTGGGGGCGGCCATGATTCTGGCGGCAGGTCTGGAGGGCATTCGCGACAACCTCGACCCCGGCCCTCCGAATCTGGTGAATGCCTACACCCTCACGGCCCAGCAGAGGGCGGAGCGCGGCCTTGCCATGCTGCCCCGCAATCTCCAGGAGGCGATTGATGCCTTCGCGGCTGATCCACTTTCGAAATCCGTATTTGGTGATGCCATGTTTGATGCCTATGTGACCTACAAGAGCGAGGAGTGGGAGTCATACCACTGCGCTGTTTCCGATTGGGAGCAAAAGCGCTACCTCGAATTCTTCTGACAACCCTTTGCGCCCCTCACCCCTACCCAGTGCCATGAACCAGCCCACCCCACCCCGCTCCCCGCGGCGCCCCGCCCGCCGCCGCGCGATCGTGGCCCTGATCGCCTCGCTGGGCACCAGCCTGCTGGCGGCCTGCCAGAACCCCGGCCCGGTCACCGGTGGCGATGGGCCCGTGGTGCGCATCGGCTACAGCGCCTGGCCCGGCTGGTTCCCCTGGGCTGTCACCGAGGCCAGGGGCCTGTTCGGCAAGGCCGGCGTGGATGCCCAGATGCAGTGGTTCGACGGCTACCTCGACAGCATCAATGCCCTCAATGCCGGCCAGCTCGACTGCAACAGCCAGACCCTCAACGACACGATCAGTTCCGTGGCCGGTGGCGCCGACCTGCAGGTGGTGTTGCAGAACGACTACTCCACCGGCAACGACCAGATCATCGTGGCTGAGGGCATCCGATCGATCGCCGATCTCAAGGGCAAGAAGGTGGCCGCCGAGGAGGGCACAGTGGACCACTACCTGCTGCTCAAGGTGCTCAAGGACAACGGCATGACGGCTGCCGACATCACATTTGTGCCCCTGGAGACCGGCGCCGCCGCCGCCGCCTTCGCCGCCGGTCAGGTGGATGCCGCCGCGGTGTATGCCCCCTTCACCACCCAGGCGCTCAAGCGCGCCGGCAGCAAGGTGCTCACCTCCTCCCGTGAGCACCCCGGCGCCATCAGCGACCTGCTGGTGTGCCGCCGCGAGTTCGTGGAGAAGAACCCGCAGGCCATTCAGAAGGTGGTGAACGCCTGGTTCGCCACCCTGCAGCAGATCAAGGCCGATCCGGCGGCCACCCTGCCGATCCTGGTGCAGCGCTCAGGCGTGAGCGAGCAGGAGTTCAAGGCCTACGACGCCGGCACCACCATCCAGACCCTGGAGCAGAACCGGGCCAACTTCAAACCCGGCACCACCATGATTTCCCTGCCCTTTGCCACTGAGCAGATCAGCGCTTTCCTGGTGGAGGTTGGTCTGGCCAAAACCAAGCCCGATCTGGGCAACCTGCTCAATTCCACCTTTGTGGACAGCGCCCAGTGAACCGAGTGAGCCGGCATCCCTGGGTTCTCGGCACGCTCGGAATCCTCGCCGTGCTGCTGCTGTGGTGGATTGTCACCGCCAGCGGCAGTGTCAACAAGCTCTTTCTGCCCTCGCCCCAGGCGGTGTGGCAGGCGGGGCAGCAGCAGTGGACCACGGGTCAGCTGCTCAGGGATGCCCTGGCCAGTATTCGGCGGGTGTTCATCGGCTTCGCCATGTCGGCTGGCCTGGCCCTGCCGGTCGGCATCACCATGGGCACCAATCCGGTGATCTGTCGGCTGCTGGAGCCGCTCATGGCCCTGATTCGCTACATGCCGGCGCCGGCGTTCATTCCCCTGTTGATCATCTATTTCGGCCTGGATGAACTCCCCAAGGTGCTGCTGATCTTCATCGGCACCTTTTTCTTCAACACGCTGATGATCATGGATGCGGTGAAGTTTGTGCCCAGCGAACTGGTGGAAACCGCCCGCACCCTCGGTGGCCGCACCCTGCCGATCCTCGCCCGGGTGGTGGCGCCGTTCATTGCCCCCCAGGTGCTTGACACCTACCGGATCAACATGGCTTCGGCCTGGAACCTGGTGATCGTGGCCGAACTGGTGGCCGCCACGGAAGGGCTGGGCAAGCGCATCAGCCTTGCCCAGCGTTTTCTGCGCACCGACGACATCTTCATGGGTCTGATCGTGATCGGCCTGATCGGTCTGCTGATCGACCTCGGCTTCCGGGCGCTGATGCGCCGGGCCTGTACCTGGGCCAACTGAGCGCTCCTGTCATGCACCTCCAGATTGATCACCTCTGCAAGAGTTTTGGCACCGGTGCCGGCCGCAAGGAGGCGCTGCGCGATGTGAGCTTTGCGGTCGACTCCGGCCAGTTCGTGGCACTGGTGGGCAGCTCCGGCTCGGGCAAGTCGACCGTGATGCGCCTGATCGCCGGGCTTGAGCAGCCCAGTGCCGGTCGCATCACCATCGATGACCGCCTGATCACCGCCCCGGGCTCCGATCGGGGCATGGTGTTCCAGAAATACAGCCTTTACCCCTGGCTCACCGCCGCCCAGAACGTGGCCTTCGGCATGGAACTCCAGGGCCTGCCGCGGCGTGAGATCCGCGAGCGCACCGGCTACTTTCTGGAAGTGGTGGGCCTGGCCGATGCGGCCCGGCGCCTGCCGCGGGAGCTCTCGGGGGGCATGCAGCAGCGGGTGGCGATCGCCCGTGCCCTGGCGGCCGAGCCCCAGGTGTTGCTGCTCGATGAACCCTTCGGTGCCCTGGATATTCAGATCCGCGAATCGATGCAGGAGTTTCTGCACAACCTCTGGCGCCGCACCGGCCTCACCGCCCTGCTGATCACCCACGACCTGGAGGAGGCCCTGCTGCTGGCCGGCACCGTGCACATCATGGCGGCCAATCCGGGGCGGATCGTGCGCAGTGTGGCGGTGGATCTCGACCGCTCCTCCTTGGCCCAGCTGCGCCTGTCGCGCCCGTTTCTGGAGTTGCGCGAAGAGCTGGCCCAGGGCCTGCGCAGCCTGGAGCCCGCCCTGGCCGCCTGATCCCTTCCCCCATCTCCAGACCATTCTCCCGATCGCCAGACCATGGCTGCCACCACCTTTCTGCCCAGCTGGGTGTACGCATCGGCGGCGGTGGCCGAGCGGGAGCACACGCACTACGTGAACCGCTGCTGGCATCCGGTGGCCGCCGCCTCGGCCCTGCCCGAAGGTGGCGCCCTGGCGGTGGAGCTGCTCAATCTGCCCCTGCTGCTTACCCGCCCCGCCGGCGCTGACGGTGAGCCGCGCGCCTTTCACAACCGCTGCCCCCACCGCGGTGTGGCCCTGCTGGCGAGCGGCAGCGGCCAGGCCCCCTGCCGGCGGCTGATCTGCCCATACCACGGCTGGACCTATGACCTCCAGGGCCGGTTGCTGGCGGCGGCGCGGGAGGCTGATTTTCTCGAACCCTTCCGCCGCGCCGACTGGCCCCTGCAGGGCCTGCCCTGCCGGCAGCTGGGCCCGTTGATCTGGGTGGCCCTGGCGACCGATCCCCTGCCCCTGGAGCACCAGCTCGACCTGGTGCTGGCGGAAGCGGGCGAGCTGCTGGCCCAGCCGCGGGTCCTGCTGGCCCGTGAGCAGGCCCCGCTGGCCTGCAACTGGAAGGTGGCCCACGACAACACCCTCGACGACTACCACGTGGCGATCGCCCACCCCACCACCCTGCACCGGGAGCAGGGCCCGGTGCGCGACTACCGCTACGCCCTCAGCCCCCACGCCAGCCTGCTGGCCAGCCCCCATGGCGCCGGCACCTTCTACACCTTCGGCCTGGCGCCCTGGACCCACCTGCTGCTCTGGCCCGATGGCCGCCTCGCCCTGATCAGCTTTCTGCCCACCGGCCTCGATCGCTGCTCCATGGAGGTGGGGCTGTACGGCCCTGCGGCCCTCGCCCCCAGCGCCGAGGCCTGGCTGGCCGAGATGCGCACCTTTCTGGCGGAGGACCGCCGCCTTGTGGAATCGGCCCAGCGGGCCTATGCCAGTGGCCTCCGCCCCGGGCCCGTGCACCGTTTGGAGCAGCGCATCGTGCAGTGGCAGGCTCTCTACAACCGTCTGATGGACTTCAGCACAGCTGATTTCACCACAGCTGATCTCACCACAGCTGCCGGCGCAGCCACGCCGCCATGGCGGCATTGATCTCCAGCAGATCGGCCACCGGCTGGCGGGTGAAGGGCAGCTGGGGCAGGTAGCCGTCGGGTCCGAATTCCGGCGTGATCGTGAACGGGCCCCGGCTGGCCGCCGAGCGCTGTCGGGCGAACAGCTGCCAGCAGCGGCGGTGGGCCTCCAGCGCCGCTGCCCACTCGGGCGCAAACGGATGGCCCACCGAGGGGCCCTGGGCATGGCCCACCCGGGCGTGGATGTGGTCCACGCGGGCGGCCATCGCCTGCACCGGCGCCAGCTCAGGGGTCATCAGCCGCTCGGCCACCGCACACCAGTGGCTCAGGTCTGCCGTCAGCCGCAGCCCGGGCCAGGCCTGCAGATAGGCATCCATCAACCAGGGGCTGTAGAGGCTGCGGGAGCGGTGGGTCTCAAAACTCACCGGCAGGTCGCAGGCCTCCGCCAGGGCCACGGCGCTGCTCCAGAACGGCTGCTGCACCGGCCACGGCCAGCTGTCGCTGCCGGTGAGCACGCTGATCCGCAGCGGCGCCAGGGCCGCTGCCCGGTCCAGCTGCTGCTCCAGCTCTGCCAGCTGTTGCGCCGGCGTGCAGGCCAGGGCAGGTACGTAGTCGCCGCCGGTGAGCAGCTCCAGCACCAGCACCTGGCCGGCGGCCGCCAGCCGGGCCCGCACGGTTTCGGGCGCCAGTTCGGCCAGGGCCGGGTGCCGCAGGTTGGCCTCCAGGCCATCGAAACCGTGGCGCGCCGCCGTGGTGATGGCGCTCTCCAGGTCGCCGTTGAAGCCCCAGAGACTGAACAGCACCAGGGGGTCGGCGGCCGCTGGCGCCATGCTCAGTCCGGCCCGGTGAACTCTGCGGGCTGGATGCCCAGATACACCGCCTCCTTGAACAGGCCCTGCTTGGCCATTGCATCCTGGCGCTCCTCAGCGCTGCGGTAGCGGCTGCGCAGCGAATTCACCAGCGCCTGTCTGCGCGGGTCGGCGGGGGGGAGCGACGAGCTGGCCGACTGGGACTCTCCGGTGGCCATCGACCGCAGCGCCTGATGCTGATCAGCCTAACGGCGTTCAATCCAGGCAGCAGCTGCGAGGCAGCCGCGCCCCGGTCAGGCGGTTGCGCGCCAACGGAGGGGCCAACTGTTGCCATCCCTACTGACGTGGAATCGGCGCCACTGCTGGGATGGCACTGCTGTTGGTTGCCTCTGTTTGAACGCCCCTGCCGCCGCTGGCCCGTTGTTGATCCCCCGCGATCAGCTGACGGCCCTCAACCAGCTGCGTGATGGCCCCGCCTGGCGGCGCCTCACCAGCCACCTGCTCACGGTCGGCGCCGGTGGCCTGGTGTGGGGCCAGCACGGCTGGCCGCTGGCGCTGCGGCTGGCGGGCCTGCTGGTGTGCGGCCTGGGCCTGGCCACCGCCTTCGCCGGCCTGCACGAATGCTGCCACCGCACCGCCTTCAGAACCCGCGCCCTCAACGACGGCGCCGCCTGGCTGCTGGGGCTGCTCAGCTTCTACAACGCCACCGCCTACCGCCGCTACCACCAGTGGCACCACCGCTACACCCACCAGCCGGGGCTGGATCCGGAACTCGACGATCCGGTGCCCACCAGCCTGCTGGCCTACCTGTTGGAGATCAGCGGCTGGCACTGGTGGGGCGGCAAGCTCGCCGGCTTTGCCCGCCTGCTCTGGGGTGACCTCTCGGCGGTGCCCTATTTCAACCCCGAGGTGATCCCCAGGGTGCGCCGTTCCGCCTGGCTGCAGGTGGGGGTTTACCTGGCCCTGGCGGCGGTGTCGCTGATCGGTGCCAACGGCTTTCTGCTCTGGTTCTGGCTGCTGCCGCTGGCGGTGGGTCAGCCCTTTCTCCGGTTCGTGCTGCTGGCTGAGCACAGCGGCTGCAGCTTCTCCAGCAACGGCACCACCAACACCCGCACCACCCTCACCACCGCTCCCGTGCGCTGGTTGATGTGGAACATGCCCTTCCACGCCGAGCACCACCTGTTCGCTTCGATTCCCTTCCACGCCCTGCCGGCGGCACACCGCCACATCGCCCCCCAGCTGGCCCACCTGGACCCCGGCTACCTGGCCGTGCACCGCCGCTTGCTGGCCAACCTGCCGGCCCTTGCCCTGCCCGGCGGTGGCGCTCAGCCGGCATGACCGCCACGGTCGCCCAGCGCCAGAGCCAGCGGCTCGGCTCCTGGCCCCTGGCCTGCGGTTACACCATTGCCGATGCCCAGCTCAGCCATGTGCGCATCGGTGAGCTCAACGCCGACCGCTCCAACCTGATCCTGGTACCCACCTCCTACGGGGCCCGGCCCGATGATCTGGCCTGGCTGGCCGGCCCGTTGCTCGCCACCGCCGCACCGGCCCCATGAACCACCCCGCCACCGATCTCCGCGAGCGCCTGCAGGAGCTGCACCTGCAGTTCGTGCTGGTGTCGTTCACCGACCTGTTCGGCATCCAGCGGGCCAAGCTGGTGCCCGCCGCTGCCATGGCCGCCATGGCCACAGGCGGCGCGGGTTTTGCCGGCTTCGCCGCCTGGCTCGACCTTTCACCCGCCGATGGCGACGTGCTGGCCGTGCCCGATCCGGCCAGCCTCACCGCCCTGCCCTGGCAGGGCGGTGTGGGCTGGATGGCCGCCGAGCTCACCCTCAATGGCGCCGCCATGGCCCAGTGCCCGCGCCGGCTGCTGCGGCTGCAACAGCAGCGGGCGGCGGCGCTGGGGTTTGAGCTGCGCAGCGGTGTGGAGGCCGAGTTCTTTCTGCTCAGCCCCGATGGCGCCACCATCGCCGATGGGGCCGACCACCAGGAGAAGCCCTGCTACGACCAGCTGGCCCTGATGCGCCAGTTCACCCTGATCGGGCCGCTGCTCACGGCGATGGAGCAGCTGGGCTGGGGCCCTTACCAGGCCGACCACGAAGACGCCAACGGTCAGTTCGAGATCAACTGGACCTTTGCCGATGCCCTCACCACCGCCGACCGCCACGCCTTCTTCAAGGTGATGGTGAAGGCGATGGCCGAGCAGCAGGGCCTGCGGGCCAGCTTCATGGCCAAGCCCTTCGCCGCCCTCACCGGCAACGGCTGCCACACCCACCTCTCCCTCTGGGGGGCGCCCGGCCGCAATCTGTTCCACGACCCCGCCGGCGAGTTGGGCCTCTCGGCCCTGGCCTATCGGTTTCTCGGCGGGCTGATCGCCCACGCCCCGGCCCTGTGCGCGATCACCAACCCCACGGTGAACAGCTATCGCCGCCTGGCGGCGCCGCCCACCAGCTCCGGCGCCACCTGGAGCCCGGGGGGCATCAGCTACACCGGCAACAACCGCACCCACATGGTGCGCATTCCCGATGACCAGCGCCTGGAGCTGCGCCTGCCCGATGGTTCGGCCCACCCCTACCTGCTGCAGGCCGCCATTCTGGCGGCCGGTCTCGATGGCATCGAGCGCCAGCTCGACCCCGGCCCCCGCCGCGACAATGACAACTACGCCAACCCGCTGGCGGCCGATCAGTGCCGGCGCCTGCCGGCCGATCTCGGCGAAGCCCTCGATGCCTTCGCCGCCGACACGACCCTGCGCCAGGCCCTGGGGGAGGAGTTCTGCCAGGCCTACGAACGGTTGCGCCGCCGCCAGTGGCAGCGGGAGCGCGGCGACATCAGCGATGCCGAGCGCCGCGCCTGCCTCGATTGCTGAGCTCAGCGCATGAACAGCATCTCCTGGTAGGTGGGCAGGGGCCAGCTGGCGTCGTCGATCAGCAGTTCGAGGCCATCGGCTGCGGCCCGCACCGCCGCCATCTGGGGCAGCACCGCGTCCACGCAGTGGCGCAGGTGGCCGCTGAGGTCGTGGGGGGTGGCGCTCAGGTTCTGCTCCAGGGCCGTGCAGGCCGCCAGCAGCTGCTGGTTGAGTTCGGCGACCCGGCTTGCCACGCTGCGGTCGGGTGTCAGGCCCAGGTTCTCCTGGTCCCGCAGGGAACGGACCAGCCGTTCCAGGGCGTCCATCACCGCGGGATAGATCTGGGTGCGGGCGATGCGCAGCACGAGCCGGGCCTCCACCTCGATGGCCAGGATGTACTGCTCCGTGTACACCTCATAGCGGCTCTCCAGCTCCACAGGCGTGAGCACGCCGGTGCGCTCGAACAGATCCCGGATCTGGGGGCGCTGCAGCACCGGCAGCGCGTCGGCGCAGGTGGGCAGGTTCTCCAGGCCCCGTTCCTCCACCGCCATGCGGTGCCATTCGGCGGAGTAGCCGTCGCCGCCGAACACCACCGCGCCGTGGTCCTGCATGGTGCGGCGCAGCACCGCCAGGCCGGCTTCCTCCAGGCTGGAGCCCGTGCCCAGCTGGTCTTCCAGCTGGTCGGCGATCCAGGCGATCGAATCGGCCAGGATCGTGTTCAGCACCACCAGGGGGCCCGCCACCGACTGGCCCGAGCCCACGGCCCGGAACTCGAAGCGGTTGCCGGTGAAGGCAAACGGCGATGTGCGGTTGCGGTCGCCCGGATCCTTGTTCAGATCGGGCAGGGTGTCGACCCCCAGCGACATCAGTGCCGCCTCGGCCGAGCCCTCCAGCCGGCCGCTGCGGATCTGATTGAACACATCTTCCAGCTGGCTGCCCAGATACACCGAAATGATCGCCGGCGGAGCCTCGTTGGCCCCGAGCCGGTGATCGTTGCTGGCGGTGGCGATCGCGGCCCGCATCAGCGGCCCGTAGCAGTGCACGCCCCGGATCACCGCACCGCAGAACAGCAGAAACTGCAGATTGGCGTGGGGGGTCCGGCCCGGATCGAGCAGGTTGCCCTGGGTGGCATTGCCGATCGACCAGTTCACGTGTTTGCCACTGCCGTTCACACCGGCGAACGGTTTCTCGTGCAGCAGACAGGTGAAGCCATGGCGGCGGGCCGTGGCCTTCAGCACCGTCATCGTCAGCTGCTGGTGGTCGGTGGCCACGTTGGCCGCCTCGAAATACGGGGCGATTTCGAACTGGCCTGGTGCCACTTCGTTGTGGCGGGTCTTGGCCGGAATGCCGAGCCGGTAGAGCTGCTGCTCCACGTCCTGCATGTAGACCTGCACCCGCTCGGGGATGGCGCCGAAGTAGTGGTCATCGAACTGCTGGCCCTTGGCCGGCGGTGCGCCGAACAGGGTGCGGCCCGCCAGCTGCAGGTCGCTGCGCAGGGCCGTGAAGGCCCCATCCACCAGGAAGTATTCCTGCTCGGCTCCACAGCTGGAGTTCACCGGTGCGATCTCCGTTTCCCCCAGCAGCCGCAGCAGTCGCTGGGCCTGGCGGTTCATGGCGGCGTTGGAGCGCAGCAGCGGTGTCTTCTTGTCGAGGGCTTCCCCCGTCCACGACACGAACACCGTGGGAATGCACAGCGTCACGCCGTTGGGCGTGCTCATCAGATAGGCCGGGCTGGTCACATCCCAGGCCGTGTAGCCCCGGGCCTCGAAGGTGGAGCGGATACCGCCGTTGGGAAACGAGGACCCATCGGGTTCACCCTGCACCAGCAGCTTGCCGCTGAATTCATTGATGGCCTGGCCATTGCCCTGGGGGCTCAGGAAGCCATCGTGCTTTTCAGCCGTCAGGTTGGTGAGCGGGTAGAAGACGTGGGCGTAGTACAGGGCCCCCCGGCTCACGGCCCAGTCCTTCATCGCCTGGGCCACCACATCGGCCACCGACAGATCCAGCTTGCCGCCCTCGGTGATCGAGCGCTGGATCGAACGGAACACCCCCTTGGGCAGCGCCGACTTCATGCGCTGCAGCGTGAAGACATCGCTGGCCCACAGATCCTCCAGATCGGCGGAGGGTTCAACGGCCACAGGCGGGCGACTGAGGATGCGTTCAATCGCCTGCAGGCGGGAAGGAGACGGCATGGGGAGATCCAGAACTGCTGTGGACCAGCCAATCCCTGCGCTGGTCCCTCCCGATGCCTCCGTTGTTACTGTTCGGCCAGAACGTCGGCTGCCGCCAGAACGTCGGCGTGCAGCAGATCCATCACCTCATGCACCTGCTGGGTGAGGGTCCTCTCCAGGCCGAGGGTGGCGGCCAGGTTGGTGAGGATGTTGCGTTCGTCGTCCTGCAGCGGGCCATCGGAGCGCATGATCTCGGCCGCCACGGCGTAGGCGGTGGCCCGCTGCCGTGGGCTGAGGGCTTCGGCGGCCTCCACCATCAGGTGCTGGGGTCCCTTGCCGCGCAGGGCGGCCAGCAGGTCGTTCATCAGCTCCACCATGGCGGCATCGCCCCGTTGCCGGTAGGGCTCGCGGTAATCGAGGGCATGGCGCAGGGCCCGGGCGCCCGCGGGGGAGAGCACCCCATCCCATGACACGGCGGCCAGGGCGATGGCGGCGAAGGCGGTGGTGGTCTGCATCACGGCGGTTCGGGAGGGGGCAAGGGTCATGGCTGATCGGCCGCAGATCGGGCGTGTTGCTCCACCCAACGTGGTCAGGGGGTCAGGAATCCGTTGCCGTTCGTACCAAATCGGCCCGATGGGCAGATCCACCTAGGCCCCAGGCGCCACGGGCCCGTAGCGGGGCTGCCAGCGCGCCCGGGCCAGCTGCTGCCGGGCCTGCTCCGGCGTGGTGGCCAGCCGCGCCAGGCCCTGGCGCACCCCCTCCAGGGCCACCGCTTCGGCCACCACTGCCGACACGGCCTGCACGTCGGCGATGGCCGGCATCAGTGGCAGATCGGGATCGCCGCTGGCCGGGATCACCGCCGCCAGGGCCGCCAGGCCGGCCTCGATCATGGCGTTATTGATGGTGCTGAGCCCCACCGCCACCGCTGCGAAGCCCAGGCCGGGGAACAGAAAGCAGTTGTTGCACTGGCCGATCACCCGCTCGCCGGCCGGTGTGACCACCGGCGCGAAGGGGCTGCCGGTGGCCACCAGGGCCCGGCCGCCGCTCCAGGCGAGCAGATCGGCGGGGGTGGCCTCCGCCAGGGCGGTGGGGTTGGAGAGGGGCAGGATCAGGGGCCGCCCACAGCCACGGACCATCGCCTCCACCACCTCCCGGCTGAAGGCACCCGCCACGGTCGACGTGCCGATCAGCACCGATGGCCGCACCCGGCGCACCACCTCCAGCAGGCCGATGTCCCGTGCGCCGGTGGTCCAGTCGGCGACCTCCGCCGCCGGCCGGGCGTAGCGGGCGGCGGCGGGCGGCAGGCTGGCCTGGCCGTGGTGCACCAGCCCGTGGCGGTCGATCGCCCAGATCCGCGCCACGGCCTCGGCCTCCTCCAGCCCTGCCGCCACCAGCAGCCGCACCAGCCGCTCGGCGATGCCGCAGCCGGCGGTGCCGGCGCCGAAGATCACGATCCGCTGCCCGGTGAGCGGCTGTCCCAGGCCGCGGCAGGCCGCCAGCACCGCCGCGCTGGCCACGCCGCTGGTGCCCTGAATGTCGTCGTTGAAGCTGGTGAGCCGGCCCCGGTGGCGGTCCAGCACGGTGCGGGCCGTGTCGGTGCCGAAGTCTTCCCACTGCAGGCAGGCGCCCGGACAGAGGGCCGCCACCGCCTCCACGAATTCATCCACGAAGGCCAGGTAGGCCTCACCCCGCAGCCGTGGCTGCCGCAGGCCGGGATAGAGCGGGTCCTCGAGCAGGCCGGGCCGGTTGGTGCCCACATCGAGGGCGACCGCCGCCACCCGCTCGGGATTGAGCCCGGCGCAGAGGGTGTACACGGCCAGCTTGCCGTGGCAGATGTGGATGCCGCCGATGCCCTGGTCGCCGATGCCCAGGATGCCCTCTGAATCGGTGACCAGCAGCAGGTCCACCGGCCCGCTGAGGCTGGCGGCCAGCACCTCCCGCAGCCGGCCCCGGTGCCTGGCGCTCAGGAAGATGCCATCCATGGGCGAGCGGTACCGGCGGCTGAAGGCCTGGATCACCGTGCCCACGGTGGGGGTGTACACGATCGGCAGCACCGCCTCCACGTGCTCCTCCAGAAAGCGGTGGAACAGGGTGAGATTGGTGCGCCGCAGGCCGTCCACGAACACGAACCGCTCCAGGGGGCTCTCCAGGCACCCGAACCACTCCCACACGCGCCGCACCTGCTGGTCCAGGGTTTCCACCTGGTCGGGCAGCAGCCCCTCCAGGCCGAGGGCGCGCCGCTCGCCGGCGCTGAAGGCCGTGCCCTTGTTGAGGGCCGGGTTGTGCAGGAGCTCCAGGCCCCGCAGGTGGGTGCGGCGGCTGGCCGGCGGCTGGGGGATGCCCATCAGCAGAGAGCCATCAGCAGAGAGCCATCAGCCGATGCCGGTGCGGCAGATCTCCAGCACATCGGCCATCGAGCGGATCTGGGCCAGGGTGTCGCGCAGCTGGGCGGCACTGGTCAGCTCCACCTTCAGGTCGATGCGGGCCGGGCGGCCGGGGCTGGTGCGCACGCGGGCGTCACTCACGTTGATGCGGTGGTCGGACAGGCGGGTGAGGATGTCCTTGAGCACCCCCACCCGGTCGAGCACCTCAATCCGCAGGCCCACCGGATAGCGGCGCGGCTGGGGTTCCTCCGCGGGCTGCCAGCGCACCGGCAGCCGCCGCTCCACCGGCACCTGGGCCGCATTGCTGCAGTCCTGCCGATGGATTGTGATGCCGTGGTTGCCGAGGGCCACCGCCCCCACGATCGCTTCGCCGGGCAGGGGCGTGCAGCAGCCCCCCAGGCGGTACTCCAGACCCTCCACCCCCAGGATCGGACTGCCGCCCGCCCGGCCGGTCGGTGCCGGTGCGGCTGCCGCCTGCACGCTGGCCGCCACCTGTTCGTTGCTGAGCACCGGTGCCGCCGCTTCGCTGGCCAGGCGCACCTCCTCCCGCAGCCGGTTCACCACCTGCTGCACGGTCACGCCGCCGAACCCGAGGGCAGCCAGCAGGTCGTCGGTGCTGACCAGGTTGCAGCGGCGGGCCACCTTGGCGATCGCTTCGCCGTTCAGCAGGGTGTCGAAACCATCGCGGCCCAGCTCCCGCTCGAGCATGTCGGCGCCGCGGCGGATGTTGTCGTCGCGGTGGCTCTTCTTGTACCACTGGCGGATGCGGTTGCGGGCCGTGGGGGTGGCCACGAAATTCAGCCAGTCGAGGCTGGGGTGGGCGCCCTTGCTGGTGATCACCTGCACGAAGTCGCCGTTCTGCAGGGGTGTGGCCAGGGGCGAAAGGCGGTCGTTGATGCGCACGCCCTGGCAGTGGTTGCCCACCTCGGAATGGATCCGGTAGGCGAAATCCACCGCGGTTGAGCCCTTGCGCAGGCCCACCACCTCGCCCTTGGGGGTGAACACGAACACCTCCTCATCGAAGAGGTCCTCCTTGATCGAGCGCAGGTAGTCGCTGCTGTCGGTGCCGCCGTCGTCCTGCTGCCAGTCCACCAGCTGGCGCAGCCAGTTGAAGCGCTCGGTGTCGCCACTGGCGGGGGAGCCGCCCTCCTTGTACTTCCAGTGGGCGGCGATGCCGTATTCGGCCACCTGGTGCATCTCGCCGGTGCGGATCTGCACCTCGATCGGCCGGTGCCGGCCCAGCACGGCCGTGTGCAGCGACTGATAGCCGTTGGGCTTGGGCAGGCCGATGTAGTCCTTGAAGCGGCCGGGAATCGGTCGGAAGGTGTCGTGCACCACTGCCAGGGCCCGGTAGCAGCCCTGCAGCGAGGGGCAGAGAATGCGCACGGCAGCCACGTCGTAGATCTCGTGGAATGCCTTCTGCTGGCGCTGCATCTTGCTCCAGATGCCATAGAGATGCTTGGGCCGGCCGCTCACCTCGCAGTCGGCCAGCCCCTCGTGCAGCAGCCGGTCGCGCAGCAGATTCACCGTGATCCCCAGCCGCTCCTCCCGTTCGCTGCGCTTGGTGGCCACCTGCTGCTGCATCTCCCGGAACGCATCCGGCTCGAGCACCTTGAAGGCCAGGTCCTCCAGTTCCCACTTGAAGCGGCCGATGCCCAGCCGGTTGGCCAGGGGGGCGTAGATCTCCCGTGTCTCCCGGGCGATGCGCAGCTGCTTCTCGGGCTTGAGGGCGCCGAGGGTGCGCATGTTGTGCAGTCGGTCGGCCAGCTTCACCAGCACCACGCGGATGTCGCTGGCCATCGCCAGAAACATGCGCCGCAGGTTCTCCGCCTGGGCCTCGGTCTTGTTGGTGAAATGGATCCCCCCCAGCTTGGTCACCCCCTCCACCAGGGCCCGCACTTCGGCGCCGAAGTGCTGCTCCAGCTCTTCGGGGGTCACATCGGTGTCCTCCACCACGTCGTGCAGGAAGCCGGCGGCGATCACGGCGGCACTGGCGCCGATGTCGCGCAGCAGGTCGGCCACCGCGATCGGATGGATGATGTAAGGCTCACCGCTGGCCCGGTACTGGCCGTCGTGGAGCTGAAACGCGAAGTCAAACGCGGAGGCCAGCAGGGCCTCGGTGTCGGTGGGGCAGCAGGCGCCGCTGCCGGGCGGCACGTGTTCGATGCAGCGTTCCAACCATTCGGGCAGGGCCAGGCCGTAGTCGGCGGGGCCGTGGATCGGCCGGCGGCCCAGGGCTGCAGGGTTGGCAGCCGCTGGCTGGAGGGGCGCCGCTGCGCAGGCCGCTGCCTCGACCGTGGCCGCATCGGGTCCTGCGTCGGGAGCGGCCCTGAGCATGAACACCCGCAGCTGAAGCCATCGTAGGCGGGCCCCACCCGCACCGTCGCCGAAGTGACCGTGGCGACAGACGGGGTCGCCCCCGGCTGCGGTAATGGAACTGGCGTGCGCTTCGGCCAGACGCCTCGCTGAACCCGTCGGACCTCCCCAACCAGGGTCGACCGCCCTGCGTCGGTGCACCGTCCTTCTGCGGGGAGCGCATGGCCGTCGCCAGCTACAACGAACAGTTCAGTGGGACCAACGGCGCCGTTGAGACGGCGGAGCTGCTGCTGCCGACTGCCACGTTCAGTCTGGTGGGCACCAACACGGTGCCGGCCGTGAGCGCGGCGATCCGGATCAGCGGCAGCCGTTCCTCCAGCACCGATCAGGATGTCTTCGTGATCCGGCGATCGGATCTGGTGCTGCCGGCGGGTGTGCCGATCACCGATTATTCCCTCTACGTCACGGCCTTCGGCGGCGCCCCCGATGTGTCGTTCTACGCCGACATCTACCCGTTCGGCACCCCGCCGGGCAGCTTCTCCACCCGCAATGTCCGGGTGACCGGTGCCGCCACCAGCGGCAGAAGCGGCCTGTTCTTTCCCCTGGGCGGATCCGATGAGTACTGGGCCATTCAGGTGCCGGCCGCCAGCCTCACCGGCCCTTACAGCCTCGATCTGTCCTTCATCTACACGCCGGTGCCGCAGGCCGGTGCCCTGCTGAGCCTCGCCACCGCCACCGCCAGCCAGCCCGAAGGCAACACCGGCACCACCAGCTTTGCCTTCACCATCCAGCGCTCCGGTCTGACCAGCGGCAGCACCACCGTGGCCTGGGCGGTCACCGGGGCCGGCACCAGCCCGGCGACCGCGGCGGATTTCGTGGGCGGCGTGCTGCCCGGTGGTTCCGTGACGTTTTTGCCCGGCGACACCGAGAAGCTGATCACCGTGCCGGTGGCGGGCGATGGCGCCTCCGAGCCCGATGAATCGTTCCTGGTGAGTCTGGGCCCGGCTCCTGCCGGGGCCCAGCTGCTGGTGGGATCGCTGCTGGCCACCATCACCAACGACGATGTTGCCCCCAGCACCCTGCGGCTGGTGACCACCACCAGCGGCCGTGAGGCCGGGCCGGTGGCCACGGTGTTCACCGCCACCCGCAGCGGCAGCCTGGCCGCAGCCCTGGCCGTGCCCTACACCCTCGGCGGCACGGCCACCGGCGGCAGCGATTACACCGGTGCCACCAGTGGCAGCTTCAGTTTTGCCGCCGGTGCGGCCAGCGCCAGCCTCACCCTGGCCACCATCGACGACGGCGTGCACGACCCCGGCGAGACCATCGTGGCCAGCCTGACCCCACCTGCCGGCTACGTCGTGGCGCCGGGCGGCAGCCTCACCGCCACGGCCACCCTGCTGGACAACGAGCTGGGCACCCTCCAGCTGGTGACCACCACCAGCGGCCGTGAGGCCGGGCCGGTGGCCACGGTGTTCACCGCCACCCGCAGCGGCAGCCTGGCGGCGGCCCTGGCGGTGCCCTACACCCTCAGCGGCACGGCCACCCGCGCCAGCGATTACACGGCCGCGGCCCTCACCGGCACGCTCAGTTTCGCCGTGGGTGCCAACACCGCCCGGATCACCCTGCCCACCATCAACGACACCAGCTACGACCCGGGAGAGACCCTCACGGCCACGCTTGGTCTGCCCACCGGCTACCAGCTCGCCCCGGGCGGCAGCCTGCGGGCCACCGCCACTTTGCTCGACAACGAGCCGCACCTGATCACCATCGCCCAGACCCGCGATGGCAACGAGGCCGGTCCGCTGGCGGCCGTGTTCACCCTCAGCAAGACCGGACCCCGCACGGCGCCCCTCACGGTGGCCTACACCCTTGCCGGTACGGCAACCCCTGGCCTCGATCACACCGGTGCCGTCAGCGGCACGGTGACCTTCCCGGTTGGCAGCAACACCACCACCCTCACCCTGGTGGTTCTCGACGACACCGTGGCCGATGCCGACGAGCTGATTGAGGCCCGGATCACGGCACCGGCCGGCTACACGGTGGTGCCTGGTTTCGGGGTGGCCGATGCCCTGATCCTCGACAACGACCCGCTCATCGGGGTGGCGGTGGCCGCGGCGGCACCGGTGCGGGTGCCGAAGCTGGTGTCGATGCCGAAGCCGGTGCCGAAGCTGCTGGCCGCGCCGGCCCCCCTGCGGCGTGGGCTGGCGGCCTCCGTGCCTGCCCCGGGCGGCCAGGATCGTCTGTCGCTGCCCTTCGCGGCCCTCCGGCCCGCCCTGATTCCGGCGCCGACCCTGGCGCCGACCCTGGTGCCGACCCCCTGGCTGTTGCCCTGAGCCGCCGGCCCGCCAAGCTGGTGGCCGTCGCTGCGGCCCTGCCATGACCCCGCCCGATCCCGGTTCCGCCCTTCCGCAGCGGCCGGTGCTGCGGCTTGAGGGGCTGATGGTGCGTTACCCGGCCAGCGACCGGCCCACCCTCGATGGACTGGATCTGGAGCTCGCTCCGGGTGAACGCCTGGCGCTGGTGGGGCCTTCGGGTTGCGGCAAGAGCACCGTGGCGCGGGCCGTGCTGCAGCTGCTGCCCGAGGGCAGCAGGACCGCGGGCGGCCTCTGGCTCGCCGGGCAGGATCCCCGCAGTCTGCGGCGCCCGGACCTGCGGCGCCTGCGGGGGGAGGCGGTGGGTCTGGTGTTCCAGGACCCGATGACCCGCCTCAACCCGCTGCTCACCATCGGCGACCATCTGGTCGACACCCTGGCGGCCCATCGGCCCGGATGGCAGCGCCGCCGGTTGCGCGGTCGGGCCGTGGATCTGCTGGAGCGCGTGGGCATCACCCCCGATCGCTACGGCAGCTACCCCCATGAGTTCAGCGGCGGCATGCGCCAGCGGGTGGCGATCGCCCTGGCCATGGCCCTGGAGCCCGCCCTCGTGATCGCCGATGAACCCACCACCAGCCTCGATGTGGCCGTGTCGGCCCAGGTGATGGCCGAGCTCTGCCAGCTCTGTGCCGAGGCCGGCAGTGCCCTGCTGCTGATCAGCCACGACCTCGCCATGGCAGGCCGCTGGTGCGAGCGGATCGCCGTGATGGATCAGGGTCGCCTGGTGGAGCAGGCCCCCGCCCGCCAGCTGCTCACCGTGCCGGCCTCGGCCATGGGCCGGCGGCTGGTGGGGGCCGCCCGCGCCCGGGAGGGGCGGGAGAGCGTGGTGCCGGCTCAGGCGCCCCTGCTGCTGGAACTGGATGATCTGCGCAGCTGGCACCCGCTGCCGTCGTTGCCCTGGCAGCGCCGCTGGCTGAAGGCCGTGGATGGCGTGAGCCTGCGGTTGCATGAGGGCGAAACCGTGGGTGTGGTGGGTGCTTCCGGCTGCGGCAAGAGCAGCCTCTGCCGTGCGCTGATGGGGCTGGCACCGGTGCGGGGTGGCCGGGTGCTGCTGGAGGGCCGGGATCTGCGCCGCCTGGGGGGAGCCGAGCTGCGGCGGGCCCGGCGGCGGGTGCAGATGGTGTTTCAGGATCCCCTGGCCTGTCTCAATCCGTTGCTGCCGGTGGGGGCGGCGGTGGCCGATCCCCTGCTGATCCATGGCCTGGCCGGCCGCGGCGAGGCCCGGCAGAAGGCCCGCGAGCTGCTGGCGGCGGTGGGCCTGGAGCCACCGGAGGCCTTCGAACGCCGCCTGCCCCGCCAGCTCTCGGGTGGCCAGCAGCAGCGGGTGGCGATCGCCCGGGCCCTGATCCTGGAGCCCCGGGTGCTGCTCTGCGATGAGAGCGTGAGCATGCTCGATGCCGAGGTGCAGGCCGAGGTGCTGGAGCTGTTGCGTGGCCTGCAGGAGCGGCTGGGGCTGGGGATGATCTTCGTCACCCACGATCTCTCGGTGGCCAGTGGTTTCTGCCACCGGGTGATCGTGCTCGACGGCGGCCGGATCGTGGAGGAGGGGCCGGGCAGCCGGCTGCTGGCGGCGCCGATGGCGCCGATCACCCGCCTCCTGGTGGAGGCCTGTCCACGCCTGCCGGCGGTGGCCTGAGGGGTCATGCTGCTGACGTCGAACCAGCGGAAGGGCCGCTGCCGATGGCCCCGCAGGCCCGACAACTGGTGGTGGTTCTTCAGCTTTGCGGAGCTGTTTCCGGTCTATGCCCGCAAGCCCCTGTTCGGATACGAGTTTGTGGCTGCGGCCTCATTCGCCATCACGGCCTTCAGTCTGACCATGTGGGTGCTGCACATGTTCTAAATCGGTACCCCCCCCAGTGGATGCGCAATCTGTTCATGGCCACCACGATGCTGATCGCCGTGCCCACCGGCATCAAGGTGTTCGCCTGGATCACCGCCCTCTGGCATGGCCGCCTGCGGCTCATCACGGGGATGTTGTTCTGTCTGGGTGGTCTGATCAATTTCATCTTCGCTGGCATCATCGGGGTGATGCTGGCCACGGTGCCGGTGGATATTCATGTGGGTAACGCCAGCTTTGTGGTTGGCCACTTTCACTGCGTGATCTTCGCGCAATCGCCTCTGGGGTGTTTGCCACCATTTATTACTGGTTCTCCAAGTTCACTGGCGGGATGACGTATGGGGGTCTTGGCAAGCTGCATTTTGTGCTCACTTTTGTTGGTGGCGCCCTCAACGTTCTGCCCATGTACTGGGCCGGTCTCATCGGCGTTCCGCGCCGTGTGGCCTCCTATGACCCTGAATTTGCCCAGGCCAATGTGATCGCCAGCCTCGGTGCCTTTCTGCTGGGGATGGCGATGATCCCGTTTCTGCTCAACACCTGAGCGCCTGGGCCCGGGGGGGCAGGGCATCGGCCAATCCTCGGCAGGCGATCGGCCTCGAGTGGCTGCTGCCCTCGCCGCCCCCTTGTGGAGCACGAAGAGCGCCATGTCGCCCGCGCCCAGAAGGCCTGATCCCATCGCACCCCCAGGCATCCACGGCGACCACACATTCACCGGCGTACTCATCTTTCTGCTCTCTGAGAACGAGATCTTGATGGCTTTCTTTGTCGGTTATGCGGTGCTCAAGCTGTCATCGCCGGTGTGGTTGCCGGTAGGGGTGGGGGGTCTGGAGCTGCTCACCCTGGCCGTGGGCACCTGGTTCGTGATCGGCCTGCCTGTGATCACCGGCATTCTGCTGATGGGGCTGATGCTCCAGCGCCCCTTCAGGCCCGGCATCGACGACCGCTCTGTCGACGTGGTGGTGGGCGCCGGCCACAGCGTGCTGCTGCGCTCGGCCTCCGAACGGCACGCCAATGGCTTGGCCAACGGCTCCGGCCAGGTGGGCCGCAACCTGATGAAGCCCCAGCTGAGCGTGATCCTGCGGCGGCCGCTATCCGCGCACATTGGTGCCGGCGAGCTGCAGGACCCCCTGTTCGCCGAGGCGCCGCTGGCGGTGATGGGTCATGCCTGCGGCGCCTGCCACGAACTCGCCAATCTCTGGATCGCCGATGCCAGCGTCATGACCGGCTTTCCGGCGGTAGGGGCCGGCGGGTTGCCTCAGCCGCCCAGCTGCCACCAGCGGGGCCGCAGGAACCAGTCTTCGTCGGTGTACTCCACAAGGGCGCCGTCGGCGTGGCTCACCAGGTCGTTGGCGCGCACCTCAAAGCCGGCTGCCTGGGCGATGGCGGCCACCTCGTCGGCGTCGGCCGCCGCTGCGGTGGAGAGTCGCTCCTGCAGGTCAGGATCCTGGCGCACGGCAGCGATGAAGGCCTGCAGGGCTTGCTCTGCCACGGGCTCATGGGGGCGGTGGTCTCCCAGTCTGGCTCCCGGGTGGGCCCGCCGTCGCAGCACCGCCAGCAGCTTCTGGAAACCGGCCGGCAGCGGTGCCTCGAAGCACAGCCGCTCACCGCTGATGGGGTGGTTGAGGCCCAGCTGCACCGCGTGCAGGGCCTGTCCCGGCAGGTCCACCGGCAGCCGCCGGGCCCGCGAGTAGACCGGATCGCCCACGATCGGATGGTGAATGTGGGCGCAGTGCACCCGGATCTGGTGGGTGCGGCCCGTGTCCAGCCGGAAGCGCAGCAGGGCGTGGTCGCCCAGCCGCTCGATCACCTGCCAGTGGGTGCGGGCATGGCGGCCGGAATCGTCGGCCACCACCGCGTATTTCTTGCGGTCGACCGGATGGCGGCCGATGGCCCCCACCACCGTGCCGGCGTCGGCCGCAGGCTGGCCGTGCACCACCGCCAGGTATTCGCGTGAGGCCACCCGCTTCTGGATCTGGGTCTGAAGCCGCACCAGGGCCTCCTGGCTCTTGGCCACCACGATGCAGCCGGTGGTGTCCCTGTCGAGGCGATGCACGATGCCGGGCCGCAGCTCACCGCCGATGCCGGGCAGGTCGGGACAGTGGTGCAGCAGGGCGTTCACCAGAGTGCCGTCCCTGTTGCCCGGTGCCGGGTGCACGGTGAGGCCGGCGGGCTTGTTGAGCACGATCAGGTGGCTGTCTTCGTACAGCACATCCAGGGGGATCTCCTGGGGGATCAGGTAGGGGAGCGGGTCCGGCGGCGGCATCCAGAGCTCCACCGTGTCGCCCTGGCGCAGGGGTGTCTTGGCGCGGCCGGTGCTGCCGTTCACCCGCACGCAGCCGGCGTCGATGAATTTCTGGATGCGGGCCCGGCTCTGCTCGGGCCGCTGGGCCACCAGCCAGCGATCCAGCCGCATCGGCAGGGGTCTGGGGTAGTGGAGGGTGATCAGCTCGCCCTCGCCGGTTCCGAATCCCTCCATCTCCCTCCATCGGCTCCAGCGGGGCCCGCCGCCATGCTGCCCTGCGGCGGGCCCCCAGGCTGGCGCGGGGCCTGCCATGGTGGACGGGTTCGGGTGGCGCGGCATGGATGGCCTGGCGGATCCGGCGGTGCTGGAGGCCCGACGACTGCGGCTGTTGCAGCTGCTCCACAACCAGAACGTGATCGTGGCGGTGTTTCCCCGCTTCCTGGCCCTGAGCCTGGCGTTCCGGGCCAAGGCGGAGCCGCCCCTGCGCCGCCTGCGCTTCTGCACCTCCGGCGCCGAGGCCCTGGCGGCTCTGGAGCCTGTCGCTGAACCCTTCTGGCTGCTGGTGAGCGAGCACCTGTCCGATGGTCCGGGCCTGGAGCTGGTGCGCGCCGTGAAGGCGCGTGACCCGGGGCACCGTTGCCTGCTGGTGCTCACCCACAACCACCGGCTGCTGGCCGATGCGGCCCTGGCCGCTGGTGCCGATGCCCTGGTGCTGGAGGAGAGCCTGGGCCGCTCCGGGGCCCTGGTGGTTGCGGTGGAGCGGTTGCGGGCAGGCGACACCTTTGTGGATCCGGCGATGGCCACCACCCCGCCGGCCGTGGCCACCGCCTCCGTCCTCAGCCCCCGGGAGGTGGAGGTGCTGCAGCTGGTGGCCCATGGCCTGAGCAACCGGGAGATCGGCGAGCGGCTGCACATTGCCCCCACCACCGCCCGCGACCATGTGCAGGAGATCCTGCGCCGCCTGGGGGTGCGCAGCCGGGCGGCGGCGGCGGTGGAGGGGGTGCGCAAGGGCTACTGCTGAGGGCATCCGGACAGCGTTTAAAGTCAGCCGGCTTGCTTTGGCTCAGACGGATTCTGCCCGTGACCCGTTGCTGGCTTCATCTTGGGATGCCAAAAACGGGGTCTTCTTCGATCCAGGAAACACCTACTATGAATTGAATGATCCGGAGTATTTGTACTGCGGATTCGGTGAGATCAATGGCAGTCTTGCCATGGCTTCTTTTGTGGGTCAGGCCTCCCATGTCGCAGCCATGGGCGGCTGGGCGGGCGGGTGCATGGCGGGCCCATATCGCCAGTGCATGATGGGTCGGCTCCAGCGCTCCCTGGTCCAAGCGCGCCCGGGGCTCGGCGTTGATCATCTCGGCGGAGTTCGTCTATGGATGGCAGCTGGAGCAGCATCTCTGGTGGCGGCAATTCGCCCGCGACCACGACCTTGACCTGCGGATCGTGCTGTATCTGCGGCCGCCGCTGGACTGGCTCGCTTCCGCCCTGTCGGAGGGCCTGAAATATGCCCGTCAGTTGCCCCATGCAGGGCTCATCGACTTCTACCTGCGTTTTCTGCCGGAGCAGCACCTTGCTCTCTCCGAGCGGATCGACACGCTCGCCGAGGTGTATGGCCCTGAATCTCTGGTGATCCGGCCGTTCCTGCGCAGCCAGCTGCTGCACGGCTGTGTGGTGCGGGATTTCTGCCAGGTGGTGGGCATGCGCCAGCCCCCGGCCACCATCCATCGCCAGAACGACAGCCTCAGCCTTGAGGCCAGCCAGTGCCTGCATCTGCGCAACATCGCCCCGGGCCGCCCGTTGTGGGGGCCGCTGGATCTGCTGCGGCGCGATGCCCTGCTGCTGCGGCTGGGGCGGATCTTCCGCGACCAGCCCAGCCTGCGCCTGCAGCCGGCGGTGCTGGGGGATCGGCTGGAGCCGCTGGAGCTGCCCCTCAGCGCCGCCGCCGGCGACGGTCTGGCGAGCCTGGATCAGCTGCTGGCCTTGACCGCCTGGACCCGTGAGCGGCTGGCCGCGGCGGTGGGTGCCGACTGCACCCCAGTGCAGGCCCTGACGCGGCTGGAGCGGGGGCCGGTCGGGGCGCCCCTGCTGCGCTCGGCCCGCAAGCTGATCCGCCGCGAGCTGCGCCACCGGCGAGTCGGTTGCTGAGGGCCTGGTTAAATTTGCGCCCATCCGTTGTTCCGCTGTCGTGACCCGCTGCTGGCTACACATCGGTATGCCGAAGACGGGCACATCATCGATTCAGGAAGCGCTGTACTACGGGCTCTGTGACCCGGAATTTGTGTATTGCGGCTTTGGTGAAATCAATGGCAGCTATGCCCTCTCGGCCCTTGTGGGTGCTGATAACTACATTGCCTCCATCCGACGGCTGGCTGGTGGCGCCGATGCCTACCGGCGGCGCATGCTGGCCCGCTTCCGTCGCACTGTGGAGCGAGCGCGGGCCCGAGGGGCCGAGCTCATTCTATCGGCTGAATTCTGTTATATCTGGGGCCGGCAGGAACATCAGACCTTGCGGGAGCTGGCCCACCAGCATGGTCTTGATCTGCAATTTGTGGTGTATCTGCGGCCACCGCTCGATTGGTTGGCCTCGGCCCTGGCTCAGAACCTCAAATTCGCTTTGATCACCACCCATGCCGATCTGCTGCAATACTTTTCGGCGGTGATTGGCCACCGGCTGGATTTCTGCCAGCGCCTTGAGCTGCTGGCTGAACTTTATGGGCGTAACGCCATAACGGTGCGGCCCTTTCTGCGCCAGGAGCTGGCGGAGGGCTGTGTGGTGCGGGACTTCTGCCGGGTGGTGGGCATCACCCGGCCACCCGGCAGGATTGATCTTCAGAACGAAGGCCTCAGTCTTGCGGCCTGCCAGTGCCTGCACCTGCGCAACCTGGCCCTGGGCCGGCCGTTGCGGGGGACCTGGGAGCTGGTTCGGCGCGATGCGCTGCTGGTTCGCCTGGAGCAGCTCTATCGCGACCAACCGGTTCTGCGCCTGCAGGCCGCCATGCTCGGAGCTGCGGAGCCTGTCCTGCGGCAGCAGCTGGCCGACCTCAGGCAGCGCCACGGCCTGGCCCTGCCTTTGACCACCGCCGCCGCCGATGGGGGCCTGGCCAGCCTCGATTCCCTGCTGGAGTTGCCGCCGGAGGCCCACCGACGGCTGCTGGCGGTGGCGGGTGGCGATGGCACGCCGCAGCAGGCCCTGGCGCGGCTGGAGCGGAGGCCGGCTGTGGCGCCCCTGCTGCGCTCGGCCCGCAAGCTGATCCGCCGCGAGCTGCGCCACCGGCGCGTCGGTTGCTGAGGGCCGGCGGTCGCCGATTCCCTGCAGATGACGGATGGTGCCGGCCCGGCGACCCCGCCTAGGACGCGGGCAGTGCTTCTGATCCGGCCATGTCTTTGACCACAGCTCCCGCCCCCACCCTGCCGGTGGGCCTCAGCAGCACCGCCCCGCTGGCCGTGCGGATCGGTGGGCGCCGCTGGCACAAAGGCTTCACCGCCGAGCTCACCCTCACCAACAGCGGCAGTCAGGACCTGGAGGGGTGGAGCCTGAGCTTCACCACGCGGCACCGGATCAGCGGCACTCCCTGGGGCGCCACGGTCAGCGGCGAGGAGCTGGGCAATGGCCTGATCCGCTACACCCTCACCGGCAGCGGCTGGGGGGCCCGGTTGCGGGCCGGCGCCTCGATCACGGTGGGCTTCAACGGTCGCCAGGGGGTGGCCATCGGCGATGCCGGTGCCCTCAGCGGCGACCAGCTGCTGGCGCCCGTGGCTCCGGTGCCGGTGACCCCGCCGCCCGTGACCCCGCCGCCGGTGACCCCGCCGGTCCCTGAGCCGGCCCCCAGCCTGCGGGTGGAGGTGGGCGGCAGCCGCTGGTGGAACGGCTTCACGGCCGAGCTGCGCATCACCAACACCAGTGGCCGTGACCTCAGCGGCTGGAGCCACAGCTTCACCACGCCCCACCGGATCACGGGTACCCCCTGGGGCGCCACGCTGGCCAGTGAAGACCTGGGCAGCGGCCTGATGCGCTACACGCTCAGCGGCAGCGGCTGGGCGGCAGCCCTCAAGGCGGGTGCCTCGGTGACGGTGGGCTTCAGCGGCAGCCAGGGGGTGGCCATCGGCAGTGCCGGCCCCCTCACCGCCGAGCAGCTGTTCACGCCGGCCAGTGCTCCGCCGATCGCGCCGCCGCCTGCGCCGCCCACGCCGCCTGCGCCGCCCACACCCCCTGGTCCTCCGGCTGCTGAGCCGCCAGCCTCTGGCTACAGCGAGGCCCTGCGCCAGTCGCTGCTGTTCTACGAAGCCCAGCGCTCCGGTGACCTCGATGAGGCCAGCAACCGCATTGCCTGGCGCGGTGATTCCGGCCTGCGCGACGGCCGCGACGGCGTGTACTTCGGCGATCGCAAGGCCGCCAACCTGCAGCAGGGCCTGAGCCTCGACCTCACCGGTGGTTACCACGATGCCGGCGATCACGGCAAATTCGGCATGCCCCTGGCCTACACGCTCTCCACCCTGGCCTGGGGCGGCCTGGCCTTCGGGCGGGGTTACGCGGCCGGCGGCCAGCTCGACGAGCTGCTGGCCACCGTGAAGTGGGGCACCGATTACCTGCTCAAGGCCCACGGCACCGATGCCAGTGGTGCCACCACCTATCTGGTGGCCCAGGTGGGTGACGTGGCAGCCGATCACGCCCTCTGGAGCGCCCCCGAAACCCAGACCATCCGCCGGCCCGCGATGGCCGTGACCCCGGCCCGGCCAGGCTCCGACGTGGCGGCCGGCAGCGCCGCCGCCCTGGCCGCCGCCTCGATGCTGTTCCGCCGGGAGGGGGCGATCGCCTATGCCGACACCCTGCTGCAGCACGCCGAATCGCTTTACCGCTTCGCCGACACCTACCGGGGCAAGTACTCCGACGCGATCACGGAGGTGCGCAGCTACTACAACTCCTGGAGTGGTTACAACGACGAGCTCAGCTACGGCGCCGCCTGGCTGGCCCGGGCCCGGGAGGCCGCCGGCGCGGATGGCACGGCCTATCGCCAGCAGGCGTTGCAGCTCTACCGCAGCGCCATCGGCGGCCTGGGCCGGGGCTGGACGATCAACTGGGACGACGTGTCGTATGGCGCTGCGGTGCTGCTGGCCCAGGACACGGGTGACAGCCGCCTGTTGGCCGACGTGCGCGGCTGGCTCGACAGCTGGGTGGAGGGCCGCAACGGCGTGACCATCACCCCCGGCGGCCTGCGGTACATCAGCCAGTGGGGCTCCCTGCGCTACGCGGCCAACACGGCCATGGTGGCGGGCGTGGTGGCCGACAGCCTGATCGATCCCAACGGCACCTACAGCCAGCTGGCCCGCAGCACGGTGGATTACATCCTGGGGGCCAATCCACGCCAATCCAGCTACGTGGTGGGCTATGGCACCAATGCGCCCCAGCAGCCCCATCATCGGGGTGCTTCGGGGGTGGGCTGGGAGGGGTTCCAGATCAACCAGCCCAACCGTTACAGCCTCACCGGCGCCCTGGTGGGTGGCCCCGGCGCGGCGGATGATTTCGCCTACGCCGACCGCCGCAGCGACTGGATCCGCAACGAGGTGGCCATCGACTACAACGCCGGCTTCAGCGGTGCCCTGGCCTACCTGACCCAGGCGGGCGGCGGGGCGGCCGCAATGGGGCTCAGCTGACCAGAAGAGCGGAGGCGACGATGAGCTGGGAGAATCCGCTGCTGCTGTTGAGCACGTTGAAGGTGCCGGGGAAGGCGCCGGCGCCGCTGATGGTGCCGGCGTTGGCCCAGGTGCCATCGGCGAGACTGAGGGCATCGCCGGCATTGCCGGTGATGAGGAGCTGGTGGCGCGGCTGGCTGGCCGGCAGCGAGAAGCTGCCGCTGGCGAAGCCGAGGGCCGCTGCGCTGGAGCTGTTGAGCCAGTTGAAGGGTGCCAGATCGCGGATGTCGGCCAAGCTGAGGGTGAGGGTGTTGTTGCCGGTGCCGGTGAGATCAAAGGCCTCGAGGCCGGTGAGGCGTGAGGAGCGGTTGGTGTTGGAGGCGGACTGGTTGGCCACCTGGGTGAGGTTGAGGCTGAGGCCTGCACCGGCGAGGGCGAGGGTGTCGATGCCGGAGCCGCCGTCGACACGGGCCAGCCGGGTGGTGTTGCCGCCGACGCCGAGGGGCGCCTGGAGGGCGGTGACCATGGCGGCGGCGAGGTTGAAGCGGTCGTTGCCGCTGCCGCCATGGAGCACAGCGGCACCGCTGCCGCTGATGTTGTCGTTGCCGGTGGTGCCGAGCTGGTCCATGGCGGTCTGGGAGAAGGCGCCGGTGGTGGAGCCGAAGATCACGTAGCTGCGGCCGGCATCGCTGCCGGCGATGGCGTCGCTGAAGGGCGCACCGATGAGCAGATCGGCGAGGCCATCGCCGTTGATATCACCGGCGGCGGCCACGCTGAAACCGCTGCCGTCGCCCGCGGTCTGGCCGTTGATCACGAAGCCACCGCTGGCAGCGGCCACCGCTGAGAGGTCCACCGCGGTGGTGCTGGCCTTGCCGAAGACCACATAGGAGCGGCCGGCGTCGGTGCCGGTGGGCGGACTGCTGCGGAAGGCGCCCACCAGCAGATCAGCGAGGCCATCGCCGTTGATATCACCGGCGCTGGCCACGCTCACGCCGCTGTAGTCGTTGGCGCCCTGGCCATTGATCACAAAGCCGCCGCTGCCGGCAGCCACCGCCGAGAGGTCCACCTCGGTGGTGCTGGCCTTGCCGAAGACCACATAGGAGCGGCCGGCATCGCCGCCGGCGGCCGGATCGCCGCGGAAGGCGCCCACCAGCAGATCAGCGAGGCCATCGCCGTTGACATCACCGGCGCTGGCCACGCTCACGC
>JBKDDA010000087.1:0-1837 GCA_046313055.1 Synechococcaceae cyanobacterium | reverse complement strand
CCCCTGGCCTACACGCTCTCCACCCTGGCCTGGGGCGGCCTGGCCTTCGGCCGGGGCTACGGGGCCGGTGGCCAGCTCGATGAGCTGCTGGCCACCGTGAAGTGGGGCACCGATTACCTGCTCAAGGCCCACGGCACCGATGCCGGTGGCACCACCACCTATCTGGTGGCCCAGGTGGGAGATGTGGCTGCCGATCACGCCCTCTGGAGCGCCCCCGAAACCCAGACCATCCGTCGGCCGGCGATGGCCGTGACCCCGGCCAGGCCGGGCTCTGATGTGGCCGCCGGCAGCGCCGCCGCCCTGGCCGCCGCCTCGATGCTGTTCCGCCGGGAGGGGGTGATCGCCTACGCCGACACGTTGCTGGAGCACGCCGAATCGCTCTACCGCTTCGCCGACACCTACCGGGGCAAGTACTCCGACGCGATCACGGAGGTGCGCAACTACTACAACTCCTGGAGCGGCTACAACGATGAGCTCAGCTACGGCGCCGCCTGGCTGGCCCGGGCCCGGGAGGCCGCCGGCGCGGATGGCTCGGCCTATCGCCAGCAGGCGCTGCAGCTGTATCGCACGGCCATCGGCGGACTGGGCCGTGGCTGGACCCTGAACTGGGATGACGTCTCCTATGGCGCGGCGGTGCTGCTGGCCCAGGACACGGGCGACAGCCGCCTGCTGGCCGATGTGCGCGGCTGGCTCGACAGCTGGGGGGAGGGCCGCAACGGCGTGACCATCACCCCGGGCGGCCTGCGCTACATCAGCCAGTGGGGCTCGCTGCGCTATGCGGCCAATACGGCCATGGTGGCCGGCGTGGTGGCCGACAGCCTGATCGATCCGGGCGGCACCTACAGCCAGCTGGCCCGCAGCACGGTGGATTACATCCTGGGAGCCAATCCACGTCAATCCAGCTACGTGGTGGGCTATGGCTCCAATGCACCCCTGCAGCCCCATCATCGGGGTGCTTCGGGGGTGGGCTGGGAGGGGTTCCAGGTCAACCAGCCCAACCGTTACAGCCTCACCGGCGCCCTGGTGGGTGGCCCCGGCGCGGCTGATGATTTCGCCTACGCCGACCGCCGCAGCGACTGGGTGCGCAACGAGGTGGCGATCGACTACAACGCCGGCTTCAGCGGCGCCCTGGCCTACCTGGCCCAGGCGGGCGGCGGGGCGGCCGCAATGGGGATCAGCTGACCGCAAGAGCGGAGGCCACAATGAGCTGGGACAAGCCGCTGCTGCTGTTGAGCACGTTGAAGGTGCCGGGGAAGGCGCCGGTGCCGCTGATGGTGCCGGCGTTGGCCCAGGTGCCATCGGCGAGGCTGAGGGCATCACCGGCATTGCCGGTGATCAGCAGCTGGTGGCGCTGCTGGCTGGCCGGCAGGGTGAAGGAGCCGCTGGAGAAGCCGAGGGTCACGGCGGTGGAGCTGTTGAGCCAGTTGAAGGGCGCCAGATCGCGGATGTCAGCCAGGGCGAGGGTGAGGGAATTGTTGCCGGTGCCGGTGAGATCGAAGGTCTCGATGCCGGTGAGGCGGGAGGAGCGGTTGGTGTTGGAGGCCGATTGATTGGCGACCTGGGTGAGGTCGAGGCTGAGGCCGGTGCCGGCGAGGGCGATGGTGTCGATGCCGGAGCCGCCGTCGACACGGGCCAGCCGGGTGGTGTTGCCGCCGGCGCCGAGGGGGGCCTGGAGGGCGGTGACCATCGAGGCGGTCAGGTTGAAGCGGTCGTTGCCGCTGCCGCCATGGAGCACAGCGGCACCGCTGCCGCTGATGTTGTCGTTGCCGGTGGTGCCGAGCTGGTCCATGGCGGTCTGGGAGAAGGCGCCGGTGGTGGAGCCGAAGATCACGTAGCT
>JBKDDA010000086.1:0-16230 GCA_046313055.1 Synechococcaceae cyanobacterium | reverse complement strand
CGTCACCGAGGTGACCGACGAGCTCAAGCGCCTGATGGCCGAGTTCGAGAAGGAGCTCGCCGTGCTGCGCGGCCGGGTGGATGGCCTCGAGGCCCGCGTGGGTGAGCTGGAGGCCAACCAGTTCTCCACCACCACCAAGCTGAACGGCCAGACCACCTTCGTGATCGGCGCCAACAGCTACGCCGGCACCGGCAAGGTGAGCCGTCGCAACGACGCGATCCGCGAGGACATCCTCGACAAGGGCCCCCTCCCCCGCAAGAACGACAAGCTGGCCAAGGTTGTCAAGGAGACCCAGGGCGCCACGGTCTTCAACTACGACCTGCGCCTCAACCTTGACACCAGCTTCACCGGCAAGGATCTGCTGCGCACCCGTCTGCGGGCCGGCAACTTCGGCAAGAGCCCCTATGGCGGTGGCGGCATCGTCGGTCTGAACGGCATGGAAGTGGCGTTCGAAGAGCCCGCCGGCGCCAACGTCGTCGGTGTCGACCGCCTGTTCTACCAGTTCCCGGTGGGCAGCTCCTTCACGGCAACCGTTGGTGGCCGTGTCCGTCAGGACGACATGCTGCCGGTGTGGCCCAGCCTCTACCCGGCTGACACCATCCTCGACATCTTCACCTACGCCGGTGCGCCCGGGACCTACTCCCTCAACCTGGGTGGTGGTGCCGGTCTCTGGTGGAAGAGCGGTGGCTTCAGCGTGGCCGCCAACTATGTGTCGGGCAACGCCGACAACGGCAACGCCAGCGAAGGCGGTCTGATGACCGACGGCGCTGCCGGCACCGGCACCGTCCAGCTGGCCTACGCCGGCGAATCCTGGGGTCTGGCTGCTGCCTACACCTACACCTCCGAGAACGACGGCGGCATCTACCCCGGCAACGGCACCCCCCTGGCGGTGCTGGCGATGACCGAGGGCAACACCAACTCCTTCGGCCTCAGCGGCTGGTGGGGTCCGAAGAGCGCCGGCTGGGTGCCTTCCCTCAGCGCCGGCTGGGGCATCAACAGCACCGACGGCCCCAAGCGCATCGGCGACATCACCACCCAGTCGTGGTACCTCGGCCTGATGTGGGCTGACATGTTCATCAAGGGCAACGCCCTCGGCATGGCCGTCGGCCAGCCCACCTTCGCGACCGACATCGAGAAGGGCAAGCTGCCCAAGGGCGATGGCAACTACGCCTGGGAGTGGTGGTACAAGTTCCAGGTCACCGACAACATCAGCGTGACCCCGGCCATCTACTACCTGAGCCGCCCCCTCGGCGGTCTCACCGGCAGCGGCGCCACCCTCAACAACTTCGGCGGCCTGATCAAGACCACCTTCAAGTTCTGAGGTTGCCTCAGCACCGCTTCGGCGGTCCATCGGCCGGCTGCTCATGCAGCCGGCTTTTTTCTGCCCACCGGCCAGCGATCGGCGGGGGAGAATCAGACCAGTTGACCCCGCAACAATGGGCAGATGGCTGGCCGGCATTGCGGCCACGGTGATCTCCGGCCTGGTGATCCTGGTGGTGAACCAGCTCCTGCCGGACCGGCAGCGGGGAGGAAGCCCGGGCCCAGGCCCCACCACAGTGATCATTCAGCAGCCGGCCGCCCCGCCCGCCAGCCCTGGCCATGGGACGCCAGAGGGCCCGGCCCCAGCCGAGCCGGCTCCAGCCCTGAGCCTGCCGAGCACCGGATCCGTGCCGCCACCCCCGCCACCGTTGCCGGAACCTGAGCCGGAACCGGCCTCCTCCGCCAGTCCGGCAACGCCAGGCCCCGCTGCTCCATGAAAGCGATTCTCAGCACCGCCGCCGGCCGCCAGGAGGCCGACTGGCCCAGGCCCCAGCCGGGCCCCCATGACCTGCTGGTGCAGGTGGAAGCTCTGGCCGTGAATCCGATCGATGCCAAGCAGCGGGCGACCATCGGCCCCGGCGATGCCCCGCGCATCCTGGGCTGGGACTTTGCCGGCACCGTGACTGCCTGCGGCCAGCTGACCCATCGCTTTCAGCCCGGAGACCGGGTGATCGGTGCGGGCGACAGCCTGGCCCAGGGCTGCCAGGCCGAATGGGTGCGGATCGAGGAGCCGCTGGTGGGGCGCTGGCCACCCGGCCTCGAGGCCAGCCAGGCGGCCGCCCTGCCCCTGACAGGCCTCACGGCCTGGGAGGCCCTGTTCGAACGGCTGGGCCTGGATGCCGATGGGGGCCACGCGGGCCGCAGCCTGCTGATCCTGGGTGGAGCCGGCGGTGTGGGCTCGATCGCCATCCAGCTGGCCCGCCGCGCCGGTCTCACGGTGATCGCCTCCGCCTCACGGCCCGAATCGGTGGCGTGGGTGCGGCGCATGGGTGCCCATCATGTGGTCAACCATCGGCAGCCGCTGGGGCCCCAGCTCCAGGCCCTGGGCCACGCCAGCGTGAACCACATCCTCAATGCCGCCGACACCGATGGCCACTGGAACGCCATGGCCGACGCCATCGCGCCCCAGGGCTCGATCGTGGCCCTGGTGAGCAACCGCGGCCCCCTCGATCTGAACCTGCTGAAGGCCAGGAGCGTGGCCTTTCACTGGGAATTCATGTTCACCCGCCCCCTGTGCCGCACCGCCGATCGGGGCCGCCAGGGGGAAATCCTGGAACAGCTGGCGGCCCTGCTGGCGAGCGGCGCACTGCAGAGCACGGTGTCGCGGGTGCTGAGCCCGATCAGCGTGGCTCAGCTGGAACGGGCCGAGACCGATCTGACGGCCGGCAGCGCCATCGGCAAGACCGTGCTCACGGGCTGGGGCCCGGGCTGAAACAGTATCGACTGTTACACAAGCCAGGGGCCCGGGTCCCGAAGATGGTGGTCATGCCCGGCCGGGAGGGCTGTGCCTTGAACCTGCTGGGCACCACGGTGCTGGCCATGGCCCTGATGGCCGGCCTGCTCGGGTTGGGCAGCTTGCTGGGGCGCATGCTCGGGGTGCACCGCTGGGGCATTCCTGAAGCACTGCTGGCCGGCAGCCTGGGCCTGCTGATCGCGCCGACCGGGGCCCTGCCTCTGCTGCCACCGGCCGTGATCCGCATCTGGGAGCCGTGGCCGCTGATCCTGCTGACCCTGGTGTTCGCCAGCCTGCTGCTGGGCAAACCCCTGCCCAGCCCCGGGGGGCTGTGGCGGCCGCTTTCGGCCCAGCTGCTGCTGGCCCTCACCCTGGCCTTCGGCCAGTACCTGGTGGCCAGCCTGGCCGTGCTGCTGGTGCTGGGGCCCCTGTTGCACGTGAGCCCGGTCATGGCCTGCCTGATCGAGGTCTCCTACGAGGGCGGCCATGGGTCGGCCGCCGCTCTCGGCCCCACCTACGAGCGGCTGGGCGTGGCCGGGGGGCAGGCCCTGGGGCTGGCCATGGCCACCGTGGGGCTGCTGAGCTCCACCCTGATCGGCGGCCTGCTGGTGCTGGTGGGGCGCGCCCGGGGCTGGCTCCGTGGCAGCGGCACCGCTGCCCAGCCGGCACTGCCCACCCCGACCGCCGACGCCGACGGCAGCTGGCAACCCCTGCTGCGGCGGTGGCTGGTGAACCTGGCCCTGGCCGGCTGCGCCGTGGCCATCGGCTGGCTGCTGCTGGCGCTGCTGCAGCTCCTGGCCCGGCGGCTCGGCGGCGGCTTCGCGCTGGTGGTCGACGCCCTGCCGGTGTTCCCCCTGGCCCTGGTGGGATCGCTGCTGGTGCGCTGGCTGCTGGAACGCCGGGGGGCCGCAGGGCTGGCCTGTCCGCGGATCCAGGGCCGCATCGGCACACTGTCGGCCGATCTGCTGATCGTGGTTGCCACCGCCTGCCTGGATCTGGGCCTGCTGGCCCGTGACTGGGTCCCCCTGGCCGTGCTGGCCACCACCGGCCTGGTCTGGAACCTGGCGGTGCTGCTGCTGCTGGCCCGCCGGATCCTGCCCGAACCCTGGTTTTCCCGGGGCATTCTGGAATTCGGCCAGGCCACGGGGGTGGCGGCCAGTGGCCTGCTGTTGCTCAACCTGGCAGACCCCAGTGACGGGGGCGACGCGCTCACCCCGTTCTCGATCAAGCAGCTGCTGCTCCAGCCCCTGCTGGCGGGCGGGGTGATCACCGTGATGGCACCCCTGGCCATTGCCAGCTGGGGCCTGGTCGCCTGGAGCGGCCTGTGTCTGGCACTCACCCTGCTGTGGATTGGCCTGGGGCTCTGGCTCGGCCGTCAGAGCGGCCTGGAATCGGCGTAGAGCGCCTGCAGGCCCGCCTCACTGGCCGGGCAGACTCCCCGTTCGGTGATCAGGGCGGTCACCAGTCGGGCTGGCGTGACATCAAATGCCGGATTGAAGGCGGCACTGGCCGGCGGTGCGAGCTGCACGCTGGTGATCGATCCGGCGGCCGGCCCCTCCCACAGCCGACCCTGAATGCGCAGCACCTCATCGGCGCCCCGGGCTTCGATCGGAATCTCGGCCAGCCCGTCAGCCAGCTGCCAATCAATGGTGGAGGCCGGCAGCGCCACATAGAAGGGCACACCGTTGTCGTGGGCCGCCAGGGCCTTGAGGTAGGTGCCGATCTTGTTGCAGACATCACCGCAGCGAGTGGTGCGATCGGTGCCCACGATCACGGCGTCGACCCGACCATGCTGCATCAGGTGGCCACCGGCGTTGTCCACGATCACGGTGTGGGGGACCCCCTCGCTGGCCAGTTCGTAGGCGGTGAGGCTGGCCCCCTGGTTGCGGGGGCGCGTTTCATCGACCCAGACATGCACCCCCAGCCCGGCGCGATGGGCCTTGTAGATGGGGGCCAGGGCCGTGCCCCAGTCCACCGTGGCCAGCCAGCCTGCGTTGCAGTGGGTCAGCAGGTTGAGCGGCTCGCCCTGGCGCTGCGGGGGTCGGCAGGCGGCCAGATCCTGCAGCAGGGCCAGGCCGTGATCACCGATCGCCTCAGCCATCGCCACATCCTCATCGGCGATCGCCGCAGCCTCCAGCCGAGCGGCGGCAGCCCGTTGCCCTGGAGGCAGCGCCAGCACCACGGAGCGGACCCGCTCCAGGGCCCAGCCCAGATTCACCGCCGTGGGGCGGGTGGCGAGCAAACCCTCAAAGGCCAGCGCCAGGTGGGCATCGCTGGCATCGCGCAGCAGGGCCAGCATCAGGCCATAGGCACCGGTCACCCCGATCAGGGGAGCTCCGCGAACCACCATGCTGCGGATGGCCTCTGCCGCCTCCTGCCAGTGGCGAAGTGACTGGGTCGCCAGCCGGTGGGGCAGCTGGGTCTGGTCGATGACCCCCACCGTGGCCCCATCGGGCTCCAGCCAGATGGTGCGCCAGGGCTTGCCGTCGATGTTCACTGCCGTGGTCTGCGGAAACTGACCCACTGTTGCGCAGAGACCCCCGCAAGGTTCTACGTAAAAACACGTAGGCAAGGGCGAACAACACCGGTTGCCCCGGATGCCGCACCCAGGCAGCGCGAATTGAATGAGATCAGATGCTCAGCCGGTCAGCACCGGCAGATGGCGTCTTTCCCCTTGTCATCCCATGCGAACCGTCCGCTTCGGTCCCTACACATTCAGCCAGGACAACATCCTGTGGTGTGATGGGGTGATGGTCCACCTGCCGCCGATGGAACGGCGCATGCTGCGTTTCTTCTGCGAACGCTCACGCCAGCTCACACTCAAGGAAGATGTGATGCAAGCCGTGTGGGGACACACCAACGTCAGCGATGTCAGCCTGTCGCGAACCATCCACGGCCTGCGCCGCAAACTGAGCCACCCCGAACTGGGCGACAAGCCGATTCAGACCATCTATTCACAAGGGTTTATCTTCACCCTGCCGGTCGAGATCAGCGACCTGTCTTCCCGACCCGAAATCCGCAATCTGGCTTTCAGCGCCGGCTGAAACAGCTGGCCGCATCACATCAGGTTTCAGCGGCTGGCCTGCAGATCGTCTGCAGCCAACTGCAGATAGAGAATGGCCTGCCGGACCAATTCGCCTTTGCCCTGGATGCCCAACTTGTCATTGATTCGTGACCGGTGGGTTTCAACGGTGCGAATCGAGATTGACAATTCAGCAGCGATTTCTCGGTTGTCGAATCCCTTGCCGATCAAGGTCAGCACATCCCGCTCTCTCATAGTCAGGTCCTGCCAGTTGTGGCCACCCTGGACCTGCCCCTGCTGCTCTCTGCTGTGACCAGTCAGCGCACCGATTTCATCCACAAGTTCCTCATAAGCGCGGGTCTTATCAACCACAGCATGAATCATCGAACACAACTCGACAGGCCGCAGAAAACTGGGAGCATGACTGGATAGAATGATCACCCTGGCTGCTGGCTGAATCACCCGCAGGGCATGGGCCACGGAGAGTCCGTCGGCATCGGGCAGTGCCAGATCGAGAATCAGAAGATCGGGGCGATGCAGGGAGCAGGCGGCGATGCCGTCGGCGGCGCTGGCGGCCGTGGCCACCACATCAAGGCCGGGCTGGGTGCGGAGCATGGCAACCAGCAGCTGCAGGAACATCCGCTGGTCTTCAACCACAACGCATCGCAGGTTCATCGGCATGTCTTCATCGGCATGTCATCGGCCCTGGCTCGGATTGGAGGCCGGCCCTTCGCCAAGTCGTCAGGCCACGCACCAATTCACGCTAGCCCGGGCAGCCGAGAATTGGCGAAGTAATCTAGAAAGGTGCGCGAAGCTTTCAGGAGAACGGCGGACCACGCCGCTCACGCATGGGACTTCAGAAAGTCAATCGTGCCCACCAGTTCATCCACGAAACGATCAATCTCCTCAGCCGTGGTGGTGAAGGCCAGGCTGGCCCGGGCACTGGCGGCCAGGCCGTAATGGCGATGCAGGGGCTGGGTGCAGTGATGGCCGCTGCGGATGCAGATCCCGGCAGAGTCCAGCAGGGCGGCGATGTCGTTGGCGTGAAGACCGTCCACACTGAACGTGGCCAGGGCGCCACGGTGAGGTTGCAACGCAGGAGCCGGGCCCAGCAGCCGCAGCCCATCGATCGCCTCCAGGCGATCCCAGAGGTGGGCCACCAGCCGCTGCTCATAGCCATGGATCCGGGCCAGCCCGATCCCCTGGAGATAGTCGATCGCTGCACCCATGCCGATCGCCTCCGCAATGGCGGGGGTGCCGGCTTCAAACTTGTGGGGCAGATCAGCCCAGGTGCTGTGGTCCAGATGCACGTCCTGGATCATCTCGCCACCACCGAGAAAGGGGGGCATCGCCTCAAGGATCCGCTCCCGGGCCCAGAGAAAACCGATGCCGGTGGGGCCGCAGAGCTTGTGGGATGAGCCCACCAGGAAATCGCAGCCGAGGGAGGCCACATCGATCGGCAGATGGGGCAGGCTCTGACAGGCATCCACCAGCAGCAGGGCCCCCACGCCATGGGCCAGAGGGGCAATCAATTCCACCGGATTGATGGCACCGAGGGTGTTGCTCACATGCACCAGGCTCACCAGACGCGTGCGATCGCTGAGCTTGTTGCGCAGATCCTCCAGATCCAGCTCCCCGCTGGGGGTGAGCCCGGCATGGCGCAGCACGCAGCCGGTGCGGGCGGCCAGCTGTTGCCAGGGCACCAGGTTGCTGTGGTGCTCCATGACCGTGAGCAGCACCTCATCGCCGGCCCGCAGGTTGGCATCACCCCAGCTGCGGGCCACCAGGTTGATGGCTTCGCTGGCATTGCGGGTGAACACGATCTCCCTTGGATCCGCGGCGCCGACAAAGCCCGCCACCCGAGCCCGAGACGCCTCAAAGGCCTCCGTGGCCCGGGCGCTGAGCTGGTGGGCTCCACGGTGCACGTTGGCATTGTCGTGGCCGTAATAGTGCTGCAGCACCTCCAGCACCTGGCGTGGCTTCTGGCTGGTGGCAGCGTGGTCCAGGTAGATCAGGGGCTGGCCCAGGCAGGCGGTCTGGGCCAGCAGGGGGAAATCAGGCCGGGTGAGGGCCGCCAGATCCTCACTGGCATCGGGCAACGGTGGCGGCGAAGGGGCCATCAGGATGGGGGCGGGAATGGTCATCGCTGCCGACCCCGGGGAAGCAGGGCGTCGAGGGGGGTCCAGGCGGCGGCGGCAGCCGGCAATCCTTCGATGACGTCCTGGCAGAAACCCCGCAACAGCAGACCGGCCGCCTGGTCAGCCCCGATGCCTCGACTCTGCAGATAGAAGAGTTCATTCTCCTGCAGGCGACTGACGGTGGCGCCATGGGTGCAGCGCACATCGTCGGCCACGATTTCGAGCTCAGGCTTGGTGTCGACCCGGCCCCGCTCGCTGAGGAGGAGATTGCGGCTGATCTGGGCCGCCTGGGTGCGCTGGGCACTGGCCGGCACCACCACCGCCCCATTGAACACGCTGTGACCGGACCCATCCACCACAGCCCTGTGCACCTGGTCGAGGCTGCCGGCCGGGCCAGCGAAACTCACCCGACTGTGCGTGTCGGCACAACTGCCCTCGCCGGCCACCTGCAGACCCCTGAGCCGAGTCAGGGCCGCGCCCTGGCTCTGGTGCAGCACCGGCTCAATCCGGGCGAGACCCCAGCCGCCGCTCACATGGGTGAAGCAGAGCTCGCTGCCGGGGGCCTGGCGGGCATGGATGGTCACCAGCAGCGATGCCGTGGCCGTGCCCTGGGCCAGCAGCCCATGGCGAAGTCGCGCCCCCTCCCCCAGCACCAGATCGAGCTGAACGGAGGTGAGGCTGGCTCCCATCGCCCGGTGCACCTGCAGCAGATCCAGCTCGGCGCCTGCTTCAAGCAGGAACAGCAGGCGCACGGGCAGCACTCCGCCGGCGCTGCCACAGTGACTCACCAGTTCGAGCGGCGCCGCCGCCGCTCCCTGGACCCTGAAGGCCAGAAGCCGGGGGGCGCAGGCCTGGGTGAACAGTGCCGGCCAGCTGTCGCCGGCCTGCACAACGCCCAGGGGGGCGAGGGCGGCGGCAGCCGCGGCAGCTTCGGCATCGGCGAGCAGGGTCACCCCCTGGGGCAGGGCCATGCCGGTGGGGGTTGCCCCATCGATGCGCAACCGATGCACGCCTGCAACCGGCGTTGGCAGGGCCTGGTCAGCACCGCCCACCAGCAGGTGAGGGGCAATGGCGGCGATGGGGGCCATGTCAGTGAAGCGCCATGGCTCCTGGGCCCGGCAGGGGGGCATCAGCCTGGCCAGGGTCTGGCGAGCCTGCTGCTGCTGGGCTGCCAGTGGAGCGGTGGTCAGCGGAGCGCTGGCCAGCACCTGGTCGCTCCAGTGCGAGAGCGGCGAGCGGGAGGCCGTTCTGGCCGGGGGGCCGAGCAGGGTGCCGCTCATCTCGCCACCTCCGCCGCGGCGGCCAGCTCCCGGTCAACCCAGTCGTAGCCGCTCTCTTCCAGTTCCAGGGCCAGCTCCTTGCCGCCGGTGCGCAGCAGCCGCCCGGCGGCCATCACATGCACGTAATCCGGTGTGATCACATCGAGCAGGCGCTGGTAGTGGGTGATCAACAGGGTGGCCCGGTCAGGGGAGGCAAGCTGGTTCACCCCGCCGGCCACGATGCGCAGGGCATCGATGTCGAGGCCGGAATCGGTTTCATCGAGGATCGCCACCCGGGGTTCCAGCAGAGCCATCTGCAGAATCTCGTTGCGCTTTTTCTCGCCGCCGGAAAAGCCTTCGTTCACGGAACGCTCCAGAAAGGCCGGATCCATCTGCACCACCTGCAGCCGCTCGCGCACGTGATCGTCGAAGGCGAAGGGCTCCAGCTCCTCGAGGCCCTGTTCCTGCCGACGGGCATTGGTGGCCACCCGCAGAAACTCCAGATTGCTCACCCCTGGGATCTCAATCGGGTACTGAAATCCAAGAAAAAGCCCGCGACGGGCCCTCTGCTCGGGCTCGAGGGCCAGCAGATCCTCGCCCCCGTAGAGCACCGAACCGGCGGTCACGGTGTAGGCCGGGTGACCGGCGAGCACTTTGGAGAGCGTGCTCTTGCCACTGCCGTTGCGGCCCATGAGGGCATGGATCTCACCAGCGCGGATGGCGAGGTTCACACCCCGCAGAATCGGCTGACCCTCCACCGAGGCGTGAAGATCATGGATCTCCAGGAGCATGGGGGCGTCGTCGGTGATCACGGGGAACGGCGTGGGAAGGAGAACGGGGAAACGGGACCGGGACGAAGACAGGCGGGAGACTCGGTGGGCGGAATCAGCCCACCGAGCCTTCCAGCTTGAGGGCCAGCAGCTTGTCTGCCTCGGCAGCGAATTCCATCGGCAACTGATTGAACACATCGCGACAGAAACCACTGACCATCATGGAGACCGCTTCTTCGACGGGGATACCGCGGCTCTGGAGATAGAACAGCTGATCTTCGGAAATCCTGCAGGTGCTGGCCTCATGCTCAATCACCGCAGCCGGCTGCTGACAGCGAATGTATGGGTAGGTGTTGGCTGCGGCCTGATCACCAATCAACATGGAGTCACATTGACTGTAGTTCTTGGCACCGATGGCACGGGGACCCATCTGCACAAGGCCGCGGTAGCTGTTGGAGGATTGGCCGGCGCTGATGCCTTTGCTCACGATTGTTGAGCGGGTGCGAGGGCCCACATGAATCATCTTGGTACCGGTGTCAGCCTGCTGGTGGTGGTTGGTGAGCGCAACTGAGTAGAACTCGCCCACGGAATCAGCCCCCTGCAGCACGCAGCTGGGGTACTTCCAGGTGATCGCTGAGCCCGTCTCAACCTGAGTCCAGCTGATGCGACTGCGGTCACCCCGGCACTGGCCGCGCTTGGTGACGAAGTTGTAGATGCCGCCAACCCCATCAGCATCTCCGGCATACCAGTTCTGCACAGTTGAATATTTGATCGAGGCATCATCAAGGGCCACCAGCTCGACCACAGCAGCGTGCAACTGGTTGGTGTCGAACATGGGGGCTGTGCAGCCCTCCAAATAGCTGACCGAGGCACCCTCCTCGGCGATGATCAGGGTGCGCTCGAACTGGCCGGTATCACCGGAGTTGATGCGGAAGTAGGTGGAAAGCTCCATCGGACATTCCACTCCTCGCGGAATAAAGACAAAGGAGCCATCGCTGAAAACAGCGGAGTTCAGGGCTGCGAAAAAGTTATCGTTGCTGGCGACAACGGAACCCAGATAGCGGCGCACCAGTTCGGGGTGCTCGCGAACGGCTTCGCTGATCGAACAGAAAATCACCCCATGCTCAGCCAGCTGCTCTTTAAAGGTTGTGGCGATGGAGACACTGTCAAAAACAGCGTCCACAGCCACGTTGGAGAGGCGCTTCTGCTCGCTCAACGGAATTCCAAGCTTGTCAAATGTCTCCAGCAGCCGAGGGTCAACCTCGTCAAGGCTCTGCTTCTTGGCCTCTTGTCGAGGGGCGGAATAATAGACAATATTTTGATAATCAATCGCCGGGTAACCGATGGCAGCCCAGTCGGGTTCCTGCATCTGCAGCCATTGCCGATATGACTTGAGCCGAAACTCGAGCAAAAAGTCAGGCTCCTGCTTTTTTTCAGAGATCAACCGAACGACTGATTCATCCAAGCCCTTGGCGATCTTGTCGGTTTCAATATCGGTGACAAAACCATATTTATAGGGCTGACTGACCAGGTCGCCAACGGCAACAGGACTGCTCATGGTGCACTCTCAGGGGGTGACGTTGGCCTTGATATCTTCCATGGAGATGGTCTGACATTCACCACGAAATGGATTGTCCTCGGTCAGAAAAAGCATGCAGTGGCACTCCTTGCGTTCGCGCATGGGCACACAGGGGCAGTTCCAGAAGGCCTGAGCCACTTCAGCCTGCTTGTCTTCGTAGTGACGGCAGGGACAGAGGGCCCCACCAAGCTCATCCTTGTGGCGGGCCAGCCCCTCCAGCACCACCGCAGTGACGCCGGGATCACTGCAGAAATAGGTGCCGGTCCGCTGGGCATAGGTTTCCGCAAAGCGGCGGATCACCTCCAGGCTGTCCTGGGCAGGCGCCGGATCGGCGTGAGCGGCAGCGGGAGCATCGGTCATGGGGAAGCCTGCGTGGGTCTGGGGACAGGGGGCCCGGTTGCGAAAACAGGCGGGGGATTGCGAAACCCCGATGTTTCGTTAATGGGAGCCTAAGGCACGGCTGCTGGCCCTGCGGGTGGACCGGCACGGTGGATCGCCATTGTGACCTGACAGCCGGCCCCAGCGACCCTCTGGGCGTGGCATCGTGGAAACCTCAGATGCTCACCATGGACGCTCCAGGTCAGGCGAGCCTTCGCCAATCCGAGACGGACCTGTCCCCGGGAGTGGCTCCTGCCGGCGACGCCCCCGCCGCCACCCGCGACGCGGCCCTCGGTCTGCTGCTGCGCCAGGGCGATGCGACCGCGGCCGATCTGGCCCAGCAGCTTGGGGTGTCTGTGCAGGCCATGCGCCGCCACCTCCGCTGCCTGGAGGAGGACGGACTGCTGGAGGCCAGCCCCGCCCACGACGGACCCGGACGCCCCAGCAACCGCTGGCGGCTCACCGCCGCCGGCCGCGGCCGCTTCCCCGATGGCAGCGAGCACTTCGCCCTCGGCCTGATGCAGTCGCTGGCGGCGAGCCTGCCCCCTGAAACGCTGCAGAGCCTGCTGCGGGACCAGGCCGAGACCAAGGCCGCCGACTACCGCAGCCAGATCGGGGCGGGCTCCCTGGCGGAGAGGCTGGATCGGCTGGTGGATCTGCGGCGCCGCGAGGGCTACGTGGCCGAATGCCTGGCTGAGGTGGGCAGCGAGGGCACCACCAGCTGGCTGCTCAGTGAGTTCCACTGCTCCGTGATGCGCATCGCCGAGCAGTTCCCCCTGGTGTGCGACCAGGAGCTGCAGCTGATCCGCCATACCTTTCCCGATTGCCGGGTGGAGCGGGTCCACTGGCGATTCGATTCCGGCCATTCCTGCGGCTTCCGGATCAGTCCGGGGCCCTCGGGACCCTGACGGCCGTGCTGAGCGAAGCCGAGCTGCAGCAGCTGGAGGCCACCCTCCTGCCTGCCCTGGAACGGCACCATCTGCGCCTGCTGGCCCATGCCCTGCGCACCCTGCAGGCCATTGCCGCCGAACCGGTTGAACCGGAGCCCGGCCCCTTCCCCGGGCCGGCCGCCATCGATCGCTGGGCCCGCGACCAGAGCACCATCGGCCACGACCATTCCTTCGTGGAGGCCTTTGTGGCCCAGCTGGGGCGGGCAGCCGACCAGCTCGGGGAGATTGCCGGCGCGCGGAGTGTGGCCCCCCTCGATCTCAGCCTGGAGGATCTCTGTGGCTGGGCCGTGGCCATGGCGGATCGACGGATCAGGGCCTCCACGGCCAACCCGCCACCAGGCTGATCCCCAGCAGCCCCACAAACGCCGCTGCCAGTCCACTCCAGCCCGGCCGGTCGCCTTCCAGGGGTGCCAGGGGCAGGGCCATCAGGGGAGCTGTGGCCATCAACGCCACCGCCGGGCCGCCACCCAGCCGGCCCAGGGCCAGCTGCTGCAGCACGATGCCGAACACGGTGCCCAGGAGCGTGGCCACCAGTGGCACGCCCCAGTGGGCCGCCGACCGAGCGGCAACCGCCCGGGGCCAGCGGTGCAACAACGGCACGAGCACCACCGCGGCGGCCCCCAGCCGCACCGCAGCGGCCTGGGGGGCGGACAGCTCGCCCAGTTGCCAGGCGGCGCGGGCCAGCAGGGCACCTGCCCCACCGCAGAGCAGGGCCCCGAGGGCCAGCACCGGCCCCAGCCAGGGCTCCACACCGGGCCCGGCACCGGGCTGGGTCGGTAGACCGCCAGCGGCCGATCGCCGGCGCACCACCAGCAGCACGGCCAGGCTGATCAGGGCAATGCCGGCCAGCTGGGATCCGTCCGGCCGCTCGCCCAGCAGCACCAGGGCCGCCAGGGTGGTCACCGCGGGGGCCGCCGCATCGACCGTGAGGGTGCGGCGGGTGCCCAGGCGGCGCAGAGCTGCAAAAAACAGGCTGTCGCCGGCGGCGATGCCGACCACGCCGCTGAGACCCAGCAGCAGCACGGCCGGGCCGGGCACCCGCCAGGGCATCAGCAGCACCGGCGGCAGCAGCATGGCCAGGGCGATCAGGGTCTTGAGCAGGTTGAGGCGGGCCCCATCCAGGGCGGTGGGCCAATGTCGCCAGAGGGCGCTGGCCAGGGTCCAGCAGAGGGCGGCGGCGAGGGCTGCAGCGACACCCAAGACTTCGGGACGGCGGGCCGATCACGGTGGGCACCACCGGTTGCGATCATCGCTGCAGACACCGTGCGCCCGTGAGCCGAACGATCGACGATGCCCTCGCTTTCTTCCGTCTGAGCTGCGGCCGCTGGCGCTCCCAGCGCAGCAGCCACCACCTGCTGCACCGGCGAGCCGAAGCGGGCGGCTCCTGGATCGAGGTGGTCGAGCTGGCCGCCGACGATCAGGCCCTGGCGGCGATCGCCCGCCTGCACGGCGAGAATGCGGCCGCAGTGGTGGGGGGCTGTCGGGTCCGCTGGAGCGGGTCGATGGCCTGGGACCGAGCCGGCGAGGCCCATGAAGGGGAGAGCGTGTTCGCCCTGATCCCCACCGACGGGCACGGCCGGGCGGGCCTGCTGCTGCGCGACCGTGGCTACGCCGAAACCGCTCCGGTGGCAGGGCACTTCGCCATGGATGACCGCGATGGGCTGCTGCTCACCACCAGTTACGAAACCATGAGCAGCATGGAGCGGTTCAGCTTCGCCGGACCGGACGTGCGCCTGCGCACGAGCACGGTGGAAGGGCTCTCGAACACGGCTTCGTTCTGCATCGAGACCCGGGTGAAGGAGCCGGTGGCGATGGACCCGCTGGCCGGGGAGCAGACCAGGCTCGCGGCACCCGCCGCACCGCCGCCGCACCCGGAGGCTGCCTGCGTGTCACTGCTGGGCTGGTGATCGCCAGCGGCGGCCTGCCGCCGGCAGGGCCGCTGCCAGGGTTGCGAACGTTACGGTCTGTAAGCCGTCGCGGCGGCGGCGGCGGCCCTGCCGACGTTGCACTTCTACGATCGCTGCGACGGATGCCGGACCACGCGTGGCTCTCCCCCTCCTCAAGTACGCCCCAACAACCCAGAACTCGCGTGTCGACGCGATCCGGGTGGGTTCCGATGAGGACCCCAAGGCCGTGTCAATGGACAAGGCCATGGACCGGGAAGACCAGAACTTCGTGATCGAGGCGGCCTACCGCCAGATCTTCTTCCACGCCTTCAAGGTCGACCGCGACCGCACCCTGGAGAGCCAGCTGCGCGACGGTCAGATCACGGTGCGCGATTTCATCCGCTCCCTGTGCCTGTCGGACACCTTCACCCGCAGCTTCTACAACCTCAACAACAACTACCGGGTGGCCCGCCACCTCGTGGAGAAGCTGCTGGGTCGCACCACCCACGGCAAGTCGGAGGAGATCGCCTGGTCAGCGGTGCTCATGACCCGCGGGGTCCGGGGCATGGTCGATGACATCCTCAATTCCCAGGAGTACCTCGACGCCTTCGGCTACGACACCGTGCCCTACCACCGCAACCGGGTGGTGGGTTCCCGTGAGGTGGGCGAAACCCCGTTCAACATCACCTCCCCCCGCTACGAGGCTTACTACCGCGGCATCCTGGGCTTCCCCCAGATCGTCTACACAGGCACCGCCAAGCCCCTGCCCGTCAGCGCAGGCCAGCGCCGCGGCGGTTACCCGCAGGACTACCTCAGCTGGGTGCGGTCCCTGCCGGCCCTGCGCGGCGTAGGTGCTCCAGCCGGCAACACCGGTATGGACTACATGGCCCGGGTCCCCTACCGCAGCATCGGCCGCTGAATCCGGCCACCGTTCGCCAGCACCGCCCGTGGTCAGGATGCACTGACCACGGGCGTGTTTTTGTCGTTGTCGCCCGAAGAGTGCCTCAGACTGATCCCAAACGAAATCAGTGGACGTGAGTCAGACGTCGCTCAGCGCGCTTGCCCGGATGACCCTGCGCCAGTTGCGCCAGGTGGCCAGCGACCTGGGCGTGAGTCTCTACAGCCGCAAGTCCAAGGCCGAACTGTTGGAGGCGATCAACACCAGCCACGGTGAAGACCTGGAGCTCAGCCTCAGCAGCATCGAGGCCGACCTCAGCCCGGCCCCCCGGCCCGCGGCTGAAACCCGGGTGGTGTTCCTGCCCCGTGATCCCCAGTGGGCCTATGTCTTCTGGGACATCTCCGACAACGACCGCCAGGCGGCCCTCACCGCCGGCGCCACCCAGCTGGCCCTGCGCGTTGCCGACGTGACCGGCCTGGCCGGCGGCTCCACCCACCCCCACACCCTCCAGGAAGTGGTGGTCGACGCCCATGCCAGTGAGTGGTACCTGCCCGTGCCCCTCTCCGATCGCGACTAC
>JBKDDA010000085.1:0-20816 GCA_046313055.1 Synechococcaceae cyanobacterium | reverse complement strand
GCGCGCCGCAGGCGGCGATGTGCGCCTGGTCACGTCGCCGTTGCAGGCCATCGACCTGGCAGCACGCCATCCGCAACGCCAGGTGGTGGGGGCGCTGCTGCGCCACGGCCCCGAGCGCCTGGCTGGTCTGGAGGAGGAGCTGGCCACCTGGTTGATGGAGCACGAGGTGGCCAGCGTGGCCGAGCTGATCGGCTGCATGAGCCAGCAGCGCTGTCCCAACCCGGCCGAATACGAGCGGGCCCAGTACATGCGCGCCCTCCAGAGCTATCGGCGGCTGGCTCCGGAAGGGGAACCCGGGCCGTGGTGAACGGTGGGGCGCCGGACAACGCCACCGCCGTGCAGCAGCTGGCGGCTGAGCTGAACCAACGGGTGAGCCAGCCTTGGACGCTGATGGAGGTGTGCGGCGGCCAGACCCACGCGATCGTGCGCTGGGGGCTCGACCAGCTGCTGCCCACGGACCTGCGGCTGATCCACGGCCCGGGCTGCCCGGTGTGCGTCACCCCCACCGCCATTCTCGACACCGCCCTGGCCCTGGCCCGCCGGCCAGACGTGATCCTGGCGTCCTACGGCGACATGCTGCGGGTGCCGGGCAGCAGGGCCGGTGATGACCTGCTCGGCGTGCGCGCCGCAGGCGGCGATGTGCGCCTGGTCACGTCGCCGTTGCAGGCCATCGACCTGGCAGCACGCCATCCGCAACGCCAGGTGGTGGTGCTGGCGGTGGGATTCGAGACCACCGCACCGGCCACCGCCCTGCTGGCCCGCCAGGCCCTGGCCCTGGGCCTCAGCAACCTGTCGCTGCTGGTGGCCCACGTGCGCGTGGTGCCGGCCATGGATGCGATCGTTGCCGATCCGCACGGCCAGGTGCAGGCCTTTCTGGCGGCCGGCCATGTCTGCAGCGTGACCGGCACCGGCGAACTGCAGGAGCTGGTGCGGCGGCGGCGCACACCGGTGGCGGTGAGCGGTTTCACGCCCGATGAGCTGCTGCGGGGCCTGCTGGCCTGCGTGGACCAGCTCGAAAGCGGTGCGGCCCGCCTCGACAACGCCTACGGCCGGGTGGTGCGCCCCGCCGGTAATCCGGCGGCCCGGGCCCTGCTGGACCAGGTGTTCGAACCGGTGGACCAGGCCTGGCGCGGGCTGGGCACCATCGCCGGTGGCGGCCTGGCGCTCCGGCAGGCCTACGCATCGATCGATGCCCGCCAACGCTTTGCAGACCTGTTTGCGGACCAGCCCGAGACCCTGGAGCTGCGCCACCCCACGGGGTCGGCAGCGGGCGGCAGCGACTGCATCAGCGGCCTGGTGCTGCAGGGCCGGGCCCGGCCCTGCGATTGCCCGGCCTTCGGGGGCCGCTGCACACCGGAACAGCCCCTGGGGGCACCCATGGTGTCGAGCGAAGGGGCCTGCGCCGCCTGGTATCGCTACCGACGATGAGTGAGCGCATCCGCCTGGCCCACGGTGGGGGCGGCACCCTGATGCAGCAGCTGATCGAGCAGGAGCTGCTGCCCCTCTACACCGACCCGGCCCTGGCGCGCCACGATGCCGCCGCCCTGGCCCTGCCCCACGGCCGCCTGGCCTTCACCAGCGACAGCACCGTGGTGCAGCCGCCTGTGTTTCCCGGTGGCGACATGGGCCGCCTGGCGGTGATCGGCACCGCCAACGACCTGGCCATGGCCGGCGCCCGGCCCCTGCACCTGAGTCTGGCCCTGATCCTGGAGGAAGGGCTGGAGCTGGCGCTGCTGCGGCGGCTGCTGGCGTCGGTGGGGGCCGCGGCCCGCGAAGCCGGCATCACGATCGTGACCGGCGACACCAAGGTGGTCGGCCGGGGCCAGGCCGATGGCCTCTACCTCTGCACCAGCGGCATCGGCCTGCTGGAGGTGGTGGATCCGATCCATCCGCAGGCCATCGCCGTCGGCGACCAGCTGCTGGTGAGCGGCGACCTGGGCCGGCACGGCATCGCCATCGCCGCCGCCCGCCACGGTCTGCGCACCGATCCACCCCTGCTCAGCGACTGCGCCCTGCTCTGGCCGCTGGTGCAGCGGCTGCTGGCGGCCGGCGTGCGGCTGCACGCCCTGCGGGACCTCACCCGGGGGGGGCTGGCCAGTGCCCTGCACGAACTGGCCCTGGCCAGCGGCCATGCCTTCATGGTGGAGGAGGCGAGGCTGCCGGTGGCACCCCAGGTGGAACGCTGCTGCGAACTGCTGGGGTTCGAGCCCATGCACCTGGCCTGTGAGGGTCGGCTGGTGGCGGTGGTGCCGGCGCCCCAGCGGAGCACGGCCGAAGCGCTGCTGGCCGAACTGGGCGGCGGCTGGATCGGTGAGGTGGTCAGCGCCGGGCTGGGCAACGCCAGGGGCGGTGGGGCGGGGGTGGTGCTGCGCACCCGCTACGGCAGCGAGCGCAGGCTCCTGCCCCTCAGCGGTGAACTGCTGCCGCGCATCTGCTGAACCGGCCGGCGAAACGGCTCAGCTGCCCAGCAGGGCCGTGCATTCCCGCCGCTCCTGCCAGGCATCGCGGCGCTGGCGCTGCAGACGGATCACATCGGCCAGGTGCTCGGCGTCGTCGGCCACACCGCAGAAGCGCCCCGAGCCCCAGGTGTGCAGCCAGGGCAGACCCAGAAAATAGAGACCCGCACTGGCGGTGACACCACGGCGGTGGCAGGGCTGACCGGCGCCATCGAACACCGGCACCTCGATCCAGCGATGGTCGCTGCGGTAACCGGTGCACCAGACCACCCCGGCCAGACTGGTCAGGTCCAGCTCCTGCGGATGGTCAGCCGGAGGATGCCAGCAGGGGCTGTAGGGCGGTTCCAGCGGGGCATCAATGCCCTCCCGCTCGATCGTGGCGTCGATGCTGGCGCGGATGCGTCGGTAGACCGCATCGGCATCGTCGAGCCGGGCCGCCAGGTCGTCGGCGAACCGCAGCCGCCGCCGGTCGGCGCTGATCTCCAGAAGGCGGCCGTGCAGCACCATGCCCTCAAGGGCCCGGCGGCGCAGGTCGATCTCCCGGCCCCCATCACGACCGGTCAGGTAGTGGTTGGTCTTGGCCCGCACGGCCCGGGGGTCGTCGTGCTCATCGATGGGCATGGCGTAGTAGCCCATGCGATCGAGCCAATCCACCACATCACGGCCCCGGTAGCGGCGGGGTGAACGGGGGGCACTGCCCACGCTGAGGTGCACCGTGCGACCGGCGATGAACAGGTCTTCGGCGATCTGGCAACCCGACTGGCCACTGCCCACCACCAGCACCGGGCCGGCGGGCAGCTGGTCGGGATTGCGGTAGTCGCGGGCATCGATCTGCACCAGATCCGCTGGCAGGGCGGCCGACAGGGCCGGCCGGCGGGGCTGGTGGTAGCCACCGGTGGCCACCACCACCTGCTCGGCCACGATCGTGCCGCAGTCGGTGTGCAACCGGTAGCCGCGATCCACCGGCTCCAGCCGGTTCACCGCCACCCCTTCGCGCAGGTCGGGCGCCAGCACAGCGGCGTAGCGCTGCAGGTGGGCCACCACGGCATCACGCCCCATGAAGCCCTCGGGATCGGGTCCGTCGTAGGCCATGCCGGGCAGCCGGCACTGCCAGTTGGGGGTCACGAGGCAGAAGCTGTCCCAGCGCTGGTGCTGCCAGGCATGGCCCACCCGATTGCGCTCCAGCACCAGGGGTCGGATGCCACGGCGCTGCAGACAGGCCGCCATGGCCAGCCCGGCCTGGCCGGCGCCGATCACCACCACGCCCCGTTGCTCGCCGGGAGGCAGGGCCGCCTCGGCACCGCCACCGCTGGCGCCTGCATTTGCGATGGCCACGCCGACAATCCGCCTTGAACAATGTGTTGATTCTGCCCCTGATCCATGGGGAGCCGGTATCAACGGCGACCGACCCGCTCGCCGCACCGCAGATTGCGCCAGCAGCCCAAATTTTGGTGGCAACTGCTACATCTGCAGATGTTGCGGGCGGGTCACCATCGGTCGCAAGGCAAACCCTTGCCGATCAAAAATCCCTGCATCATCGCCATGCCTGAAGTCACGCGTCCAGCCAATCAGCCGGGCGATTTTCTCGTTGACTACGAAGAAAAGGTGTTTCCCGATGTGAAGGCTGAACCCGGCGAGAAGGCCCTCATCACCTTCCACACCGTGGCCTTCGAAGGGTCCATCGGCCTCGTCAACCTGCTGCAGGCAAGCCGCCTGATCAACAAGGGGTTTGAAACCTCGATTCTGCTCTACGGCCCCGGCGTCACCCTGGGGGTGCAGCGCGGCTTCCCCAAGCTGGGCGATGCCGCCTTCGACGGCCATCTCAACTTCAACGCCCGCATCCAGAAGTTTCTCGACCAGGGCGGCAAGGTCTATGCCTGCCGTTTTGCCCTGCAGGCCCTCTACGGCCACGGCGAAGGGGCGCTGATCCCCGGCATCCGCCCGATCAACCCCCTCGACGTGCTCGACATCATTCTGATGCACCGCAAGGAAGGCGCCTTCATTCTCGACACCTGGACCCTCTGACGTGGCCATGGCCGACACGATCACCGTAGCCGCGGCCCAGATCAGGCCGGTGCTCCACAGTCTCGACGGCTCCACGGAGCGGGTGATCGAGGCCATGGCCGAGGCCGCTGCCGCCGGGGTGGAACTGATTGTCTTTCCGGAGACCTTTCTGCCCTATTACCCCTATTTCTCCTTCGTGGAGCCGGCGGTGCTGATGGGCCCCTCCCATCTGCGGCTGATGGATCTGGCGGTGCGGCTCGACGGACCCCGGATCGAGCGGATCAGCGCCGCCGCCCGCCGCCATCGGCTGCACGTGCTGCTGGGCATCAACGAGCGCGATGGCGGCAGTCTTTACAACACCCAGCTGCTGATCGATCCCAGTGGCTGCCTGCTGCTCAAACGCCGCAAGATCACACCCACCTACCACGAGCGCATGGTGTGGGGCCAGGGCGACGGGGCCGGCCTCACGGTGGTGGACACCAGCCTGGGCCGGGTGGGGGCCCTGGCCTGCTGGGAGCACTACAACCCCCTGGCCCGCTTCGCCCTGATGGCCCAGGGGGAGGAGATCCACTGCGCCCAGTTCCCGGGATCGCTGGTGGGACCCATCTTCTCCGAACAGACCGCCGTGACCATGCGCCACCACGCCCTGGAGGCCGGTTGCTTCGTGATCAGTTCCACCGCCTGGCTCGACCCCGCCGACCGGGCCCTGATCACCGCCGACCCCGCCCTGCACCGGGCCTTCGATGGCGGTTGCCACACCGCCGTGATCAGTCCGGAGGGCCGCTATCTGGCCGGCCCCCTGCCGGAGGGAGAAGGCCTGGCGATCGCCACCCTCGACCGCCGACTCATCGACAAACGCAAACGCATGATGGACAGCGTGGGCCACTACAGCCGACCCGACCTGCTGGGCCTGCGGATCAACCGCATGCCGGCCGCCCATCTCCAGGCCGACGCCCCGGCCCCGGCCGCCACCGGCACCACAGCCATGGCCGCCGCCATGACCGCCATGGCCGATTGCTGCAGCCCCGCCCTGCCGGAGGTGATCCATGGCTGAGGCCGCCGATCCCGCCTCCCTCGGGCAGCTGATCACCGAACTGCAGGTGCACGGCGTGGTGGATCCTTCCCTGCCCGGCAACCGCGGCCGCCGCGGCGGCGCCGGCCCTTCGGATCACCGGGCGTTCACGATCGAAGGCACCACCGTGATGGTGCCGGTGCACAATGCGCAGTCGCACCGCTCCCCTTACCAGCTGAGCGCCCAGCCTGGTGCCGAACCCGGCAGTGACAGTGGCAGCAGCAGTGACAGTGGCAGTGGCAGCCAGGGATTGCTGAGCGCCGGCGGTGCCGCCCTGGCCAGCGTGACCACCACCGCCGAACCCCGCTTCTACGGCCTGCAGACCGCGGAAGGGGTGCCCTACCGGGCCATCGCCCTGCTGCACGGCCGCGATGTGCTCGCCACCACCCTGCTGCAGACCTGCATCCGCTTCCGCGACCGCCGCCAGTCGTGTCAGTTCTGTGCCATCGAGCAGTCGCTCGCCGATGGCAGCACCATCGCCCGCAAGACCCCCCAGCAGGTGGCGGAGGTGGCGGAGGCCGCCGTGCGCCTCGACGGCGTGCGCCAGCTGGTGATGACCACCGGCACCCCCAGCACCGATGACCGCGGAGCCCGGATCATGGCGGAGACGGCAGCGGCGGTGAAGGCCCGGGTGAACCTGCCGATCCAGGCCCAGTGCGAACCCCCCGAAGACCCGCGCTGGTACCGCCGCATGCAGGCAGCCGGGGTCGACAGCCTCGGCATGCACCTGGAGGTGGTGGAACCCGAGGTGCGCCGGCGCATCCTGCCGGGCAAGAGCGAACTCGACCTGGAGCGCTATTTCACCGCCTTCGACCAGGCGGTGGCGGTGTTTGGCCGGGGCCAGGTGAGCACCTATCTGCTGGCCGGGCTGGGCGACAGCGCCGAATCCCTGATCGCCTGCGCCGACCGCCTGATCCAGGTGGGGGTCTACCCCTTCGTGGTGCCGTTCGTGCCCATCGCCGGCACCCCTCTGGAGCAGCACCCCGCCCCCGGCACCGACTTCATGCTGCAGGTGTACGAGGCCGTGGGGGCCCTGCTGCGGGCCTCCGACCTCAGCTCCGCCGCCATGGCGGCCGGCTGTGCCCGCTGCGGCGCCTGCTCGGCCCTCTCCCTGTTCGAGACCGGTGGGTCAGATGGTGTTTCTTGATCCGGCCAGCGGCGCCATCGGCCCCAGCCCCAGTTCCGCCCCCAGTGCCTTCACGCCATCGGTGCGCTGGGGTGTGGCCGTGGAGGCCGATGACTTCCGCCTGTCCCCCACCGCCAGCTCCCCCAGCTTCTCCTTCCATCGGCTGGGGCCCCGTTCGCCGCTGCTGGCGGGGTACTGGCAGCTGCGCAGTGCCATCTTCTGCGAGGAACAGCACCTGTTTGAAAGCTCCGACCGCGACGCCCTCGATGCCAGCGCCCATCCGATCGTGGCCCTCCACCACGGCTTCGAAGCCGCCGATGCCGGCGCCGTGGTGGGGGTCGTGCGGATTGTGGAGACCGAACCGGGTGTCTGGTACGGCGGCAGGCTGGGTGTGCACCGTGCCTTCCGGCGCCAGAACCAGATCGGCAAGGGGCTGATCTGGAAAGCGGTCACCACCGCCCACGGCTGGGGAGCCACCCGTTTCCTGGCCACGGTGCAGCGCCAGAATGTGGCCTTCTTCCGGCGCCTGCACTGGCGGTCGCTCGAGACCCTCACCATCCGTGGCATCGACCATCACCGCATGGAGGCCGATCTGACCTACTACCAGCCGGGCGGCGAGCGCCAGCGGGCCCTGGTCGCCTGATCGGCCGCCCAGCCCCCATGGCGAACCCCGATCCCCCCGCTGCCGAGCACTCCGCTGCCGAGCCCGGCCTGCAGGCCATGGCCCGCCGGCTGGCGGCCCACCCCGGCCTGGTCGGCAAGCGCGACATCCGCCTGGCGGCAGACGCCCTGCCCCATCGGCCCTTCCCCGGCCTGGGCGATGCCGCCGCCCTGGGCGACGACGCCGCCCTGCTGCCGGCCAGCGCCGGCCCCCTGCTGCTGGCGGCGGAGGGGATCGCCCCCGGCCTGGTGGAGGAGGACCCATGGTTCGCCGGCTGGTGTGCGGTGCTGGTGAACCTCAGCGACATCGCCGCCATGGGTGGCCGGCCCCTCGCCCTGGTGGACAGCCTCTGGAGCCGCGACGCGGCCCATGGGGAACAGCTGCTGGCGGGCCTGCGGGCCGCCGCCGAACGGTTCGGGGTGCCGCTGGTGGGCGGCCACACCAACCTGCAGAGCCCCTACAACGCCCTCTCGGTGGCGGTGCTGGGCACGGCGGCCGGGCCCGTGCTCTCGGCCCGGGCGGCACGGCCGGGGGATCGCTGCCTGCTGCTGGTGAACCGCCAGGGCCGCTTCCGCCAGCCGTATCCGTTCTGGGATGCGGCCACCACAGCGCCGGCCACCGGCCTGCGCCGCCAGCTGGCGCTGCTGCCCCGGCTGGCGGCCGCCGGATGCGTGCATGCCGCCAAGGACATCAGCATGGGCGGCCTGGCCGGCACGGCAGTGATGTTCGCCGAGGCGGCCGGCTGCGGACTGGCCCTGGATGTAGAGGCGATCGTGCCGCCGGCAGGGGTGGATCTGGAGGCCTGGCTGGGCTGCTTCCCCAGCTACGGCTACCTGCTGGCGGCGCCGGCACAGCGGCTGGAGGAGCTGGCCGCCCTGGTGGCCACTGAACCGGACCTGCACCTGGCGGCGATCGGCCGCTTCGAGCCGGACCCCGGCGTGCGGCTGCACTCGGCCACGGCCCAGGCCGTGCTCTGGCCCGGCAACAGCACCCTCACCGGCTTCCAGGCCTGACACCAACCGGGCCTGTCACCGCTGCCACAGCGGTGGCGGCGGCGGCACTGCAGGCTGCCCCATGTTCCGTTGCCGCTGCCACTCCCCCGTGCCCGCCGTTCACCTCCACCTGGCCTGGCCCGATGGCCGCACCAGCGTGCTCTACTCACCGTCCACCGTGATCCTGGAGGTGTTGCAACCGGGGCAGCAGATCACGGTGGCTGACCTCGGAAGCCTGGGCAGTCAGGCCCTGCGCCGGGCATCGGAGCGGGTGCGGGCCCGCTATGGGTTCGCCTGCACCCGTGCCGAGGAGGAGGAACGGGAATTGCTCGCCTGGGTGGCCCGTTATTCGGCCGATGATCGGGTCGCCATCAGCGGGTCGCCGGGCCCTGGCCCGGGTCCAGCGGCAGCTGAAGCTGCTTCTCCAGAAGAAATGCGGCCAGATTACTGAGACTCCTGCCTTCACGAAGACTGCGCTCCTGCAGCGATTGATAGGTGGCGAAACTGACCGTGATGCAGATGCGCTGAGGTCTGCGCATGGCGGGCAAGGTGGCGGGCGGAGCGCTGGTGCGAACGGGGCTGGTGATGCTCTTCATGGGCTGGCGGGTGCAGACTGCCTGCGGGACGACGCAGTTCTAGGTTGTTCCCGTCCATCCGCCAGCCATGGGCATCTGATGTGATGCGGCTTGACTGCAGAATGTAGCCAGTCTGATCTTAAGTCGTGATAACGAAAGGTCAAATGTTGTCGGTGCTGTAGATCCATCCTGCAACTGCCGCAGGCACCTGTCGCTGCTGGCAATGGCTCCTACAACGACTGGGGACCACCTTCGGTCCTTTCCGTTCTCTGATGATGTCTGACATGACCCACATCGAACTGCTCCGTGACTCCGACGCCGAACTGCTGAATGGCGGCATTGATGAAGTCGAGGTCAAGCTGATCAAGAAGGCCTATGGCATCAACTCGGCCAAAGTCAAGCAGAACCAGCGGATCGGCCGCGCCAGCCGCTTCGACGCCGTGCAGGCCGTGGAGATCTTCCAGCTCAACAACCAGGACTGATCCTGACGGCTCAGTTCCACTGACCTGAGCCCAGGGGTTGCCTTGATGGATCCCTGAGTCGCGCGCAGGGGGTACCACCTCGCCGGCTCAGGGACTTTTCCATCCCTGTTCACATCGTTCCTTTGCATGCATCCCATGACAACACCCCACGTGCTCGATGATCACAGCTGCGAGCAGTTCAACGGTGGCGGCAGGCTGGTGACCGTCAACAACCGCTTCAATGTCTCCCTGCCCACGAACGTGGCCGCTCCCACCCAGGTGGGGGTGATTGCACTCAGTCGTGATGTCACTCTCAGCCAGATCAGCAGCATCCGCCAGAAAAATCGCACCTGACCATAGAAGCTGATGTGCGTTTGACGGCCGTGTCTCCTGCCTTCCGGTTCCGCTGGCCCACGGCTGTCCGTCTGGGATCCAGGCGCCGCTATGCCTGTGTGCGCCAGCTCAACGAAGAAGATTGCGGTGCGGCCTGCATGGCCACGGTCTGCCAGGCCCATGGCCGCCGCATCAGCCTCTCCCAGGTGAGACCCCTGGTGGGCACGGTGAGCAACGGCACCACCCTGCTCGGCCTGCGGCGTGGCGGGGAATCCCTGGGATTCCACGCCCGCGCCGCCCGTGCCGACGCCTCACTGCTGGCCAGCCTCGACGACCTGCCCCTGCCGCTGATCCTGCACTGGAACAGCAACCACTGGGTGGTGCTCCACGGCCGCGACGGGGAGCAGCTGGTGATCGCCGATCCGGCCCATGGACTGCGCCGGCTCAGCCATGCCGACCTGCAGCGGCACTGGAGCAACGGCGTGCTGCTGCTGCTGGAACCCGACCCGCTGCGCTTCCAGACCAGCGAGGCCCTGGGCGACCGGCAACCCACCCTCGGCCTGGAGCTGCTGCTGGCCAGCCTGGCGCCCTTCCGCTCGCTGGTGATCCAGGCCTTCGGCGTGAATGTGGTGATCGGCCTGATGGCGCTGGCGATGCCGCTGCTGGTGCAACTGCTCACCGACGATGTGCTCGTGCGCGGCGATGGGCGCCTGCTCGCCAGCCTCTGCATCGGCATCATGCTGCTGTTCGGCATGCGCAGCCTGCTGAGCCTGCTGCAGGGGGTGATGGTGGGCCACTTCGGCCAGAAACTGCGCCTGCAGATGGTGCTGCACTACGGCCGACGCCTGCTGCAGCTGCCGATCAGCTACTTCGAGAGCCGCCGCAGCGGCGAGGTGGTGAGCCGCATCAGCGACATCGACCAGATCAATGATCTGATCAGCAATCTGGTGCTCGGGCTGCCCAGCCAGCTCTGCATCGCCATGGTCTCCCTGCTGTGGATGGTGACCACCAGCGCACCCCTCACCCTGGCGGCCCTGGTCGGCTACCTGCTGGTGGTGGTCTTCCACCTGGCCACCCTGCCGCTGCTGCACCGCCGCACCCAGGAACTGATCGTGCAGTCGGCCGAGAACCAGGGCTTCCTGGTGGAGCTGTTCCGCAGCCATGGGCTGCTCAAGACCACCGACGCCTCCCAGGAGGCCTGGCAGGAACTGCAGCGCAACCAGGGGCGCATCGCCAATCTGGGCTGGGGCGCCCTGATGCTGGACCTGCGGGCCGGCACGCTGGCCAACCTGGTGGGCAGCCTCACCAGCCTGGGCCTGCTGTGGTACGGCAGCTCCTTTGTGCTGGCCGATCAGCTGTCGATCGGCCAGCTCCTGGCCTTCAACGGCATGGGGGGCAATGTGGCCGGCTTTCTGGCCCTGCTCGGCGGCCTCGCCCAGGAGGGCGTGACCGCCAGCCTCGTGATCCGGCGCCTGGCCGATGTGCTGGAGCAGGAACCGGAAGACTCCCACCCCCAGCGGCGCCATGCGGTCACCATTCCGGCCGACGCGGCCCTCACCTGCGAGAACCTGAGCTTTCACCACCCGGGCCGCCGCCCCCTGCTGGATCGGGTGTCGCTCACCATTCCCGGTGGCCGCGTGACCGCCCTGATCGGCGAAAGCGGCTGCGGCAAGAGCACCCTCAGCAAGCTGCTCGCCGGCCTCTACCCGTTGCAGAGCGGCACGATTCACTACGGACCCTTCGGCGGCAGCGACATCGCCCTGGCGTCGCTGCGCCGTCAGGTGGTGCTGCTGCCCCAGGACACCAGCTTCCTGAACCGTTCGATCGTCGCCAATTTCAGCTTCGCCCATCCCCAGATCCGCTTCGAGGAGGTGGTGGAGCTGTGCCGTCTCACCCTGGCCGACGACTTCATCCGCGACCTGCCCGACGGCTACCGCACGGTGCTGGGCGAATTCGGGGCCAACCTCTCCGGTGGCCAGCGCCAGCGCATCGCCCTGGCCCGCGCCCTGGTGGGCAACCCGCCGGTGCTGATCCTCGATGAATCCACATCCGCCCTCGATCCGGTGCTCGAAACGCGGCTGATGGAGCGGCTGCTGGCCCACCGGGCCGGCCGCACCACGGTGCTGATCAGCCACAGACCGTCGGTGATCCTGCGGGCCGACTGGATCATCTTTCTGGAGAAGGGCCAGGTGCGCCACCAGGACCGGCCCCACAACCTTCACCAGTCCCGCCAGGTGTCCCCTTACCTCCAGCCCGTCTGATGGATCACGATCCCCTGGCGATCCATGGCCAGTCGCTCCTGCCCCTGGACGTGGGCGATGTGCTGCCGGATCCCGGCCGCTGGACCCGGAACCTGGGGGTGCGGGCGCTGATCGGCGCCGGCAGTGCCCTGGTGGCGCTGTGGTTCTGGCCGATGGCGGAAACGGTGCGCTCCGAAGGGGTGATCCGCCCCAGCGGCGAGAACAGCGTGGTGCAGGCCCTCCGCTCCGGCACGGTGGTGCAGGTGGCGGTGAAACCGAATCAGGTGGTGGCCGCCGGCCAGGTGCTGGCCCGCATCGATGCCCATGGCCTGCTCGATGAACAGCGGCGCCTGATCTCCGAGATCGGCCTGCTGACCCAGCAACTGGACCAGGCCCGCTCCGAACGGCAGGCGCTGCTGGACCAGCTCAGCAGCCAGGATGCGGTGCAGCGATCCCAGCTGGCCAGCGCCCGCATGGTGCTGGAGCAGAGCCGGGCTTCGCTCGACTACGAGGAACGGGAAAGTCGCCGCTACCAGTCGCTGGCCGCCACGGGCGCGGTCTCGAGGAGTCTGGTGGATGAAACGGATGCCCGCCGCCGCCTGGCCGTGAGCGAGTGGCTCAAGGCGCGCCAGGCGATCAGCGAGCAGGAGGCCCGGGGGCTGCTGGAGCGGGCCCGCCTGCGGCAGGCGGCCAGCCAGGCGGAGGCGGCGGGCCGCGAGATCGATCGCCAGCTGGCCGCCCAGCGCACCCAGCTGCTGGAGGTGCGGCGCTCCCTGAACGACACCCTGATCCGCTCCCCCCTGGCGGGCACGGTGCTGAGCACCGACCTGCGCCACCGGCGCCAGGTGATCCAGGCCGGCCAGGTGCTAGCCAGCCTGGCGCCCAGCGGCCGGCCGCTGCTGGTGAAGCTGCAGGTGCCGGGTCGCCACATCTCCCGGCTGCGGCCGGGCCAGGCGGCCCAGGTGCGGCTCGCGGCCTGTCCGGTGCCGGACCACGGCGTGCTGGAGGCCAGCGTGGCCGGCGTGTCGGCCGACCTGGTGGCAGAAGGCACCTATGAGGTCACCCTGGTGCCGGCGGCGGCCGAGCTGCGGGGCCCCGGCGGCAGCTGCCGCCTGCGGCCCGGCATGGCGGCCCAGGCCGATGTCAGCGTGCGGCAGACACGGGTGCTGCCCTGGCTGCTGGGCACCTGGCGGATCACGGGCTGATGCCACCCCTGTGGGGGAATGCCGATGGCCATGACCATGCCTGCTGGTGGCTCCATCGTTGCTGCAGCAGATATGACCAAAGCGATGAAATCTGTCGACGTTGAATGGATGATCATTGAGCTTCTACACCGTTTGCATGTCGGATGCTCTTGGGGACTACCTGCGCACCATCAGCAGGATTCCACTGCTCACGCCATCGGAAGAACTTCACCTCGGCAGCATCATTCAGGAATGGCTTGGAGCGGCCGAACCATCGCGCCACCTGGAGCGCCGTGGCCGCCGGGCCATGCATCGCATGGTGAGTGCCAACCTGCGCCTGGTGGTGTCACTGTGCATGCGCCATCAGGCCCGGATCAGCCATCTGCAGATTGACCCGATGGATCTGATTCAGGCCGGCAACCTGGGCCTGATCCGGGCCGTGGAGCGCTACGATCCCTGCCGCGGTTACAAGTTCTCCACCTACGGGTACTGGTGGATCCGCCAGGCGGTCAACCGGTATCTGCGGGAGCAGGCCCGCACGATCCGGGTGCCAGTGCATGTCACCGAGCTGGCCATGCGGGTGGAGCAGCTGCAGGCCCGCAGCCATGGAGCCCTGCCCCTGGCGGAGATCGCCGAACATCTGGGCGAGAGCCATGCCCGCGTTGATTTCGTGCTGGCGGTCAACCATCGCTCCAACACGGTGTCGCTCGATCAGCAGGTGGATTGCGGAGATGCCGATGTCAGCCTGATCGATCGGGTCAGCGATGGGGTGGTGCCCACGCCCGATGAGGATTACGGCTGGCTGCACGACCAGCTCGACCAGCTCGACCAACGGGAGCAGACCGTGATCCGCCTGCGCTACGCCGCGGAGGAGCATCTCTCGATGGCCAGGGTGTCGCAGATCACCGGTCTCACCAAAGACCAGGTGCAACGCATTGAACGCCAGGCCCTGCACAAGCTGCGGCGGCGGGTGCTGCCGATGCTCATGCCCTGCTGAGCGGGGCGCCCTCACGGGCGCCCAACCTGTTTCGATCAGAAGCCACGGCCATCGCGCATCAGCCGGTGACTCGGCTGGGGCACGCTGATCGGTTGGCTGGGCTGGTTGCTGGCGATGGCCGTGGCCAGCGATCGGCTCGGGTCCCGCAGGGCGTCTTCCAGCAGGAAGGCGCAGAGATTGGAGACCGAGCGGCCCTCTTCTTCCGAACGGGAGAGCAGGGCCTCGTGAACGTGGTAGCTGAGGGTGATCGAGATCCGGCGCGGCTGCCGCTGCATCATGCGGATGCGGTCATTCATCGGGGTGACTCAGGTGAAAAAGAAGAAACGGTCAATGATGCCGGCAGAAAACATGTTGCCCGCATCGGTTTGAGTTTACAAATGAGTTTGGATTCTGTTGTTTCCTGAACAGGCGGCAGATCTGCTGAGCTGCCTCGCAGCCTGCAGCCGTGACAACTGGCTTGATGATCTTCCCAAACTCCAGTTTCAACAGCTGGCGCAATTCGGCATGACCGCAGCGGTGGCGCTCATCACAGATGCCAGCTGTAGCGCAAGCAGGCCACGTCAGCAGCAACTCCCGAATCTGCACCATTCCCGTTTCTAGTCTGCGGCAGTTGCGCACTTCCCATGCGGATGATTCCTGTGTTGATTTCTGCAGCGCTGCTCCTGCAGGCCGCTGCCGTGCAGGCCGGTGGCTTTCAGACAGGCCAGCGGCAACGGGGCTTCAGCGGTGACCGCACCGAAACGATCGTCGACGGCCACCGTGATGTGAGCAGCCTGGTGGAATCGCGGGTGTCCTGGCGCGGAGTCGGCAGCAGCGAACGGCTGATCGACGATCTGCTGATCGACCTCAAGGGGTTGCGCAGCCGCGTGCTGGCCAATGATCAGGGGGTGGAGCTGGAGGATGGGTTCGACGATCCGACAATCCGGGTGCGCCAGGATTCCTCCTCGTCGTTCTCCGGCTTCCGCATCAACGGTGATGAGCTGACCCGGGTCAACTCCCGGATCGTGGATCGCTATCGCAGCGTGGACCGGCTGCAGGACAACGGCCAGGACAGCGGCACCTTCGTCTCCAGCTTCTGAGTCCTGCCCGTGATCGCCTCCGTTGCCCGCTCACTGCTGCTGACCCTGGCGCTGGTTCAGCCCGCCCATGCCCAGCTGGGCAGTCACTCCGGATCCCGTTCCGCCGCGGAGGCCAGCTCCTATGGCGCCGCCACCAATCAGCAGACCAACAGCTCCGCCAGCCAGTCGTTCGGCGGCAACAACAACTCCTATCAGTACAACACCGAATTCGGTGCTGCCTCTGAATACGGCTTCAGCACCCGGCAGCTGCGCTGCGAAGGCCCACGCGCCTTCGTGGGCCTCTGGGCCGACCCCCAGGATGACTACTGGTACAACGACTCCCTGCACGGGCAGAACAACTGGGAGATGCGCGGCGGGGCAGGCGTCACCCTGCCCTTCGGCGCCCTCAACCAGACCTGCCAGGCCATGAGCCGCCTGCTGGAACAGCAGCTGCGCTTCGACACCGCCATCGGCGTGGTGCGGGCCTGTCAGGGGCTCGAGCGCGATGGCATCCGCCTGGATGCCGCCATGCTGAGCCGCTTCCCGGCCCTGGGGGCCTGTCAGGAGCTGGCGGCGGAGCGGTCGCCGCCGGCGGCCAGTCCCAGCTCCCAGCCCTTCACCAACCGGTAAACGGTCGGCACCACGAACAGGCTGAGCAGCGTGGCCAGCAGGGAACCGCTCACCACCACCGTGCCGATCCCCAGGCGACCCGCCGCGCCGGGCCCACTGGGAAACAGCAGGGGCAGGCAGCCGGCGATCGACGACAGGGCCGTGAGCAGGATCGGCCGCAGGCGGGCCACGGCCGCCCCCTGGATCGCCTCCGCCAGATGCATGCCCTCCCGCAGCCGCTGGTTGGCGAACTCGACGATCAGGATGCCGTTCTTGGCCGCCAGGCTCACCAGCACCAGCAGGCCCATCTGGCCATAGACGTCGAGCGGCAGACCCCGGAGCGCCAGCCCGCCCAGGGCACCGAGGATCGCCAGCGGCACCGTGGCCAGAATGATCAACGGGTCGGCGAAGTTCTCATACAGGGCCGCCAGCACCAGGGCCATCACCAGCACCGCCAGGGCAAAGACCCGCAGGTTGCCGCCTCCGGCCCGGGCCTCCTCCCGGGCCAGGCCCGCCCATTCGATCGCCAGGTTGGCCTGCCGGCGCCCGAGCCGCTCCAGCACCGCCATCGCCTGGCCCGTGCTCACCCCCGGAGCGGGCTCGGCACGCACACTGATGGAGCGGGCCAGGCGGGTGTGGGTGATGGCCGTGGGGCCGGTGCTCTCCCGCAGGCGCAACACCTGCCGGAGCGGAATCAGGCTGCCCTGGCGGTTGCGCACCTGCAGCGCCAGCACGTCCTCGGCCCGGCGTCGCCCGCGGCCGTCGAGCTGCACGATCACCCGGCGCACCCGGTCGCCCTCCACACTGTCATTCACATAGTCGCTGCCGAAGGCGGCCCCGATCAGGTCCACCACATCGGCCAGATCCACCCCCACGGAGGCCATGGCCAGCCGGTCGGGCACCAGTTCCAGCAGCGGTGCATTGACACTGAAGCGGGTGGAGACCTTGTCAAAGGACCGGGTGGCACGGGCGGCGGCGATGAACCCATCGGCCTGACGCTTGAACTCGGCCAGCGACAGCCGCCCGCCGCTGAGGTCCAGCAGGTCGAATTCGAGGCCGCTCTCGCTGCTGAAGCCCCGCACGCTCGGTGACTCGCCCAGCTGCACGGCGGCGTCGCTGCTGCCGGCACGCAGCTGCCGATCCAGCCGTTTTGCCACGGCGGCTGCACTGGCCTCGGCGCCGGACCGTTCGGCCAGGGGGATCAGCCGCACGAACAGACTGCCGCGACTGGGGCTGCTGTCGCCGAACGAGCGGCCCGCGTAGAAATTGGCGCTGGCCACCAGCGGCTCCTGGCGCACCACCTGGCGCACCTGTTCCAGCGCCGCCTGGGTGCGCTCCAGACCCAGGCCCTCCTGCAGGATCACCGCCCCCCGCAGCTGGCCGGTGTCCTCCTGGGGGATGAAGGTGGTGGGCGTGGCCCGCACCGCCGCCACGGTGATCCCCAGCCCCAGCAGCAGCGCCAGGGCAACGGCGAAGCGGCCGCGCATCACCCGCTCCAGCAGGCGGCCGTAGGGCGCCTCCAGCGCCTCCAGGCCCCGCCGCGGAGCATCGATCCAGCGGGCCAGCCAGGCCGGTTCCCGCTGGCCGGCCCGCAGCAGGCGGCTGGCCGCCACCGGGGTGAAGGTGAGGGCGTTGATGGTGGAGAACACGATCGCCGCGGTGATCGTGAGGGCGATCGGCGCATAGAGGCGGCCGATGCTGCCCCCCAGCCCCAGCACCGGCACAAACACCACCACCAGGGCCAGGGAGGTGGCCACCACGGCTCCCCCCAGTTCGGCCATCGCCGCCCGGGCCGCCTCCAGCGGCGGCTGGCCGTTCTCCAGCCGGCGGCCGATGTCCTCACTCACCACAATCGAGTCGTCGACCACCAGGCCCGAGGCCAGCACCATGCCGAACAGGCTGAGGGTGTTGATCGAACTGCCGGTCAGCTTCAGCACCGCCAGGGAACCCACCAGGGCCACCGGCACCGCGGCGGCGCTGATCAGGGCCAGGCGGCTGTTGCCCAGCCCCAGCAGCAGCACCAGAAACACCAGCAGCACCGCATCCCGCAGGCTGTCCACGGCACCGTTGATGCTGCCGCGCACGGTCTCGGCCTCATCGGTGATCACCTGGGCCTGCACCCCGGGGGGAAAGGAGGGCTGCAGCTCCTCCAGGGCCTGGCGCACCAGCCGGCTCACCTCAAGGGCATTGCTGCCGTCGCGCTGGTCGATCCCCAGCGCCACCGCATCATCGCCATCGAGATTGGTGGCGATCGTGTCGTAGCTCTCGCTGCCCAGGCTCACCCAGCCCACATCGCGCAGCAGGATCACGCCGCCATTGGCGGATCGGTTCACCACCAGCTGCTCGAAGTCCTGGGGCGTGCGCAGGCGCCCCTCCATGCGCAGGGGCAGGGTGAGCTGCTGACCGGCAGGAGCCGGGGCGGCCCCGGCCTGGCCCAGGGCCGCCAGCACGTTCTGCTGCTCCAGGGCCCGGCCCACATCGGCGATGGTGAGGCCGGCGGTGGTCAGCCGATCGGCATCGAGCCAGAGGCGGAAGGCCGGCGTGCTGCCACCGAACAGGGTCACATCGCCCACCCCGGGCACGCGGCGCAGCCGTTCACGCACCACCTGGTCCACCCAGCCGCTGAGGAACACCGGGTCGTAGCGGTTGCGGCCGGCGGTGAAGCTGAGCACCATCAGCAGGTCGTCGGAGCTGCGCCGCACCTGCAGACCGAAGCGCACCACGGGTGCGGGCAGCTGGCGGGCCACCACCGTGGCCTCGTTCTGGGTGTTGATCTGGTTGATCTCCGGATCCCCACCCTCAAAGGCGAGGGTGATGCTGCTGCCGTTGGCCGAGCTCAGGGAGCGGATCGATTCGAGCCGCTCCAGGCCGTTCAGCTGTTTCTCCAGCAGGCTGGTGACCCCCTGTTCCACCACCTCCGGCGAGGCGCCGGGGTACGTGGCCCGCACCGTGACCCGAGCCGGCGCGATGGGGGGCAGATTTTCCACCTGCAGCACCGGCAGGCTGATCAGACCGGCCAGCAGGATCAGCAGACTGATCACCAGCGTGAGCACCGGGCGCCGCAGAAACGGTTCGGAGAGCGAGCGCAAGTTCCCCGCCGGACGGCTCAGACCGGCTGATCCTGGCAGGTGGACACCGCCCCGGGGCGGCCATGGCCCAGGCTGGCGGCCTGGGCCGCACTCAGGCGGCCGGCATTCTCCAGCACCCGGGTGATCCGCTCGATGCCGAGCACGGCATGGAGCCGGTATCCCTGGTCGGAGAGCCGCTGGCGGGCCCGGGGATCGGCATCGCCACCGTGGTCGATGAAGACCACCACATCGCTCACCACCAGGCCCGAACTCTCCAGCTTGGCGATGCCCTCCAGCACGCTGCCACCGGTGATCAGAATGTCGTCGATCACCACCACCCGCTCGCCCTCCTCGAAATCGCCTTCGATCAGGCGGCGGGCACCGTGGGCCTTCACCTCCTTGCGGGGGTAGATCAGCGGTTTGTGCAGCTGCAGCGACAGCCCGGTGGCCGTGGGCAGCGAGCCGTAGGGAATGCCCGCCACCCGGTCAAAATCCAGCTCCTGCAGCAGCAGACCGTAGGCATGCAGCACCCGGTGGAAGAGGTTGGGATCCGAGATGATCTGCCGCAGATCGATGTAGTAGTTGAAGACAGCGCCGCTGGCCTGCACGTAATCACCGAACAGCAGACAGCCGATGTCGTAGAGGTCGAGGATCAGATCGGCGTGGGGGTCCTGCCGGGGCGTGGGATCCTCCCGGGCCTGCGGTGCCTCCGGCAGCCAGAGGCTGCAGGTGGCGGCCCGGGCGTCGCTGGCCTGGTCCACCAGGCTGCGGCGCTCCAGCCAGCGCTGGCGCTGGTCGCTGATCCGCTGCTTGAGGGCGGCGGCCCGGGCCGAGAGGTCGTCTTCCACCAGCAGGTTCTGCGGCAGGGGCAGCAGCAGACCATCGGCGGCGCTGGTGAGACCGGCCTCCAGCAGGGCCTCCAGCCGGTCTTCCTCACTCCAGAGGCTGCGCAGCATCAGAAAGCGCTCGGGGGCCTCCTGCCGCACCCGCGCCAGGATCGCCGGATCGCTGGTGCCCACCTCGAGCATCAGCTGCTCCGGCGTCGCCCACAGCTGGGCCTCGCGCACGATGCGCAGGTACAGGGGCTGGTCTTCGTTCGGATGGTGCTGCAGCACCCGCGCCGCCGGGTTGGAGCTGTGGCAGGTGACCACCACCGCCTTGTCGGGATGGAGCAGACACGGCGCGGCGATGTCCTGCCCGGGCAAGGGAGAGAGGGTGACCGCATCGGCTCCCAGCTCGCGGAAGAGGTAGTGGGCCAGGGCGGAGGAGCTGTTGAGGTCGCCGTGCTTGGCATCCACGATCAGCGGGGTGTCGAGCGGCACCAGCTCCCGCACCTCCCGCAGCAGTTCCAGACCGACGGGCCCGAGCGACTGGTAGAAGCCGAGGCTCGGCTTGTAGGCGCAGACGTGATCGGCCGTGGCCTCGATCACGGCCTTGATCCAGTGCCGCGCCTGGGAGAGGAAGGAGCGGCCGCCCATGCCGCGGCGATGGGCCCAGCTCTGCAGCATCTCCGGATTGGGATCCAGTCCCGTCACCAGCAGGGACTGCCGGCTGGCGATGGCGTCGGTGAGCTGGACGAAGAAGCCCATCGCGCGGGGACGGAACAGCCAAGGTGCTAAGTCGTCATTGTCGGCCCCCGCGAGCGACCGACACAGGACGTAGCAATGGCAAGCTTCGTGGGGGCGGCGCTCAGGCCGGCCGCACGGGCCGGTACACCGGCTGCCAGCGGCACTCCTGGAGCCGCACGAGGGCCTCCGCCTCGCTGCCGGCCCGGCGGGCCAGGCCCTCGGCAACCGCGACCTTCGCCACCGCCTCGGCCCCCGCCTGCGACACCTCGCGCTCGACCGCCAGCGGCGGCATCAGCGGCGCATCGGGATCGCCCGCCGCCGGGATCCGCGACGCCAGGGCCTCCAGGGCCGCATCGATCATCCCCTCGCTCACCTGGCTCGCCCCCACGGCCATGGCGGCGAAGCCCAGGCC
>JBKDDA010000084.1:0-9111 GCA_046313055.1 Synechococcaceae cyanobacterium | reverse complement strand
GCTCTGGCGGGTGCCGGGCTGCCAGCCGTAGCCGTACACGCCGCCCTGGTCATCGTTGATGATCCGGGGGGTCACGAGGATCACCAGCTCGTTCTTGGAGCGGTTGCTGGAGCTGCGGCGGAAGAACTGGCCGATCAGAGGCATGTCGCCCAGGATCGGCCATTTGGTCACGGCCTGACGATCTGTGTCGGAGATCACACCGGTGAGGATCAGGGTCTGGCCATCGCGCACGCGCACCCGGCCGGTGTCGAGCTGGCGTTCGTTGATCAGGGTGATGTCGCCACATCTGCCAATCGCCTGGGTTCCCACCGGCGCAGAGATTTCAGGTGATAGTGAAAAGGTGACGAAACCATTGTCGTCAATGGCTTCAACCCTGGCCCCAAAAGTCAGGCCTGCATTGCTGAAAACAGGCTGACAAAAATTGTTGCCGTTGATGTCTTGTTTGATGTCGTAGCCAGTGACAAACTGCGTGCCAACTCGCACCAGGCTTTCGTTGTTGCGGCTGCGACCGATCTTGCCGTCATTGGAAATTCTGTTGGCATCGGAGCCGGCGTCTGACGCGCCCGAATCGCCCTCCTGGATGATCAGCGTTGGACTGGCCAGGACCTTGGTGCTGCCGGATTCAATGGAAGCTCTGACGAAGTCAAACAGCTGGTTGGGTGGGTAGCGGAACTGGGTTGGATTTTTATATGTGACTTTCCCTTGCTCGTCAATTTCGGTGACACCGGGTTGGGTCGGGTTGTTGTAAGGGCCAAAGCCCGGTCGAGCAAAAAATGTCTGACCGGTGACTGGATCAACGGCCAACCCAAGCGGATTCGGTGGAACGGTGGTGTTGCGGGGAATGATGCTACCTGAGCCCACGAATGGCGTGTTGGCATTGGGTCTGTCAATGAAGCCCGACTCAACTCCGCTGAGGCGGCCCACGCCGGGCAAGGGCGATGTTCCAGTCTGGCCTGTGTAGCTGTTTGGCAGGCCTCCTTCGCTGGATCCAGGGGGTTTTAGATTGCCAAAATTAGCAAGAAGCTCGCCCTCGTTATTGACGATAAACATGTTGCCATATCGAAAAGCAAAGCTGTTAGCAATTTCCGAATCATTGGTCAAGTTGATATCTAAAATACGCACGGAAAGGGCAACCTGTCTTTGCCTCAGGTCCAGTTGCTTCAGATACTGTTCGGCAATCCCAATCAGGCCAGGCTCGCCAACGAGCGTGATCGTTCGAAGTCGGGGATCTGTGGTGGCCTGGAGACCCAGCAGCGGCCCGGAGGTGGCGCCATAGGACTCAACGGACGCCGTTGATGATGTTTGAGTTGTCTGTGATGTTGGGCCCGTTGATACGGCCTGGCTCTGGCTGACCCCTTGGGTGACAGCGGTGGTGATCGTGTTGGTTTTGGTGACAGAGGCGCCTAGGTTTGCCAGATAATCGGCGGCTGCATTCGGTGTGACCTGATTCAGGCGAAACACCTTGGACAGTCTCGATCCAAATGACTTGCCCAGAACATTGGTGCCCACGTAGATGGTATTTCCAATCCGTTTTGCCTGCAGACCAGCGGCCAGCACAAGTGAGTTGAAGGCCGCTTCGTAGGTCTCGTTGGTGAGGTGTGCCGAGATCCGCAGATCTTTTCTGTCGTCACTGCCGGATGCTGCTCCCGGGGCTACCTGGTTGGCGCCTGTGGTTGCGCTGCTGTTGGCCTGGCTGGTGTCTTCCACCCAGACAAATCCATAATTTCCACGCCGGGCCAGTGCAAGAAAGACTGTTTTGGCATCGGAATTGTTCAGGGTCAGAGAAACCTGGGGGCCTGGCAGGCGCACATAGCTTGGATTGCGCAGGGTCATCGTTCCCACCGCCATGTCTCCCAGTGGCGGTGCCACGGCCCGGGGCTGGAGCGGGGGGGCGTAATCCTGCTGGGGCAGCCGGCCGGGCAGGGTGAGGTTGGGGCGAGCCAGTTGCAGGCTGGCCTGCGCCGGTGCGCTGAAGGTGAGGATCAGGTTTTCGCCATCGGCACTCACCACCGGGCGGTTGGCGGGGCGGCCCGGGCTGCTGCTGACCTCCAGCCGGTAGGTGCTGCCGTTGCCATCGAAGCTCACCATCTGCAGACCCGCTTCCGGGATCGCCAGCCGCTGCGGGCCGATGCGCAGGCCCGTGGGCCGGCTGGTGGTGAGCAGGGCCTGCCAGCGATTGCCGTTTTCGCTCTGCACCAGCTGGGGGGCCGGGCCGGTGCCCTCCACCACCAGTTCCAGGGCATCCGGCAGGCGGCGGATGCGCAGCTGCAGGCCCCCGGGGCGGGGCTGGGGGCGGCGGGCCGCCTCCTCCGGGGATCCGGGGGCCGGCGGGGCCGGGCTCCGCTGGGCGTGAACCGGCAGCCCAGGCAGCCCGATCGCCAGCATCAGGGCCACCGATGGCCATGGCCAGGGCTTGCTCACCGTGCCGCATTCTGCTGCGGCCGGATCCTATGGCGAATCGCCCGTGCTGCCGGTGGGCCTGGGTCGGCTTGGTGTGCGGCCGGCGGTCGCCGCCGGCCGGCTGTAGAGGCCCAGGTCCAGTTTCAGGGCCACCGGATCGGTCCGCTCCCCTTGCTTGTCGTCGGCCTTCTCTAGCGTCAGCGCCAGGTCGCTCTGCACCACCAGCACCGTCAGCCGCTCCAGATCGCGCACAAAGGTCAGCAGCGCCGGAAACGGGCCGCGGGCACTGAGCAGCAGCGTCTGCCGCCGCAGACCCTCCACCGCCAGCGGATCGGCCGGCGGCGGGTTGGGCGGTGGATTGGGCGGTGGTGCCTGGCCTCCGGTGGGCGGGGCGGCGGGGGCGGTAGCGCTCGCCTGCGGTTCATAGAGCGTGACCTGCACCCCGGCCCGCTGGGCCAGCTCCCCCACCCGGGCCATGAGCGTGCCCTTGCCGCCGCTGCCCTCCACCATGGTCAGCAGCAGGTTGCGGCGCCCCTCGGCCCGTTCGCCCGCCTTGATCTCCTTCAGCAGCTGGGCCCGCAGCAGCGGCAGGGTCTGCTCCCGCTCGCGCAGCTCCGCGAGTTCGGCTTCCCGCGCCTGCAGCCGCTGCCAGGCCGGTGACACCACCAGGGCCACCAGCAGGCTGGCCACCACGCCCCCCAGCAGCGCCGGTGCCAGCAGCAGCAGGCGTTCGCCGGATCTCATGGCAGCAACCCCTCCCGTTGCAGCACCTGCAGCCGGGCGGCCATGCCCCGGGCTTCGAGGCCCTGCAGCAGGGCCGCCTCCCGGCGGCTGTCCCGTTCCCGAAAACCGGCCTGGATCTCAAAGGCCAGCCGGGGCGTCTGGCCGGCGGCGTTGGCGTCTCCGGGGCGGTCGGCAATCACCCGGCTGGCGCTGCGCAGTGTCACCTCCCGTTGTTCCAGAAACGGCGAGGCCTGCAGCATCAGCAGCAGGGCATTGATCCGCTGCAGGCCACCCGGATCACCGGCCTGCCCCTTGATGGCCAGGCTCTCCGCCAGCACCTTCACCTCCTGCAGCTGCACCCCATCGGGCGTGCGCCGCTGCAGGTCGGTCAGCAGGGCGGAGCCCGACCGCACCGCCACCAGCCCCTCCGCCAGCCGGCGGTTGCCCTGGTCCAGCTTCAGCCGCCGGCGCCGTTCCTGCTCCAGCCGGTCCTCCAGCTGGCGGCTCAGCGTCGCCACCGGTGCCAGCTTCCGGATCTCCGCCTCCACCAGGCTCTGGCGCCACAGGATCGCTGCCCCCAGCAGCAGACCCAGCCCCACCAGCCCCCCGCCGATCCAGCTGCCCCGCTGCAGCAGCGCCATGCGGTCGACGCTGCCCGGATCGGCCAGCCCCTCCTCGCTGCGCCACTCCCGCAGCAGATCGGGCAGGGGACCGCTCCGGCTCATGGCTGCCTCGCCGCCGCCAGCAGGCCGCACAGGCGCAGCAGCAACGGCCCGGCCAGTCCCCGGGTCTCCGCTCCGCGGGGCAGGCTCAGCCAGCCCCGCTCCAGCACATCGAGCACCTCCACGGCCATGGGCTCACCGGTGTCGCTGGTGTCGGCCCCCGTCTGGAGGGCCTGCCGCAGGCCCTCCAGCAGGCCCTCCTGCTGGCTCAGGGGCCCATGCAGCCAGCAGCGCCAACGCCGAACGTCGGCGTGGTGCTGCTGCCAGAAGCGGCGGCGCTGCTCCAGGGCGTCGGCCAGGTCCGTCAGGGCGGCGGCGGTCACGGGAAAGGGCAGGTGGGGCAGCCACCAGTCGGCTTCGGGCACGCCGTTGTGGGCCAGCCACAGCCAGCTGCCCCTCGCCTCCAGTGCCAGCACCAGATCCACCGTGCCGTCGAGCGTGCCCTGGTGCCCATCCTCCCGCCAGAGCAGGCCCATGGCCCGCCGTTCGCAGCTCTGGGCCGGCTCCAGCCGCATCAGCTGGGCTCCCGCCAGGTCAAACACCTGCTGCCAGGCCCGCACCAGATCCTTCGGGGCTGCCGTCAGCAGCCACTGCCCCGGCGCGCCCGCCAGGGGCACCACATCGGCGTACATCGCCGCCAGGTCCCAGTCGAGCCGCAGATCGGGCTGCTGCTCACGCAGCACCGCCAGCGGGTCGTCCGGTGCCGTGGCCTGGGGCCACTCCAGCAGTCGCCAACGGCAGGCCGCCGGCGGCAGGCAGGCCTGCACCTCCGCCTGCACCAACCCGTGTTCCACCAGCAGATCACCGATGAAGTCGCCGATGGCGGTCACCTGGCGGGGCATGCCGCCAACGCAGGCCCCATCCGGCAGGGCCACGCTCAGGGTCTGGCGCATGCGGCCGGTCCGGCCGAAGGCCAGGGCCGCGATCCGCACGGCCGTGTCATCCAGGTCGATCAGCACCTGGGGGGGCAGCAGCTGGCCCCGCCAGCTCTGCAAGCGTTCCTGGGCCTGGGCCAGCACCATCAGCGCCAGGGCAGGCCGCTGCCCACCGCTTCACCGATGCCCCGCAGGCCATGCCGGTCGATCTGCCGCTGCAGCCCCTCCAGAATCGCCGGTACCAGGGTGGGACCTTCGTAGATCCAGCCGGTGTAGAGCTGCACCAGGGAGGCGCCGGCGCTCATCCGTTCCCAGGCGGCTTCGGCGGAATCGATGCCGCCCACCCCCACCAGGGGCAGGGCCGGTCCGGCGGTGGCCCGCAGCCGGCGCAGCACCTCCAGGGCCCGGTGGCGCAGGGGCCGGCCGCTCAGGCCGCCGCTTTCCTCGGCCAGGGTGCGGCCGGTCTGGGGCAGTCGCCGCTGCCCGAGTCCCAGGCGATCCTGGCTCGTGTTCACGGCGATCACGCCGGCGAGGCCTTCTTCGTAGGCCAGCCGGGCGATGCTGTCGATGGCGTCGTCTTCCAGGTCGGGGGCGATCTTCACCAGCAGCGGCGGGCAGCCCGGCAGCCGCCGCAGCCGCTCCACCAGCCGCCGCAGCTGGGCTTCGGCCTGCAGCTCCCGCAGGCCCGGCGTGTTGGGCGAACTCACGTTCACCACCGCGTAATCGGCCAGGGGGGCCAGCAGTTCCAGGGAGGCGGCGTAGTCGTCGGGTGCCTGCTCCAGGGGGGTGGCCCGCGACTTGCCCAGGTTCAGGCCCAGCACCGCCGGTCGCCGGCCCGGTGGTGGCAGCTGCTGGCGCTCAAGGGTGCGCCGCACCGTGGCGGCACCTTCATTGTTGAATCCCATGCGGTTGAGGGCTGCGTGCTCGGCCGCCAGGCGAAACAGGCGGGGCCTGGGGTTGCCGGGCTGCCGCTGAAAGGTGACCGTGCCCAGCTCGGCGAAGCCGAAGCCGAAGCGGTCCCAGATCGCCGCTGCCACCGCGTTCTTGTCGAAGCCCGCCGCCAGCCCCACCGGATTGGTGAACCGGCAGCCGAAGAGGGATTGTTCCAGGCGGGGATCCCGCCGTTGCAGTTCGCCCGCCAGCCCGGCCAGGGTGCCGCTGACCAGGGGCCAGCTGCGCCGCTGGGCCGCCAGGGCCAGCGCCCCCAGGGTCATCTGGCTGAGCTGTTCCGCATCGGCACCCTCGTCGCGGCTGAGCAGGGGCCCCACAAAACGGCTGTAAAGCCCAGCGGTCGCCGTGCCCTTAGCCATCTGGCTCGCTCGTGGGTGTATCCAATCCTCCCGCGCCGCGCTCCAGGCGCCACCCCTGCGGGGGCCGGGGCACCAGCCGCCAGCCGGCGATCCGCAGGGCCCCCTGGTCCCGGGGCAGGGATTCGAGGGCCGTGTCCAGGCTGGCCAGCACCGCCGGCAGTTCGCTGGCGGCGCGCGCGGCCGGTGCGGCCGCAGTGGCCGCAGTGGTCGCAGTGGTCGCCGGCCGGTCGGCCTCCAGGCGGGCCGTGCTCAGCTGTTCCCCCTCCGCCAGCGACGGCAGGCGGCCCCGGGAGAAGGCCACGGCGATTTCGTCGCAGCGTTCGTTGTCGGGATCGCCGCTGTGGCCGCGCACATGCTCCAGCCGCAGGCCCGGCACCCGCGCCCGGTCGAGCGCCTCCCACAGGTCGCGGTTGAGCACCGGTCCGCCCGAGGCCGTTCGCCAGCCCTTGCGCTTCCAGCCCGCCATCCATTTCTGCAGCCCGTCGATCAGGTATCGGCTGTCGGTGCGGATCGTGAGGTCGGCATGGCGGGGCAGGTCCTGCAGGGCCTCCAGCAGCGCCAGGGCGGCGGTGAGCTCCATGCGGTTGTTGGTGGTGGAGCGGTCGGCGCCCCCCATCTCATGCACGCTGCCGTCGTCAAACCGCAGCAGGGCTCCCCAGCCCCCCGGGCCCGGGTTGCCGCTGCAGGCCCCGTCGCAGGCGGCGGCCACAACTTTCACAGGCTGTTGCGGCACTGGGCAGATCGGCGTGGGTTCGGTTGAATGGGCGGCCCTGGCACGGCTGGCCGCAACGGAGCTCTCCCCATGAAGCGAACCTACCTGGCCCTGGCGGCTCTGGCATGGCTGGGTGGTCCCCTGCCGGGTCTCACACCCGCCAGCGGCCATGCCGCTGGCCTGTTCAGCGCCGATCCGCTCGACGCCGAACGCTTCGCGATTCTGGCCAAGCCCGTGGGCCGCAGCGACTGGAGCCTGCTGGTGCTGGAGCAGCTGCAGGCCCAGGCCCAGCCCCCCTGCTGGAACCGTCGCCCCGATGGCCTGATCGACCCCAGCCTCAACCGCTTCGACTTCACGGGCATCTGCGGTCGCTATCTCGACAGCAACGGCTTCTCCGTGCGGGTGGGCGATCAGGACCTGGGCACCACCTACCGCCTGCGTCTGCAGCAGGTGGGCAACGAGCTGCTGCTGCAGGCCGTCTCGCCCCATCAGCCCACCGTGCTCGTGCTGGGGCGGGGCACGGTGCCCCAGCGCGACCGCGATGCTTTCGTGGCTGTGCACGTCGATGGGGCCTGGCAGCTGCAGCGGCGCAGCTTCGTGGGCCGCAGCCACAACCCTATGTACGTCGCCAACGCCACCGATCTGGGCAACCTGATCGCCCAGGCCGCCGGTGCCGGTGCCACCCCGCCCCTGGTGGCGATCTCGCCCCGCACGGGGCGACCCATGGTGTTGCCGGCCCTGGCCACCCCGCCGGCTCCGCTGGCCAGCGGTGGCCGTGGCCGCGGCGGCCGCCTGTCGCCGGTCGCGCCGGCCATGGCCGGCGGCCTTGCTGAGCAGGCCGACGACGAGGTGGCCCCCGGCCGCACCATTGCCCTGCAGGTGATCCCCTACAGCGGCACCGGTGCCGACACTCCCTGAACCGGTGGGCGCGGGCCTGGGGTCAATCCGCGCACCGTCCGCCTCTGGCCATGCCCGCCGCTCCCGGTCCGTATGGTTTGCAGGTGTGAGGAGTGCGAAGCGCTCTTCCAGGGTCGAAACGAGGACAGACTCCCGGAATCGCTTCACCTCCAGCCCCCGCCAGTTGGCGGGGGCTTTTTCATGGAATCGGGTCTGGAACCCGGGTCTGCCGCCCCAGGCCGCACAAAAAAGGGGCCCTGAGGGGCCCCTGGCATGGGAGGAAGCGACGGTTGCGGGGAATCCCGAAGGCATCCCCACCCGGATCACTTGATGGTGACCTTGCCGCCGGCTTCTTCGATGGTCTTCTTGAGGGCTTCGGCGTCGTTCTTGGACACGCCCTCCTTGACGGCCTTGGGAGCGGCTTCCACCAGGGCCTTGGCCTCGCCGAGACCGAGGCCGGTGGCCTCGCGCACGGCCTTGAGCACCTTGATCTTGGCGGCGGCGTCGAAGCTGTCGAGCACGACGTCGAATTCGGTCTGCTCCTCGGCGGCTTCGGCAGCGGCCCCGCCGGCGGCGGGGGCGGCCATCACCACGCCGGCAGACGCGGCGGCGGACACACCGAAGGCCTCCTCGATCTGCTTGACAAGCTCAGAGGCTTCCAGCAGGGAGAGGGATTTCAGTTGTTCGAGAATCTGGTCAGTGGTAGCGGACATGGTTGGGAATCAGCAACAGATCTGTTGGAAACAGTCGGATCGGTGGAGCTCTGCCAGCCAGGGCTGGACAACGGCCTCAGGCGGCCGTGCCCTCGCCATCGGCGTGCTGCTTGAGCGCCCGGGCCAGGCCGGAGGGCACCTCGTTGATCCCAACCGCCAGCTTGGTGGTCACGGCATTGATCGCACCGGCGATCTGGGCCATGAGCACTTCCTTGGTGGGCAGGTCGCCAATCGCCTTGATATCGGCTTCCGAGAGCAACTGGCCTTCAAACAGGCCGCCCTTGGTTTCCGATTTCTTCGTCTCCTTCTGGAAGGCCTGCAGAGCTTTCACAGCCCCGCCGACATCTCCCTTCACGAGCACGAAGGCGTTGGTGCCCTCGAGGAGGGATTCGAGATTGGCCCAGGCGCTGTCTCCTTCGATGGCCCGGCGCATCAAGGTGTTTTTGGTCACCTTGCACACGCCGTTGATCGCCGCCAGACGGGATCGGAGATCCTTCATCTCGCGGATGGAGAGGCCCTGGTAGTCCAGAACCAACGCCATTTCGGCCTCGCCGAGGAGCTCCTTGAGCTCTCCGACGATCTGTTGCTTGTTCTCCAGTGTGCGGCCCATGGGTTGGTGGATCGGGGTGGTGGAACAAGCCGGGTACGCTGCCCTGGCTCCGCTCCGAAAGGGTTCGGAAGGAGCGACGAGGCCGCGGCTTGTTCAACACCCGAGCCACTCCAAAGGAGCCTCTGGGGGATCAAACCAAACGCGTGAAC
>JBKDDA010000083.1:0-32426 GCA_046313055.1 Synechococcaceae cyanobacterium | reverse complement strand
AGCGCGGCCGCCCAGGGCATGAACCGCTCCAGGGTTTCGGGCCGGTCGGCAGCCAGCACCGGAAAGTCGCGGGTGGCCAGATCGGCCCCGGGCTCCTGCCCCTGGGGCGAGGCCTGCAGCCACCGCAGGGGGCAGCCCAGTTCCTCCAGCACCAGCCAGGCCGCTGCCAGATCCCAGATCTTGGGTGTGGCCTCCAGGGCCGCCTGGGTCTGGCCCATGGCCACGCTCACCAGATTGAGGCTGGCGACTCCCAGCATGCGGATCTTGCCGGGAAAACGCCGGTCGGGGAGCTTCTGCAGCACACCGATCGATCGGCTGCACAGCGAGGCGCAACCGGCCGGGGAAGGATGGCTGGATGGGGGCTGCAGGACCTTGCCATTGCGCCAGGCCCCCCGGCCCCGGATCGCCACGATCCGTTGGCGCAGCGGCGGCACATCGAGCACGGCCAGCACCGGCCGCCCCTGCTCGAAGCGGGCCAGGGAAATGGCCCAGTAGGGGATGCCGGAAGCAAAGTTGGTGGTGCCGTCCAGGGGATCCACCACCCAGTAGGCGCTGGTGGCGGGCACCACCTGGCGCCCCTCCTCGCTCAGCACCCCCTCATCGGGGAAGAGCCGACCCAGGCCCGCCACCAGGGTGGCATCGCTCCAGCGGTCGCAGGCGGTGATCAGGGTGCCGTCAGCCTTGAGATCGGACACCACGTGGCCGAAATCGGAGCGCTGACGGTCCGCCACGGTATCGAGCAGACCATCGAAACCGGCGGGCAACAGATCCGAAGGGGGGATCATCCGACCTCCATGGCGATCACCCTGGCAAGGGTGGTGCCCGTATCTTCTCTGAATCGGCGCGGATTGAGGCGACCCAGCAGCACGAGCGCCGCCAGCATCACCAGCAGCTCCACCACCAGCACCAGGGCGAAGGCCGGAAATGGCCCCTCAGCGAACGGCAGCAGACGGCCCAGATCCAGCAGCCCACCGCCGAACACCTTGCCCAGGGCCCTGGACATGGCCTGGGCCAGACCCCAGAGGCCCACAAAGGTACCGGCCGCCTGGGGCAATGTGAGATCGAGCATCAGACAGAGGGCCCCATTGGTGCCGATGCCCGCCGCCAGGCCGAAGAGCACCATCGCCAGCTGCAGAACCGGAACGGAGGGTGCCAGGCCCGCCAGGATGAGCAGCGCCAGGGAACCGGCGATCAGGCGACAGCCGAGCCTGGCTGCCGCCAGCTTGCCCAGCCAGGGAATGAGCCACACCCCCGCCACGGCGAGGCCCGCCAGGGTGCCGACCCCCCAGAAGGCGTTGAGCGAAGCAGTGGCGGCAATCGGCATGCCGAAGACCTCGGCGCCGTAGCTCTCCAGAATCGGATCCTGGAGAAAGAGCCCCAGGGTGAACAGCACCAGATAGAGGAAGAACACCAGCACCTGGCGGCTGGAGCGGATCAGGTCCAGGGCCTGGGACAAGGTCAGCGACGGCTCGGTGGCGGCCCGGTCGGCGCCCCCCTCCTGGCCACGGACGGGTTCCATGCCCCAGGTGGCCACGACCGTGAGGGCCACCACGATCAGAGAGGTGCGCACCATGAAGGCCTGGAGTGCGGGCTGCAGCACCGCGGGGTCGCGCACGCCATCAAGAGATCGGAGCGTGAGGCTGATGGCGATTGCCCCGACGACGATGCCCACGGTGAGCATCGACCAGATGATGGTGGTGGCCCGGGGTCGCGCCTGCTCATCGGTGCGGTCGATCACCAGGGCCAGGTAGGGGGTGGAGGCCAGCGACACCGCCAGGCCATATCCCGCCATCAGGCCACACAGGGCCGCAACCGCCAGGGCCAGCTGGGGTTGCGAGGGAGCCTGCAGCAGGCCGGCCACCTGGAAGATCAGGGGAATCGAGAGCACCGCCAGGGCCCCCAGCAGAACCACACCGATCAGCACGTAGGGGATCCGATGGCGACCAGCGATCGGTCGGGAATCGGAGAGCTGGCCGAACAGCACCCTTGCCGGCGAGGCGAACTGTTCAAAGGCCAGGGCCACGCCCACCAGCAGCCCAGGGAAGGCCAGCTCGCTGATCATCACCCGGTTGAGCATGCCGGCGAAGATCACCGACAGAGCCCCCAGGCAGGCCTGGAAAATGCCCAGCTGCAGAATGGCCCGCAGGGTGAGGGGAGCAGGGGAACGGGTGAGCAAGGGCCGGTGGCGGACAGACAACAGGGAGCCGGACAACAGGGAGCCGGAAGCAATCAGTCGAGCAGGTTCGGCAGGGAGCTGGTGGATCCCTGCAGGCGGCAGGCGGGCACCAGGGGCCGGGGCTCCACCGGCACATCGCTGACGCCCGGGATCATCGGCTTGGTGGCCGGCAGGGCCGCACGCTGGCAGAGCTCGATCTGGTCAAGGCCGGTGCGGCGCCGCAGGCGCGCCAGGGCCTTGTTGTAGTCCGTGATGGCGATGGCATAGCTCACTTCGGCGCGGGTGAGGTCCCGCTGGGTGTCGACCACTTCGCTCTGGGTGACGACTCCCGCCTGGAAGCGCAGGCGCGAGAGACGCAGGGCTTCGCGGGCTGAAACCACCTCCCGGGCGGTGGTGGCGATGTTGCGGTTGCTGCTTTCCAGGGTATAGAAACTCTCCTCCACCTCCTCCCGGATTGAGTTGCGGCGCTGGGCAAAGCGGTAGCGGTTCTCGTCGGCCCGTTGCTTGCTCTCGCGATAGAGGGCGCGGGCCCGACCGCCGTCGAAGAGATTCCAGCTGAGATTGAGCCCCACGGCATTGTCCACACTCCAGCTGATCTCGCCGGGGATCACCTCCTGGACGAATTCCGAACCCTGGGAACGTCCCATCCGCAGGGTGTTGAAGATGTTGAGAAAGGGCTGCACCTGGCCCAGCTGAACATTGGCGTTGCTGTTGGCGATCGAGATGTCGAGCAGGGTCTGGTCAAGCTCCTCACGGAAGGCATAGGCCGCCACGATGCTTTCCTGCAGCGACGGCTTCCAGGTGCCGACGATGGCGGCCGGTTCCTTGGCCGTGGGTGTCACGCTCTGGGGCAACGACAGCAGACCGGCCAGGGTGCGCCTGGCGATGGCCTGGGTGGCCAGCGCCGAGGTCAGCTCCTGCTGGTTGAAGGCCAGCTGGGTTTCGGCCCGGAGCACGTCGAGCCGGGTGGCCACGCCGGCCTGGAAACGGGCCTTGGCATCGCGCACGCTCACCAGTGAAGCCCGCACCGACTCCTGGAAGGTGCGCACCTGGTCATCGGCACGCTGGAGATCGAAGTAGACCTCATTGGCCTGCAGCCGCAGCTCCCGCAACGCGATCAGATACTGGTTCTTGGCCCGTTCGAAGCTGTCGCGGGCGGCGGCGATCTGGGGGGTGCGGGTGGGATCGATCAGGGGCCAGGTGACCTGCAGGGCAGCCTGGGTCTGCCAGATGCTGGTGTAAGTGGTGCCCCGCTCCTCGCCGGTGCCGGTGATGGCGCTGCTGTACTGGCTGCCCGAGGTGTAAGCGGGAAAACTGCTGACGTTGAAACTGATGTTCGGATACCAGAGCGCGATCTGGGCCCTCAGATTCGACTGGGCCTGCTCCACCTGCAGGGCGATCGCCTTGAGATCGGGGTTGTTGACCTCCGCCAGTTGCTCCACCTCCAGGAGTCCGAGGGGCCGGAGCTCCCGGATGCGCACCTGCGACGGCTTCACCGGCAGCGCCAGGGGATCGGGGGCGGCCAGCCCCTCGAGGCCCGGACCGAGGCGAATGGCCGCCGGTGGCAGCACGCTGGCGTCGGACCTGGGACGGCCCCCCTTGACCTGGGGGGCCAGCGGCAGGGCTGCGGCCGGGGATGGGGCCGTGACCTGGGCCCGCAGGGGCGGCAGGGGACTGGCAGGCAGACCGATCAGACCCATCAGGGCCACGGTGGTGATTCGGCTCAGCCTCACAGCATCCAGATACGCGGTCGCTGGAGCTTAAGCAGTTTCCCCCTCAGGACTGGTGCAGAAGGCCACCAGGTCATCAGCACCCTGGAGGAGGGAAACGGGCACAGGCAGATGCTTCTCAAGCTCTCCGAAGGTCATGTCGTCGAGAAACACCGGATCGCCCTGGCGCAGCATGACCGCAGGCAGCAACAGCCGTTCACCCAGATCCCGGCCCGCCAGGCCGCAGAGCAGATCGGAGCCCGTGAGCAGGCCGGTGACCACCAGGTCCTGGCCCCAGTAGGGGCTGGGCAGGCCGTGAAGGATCAGCTCCAGCCCTTCGATGCGGTTGAGCCGCTCCACCACCGGGCCGAGGGCCGCCGCCACCAGCTGGCCCACCACCCAGCTGAGGCGGCGGGGCTGGGGCAGGGCCCTGGGCAGCTGGATGGTGGCCCGGTCCAGATCCTCCAGAAAGGCGCGGATGCTGCCCACGCCGTTTTCCTGCTGGGGCAGATCTTCGTAACTGGCACGCGGCGGCAGGGGGCGACCGGCGATCAGATACCACTCATCGGCCAGCCAGGCGAAGCGGCTGCCCCCCTGCTGCCGGAAGCGGGCCTGCAGGGGTTCGACCCGGTCGATCACCGCAGCCGCCGTGGCCCGGTCCACCGGCACCAGACCGTCGCCCGGCGGCCGGAAACGGGTGAGGCCCACCGGCACCACGGCGGCGGACAGGACCGCCGGCCAGTCGCCCCGGCCGAAGGCCTGCAGATCCAGAAGCGTGCGTTCCAGGGCATCGCCGTCGTTGATGCCCGGACACACCACCACCTGGGCATGGATCTGCAGACGGCGCTCGGCAAACCACCGGAGCTGCTGGGGCAGAAGGGCTGCCCGGGGATTCACGAGCAGGCGGGAACGCAGCTCGGGATCGGTGGCATGCACCGAGACATAGAGGGGGGAGAGGCGCTGCTCTTCGATGCGGCGCCAGTCGGCATCGAGCAGATTGGTGAGGGTCAGATAGGACCCATAGAGAAAACTCAGCCGGTAGTCATCGTCCTTGAGATAAAGGCTGCGCCGCCGGCCGGGTGGCTGCTGGTCGATGAAGCAGAACGGGCAGTGGTTGTTGCACTGGCGCAGGCCGTCGAACAGGGCCTCGCTGAACTCCAGACCGAGGCCGTCATCGGCATCCTTTTCGAGTTCGATCCGATGGCGCCCCCCCCCGGGATCCTCCACCTCCAGCACCAGCTCCTCATCGCCGAGCATGAACTGGATGTCGATCAGGTCGCGGGGCCGGCGGCCGTTGATGCGGATCAGGCGGTCTCCAGGCTCGAAACCGAGCTCCTCGCCGATGGACCCCGGCTCGACCCGTGCCACCACCGCCGGTGCCGGACCGGCCTGATCCGGGCCGGCGCCCGGGGGAACGGTCCCGGTTGCGGTGGCGGCAATGGTGGCGGAGGGTTCCTTCCACACGGGCCGGTTCTCTCCAGAGGACGGCGGTTCAGCCTCCAGTGTGGACCAGCCCGGCGATCGCGACCTGGCCGCCCCTGGCCAGCCAGATCAGGATCGCCACACCGAACAGGAGCCGGTAACCCACGAACACCCAGGTGCTGTGGCGCTGCAGAAATCGCAGCAGCCAGGCGATCGCCAGCCAGGAGACCACCGCGGAACTGATGATGCCCACCAGCACCGGCAGGGGGCCGCCGGAGCCGGGGGCCTCCAGGGCCCCCTTCAGTTCCACCAGGCCCGCCAGGGTGATGGCGGGAATGCCCAGCAGGAAGGAGAAGCGTGCGGCGGCGGCCCGCTCCCAGCCATCGAACAGCGAAGCCGTGAGCGTGCTGCCGGAGCGCGACACACCGGGCACCAGGGCCAGGGCCTGGGCCACACCCACCAGCAGGCCGTCGGCGGGCCGCACATCGGCAAGCTGGCGCCGGCGCCGGCCCACGATCTCCGCCAGGGCCAGCAACAGGGCCATCACGATCGACACCACCGCGATCGAACCCATGCTGCGCAGCGGAGAACTCTCGTAGCCCGGCACAAACAGCTTGAGGGCCACGCCGGCGAGGAGAATGGGCACCGTGCCCAGGCCGATCGCCAGCCCCAGCCGGGCTGATGGATCCCGCCACTGGCCATGGCGGAGGGCCCTGCCGATGCCGGCGGCCACCTCGGCCAGATCCCGGCGGAAGTAGGCCAGCACGGCGGCGATGCTGCCCAGCTGAATCACGGCGGTGAAGGCCACCCCCGGATCGCCCCAGCCCAGCACCACCGGCACCACCTTGAGATGGGCCGTGCTGCTGATCGGCAGAAACTCAGTCAGGCCCTGCACCACCCCCAGCACCAGGGCCCGCCAACAGGCCTGAGCCAGGGGCAGAACGTCGATGGGGATGCCGTCGGACATGGGCCGTGGGGCGGGTCCAGCTGACCCTATGGCGTCCATGGATCTGGCGTCCATGGATCGGCGGACCGCCCCCTGCCTTTAAGGTTGGCCAACTTTCTTCACACAAGCGGTGATCGGCGTCCCGACCAGCCTCGCTCTGCCGACACCGGATCGCCCCGGGGCCCTCACCGGTCTGGCGGAGCCCCTGCTGGCCGCCGTGCTGGTGAGCATTCCGGTCTTTCTGCAGGCACCGTGGGTGCGCACTGCCCCCTTCAGCGCCTGTCTGTTCACCGCGGTGCTGCTGGCCCTGGGCATCGGTCTCGAGCGCCGGCCCGCCAGCCATGGCATCGGCCAGATGCTCGTGGGATTCAGCGGCAGCTGGCTGGCGGGCAGTGTGTTCTGGGGCTGGTGCCGCCTGCATCCGCTCTGCCATCTGCCGGTCGAAGCCTTTGCCCTGCCGCTGGCCCTGGCGGGCCTGGGCAGCCGCTGGCGCCTGGCCGCCGGCTTCTACCTGGCCTCCCTGCTGGGCACCGCCGCCACCGACGCGGCCATCGCCGGCTGCGGGCTGATGCCGTTCTGGACCCAGGTGCTCGCCAGCCCCCCCGGCATGGCGACTGACCTGCTGCAACAGGCCGCCGCCCAGGTGCTGACCCCCCTCCCCCTGTTGGTCGTTGGTGGTGCCACCCTGCTGCTGGTGCCCACCTGCCGCTGGCTCTGGCGGTCGGGACCCGTGGGCCGGGTGTGCGGCGCCGCCCTGGCCACCACCCTGGCGGTGGACGGACTGTTTCTCGCCACGGCGCTGCTGGCCCCGGGCCTCAGCGGCCTGGTGGGCGCCGCTCCCGCCTGAAGATCTGCAACCGCCTCAGGACCCGTGGGTCTTCCGCCCATGGCCCTTCGGTAAGGTTGCCCCGTCGGGGGCCTTACCTCCGATAGTGTCAAAACCTGGACCCAATTTCCCGCTTGCCCCGGAGTGTCGCGATGAAACGGCTGGTTGCCTGGCTGATGAGTGCTGTGGTTGTGGTGGGTCTGATCCTGTCGCTGGCCCTGCCCGGACCAGCCCTGGCGGCCGACCGCCGCAACGAGGCCGACGACAAGATCGCCGAAAGCGGCGGCAAGGTTGATCTCAACAACGCCTCCGTGCGGCGCTTCCAGCAATACCCCGGCATGTACCCCACCCTCGCCGGCAAGATCGTGCTGGGAGGTCCCTACGAGAGCGTGGACGACGTGCTCAGCCTCGACCTCACGGACCGCCAGAAGGAGCTGTTCGAGAAGTACCGGGACAACTTCACCGTGACGCCGCCGGCCATTTCCCTCAACGAGGGCTTTGACCGGATCAACGACGGGGTCTACCGCTGACCGCCGTTTTCGGCCTGTCTGGATGGCGTCAAGCCGCTGGTTTCCCGACCGGCGGCTTTTTCTTTGGCCTGCTGCACCCATGAGCATCAGCCCGCCCGGCCCTGCTGCCGCCAGCGCTGAACTGGCCGATTCCTGGGACGTGATCGTGGTCGGTGGCGGAGCCGCCGGCCTGATGACCTGCCTGGAACTGCCCGCCGGCCTGCGGGTGCTGCTGCTCACCAAGAGCAGCAGCCCGCCTTCGGCCAGCCGCTGGGCCCAGGGCGGCATCGCGGCCGTGACCCGTCCCAATGACAGTTTCGCCAGCCATGTGGCCGACACGATCGCAGCCGGCGCCGGCCTCTGCGACCGACCGGCGGTGGAGCTGCTGGTGCGGGAGGCCCCGGCCTGCGTGCAGCGGCTGCTGGAGCTGGGCATGGCCTTCGACCGCCAGAACGGCGAGCTGAGCACCACCCTGGAAGCTGCCCACAGCCATCGCCGGGTGCTGCATGCCCAGGACCGCACCGGAGGAGCCCTGGTGGAGGCGCTCGAGCGCCAGGTGCTGGAACGGCCTGGCCTGGATCTCCGCCGCGGCCTGCCGGCCCTCCAGCTCTGGGTGGAGAACGGGCGCTGCTGCGGTCTGCAGCTGCTGGAACGGCAGGACGTGCGCTGGCTGCGCGCCGCGGTGGTGGTGCTCGCCAGCGGCGGCGGCGGCCATCTGTTCGCCCACAGCACCAATCCCGACCAGGCCAGTGGCGATGGGGTGGCCATGGCCTGGCGGGCCGGTGCCCTGGTGCGCGACCTGGAATTCGTGCAGTTTCATCCCACGGCGCTGATGCTGCCGGGTGCCCCCCATTTTCTGATCTCCGAAGCGGTACGGGGCGAGGGGGCACGCCTGATCGACGGCCAGGGCCGCAGCCCGGTGGCCCACCTGGCCGGAGCCGATCTGGCCCCCCGGGACCAGGTGAGCCGGGCCCTGGCCCGCTGCATGCAGAGCCAGGGCGTGGACCATCTCTGGCTGGACCTGCGGCCGGTGGGGGAGGGTCGGCTGGAACGGCAGTTCCCCACCATCCTCGGCCGCTGCCGGGAACTGGGCCTGCGGCCCACCCAGGAGCCGATCCCGGTGGCGCCGGCGGCCCACTACTGGATGGGGGGCGTGAGCACGGACCTGCAGGCCGCCACCAGCCTGCCGGGCCTCTACGCCGTTGGCGAGGTGGCCTGCACGGGCGTGCACGGCGCCAACCGACTGGCCAGCAATTCGCTGATGGAATGCCTGGTGTTCGCCCGCCAGCTGCGGAGCCTGGCCCTGCCGGCCTGTGCGGGGCCGGTCGGCGCGGCACGGCAGGAGCCCCTGCTGCTGGAGGCCTGGCCCGACGATCTGCAGCCCGACCGGGTGCTGGCCAGGATCACCGACCTGCGCCAGCTCTGCTGGTCGGTGGCGGGTGTGGAACGCCAGGCCGCGGGCCTCGGGCCCGCCCTGACCCGGGTGCGCTGCCTGCGCCAGGAACTGGCAGGCCAGCCCCTGCTGCGGCGCCTCTACGGCCAGCCACCGGAGCTGCGGCTGACCCTGGACCCCTCGCAACGGCAGGCGCTGCGGCTGGCCCACGATCTGGGCCAGAGGCTCACGCTGGCCCAGCTGCTGATCGAGGCGGCCCTGTTCCGGACCGAGAGCCGGGGCGGCCACCACCGCACGGACGCACCGGCAGCCCAGCCGTTCTGGCAATGCCACAGCCTGCAGCGGCTGGCCCGGCCGATCGCCACCCAGCCGGTCGGCCGAGCCTGAGAATCAGCGCGGCAGTGGACCCTGGAAGCCGCTCATCCGAGCCAGCCGTTCGAGCGGTTTGACGCCGGAATCGAGCTTGCCGTTGATCTCCCAGGTGGGGAAGCCCTCCAGTTTCTTGCTGTCGCAGAGCTCCTTCTGGCTGTTGCGACCATCGGCAGCGCACTCCACCACCTTGAGGCGCTCGGTGGCCTGCTTGCCGAACAGCTGCTTCTGATCGTGGCAGTGGGGACACCAGTAGGCGGTGTAAAGCACGGCCCCCTGGCCGGTGAGATGGTCGGCCAGGGCGATGGCCTCCGGGCTGCTGGTGGTGGTGACGGCAGGCGCCGTGCCCGGCTGCATGCGGGCCACGGGCTGGCCGGCCATGGTGGACCAGCCCAGGCCGAAGATCAGCACCGCCAGGGCCACCAGCACGACCCGGAACGCCAGCTTGCCGCGGTCCTGCCAGTCGTGGGCCAGCAGCGACAGCAGAAAGATGCCGGCACTCAGCAGGGCCGAGAGGACACAGAAGAAGCAGAAGGCCTGGATCCGGAAGATCAGCAGACCCATGAGCACCAGACTGAAGGCCAGCAGGCCGGTGCCGATCAGCGCCAGCCCCCAGCGGCTGGGCGCCAGCACCGCCTGGCGCGCCTCGCCCTGCAACACCAGCGGCAGCAGGGCCAGGATCAGCACGGCGCCATAGGCCAGCAGACCGAACAGCGACAGGGGCTGTCCCAGCAGGGTGCCCCAGGCGCTGCTGAGCACCTTTTCGCAGCCGCCGGCTCCACCGGGGCAGGAGAGCGGGCCGAGCAGGCCCCAGCGTTGCAGGGTGATGGAACCGGTGTCGATCACCCCCACCGTGGCCAGGGCGGCCATGGCCACCTGGGCCCAGCGGCGGCCCGGATCCCCCCGCCGACGGCTGGTGCTGAGGCGCTCGCTGAGGCGGCTGGAGGTCACGGAGGTGGGACTGGACTGATCGGGATTCTCGCAGCCCTGCCACGGCATTCGCCCCCATAGGGTGGAGGGCGGCTGCCGAGCGCCATGACCCCCAAGCCCCCCACCGTGGCCTTCGCCCACCTGGGCTGCGAGAAAAACCGGGTGGACACCGAGCACATGCTGGGATTGCTGGCGGAAGCCGGCTACGGCATCAGCGCCGACGAACGGGATGCCGCCGTGGTGGTGGTGAACACCTGCAGCTTCATCCAGGACGCCCGCCAGGAATCGGTGCGCACGCTGGTGGAGCTGGCGGAGGCCGGCAAGGAACTGATCATCGCCGGCTGCCTGGCCCAGCACTTCCGCGAGGAACTGCTGGAGTCACTGCCGGAAGCCCGGGCGATCGTGGGCACCGGTGATTACCAGCACATCGTGGAGGTGCTGCGGCGGGTGGAGGCGGGCGAACGGGTGAACCGTGTCAGCGAGACCCCCCGCTTCGTGGCCGACGAACACCTGCCCCGCTACCGCACCACCTCCGAGGCGGTGGCCTACCTGAAGGTGGCCGAAGGCTGCGACTACCGCTGTGCCTTCTGCATCATCCCCCATCTGCGGGGCGACCAGCGCTCCCGGCCGATCGCCTCGATCGTGGCCGAAGCCCGCAACCTGGCGGCCCAGGGAGTGAAGGAACTGATCCTGATCAGCCAGATCACCACCAACTACGGCCTGGATCTGGCCGGCCGGCCCCAGCTGGCCGAGCTGCTGCGAGCCCTGGGGGAGGTGGAGATCCCCTGGATCCGGGTGCACTACGCCTACCCCACCGGCCTCACCCCGGACCTGCTGGCCGCCTTCCGGGAGGTCCCCAACGTGCTGCCCTATCTCGATCTGCCGCTGCAGCACAGCCACCCCGAGGTGCTCAGGGCCATGAACCGCCCCTGGCAGGCGGGGGTGAACGCCGACCTGCTGGAGCGGATCCGGGACCAACTGCCGGAAGCGGTGCTGCGCACCACCTTCATCGTGGGCTTCCCAGGCGAAACGGAGGAGCACTTCGCCCACCTGCAGGATTTTGTGAATCAGCAGCGCTTCGACCACGTGGGGGTGTTCGCGTTTTCTCCGGAGGAGGGCACACCGGCCGCCACCCTGCCCGATCCGGTGCCGGCGGCGGTGGCCCAGGAGCGCCGCGACCGGCTGATGGCCCTGCAGCAGCCGATCGCCGCCAGCCGCAACGCCGCCTGGGTCGGGCGGATCGTGGATGTGCTGATCGAGCAGGAGAACCCGGCCAGCGGGGCCATGATCGGCCGCTGCGCCCGCTTCGCGCCGGAGGTGGACGGGGAGGTGCTTGTGAGCCCCGGTCCCCGGGGCCTGACCGCAGCGCCGGGCACGATGGTGCCCGTGCGCATCACCGGCGCCGACACCTACGACCTGATGGGCGAAGTGGTGGGGGCGGCGGCCATGGTGGCCGATCAGCGCCAGGCCCACCGGGGTGCGGGTTGACGAGCACCGCTCTGGCCCTGCGCCACCAGCGCACGGCCTTCCTGGTGGCCTCGGGCATCAGCACCGCCGGCTCCTTCGCCGGCCTCACGGCCAAGGGCTGGATCCTGATGGCCGGCACCGGCCATCCGCTGCTGCTGGCGGTGCACTTCGGCGCCCTGGCCCTGCCGAGCCTGCTGGTGAGCGGCCCCGCCGGGGTGCTCACCGATCGGCTGGGCTGTGAACAGGTGCTGATCCGGGCCCAGTGGGCGCTGCTGGTCTGCGGGGTGCTGGCGGCCCTGGCCATCCCTCTGCTGGCGGGCAGCCTGCAGGTGGCGGTGCTGCTGCTCAGCAGCCTGCTGGCGGGGGTGGCCAGCACCTATGAACTCACGGCACGCAACAAGTACACCGCCCTGCTGGTGGACAGCCCCGACCAGCTGGGCGGCTATCTGGCCAGCTTCTCGGTGGTGTTCAACGTGGGCAAGCTGGTGGGGCCGCCCCTGGGGGGCTGGCTGGTGGCCATGGCCGGACCCGCCATGGCGCTGGCCATCGACGCCGCCAGCTTTCTGATCCCGATCGCCACCCTGGCCTGGCTGGTCACCCCCCGGCGCGAGCGGGAGCAGCGCAGCGGCGATGGCAGCGGCACGAGCCTGATGGCGGCCTGGAGGGGCTGCGGCGGCGGCCTGCGGCACGTGCTGCGGTTCACGGCCATCGCCTGCGGCGTGGGCTTTTTCCACCCGGGCCTGGCCCCGCTGATCGCGGCCCGGCTGGTGGGCCCTTCCCCCCAGTCGCTCGGCCTGTTCACCAGCGTGCTGGCCGCCGGCAGCATCTGTGGCGGCGTGGTGCTGCAACGCCACAGCCGCTGGCTGAGCGAAAGGCCGGCCCTGCTGCTGGGGGGCAGTACCCTGCTCAGTGCCCTGGCCCAGCTGGGGATGGCGGCCTCCCGCAGCAGCGGCTTCAGCCTGGCGATGAGCTTTCTGATCGGCATGGGCACCGCCAGCCTGCTGGCCGGTGCCAACCTGATCGCCCAGGTGGGTGCCCCCATGCACCTGCGCGGCCGCATGGCGGGGCTGGGGCAGATCGCCTTCCTGGGGGGCGGGGGGCTGAGCGGGGTGCTGGCGGCCCTGCTGGTGATGGCCATCGGGCTGCCAGCCACCTTCGGGGTGCTGGGCAGCGGTGGCCTGGCCCTCGGGCTGCAGGAGCTCTGGCGCCGCCGAAGCCTGCGGATCAGATCAGCTTGACGCCCCGCAGCACGACAGTGGCCAGGAAGGCGGCGGTGAGGGCACCACCGAAGAGGCCCAGATAGATCGCCACGCCCATGCCCGTTGTTGCGGAAACCAGCCCATTACAGCAGAAGCCGCAGCCGTCGTGGGGGCACCACCACCCCTAGGCTGGGCCAGCTCCGCGCAGACACACCGGGGTCCATCCCCTTTCACCAGCATGCGCACCCTTCTCCTCTATCCGGAATTCCCGAAAACCTTCTGGAGTTACGAAAAAATCCTTGAGCTGGTGAACCGCAAGGTGCTGCTGCCGCCCCTGGGGCTGGTCACGGTGGCAGCCCTGCTGCCCCAGCACTGGCCCATGAAGCTGGTGGATCGCAACGTGCGCGAGGTCACCGAGGCCGAATGGGAGTGGGCTGAGCTGGTGGTGATCTCGGGCATGATCGTGCAGAAGGGCGACATGGCCGTGCAGATCGCCCGCGCCAAGGCCCGGGGGCTGCCGGTGGCCGTGGGCGGCCCATTCGCCAGCTCCACCCCCGATGCCCCCGAGCTCGACCTGGTGGATTTCAAGGTGCTCGATGAAGGCGAGATCACCCTGCCGATGTTCATCGAAGCGATTGAGCGGGGAGAGACAGCCGGCCGCTTCAGCGCCAACGGGGAGAAGCCCGATGTGACCGGCACGCCGATCCCCCGCTTCGATCTGCTTGAGCTGGATGCCTACGACTCGATGAGCGTGCAGTTCTCCCGGGGCTGCCCGTTCCAGTGTGAGTTCTGCGACATCATCGTGCTCTACGGCCGCAAACCCCGCACCAAGACTCCCGACCAGCTGATCGCCGAACTGCAGACCCTCTACGACCTGGGCTGGCGCCGTTCGATCTTTCTGGTGGATGACAACTTCATCGGCAATAAACGCAATGCCAAGCTGCTGCTGCCGGAGCTGAAGCAGTGGCAGATCCAGCACCGCTACCCCTTCAGCTTCGCCACCGAAGCCTCGGTGGATCTGGCCTCCGATGAGGAACTGATGGCGATGATGGCCGAAGCCCGCTTCGACAGCGTGTTTCTGGGCATTGAGACACCCGACGAGGCCAGCCTGGAAACGGCCCGCAAACTGCAGAACACCCGCAGCTCCCTGGAGGAGTCGGTGGATCGGATCACCTCCTATGGCATCCGGGTGATGGCCGGCTTCATCATCGGCTTCGATGGTGAGCAGGCCGGAGCAGGAGACCGGATCGTGGGTTTCGTGAACCGCACCGGGATTCCGGCGGCCATGATGGGCATGCTTCAGGCCCTGCCCAACACGGGGCTCTGGCACCGACTGGAAAAGGAGGGCCGGCTGGTCCAGGAGTCGGCCGATGCCCGCGGCGTGAACCAGACCAACCTGCTCAATTTCGTGCCCACCCGGCCGATCCGCGAAATCGCCTCCGAATATGTGGATGCCTTCTGTCGGTTGTATGAACCGGAGGCCTACATCCGGCGGGTGACCCATTACTACAGCAAGATGGGCAAACCCCGATGGCAGCAATTTGTGCCGAAGGTGGCCTTCGGCAAAGCCAGCCTGCCCAGCTGGACCGATGTGCGGGCCCTGCTGATCGTGATCTGGCGCCAGGGGCTCAAGCGCCACACCCGCTGGCTGTTCTGGAGCGCCCTGCTGCAGATGCTGAGGCGCAACCCCGACGTGCTCGAACAGTTTCTGGTCACCCTGGCCCACAACGAACATTTTCTCGAGTACCGGAGCGTGGTGACCCGGGAGATTTCCGAGCAGCTGGCGGCCCTGCCCCCCGATCCACCCGGCAGCCCGGCCGAGCTGAACCGCACCCTGCAACCCGTCTGAGCCCTCCAGGCGGGGTGCCATCGAGCCAGCAGGGCAGTGGCGATCAGTCCTGCACGTAGACCTGGCCGCTGAGGAGGCACTGTTCGGCCTTCTGCAGTTCGCGGCCCAGGTAGAGCGCATGGTCAAGGCGGCTCACGGGGTGGGGGCCGGGTCCCTCGGTGAGGGCAATGCCGAGTTCCTTGGCCGTGCGGGCCCGGATCACCGCCAGGGGGGCCCTGGGGCCCGCACCCCGGCAACTGAGCACCTCGCCGGTGGCTGGATCGGTGGCCAGCCCCTGTTCATTGATGTCATTGCTGTAGTGCTCGGCGATCAGTTCGGCCGCGTCGCCATCCACCTTGATCAGAAAGTAACCGGCCGGGTCGAGATCAATGGCCCGCCTGGAGAGATCAGCGTCGATCTCCTGAATTCGCGTCTGGTCCATGGGGGGCATCGTAGGTGCGGGTGAAGGGAAGTTCGGCATTGATGGCCTCAATCTCGCTGAGCGTCTCGGCATTGGCCACCGGCAACCAGTCGCGCAGAATCGCCGCGAAGTGGGGATCCGTCCAGAAGTGAAGGCTGACACGGGGCTGGCTCACGAAGCCACGGCGGCGCTTGTGGCTGCCACCGGCACCAGGGTCAAAGTGGCGGATGCCTTCAGCGATTGACCAGGCAATCGGAGCGTAGTAGCAGACTTCAAAGTGCAGATTCTCCAGGTCCACATCGCTACCCCAGTAGCGGCCCCAGAGGCTGGCCCCTTCGCGCACGCACAGCGACATGGCCAGGGGCCGGCAGGGATCGGCCTCATGGGCGCTGAACAGCACCAGGTGGCGCCGGAGGGCCGGATCGGCGGCGGCGGCCTGGAAGAAGGCCTCGGTCAGGTACTTGCTGCCCCATGGCCCCCAGCGGCTGCAGTGCTGGGCATAGAAGTGATGCATCTGAGCCACCATCGCCGGCGGGATCGCCTCCCCCACCAGCGGGGTCACCGTGAGCCCGGCGGCCGCCACGGCCCGCCGTTCACGGCGGATGTTGCGGCGCTGGTTGGCATTGAACCCCGCCAGATAATCCTCAAAGTCGCCATGGCCCGGGTTGGTCCACTGGCTCTGGTGGTTGACCCAGGCCGCCCAGCCGGCGGCCTCCACCTCGGCCTGCCAGGCGGGATCGACATAGAGCAGGTTGCAGCTCAGCAGGTGATGGCGACGACAGAAGTCCTCGATCAGGGCCAGCATGCGCCGGGTCAGCGCAGGGCCGTCTTCCCCCTCGGCCACCAGGAAGCGATAGCCCTGCACGGGGCTCAGGGGGCTCATGCCCACCAGCTTCGGGTAATAGCGCAGGCCTAGGCGACCGGCGAGCTGGGCGAACGATTGGTCGAAGACGAATTCACCGGCGCTGTGCCCCTTGAGATACAGAGGCGCCAGAGCCACGGGCCGCTCACCCCGCCAGAGCCCCAGATGGCACGCCTGCCAGCCCTGCGACGGCACGATGCTGCCGCTGGCTTCCAGCTGGTGCAGCCAGGGCCAGCCGTAGAACGGCCTGGCCCCCTCAGCGCTGGTGGCCAGCAGGGCCTGCCAGTGCTCCGCCGCGATCTCGTCGGTGGCCCGGTGCCAGCGCACCTCCAGATCTGCCATTGCCGCCCGGGGTCTGACGCACCGTTGCCGGCGCAAACTAACGTGTGGAATCTGGTGCCATGGCCGTTCCTCTCCTCTGCCGATCGCTGCTGGCGGCCCTGGCCGTTTGCGGCCTGGCCTGGCCCCTGCCTGGCAACGCCGGAGCCCTGCGACCGGTGCTGATGTTGATGCGCCCCCAGGTGGAGGGCCGCCTGGCCCGGATGTGCGTGGACGCCACCAGTGGGGGCCGGGCCGAGCTGATGGCGGTGCTGGAGGATCCATGCCGCAAGCTGGCCGGCCCCACCAGCCGCTGCCTGGTGGAGGAAACCGACGCCAGCGGCCGCAGCCTCGAGATCATGGGTGAGCTGGTGGGCGGCCGCTTCGGACCCGACAGCGAGCAGGTGGTCAAGCGCTGTCTGGAACGGCTGTTCGGCCTGCCGGCCTACAGCCTGCGGGCCGTGCCGCTGCAGGAGCTGGCCCGCCGCTTCGCGGGCCGCAGCGGCCTGCCGTCGGCAGGTCGCGCTCAGGCCGTGGGCAACCGGCCGTAGCGCACCAACAGTTCATCGCCCTCCAGGCGCCGCACCTCCTCCAGGCGCCAGTGGCGGCCGGCGGCGGCCGCCGGCATCGCCTGCGACCAGCCGTGGGGCCCTCCCAGCAGCAGGGGCGTGAGGGTGAGCTGCAGCTCATCGATCAACCCTTCCTCCAGCAGGCTGGTGGCCAGCACCGCCCCCCCCAGCACCACCAGCCGTTGCAGCCCCGCCGCGGCCAGAGCCTGAAGTGTCGCCGACCAGCCCCGGTGGCTGAGCACCCGGGTGAACCCCGGCACGGCCGCCGGTCCGGCGGCGACCCGCAGCAGCCAGCGCTCCACCGGCTGGCTGAAGAAGGGCAGGTGCCGGTCGAGCGCACCAGTGCCACTCACAGCAACCGCGATCGGCTGGGGCCCACGCCCCGCCAGACGGCGGTGGTCGAGAAGCTCTGTGCCATGGATCAGGCAGGTGCTGCCGTGGCAGCGCAGGGTGGCGGCACCGATCAGCACGGCATCGGCCCAGGCCAGGGCTTCCTCAAGCACCCGCCGGTCACCCACCCCACCCAGCTGGGCCGGTCCACCGGCCGGGGGCGCCAGCCGGCCATCGAGACTCACCGCCAGCACCAGCCGCAGCTGGGGCCGGCTCACACCGCCGCCAGGGCCTCAAGGGTGGCCGGCACCATCTCAAGGCGGGGAGCCTCGGCGTACACCTCGGCGGCATTGTTGGGGCTTTCCTGGAGCCGGATGCGGTGGAGATGGGCGCCGATCGAGCGGATCGGTTCCCGCAGCAGGTCGGCGATGTGCAGGGCGATGTTCTCGGCGGTGGGCACGCAGCCGGCGAAATGGGCCACGTCCTTGTTCAGGAACGTGTGGTCAAAGGGCTCCACCACCCGGTCCTGCACCAGGGCCTGGAGGGCAGCCAGATCACACACCATGCCGGTGCGGGGATCGATCGGACCACGCACGGTCACATCCAGCAGGTAATTGTGGCCGTGGCCGTGGGGCCGGGCGCATTTGCCATAGATGGCTTCATTTTCGGCCTGGCTGAGCTCGGGCCTGGCCAGCCGGTGGGCGGCGGCGAAGTGGGTGCGGATCGAGAGAAAGGCTTCCATGGGGTCGGCGGTGGGGTCGGTGAGCACGTCGGCCCAGAGATCGGAGGATTCGTGGAGCCGGAGGCCGGCCACGGGCAGATGGGGGGCCAGGCGACGGCGGATCGCCAGAGCCAGGGCCTCGGTGGTGGGCAGGCAGCCCTCCGGTCGGCTGAGGTCGAACTCAGGCCAGACCCCATTGAGGCAGCGGAAATCGAGGGGTTCGATCACCTCCCGGCGGATGGCGTGCTTCACATCGGAGAGGTTGAGCACCATGCCATCGCCATCGAGACGGCCGGCCATCGCCACGATGAGCTCGTAGTTGTGCCCGTGGCCCGGGGCGATGCTGCAGGGGCCGAAGCGGGCCCGGTTCTCGTCATCGCCCAGCTCCGGCAGCCGGTAGAGATGGCTTGCGCTGAAGCGGGCCCGCCTGGTGATCAGGCAGGGGCGGCCGCGGCCATGGGCCGATGGCGACGGCGCTGGTGGAGCCATCGGTGCGGATGCTGTCATCGCCCGGTGCGGGATGGGAAGCCATCCTAGAAACGGCAGCGAGAGCACCGGCACCCGACCGGACCGAACCCATGGCCGAGCCCGCCCGCGACCTGGCCCTGCGCCTGCAGGGACTGAACATCTACCTGGTGGGCATGATGGGTGCCGGCAAGAGCGCCGTGGGGCGTCCACTGGCGGAGTCCCTCGGCTACCGCTTTCTGGATGCGGACACCAGCATCAGCCGTGCCGCCCGACGCCCGATCCCCGAGATCTTCCGCACCGAGGGAGAGGAGGGCTTCCGGGAGCTGGAGACCGCCGTGCTCGCGGGCATCGCCAGCTGGCATTCGCTGGTGGTGGCCACCGGCGGTGGGGTGGTGACCCGGCCCAGCAACTGGGGGCACCTGCGCCAGGGGGCCGTGGTGTGGCTCGATGCGCCGGTGGAGCTGCTGCTGGAACGGCTGCGCCGGGACCCCACCCCCAGGCCCCTGCTGGCCGCCCCCGATCCGGAGGCCCGGTTGCGGCAGCTGCTGGAGCAGCGGCGGCCCCTTTACGCCCAGGCCGATCTGCACCTCACCCAGGCGGGCGAAACGCCCGCCGAGGTGGCGGCGGCCGTGCTGCAGCAGCTGCCCGCGATCCTGCGGGAGCCCGCCGCGGTGCCGGAGAATCCCGTGGTGCTGGTGGATGGCGAAGGGCAGAAGCGCCGCACGCTCAACTGATCCGCACGGCATACCACTGGATGATGCGGCCTGGAGCCACCTCCAGCTCACAGGCGGTGTCCAGCAGGCGCCGGGCCCCGCTGGCCGGATCGGCCTGATCCGCCAGATCCTGGGGCATCACCTCCATGGCTGCCAGCTGATCAGCCAGCCACCGCTCCGTTTCGAGCGCCGTCAGGATCTCCTCGGGCCGGCCCGGCTCAAGCACCACATAGTGGTCGCGTTCGCGCAGCAGGGGGTGGGTCACCGGTGGGCTGCGGGGCAGGTCATGCTGGCGCAGAGGCGGGGATCAGCCACGACCCGCCTCCTGCAGGATGGCGTCGCGCCAGCGGAACAGCGGCTCCAGCAGCGGGTTGTCGGCGATGCCGTCGACCCCGCGGCCGGCCAGCGGCTCGCCGGCGGAGGCCGGGAACCGCAGCAGGGTCAGCTGGGCCGCCACCGCCAGATCAGCGAGGGTGAGCCGGTCGCCCTCCAGATGGGGCGATGCGGCCACCATCTGGCTGAGGGCCTCGAGATTGCTCTGCAGCTGCCGGGCCTCACTGGGGGCCATCACCTCCCGCACGGCGCTGCTCACCGGCACCAGCAGGTCCGACGGCAGGGCCGTGAGCAGGCCGCGCACCGCGGCGGGGGCGGCCTCCGGCAGCAGGGCCGTGCGCAGCACGGAATCGCCGGCGGCCGCCTGCAGCAATGCCAGCCGGGCCCCGGCGGCCAGGGCCGTATCGGCCCAGTCCTCCAGCAGCAGCACCCGCGCCCGCGAACGGGGATCGGTGGGCAGCAGGGCGGGCGTGGGGTGGTGCTGCTCCAGATGGAGGGCAATGGCGGTGGAATCGGCGATCACCGTGCTGCCATCCACCAGCACGGGCACCTGCCGCTGGCCGGACAGACGGAAGAGGGCCAGCTGGCCCAGCCCGGGTGTCACCTCCACGGTGCGATGGTCCAGCCCCTTCCAGGCCAGGATCAGCCGCACCTTTTCGCAGAAAGCGGAGTGGCGGAACTGGTGCAGTTCCAGCTGGCGGTTGCCTTGGCTCTGGTCCATCGTCTCCACGGCCCGACGCCGGAGCCGACCCTCAGGCGGCAGAGTAGCGGCAGCGCACGGCACCACAGGTCCAACGGCATGAGGGAGTTTCTGCTGAATGTGACCCGCTATCCCCGATATCTGGTGGCCTTCAGCCTGGGGGTGATCAACTCGGCGGTGGAACCGCTGGCACGGCGGGCCAGCAATCCCGTGACAGCGGTGGCCCTCGTGGGCGCCCTGGTGAGCGGGGCCCTCACCCTGGCCCTGGTGCTGCGTGCGATGGTGATCTCAACCCCACAGGCATAACCCCATGGCACAGGGCCGACGGGTGGAGCGGGTGTCCGCCCTGATCCGGCGCGAGGTGAGCGAGCTGCTCACCGGCGGCATCAAGGATGAACGGGTCAGCCGCGGCATGGTGAGCGTGACCCGGGTGGATGTGGCCGGCGATCTGCAGCACTGCCGCATCCACGTGAGCGTGTACGGCAGCCCGGATGATCAGGAGCAGGCCATGGCCGGCCTGCGGTCCGCCAGTGGCTGGATCAAGGGCGAGCTGGGCCGGCGTCTGGCGATGCGTCGCACCCCAGAAGTGGTGTTTGTGCTGGACCGGGGGCTGGCGGAGGGCAGTTCGGTGCTGGGGCTGCTGCACCAGCTGGAGACGGAGCGCCAGCAACGCGGGCCCGAGACCGGAGCGGACCACGATGGGGCCTGACATTCCGGAGCTGCACCGCAGGGTCGCCCGGCTGCTGGTGGTGCGCGCCAGCGGCCACCTGAGCGATGGCCAGCGCCGCTATCCCCGCTGGGAACTGAACAACGGCCAGCTGCAGCGCCTGCTGGCCGGAGGCGTGGGCGGCGTGATCCTGCTGGGGGGCAGCGCCGTGGAGCTGCGGCAGCGCACCCGCCAGCTCAGCGCCTGGGCCACCGGACCCCTGCTGCTCTGCGCCGATGTGGAGGAGGGGGTGGGCCAGCGGTTTGAGGGTGCCAGCTGGCTGGTGCCGCCCCTCGCCCTCGGCCGCCTGCATGGCCGCGACCCCGCCGCCGCCACGGCCCTGGCTCGCCGCTACGGGAGCTGCACCGCCCGGGAAGCCAGGGCCCTGGGCCTCAACTGGGTGCTGGCTCCGGTGTGCGATGTGAACAACAATCCCGCCAATCCCGTGATCAACGTGCGGGCCTGGGGGGAGGAACCGGCCACCGTGTCAGCCCTGGCCTGCGCCTTCCTGGAGGGCGTGCAGGCGGAGGGGGTGCTGGCCTGTGCGAAGCACTTCCCCGGCCACGGCGACACCAGCGGCGACTCCCACCTGGAGCTGCCCCTGCTGCCCCACGACCGGGACCGGCTGGACGCCATCGAACTGCCCCCGTTCCGGGCGGCGATCCGGGCGGGCGTGGCTTCGGTGATGACCGCCCACCTGATGCTGCCGGCCCTGGATCCCCGGCGGCCGGCCACCCTGTCGCCAGCGGTGCTGACCGACCTGCTGCGGCGGGATCTGGGCTTCGGGGGGCTGGTGGTGACCGACGCCCTGGTGATGGAGGCGATCGCCGCTCACCACGGCCCGGGCGAAGCGGCGGTGCTGGCGCTCGAGGCCGGCGCCGACCTGGTGCTGATGCCTGCCGATGCCGATGGGGCGATCGCCGCGATCGTGGCGGCGGTGCAGACGGGGCGACTGAGCTGGCCCCGGCTGATGGCCAGCCTGGAGCGGCGGCAGCGGGCCCTGGATTCCGTGGCTTCGCCGGCGGACGGGCCCGCGGCCACCGCCAGCGCCCCCCTCGCCGGCCTGAGCAATGGACCTGAAGCGATGGATCGCCAGCTGGCGATGGAGCTGGTGCGCACCAGCCTGGTGGCCGGCGGCGGGCCCCTGCCCACGGGCGGCGGCACCAACCTGGTGCGGGTGGACAGCCTGCTGCCCAGCTGTCCGATCTTGCCGGCCGGCGCCCCGGCCCTGGAGTTGCCGGGGGCCCTCGGGTTCCGGCCTCTGCTGGTGGAATCCCGCAGCCCCAGCCCCTGGAGCCAGGATCCGCTGGCACCCCTGGCCCTGGAGCGGCTCGGGCCTGGGCCGGTGCTGCTGCAGCTGTTCATCCGCGGCAATCCCTTCCGTGGCAGCGCCGGCGCCCAGGAACCCTGGCAGGCGGCGGTGCTCCAGCTGCTGGCCGCCGACCGGCTGGCGGGGCTGGCGGTCTACGGCAGCCCCTACCTGTGGGACAGCCTGCGACCCCTGCTGCCCGATGGGCTGGCGGCCGGCTGGAGCCCGGGCCAGATGCCCCTGGCCCAGCGGGAACTGCTCACGGCCCTGGGCTGCGGCCAGGCCCGGGCCCGGGCCTCCAACGAGGCGGATGCCGATGCAGCACGGGGGTTCACCGACTGATGCTCAGCCTGTCGATGGTCGTGCGCGATGAAGCCGGGCGGATCGGCCCCTGCCTGGCATCGGTGCAGGACTTCGTGGACGAGATGGTCGTGCTGGACACCGGATCGGCCGATGACACCGCCGCCATCGCCGAACGCTGCGGCGCCCGCGTGCACCACTGCCCCTGGCCGGGCGACTTCGCACCGGCCCGCAACCGGGCCCTGGAGCTGGTGCGGGGCGACTGGGTGCTGGTGCTGGATGCCGACGAACAGCTGCTGCCGGCGGCCCGTGAACCCCTGCGCCGCCTGATGGGCGATCCCGACCTGCTGCTGATCACACTGCTGCGCCATGAGCGCGGCGCGCTGCAGTCGCCCTACTCCAGCGTGAGCCGCCTGTTCCGCAGGCTGGAAGGCATCCGCTGGAGCGGCTCGTACCACGCCATGGTCGATGCCAGCGTGAGCGGGCTGATGGAACGGGAACCCCACTGGCGGGTGGGCCACTGCCCGGTGCCCGCCCTGGACCATGGGGGCTACCGGCCGGAGCTGCTGGCCGGCAGCGACAAGGCCCGACGCCTGCGGGCCGCCATGGAGGCCGAGCGGGCGAGCCGCCCCCACGATCCCTACCTCTGCGCCAAGCTGGGGGCCCTGGAGGTGAGCGAAGGCCGGCAACAACAGGGGCTGCGCCTGCTGCGGCTGGGGCTGCGCCACTGCCCGGCCACCGCCCATCCCGAGCGCTACGAACTGCTGCTCCACCTGGCCATCGCCCAGGGTCAGGCCAACCCGCAGGCTGCCGCCGACCTCTATCGCCAGGCCCTGGCACTGCCCCTCGACGGCCGGCTCACCCTGGCCGCACGCCTCAATCTGGCCGCTCTGCTGATGGATGGCGGTGCCCTGGATGAGGCGGAAAGCCTCTGTGAACAGGCCACGGCCCAGGCCCCCGAAGTGGGCCTGGGCTGGTACAACCTGGGCCTGGTGCGCCGCCGCCGTGGACGGCTGCCGGCGGCGATCGGGGCCTACCGGCAGGCGATCGCCCTGGTCCCTGACCACGCCGAGGCCCACCAGAACCTGGCGGCGGCCCTGCTGCTGGCCGGCGACATCGGCGGCGCCCGCAGCGGCTTCCGCCGGGCCATCAGCCTGATGGCACAGCAGGGGCGCCACGGCGAGGCCCGCCGGCTGGAGGAGCGGGCCGGGGCCATGGTCAACCTCGAGACCCCCTGAGCCACCCGCCCGGCACACTGGGACAAACGCACGGCGTCCGGCGGGTCGATGGTTCGTGAACTCCCCCCTGGGGAACTCCGCCCTGATGGGCCACCACTGGCGGGGCGCACGATCGCCGTGACCCGGGCCGAAGGCCAGCTGGGGGAGGCCCGGCGCCTGTTCGAGCAGGCCGGGGCGCGGGTGGTGGATCTGCCGGCGCTGGTGCTGGGTCCACCGGATGACTGGGGCCCGCTCGACGATGCCCTTGAGGAGCTGGCTGATTTCCACTGGTTGGTGTTCTCCAGCGGCAACGGTGTGGATGCGGTGGAAGGGCGGCTGGCCCGGCGGGGGCGGGGGCTGGCCCGGCGGCCGGCGGGGGTGCGGATCGCGGCGGTGGGGCGCAAGACGGCCCGGCGGCTGGAGGAGCTGGGGGCGACGGCCGATTTCGTGCCACCGGCCTTCGTGGCCGACAGCCTGGTGGAGCATTTCCCGGTCTCGGGCTGGGGCCAGCGGCTGCTGCTGCCCCGGGTGCAGAGTGGCGGCCGCACCCTGCTGGCGGAGGCCTTCGCCGAGGCCGGCGCCCGGGTGGTGGAGGTGGCGGCCTACGAGACCCGCTGCCCCGATGGCCTGCCCAGCGCGGCCCTGGCGGCCCTGGAGAGCCGCCGGCTGGATGCGATCACCTTCAGCAGCGGCAAGACCGTGAGCCACACGTGCCTGATGCTCGAGCGCAGCTTCGGTGCCGGCTGGGAAACACGGCTGGCCGGCGTGCGGCTGGTGTCGATCGGGCCCCAGACCAGTGACCGCTGCCGGGAGCTGCTCGGCCGGGTCGATGCCGAAGCCGACCCCCATGATCTCGAGGGACTGGTGGCCGCCTGCAGCCAGGCCCTCACAGCTCGAACTGCGCCAGGCGCCGACCCAGGCGAAGCTGCAGCAGACCGCGGTTGACGTCCACCGCCTCCACGCGCCAGCAGAGGGGCAGCAGATCGGTGCTGCGACCACCCCGGTCGCCGACCCGCAGGCTGCCGCTCAGACCGCCGGCTTCGACCATGGCGTGGACCTGACCACCACCACGGATCACCCCCGTGAAGCGGAAGTCAGGGGGCAGATCGGGACAGAACTGTCCGGCGCCCGCGCGGCGACGGGCGGCCGCCGCCGCCGCCACCGGAAGCCGGCCGCTACCACCACTGGCGGCAGCCCCGCGGGACCGGCCGCCGGCCAGCGGGGCGAAGGGGTCGAAGCGCCCGATCGGCAGCGACCGGGCCACCTGGACCGGTGCTGGCAGGGGCAGAAGTCCCTGGGGGCCTGCAGGTGCGCTGGCCGGGCCGGCGGCCTGGGGCGGCAGGCTCAGCGTTGGCCGTGCGCCGGGGCCGGGGCTGCTGCTGGGTGGGCTGGTGGCCGAGGGGCTGCAGGCGGTGATTGCCAGCGACAGCAGCGGGATCCCCAGCCGGCCCGCTGCCCGGAGAAGGCCCAGCGGCAGGCCATCACGAATCCTGCTCGACCAGGTCACGGAAGCGATCGAGATTGGCCTGCAGTTCACGGGTCACGATGCCGCCCAGCACCGTGGGTTCCATCAGGGGTGCCAGCACGCCGGGCAGCTCGTAGCTGACGGTGAGCTTCACCGCGGTGCGCTCGGGCCCCTGGGGATAGAAGCGCACGGCGCCGCGGGTGGGCAGACCACCCACCGATTGCCAGTGCAGCTGCTGGGCATCGACCCGCTCGGTGATCCGTGCCTTCCAGTGGAAGCGGAACCCCTGGGCCACCAGGGTCCAGTCGGTGAGGTCGGCATCACCGTCGCAGCTCACGACCGATTCAATCCAGCGCATCCAGCGGGGCATGGCCTCCAGGTCGCTCCACACGTCCCAGACGCGCGCCGCAGGAGCCTTGATCTCGGTGGTCACACTGTGTTCGAGCCAGCGGCCCATGGAGGTTCTCCGGATTCAGGCGACGGCGGCGTTTGTGGCCAGCCCGGCCGGCCGGCTGAGCATGGCGGCGGCCGCCAGGCGGCCGCTCATGGTGGCTCCCTCCATGGAATCGATGTAGTCCTGCCGGGTGTAGCTGCCGGCCAGGAAGAAATTGCTCACGGGGGTGACCTGGGTTGGGCGGAAGGGTTCCATGCCCGGGGCTTCACGGTACAGGGACTGGGCCAGCTTCACCACGTTGCTCCAGACCAGGCGCAGATCCCTGGCAGAGGGGAAGAGCTCCCGCACCTGGGCATCGGTGTGGGCCACGATCTCCTCGGCCTTGCGGGGGATCCAGGGATCGCCGGGGGTGAGCACACACTGCAGCAGGGAACCCAGTCCCTCGCGCCGGTAATCCTCCGGACTGGCCAGGGCCAGGTCGGCGAAACAGCTGAAATCGGCGTCGGCGGTGTAGAGCAGATTGTCGAGCCCACTGGGGTGGGACAGATCCCGACGGCGGGCCCCGGCGGCAGGGTCGTCCCCCAGTTCCGTCACCCAGCCGTCGTAGCGCAGCTGGACCGTGGCCACCGGCACGGCCTCCAGACGGTGGAGGTTCTCGAACAGGTCATGGCGGCGCCAGGCCTCGGGGATCAGGCGCTGAATGCCAGGCACATCACAGGCCGCCAGGTAGGCATCGGCCTCGACTCGGATCTCACCATCGGGGGTGCCCAGCAAGAGGCCCGTGACCGTGGTGGCGGCGTTGGCGGCATCGCTGGGGGAGATGCCGTCGCCGCTCCGGTACTCCAGGCCGAGGGCCCGGTGGCGCAGGTGCAGCCTCCCCCCCCGGGCCTGGATGTACTCAAGGATGGGGCCGGTGAGCCAGCGGTGGGGGGAACCCTTCAGCAGGTTGAGCTTGGAGGCCTCGGTACGGGCCGCGAACATCATGAAGATGGTGAGCATGCATCGGGCCGAGATCGCCTGGCAATCGATGAATCCAAGGGCATAGGCAATCGGATTCCACATGCGCTCGATGCTGCGCAGGCTGCCGCCGTGGCCCAGAAACCACTGCTGGAAGCTGATGCCATCAAGGGCGCGGATCGTGCCCATGGCGCCTTCGTAGTCCACCAGGCCACGCACGATCGGGCTGGTGCCCAGGGCCAGGGCGTTGCGCAGCTTGTCGATCCAGTCGAGCTGGGGGGTGGTGAAAAAAGCCTTGAGGCCGTTGAAGGGGGCACCGATCGGGAAACGGAAATCCAGCTCCCGCAGGTCGCCGCCCCGGTTGACGAACAGATGGGTGTGGTCCTTGGGCAGCAGGTTCTCCAGGGCCCCCACCTTGGCCATCAGGGCAAAGAGATTGGCGTAGTTGAAGAAGAAGACATGCAGCCCCATCTCGATGTGGTTGCCGTCGTCGTCGACCCAGCTGCCCACCTTGCCGCCGAGAAACGGTCGCGCTTCATAGAGGTCCACCTGATGGCCGGCATCAACCAGATCGACCGCAGCCGACAGTCCGGCCAGCCCGGCACCCACGATGGCGACCCGCACCCTTCACTCCATGGTTGGGCCCCGACTCTATGGAGCGGCAGGGCCGGTGGGGGGATGGCGCCGGCAACGAAGGGTCGTCAGCCCGGGGGCAGCCTCCATAGAGTGGACATCCAGGCACTGCCAGCGAGATCCCCGTGCGCGAGACCAGCCCGATCGCAGCCAGCCCAGGCACCGCCAGCCCAGGAGCCGCCAGCCAGGTCGAAGCGGCCCACACCGGTCGCGACGGCCGGGGAATCCTGATCACCGCTCCGGCCATGCGCCAGCTGGCCGCCCTCATGGGCCAGCAGGGGGAGGGCCGGGTGCTGCGGGTGGGTGTGCGATCAGGCGGCTGCAGCGGCATGAGCTACACGATGGATTTCATCGAGCACTCCGCCATCCACGACGATGACGAGCGCTACGTCTATGAGCCGGCCGATGCCCCGGCCTTCGAGGTGGTGTGTGATCCCAAGAGCCTGCTGTACATCTATGGAATGCAGCTGGATTTCTCCACGGCCCTGATCGGCGGTGGTTTCAACTTCACCAACCCCAACGCGACCCAGACCTGCGGCTGCGGCAGCTCGTTTGCGGTGTGAGACCCGCCGCCGTGGGATTCTGAGATCACCAGTCCCCCCAGGACCGCCATGACGGCCCCGACCTCCCACGAAACCCTGTTTGAGGAGGCCCTGGGTCGGTACCAGGCTGGCGCCGACCCGGCGGAGGTGATTGATGATTTCGTGGCGATCACCCGCCAGGCGCCCAGGCTCTCCGCCGGCTGGACCTGTCTGGCCTGGCTGCAGCTGCTGCTGGATCAACCCCAGGCGGCTCTGCGCTCGGCCCGCACGGCCGTGCGGCTCAACCCCCAGGATCCCCAGGCCCGGGTCAACCTCAGCCTGGCGATGCTCGAAACGGGCGCCACGGGCGTGCGCGAGCACGTGGCCATGGTGCAGAGGGTGATGCTCATGGCACCCGAACTTGCCGGTGAACTCCAGGGCGCCATCAACGATGGCCTGGCCCGGCGGCCCGGCTGGGAAGCCCTGGAGAAACTGCGCGGCTGGCTGCAGGATTGAGCGCCTCCGGCGTGATTGATGTCCTGCTGCTGAGCAACGGCCACGGGGAGGACACCAGCGGCGCCCTGCTGGCCACCGCGCTCATGCGCCACGGCCTGCAGGTTGAGGCCATGCCCCTGGTGGGCCGCGGTGCGGCCTATCGGCAGGCGGGTGTGGCCGTTCCCCGCTGGCTGAAGGACTTCAGCACCGGCGGGCTGGGCTACGCCACCCTGGTGGGGCGCCTCAAGGAGCTGGGGCAGGGTCAGCCCGTGTATCTGGTCAGCCTGCTGTTGCGCCTGTGGCGCCATCGCCGGCGCTACCGGCTGGTGATCGCCGTGGGCGATCTGATCCCGGTGCTGGCGGCCTGGCTCACCGGCCGACCCCGGCTGGTGTATCTGGTGGCCTACTCCAGCCACTACGAAGGCCGGCTGCAGCTGCCCTGGCCCTGCGGCCCGCTGCTGCGCCAGCGGGCCGTGCGCACGATCTGGACCCGCGATGCCCTCACCGCCGCCGACCTCAGCCAGCAGCTGGGGCGGCCGGTGCACTTCGTGGGCAACCCGTTTCTCGACCCGGTGATCCCGGCCCATGGCACCGATGACCGGCCGGCCGGCGGCGACGGCCCCTGCCTGCTGCTGCTGCCCGGCAGCCGGCTGCCGGAGGCCGGCCGGCACCTGGAGCTGATGCTGCAGGCTCTGATGCGCCTGCCGGCACACCCCGACCTTCGCCTGCAGGCCGCCCTTGTTTCCGGCCTGGATGGCCACGGGCTGGCCCAGCTGGATCCTGGCCCAGGCTGGCGGCTGGAGCCCGCCACCGGCGGCCGCCCCTGGCAGCTGCAGCACCGGGGGGGGCTGACGCTCGAGCTGCACTGGGGGGCCTTCGCGGCGCTGCTGGGAGGCTGTGATCTGGTGCTCTCGATGACCGGCACCGCGGCGGAGCAGGCGGTGGGCCTGGGCCTGCCCGTGGTGCAGATGCTGGGAGAAGGGGCCGGCTCGGTGTTCGGTGATCGCTTCGCCGATGCCCAGCGGCGGCTGCTGGGCCCTGGGGTGTGCTGCGCCCCGGGCCGTGGCGGCAGCGAGGCACAGATCGCCGGCACGGCCCGGCTGCTGGACGATCTGCTGGAGACCCTGACCGATCCCCATCGGCGGCAGGATCTGCAGCGACAGCTGGATCAACTGGCCATGGAGCGGATCGGGCCCGCCGGCGGCACCGCCGCCATGGCAGGAGCGATCATGGACACCCTTGCCCGGTCCGCTGCCTCCGGCGATGGCTGATCCCTCCGCACCCACCCCTGGCCCTCTCCAGCGCCTGCGCAACCTGGTGGACCAGCTGCTGGTGATCGATGTCTTTCTTGTGATCGCGGGCGCCCTCTGGTTCGCGGTCGCGGTGCTGCTGCATGCACGGGGCGTGGAAGCGCCGCTGACCCTGTTCCAGCGGCTGTGGGAGCCGCTGTTCACCCCGGCGATCGGCCTGCTGATGGCCGCCGCCGTACTCAGCGGGATCCTGGGCTGGTGGCAGCGGCGAGGGCAGGGCCGATCTCGGGGTACTGGAAGCTGAAGCCGGCCGCCTGGAGCCGGGCAGGCCGCACCCGCTGGCCCTCCAGCACCACACTGGCGCCGTCACCCAGCAGCAGCTGCAGGATCGGCGCCGGCACCGGCAGCAGGCTGGGGCGGCCCAGGCAACGACCGAGGGCAGCGGCGAAATCCGCCATGCGCAGCGGCTGGGGCGCCACGGCGTTGTAGACCCCGGCGTAGGTCGGATCCTCCAGGGCGGTGGCGATCAGCCGGCACAGATCGCGGCGGGCGATCCAGCTCATCCACTGCCGGCCATCGCCCACCGGCCCGCCGAAGCCCAGGCGAAAAACGGGCAGCATTTTGCCCAGGGCTCCGCCATCGGCCGCCAGCACGATGCCGATCCGCAGCGCCACCACCCGGCAACCGGCCGGAGCCTGCTGGGCAGCTGCCTCCCAGCTGCGGCACAGGCCGGCCAGCAGGTCGCTGCCGGCTGGGCTGGTCTCCTCGAAGTCCGCATCGGGGCTGGTGCCGTAGTAGCCCACCGCCGAGCCGCTCACCAGCACCCGGGGTGGCGCCGGCAATGCCGCCATGGCCGCCACCAGGGCCTCGGTGGTGCGCACCCGGCTGTCGATCAGCAGCTGGCGGTGGGCATCGGTCCAGCGTTTTTCGGCGATCGGTTCACCGACCAGGTTCACCACCCCCTCGGCGGCGGCCAGGGCGGCCTGGAGGGCCGGATCGGTCCAGCTGGCCGGATCGGCGGGATTGCATTGCAGCACCTGCAGGTGGGGACCCACCAGGCCAGGCAGGGGCTGGGCCCGGCGGCTCACCAGCGTGACGCTGTGTCCCAGTTCGAGCAGGAACGGCACCAGTTCGCGACCGACGAAGCCCGAACAACCCAGTAGCAGCAGACGCATTCCCTTCCTCCATGGTGGCCGCGCCGAGGCTAGGCGCCTGGCCTTAGCGTGGCTGAGCACCAGGCGCTCCCATGGCTGACCCGACCAGCACCGATCCCGCCAGCCCGGCCAAGGCTCCCCCGTCGGGCCTGCGCAAGGGCAGCCTGGTGCGCCTCAACCGCCAGGCCTGGCAGGGGAGCCTGGAGGCAGCCGCCAGCGCCCCCCGGCTGCCGGCCTACGTGCTGGAGGGTCCCGGCGAAATCCTGATGGTCAGGGGAGACCATGCCCAGCTGCGCTGGCGGCGACCGGTGCCCGATGTGTGGCTGCGGCTCGACCAGCTGGAGGCCTGGAGCGAGGGCTGATCAGTCGCTGAGCCGGCGGCGCTCCTGCTGAAGCTGCACCAGCCGCTGGCCCGCTTCGCGCAGCATCTCCCGACCATCGCGCAGGTAACTGTCCACATACCCCATGGTGTAGCGATCCAGCTCCACCAGGGCATCCTTCACCTGGGCCAGACAGTGGTAGAGGCTGAGGCCGAACGCCTCCGCCCCCGGCGGACAGGGACTGGAGCGATAGAGCAACTCCACCCGGTCGAGTCGACCGCGGCTCCGTTCCAGGTAGGCGCAGAAGGCCTCCATCAGCCGGTCGTCGTAGGGATCGGCAGCCAGGGCATGCAGTTCCGCCGCGAAAGGGTCGATCACCTGAACCAGCAGCCGATCGATCGGTGCCACCACCTGGCGCAGCCAGAGGGCCAGGGCCTCGTCGGCGGCGACGGCCCGGGCCGGGCGCCGGCCGGTGGCCACCGTTGCCGCTCCAGGCCCCTCCGCCCCGGGGCGGCGCTGGTCATAGGAGCGGCGCCGGTCGGCATCACCGAGCACCTCCCAGGCGGCGTTGATCGCCAGGATCCGACCGTCGTCACCACCGGCATCGGGATGGTGGCGCTTGACCAGCCGGCGATAGGCCGCCTTGATCTCGGCATCGCTGGCGGCCCGGCTAACCCCGAGCACGCCGTAGGGATCGCTCGAACAGTCGAAGCCGGTACCGGGCAACGGATTCTGACCGCTGGCTGCTGGCGAGCGTAGGCGCCTGGCCCGCCGGCCCGGGCCACAGGCCAGGCCACAACAAAAAGCCCCCCTGAACCAGGGGGGCCGCAGCGGATGACCCGCCATTGATCCGGAGGATCAGAACTTGAACTGGGTCTGGATCAGGCCACCGAAGACGTTGCTGGTCTTGCCGCTGGGGGTGAGCTGACCATCGGGACGGCTGAGGTAGAAGAGAGCCGGGGTCACGCTGATGTTGTCGGTGACCTGGAACTTGTACCACCACTCCCAGGCGTAGTTGCCATCGTCGGGATCACCCTTGCGCAGTGAGGTGGCAAAGGTGGGCTGGCCCACGGCCATGCCGAAGGCATTGCCCTTGACGAACAGGTCGTTCCACTGGAGACCGACCATCCAGGACTGGCTGACGTCGATGTTGTTGGCCTTGTTGCGACCGAAGTACTGGTCGGACTTGCTGGCGTTCTTGCCGTAGACGTAACCGCTGTTGTTGAGGTCGTTGACACCCCAGCCAGCACTGATCGAGGGGATCCAGCCGGCCTCCTTGGGCTGCCAGGCAGCCGTGAGGGCGAAGTTGTTGGAGAAGGCATCCGCATCGCGGACGGCACCCTTCTTGGAGGTGGTGGTGCAGGACTGGGTCTGGTTGGCGAACTCGGTGCCGCGGCGGTTGGGACGGTCACCACACTGGCCGTAGCGATAGGCGGCGGTGATGGCCCACTGGGGGCCGCCGTAGCCGATCTGGGTCAACCAGCTGGCCCGGCTGT
>JBKDDA010000082.1:0-55754 GCA_046313055.1 Synechococcaceae cyanobacterium | reverse complement strand
GACGACGGGGTGTTCGCCGACGGCATCCGCACCCTGGCCGCCACCGCCGCCGGCCGCGGCCACCGGGTCACGGTGGTCTGCCCCGACCAGGAGCGCTCGGCCACCGGCCATGGCCTCACGCTCCAGTCACCGATCCGGGCGGAACGGGCCGATGCCCTGTTCGCGCCCGGAATCACCGCCTGGGCCTGCAGCGGCACGCCGTCCGACTGCGTGAAGCTGGCCCTGTTCCAGCTGCTGGAGGAGCCCCCCGACCTGGTGCTCTCCGGCATCAACCATGGCCCGAACCTGGGCACCGACGTGCTCTATTCGGGCACCGTGTCGGCGGCGATGGAGGGCACGATCGAGGGGCTGCCGGCCCTGGCGGTGAGCTGCGCCGATTTCGGCTGGCGCCGGTTCGGACCGTCGGCCGAGCTGGCGCTCGATGTGGCCGAAGCCATGCTGGCGGCCGGCTGGCCCCTGGGCCTGTTGCTCAATCTCAACGTGCCGCCGCTCGACGGCGCGGCGATCGGCCCCCTGCGCTGGTGCCGCACCGCCTGGCGGCGCTACACCGACCAGTTCGAACAGCGGGTGGATCCCCGGGGCCGCACCTACTACTGGCTCGCCGGCGAGGTGGTCGACGACCTGGAGACCCGCACCACCCCCCTGCCCGACTGGCCCACCGACGTGGCCCAGATCCGCAGCGGCGCGCCCTCCCTGGTGCCGCTCCAGCCCGAGCTGCTCTGGCGTGGTGAGCCGGCGCGGCTGCCGGCGATCGACCAGCTGGTGGGGCCCATCAGTCCGGCCGGTGAATGCGCTGCAACAGCCACAGGCTGAAGCCGAGGCCGATCAGGTGGGCAAACAGCACCTGGGTGTTGCTGAGCACCGACAGCATCTCGATCGAGGTGATCGGGTAGGTGCTGATCGGCCGGCCCTGGGCACCCTGGATCGCCATCGGCCCGAACAGGCCCGGCGCCTGCAGCGAAGCCTGCAGAAACAGGCTGCCCGCCAGGGCCTGGTACCCCACCGCCGCCAGGGTGAGACCCAGCAGGTCAGCCAGCAGACCCCGCCTGATCAGCTGGCGGGTCTCGCCGCGGCTGGGCCGCACCGGTGCCGCCAGAGCCCGGCCGCAGCGCACCTGCAGCCAGCCCTGCCAGAGGCTGAACAACAGCACCAGAAACGACAGGGTGGTGAGCGACAGGCCGGGACCCAGCCCCAGGGCCCGCTCGGCGTTGGCCGCCACCCGGCCGCCGATGTTGTTGAACAGCAACACCCCCACCACCACCACGCCCAGGGCCATCTGGATCCAGAAGCGGATCCAGCTGCCGCGCCGCAGGGCCTCGCTGATGCGCCGCAGCGCCAGTTCATCCACCATCGCCGCCCTGTCCCCGGCCGCTGTGCCCCCCAAACTTGCCATGGGAGGATCCGATGGGCACGGCACGGCCCTTGATCCCCCTCCACGATCCCAGCCACGCCCTGCGGCCCACCGCCGTCGCCCTCGGCAGCTTCGATGGACTGCATGCGGGCCACCGACGGGTGATCCAGGCCATCACCGGCGGCCACGGTGCATCGGTGGTTCCCACGGTGGTGAGTTTCTGGCCCCATCCGCGGGAGGTGCTGCACGGCGAAGCACGGCTGCGGCTCGACCTGCCGGAGGAGCAGCCCGAGCTGCTCGAGCCGCTCGGCATCGGCCAGCTGGTGCTGGTGCCCTTCGACCGGCAGCTGGCCGCCCTCACGCCCGGGGCCTTCGTGGGCCGGGTGCTGGTGGACCAGCTGGCCGCCCGGCACGTGGCGGTGGGCGACAACTTCCGCTTCGGGGCCGGCCGCTGCGGCGATGCCACCGATCTGCAGCGGCTCGCCGCCGCCCATGGCATCCGCGTGGAGATCCTGCCCATGCTCTGGCAGGGGGGGGAACGGCTGAGCAGCAGTCGGATCCGCGCCGCCCTGGCGAGCGGTGCCATCGCCGAAGCCCGCCGGCTGCTGGAGCGCCCCTACCGCTTCCGCGGCCCCGTGGTCAGCGGCCGGGGGCTGGGCCGGCAGCTGGGCTGGCCCACCGCCAACCTGGAGGTGGACGGCCGCAAGTTTCTGCCCGCCGAGGGGGTCTATGCCGCCCTGGCCTGGATCACCCCCCCCGCGGGCGGAGCAGCGGCGGCCAGCGGCCCACTGGCCGCCGTGATGAACCTCGGCCCCCAGCCCACCGTGGATCCGGCGGCTCCCTCGGCGGTGGAGGTGCACCTGCTCGATCGCCGGCTGGACCTGGCCGGTTGCCGGCTCACGGTGGAGCCCCTGCAGCTGCTGCGCCACCAGCAGCGGTTCGACGGACTGCCGGCGCTGGTGGCCCAGATCGGCCGCGACGCCGACCAGGCCCGCCAGCTGGCCCGCCTGGCCGGAGCCCTGGCCCCATCAGCCGGGATAGGCGTGGCTGAGGCCCCAGGTGATGAACAGGCCGATGCCGCCGAGCACCAGAATCGCTGAGATCAGCGTCAGCATGGGACTGTCGGAACCGATCGGATCCGGTCCGCCGGGGGTCGGAGCCATGGGCCACCGCTGCAGCAGGCCTCACCCTACGGACCCCGATCGCCATGTTCTGCCATCTCCGTCACCCGTGACCAGCGCCAAGACCACTGCCGCCGCTGATGCCCAGGCCCCGGTGCCGCGCCTGCTGGATGCCAACCTCGACCGGGCCCGGGAGGGGCTGCGGGTGCTGGAGGACTGGGCCCGCTTCGGCCTGGAGCGCCCCGACCTGGTGGCCCGCTGCAAGGATCTGCGCCAGCGGCTGGGGGCCGTGCACCACAACCGCTACAAGCTGGCCCGGGACACGGCCGGTGACCCGGCCACCGGCCTGGCCCATCCGCTGCAGATCGACCGGCGCGACCCCCTGGCGGTGGTGGCGGCCAATGCGGCCCGGGTGCAGGAGGCCCTGCGGGTGCTCGAGGAATTCGGCCGCGCCGTGGATCCGGCCCTCGCCCGGGAGGCCGCCGGGGTGCGCTACGCCCTCTACGACCTGGAGGTGGCGATCCTGCGGGCCGGCGGCGCGACGGGCGGCGCAGCGGGCGGGCGGGAGGATCGGGGGGCCGCCCGGCGCCAGCGCCTGGCCGACTGCCACCTCTACCTGGTGACCGCCGAGGTGGAGGGCCTGGAGTCGGTGGTGGCGGCGGCCCTGGCGGCAGGCCTGCGGCTGGTGCAGTACCGGGCCAAGACCCTCAGCGACGGCCAGCGCCTGGAGCAGGCCCGCCGCCTGCGGCACCTCTGCGCCGACCATGGCGCCCTGTTTCTGGTGAACGACCGGATCGACCTGGCCCTGGCGGTCGATGCCGATGGCGTGCACCTGGGCCAGGATGACCTGCCACCGGCCGTGGCCCGGCGGCTGCTGGGGCCCGACCGGCTGATCGGCCGCAGCACCCATGGGCCGGCACAGCTGGAGCAGGCCGTGGCCGACGGCTGCGATTACGTGGGGGTGGGACCCGTGCATGCCACACCCACCAAGCCGGGGCGCCCGGCGGTGGGCCTTGACTGCGTGCGTGCCGCCACCGCCAGCCCGATCCCCTGGTTCGCGATCGGCGGTGTGGACCTCGGCAACCTGGCGGCGGTGCGCCAGGCCGGTGCCCAGCGGGTGGCGGTGGTGCGGGCACTCACCGATGCCAGCGATCCAGCCGCCGCCACGGCCGCCCTGCTGGCGGGCCTGGGGGTGAGCGCATGAGCGGCATGCTGAGCCTGCAGGTGAACGGCGAACACCGGCCCTGTCCCGCCGGCCTGGATCTGGAGCAGGCCCTGCGGGCCCTGGGCTACGAACCCAGGCTGGTGGTGGTGGAACTCAACGGCGAGATCCTGCCGCGCCAGCACTGGCCGAGCCGCACGGTGGTGGAATCCGACGTTCTCGAGGTGGTCACCATCGTGGGAGGGGGTTCCTAGATTTCGCTCCATCCGCGATTTCCGGCCCCGTGTCGTCTCTGCCCCTGCGTCGTCACCTCGCCGGCCTGCTCCTGCCCATGCTGATCGGCGGTCTGCTGCTGGGCCATCCCGGCCCGGCCGATGCGGCCAGCGGTGGCCGCATCGGCGGCGGCAGCTTCCGCTCCAGCCCCGCCCCCCGCAGCTACGGCGGCGGCGGCGGTTACCGGGGCGGCTACCAGGGGGGCTACGGCGGGGGCTATCGGGGCGGCTACGGCGGGGGCTACGGGGGGGGCATCGGCTTTCCCTTCCTGATCCCGATGTTCGGCTTCGGCGGCGGCGGGCTGCTGGGCTTCCTGGTGCTGATGGCCGTGGTGGGTCTCCTGCTCAACGCCGTGCGCGGAGGGGGCCCTGCCCTTGGCAGCGGCGACGGGGGCGGTGAGCTGGTGCGCCGCGACGGGCCGGTGACGATCAGCCAGCTGCAGGTGGGCCTGCTGGCCTCGGCCCGGGCCCTGCAGGATGATCTGCGCAGCCTGGCGGGCCGGGCCGACACCGCCAGTCCGGCCGGCCTGCAGCAGGTGCTGCAGGAAACCACCCTGGCCCTGCTGCGCCACCCCGACCTCTGGGTCTACGCCAACGGTGAGGTGGGCCAGGTGCCCTTCTCCGGCGCGGAATCGACCTTCAACCGTCTGTCGATGCAGGAGCGCGGCAAACTTCAGCGGGAGGTGACCGCCAACGTGGCCGGCCGTCGCTTCAGCGACAGCAGCGTGACAGCCGGATCGAGCGGTGAGGCCAACGAATACATCGCCGTGACCCTGCTGGTGGCGAGCCGTCGGCCCCTGGCGATCCGCGGCGCCTCCAGCGCCGACGACCTGCGCAACAGCCTGCAGCAGCTGGGGGCCGTTCCCGCCGACGACCTGCTGGCGCTGGAGGTGATCTGGCAGCCGGAGGGGGCCGGTGAGGTGCTCAGCACCGAAGATCTGCTCACGGCCTATCCCGATCTGCAGCACCTCTGATCCCCGACCCGAGGATGCGCAGGGCCGCCATGGCGGCGCCGTAGCCGTTGTCGATGTTGACCACCATCAGCCCCGGTGCGCAGCTGGCCAGCATGCTGTGCAGGGCCGCCTGACCACCGGCGCTGACGCCGTAGCCCACGGCCACCGGCACGGCGATCACCGGTTGGCCCAGCAGGCCGGCCAGCACCGTGGGCAGGGAGCCCTCCATGCCGGCGCAGGCGATCAGCACCCGGGCACCGCGCAGCCGGTCCAGCCGCGAGAGCAACCGCTGCAGACCCGCCACCCCCACATCCACCAGCCGATCCACCGCCACCCCGTGACAGGCGAGGGCCAGTTCGGCTTCAGCCGCCACCGGCAGGTCGCTGCTGCCTGCCGCCAGCACCGCCACCGTGCCCAGTGCCGCCTGCGGTTCGGGCAGCGGGCCGCAGGTGAGGCAACGGGCCAGGGGGTGGTGCACCAGCTCGCCACCCTCGGGCATCCATCTGAGCAGGGCCGCCACCGCGGCGGCCTTGGCGGGGTCCACCCGGGTCACCAGGGCCAGTTCAGCGGCGGCGGCCAGGCGCCTGAGGATCAGGGCGATCTGCTCGGCGCTCTTGTGCTCCCCCCACACCGCCTCCACCATGCCCAGGCGGCGGCGGCGGTCGAGATCGAGATCGATGCCCAGCCGTTGTTCGTCGTCACCGGCCTGCAGGGGGGGCATCACAGCGGGGCATCCATGGTCTGCAGTTCCCCCTCCTGCAGGATGGCGAAGGGGGTGCCACCACCGCCGGGGGCCAGGGGGCCCAGCCGGCGGCGCACCTCCACCTGAAACCGCCGGTCGATCCGGGCCACCTCGGCCGCGGGGATCGCCTGCCAGTGGCGCCGGCTGGCCCAGCGGATCAGCACCAGGGCCTGCTGCTGGCGGTTGTCATACAGCAGCTCCCGACCCAGAAAGCCCTGCTGGCGCCGCAGCCACGGTTCCCAGCAGATCCGTTCGGCCGCAAGCCAGGCCGGCTGGGCCTCGCGCGGCACCTGCAGCCGCAGCATCTCCACCACAGGCGATTCGATCTCGGCGTCGGCCGGCGACAGGGCAGATGCGGCCGGCGGCCAGGCCACCAGCACGAGGGCCAGCAGCAGCGCCAGCACACGGCCGAGCATCAGGGGCGCTGGAGCAGGGCCACGGCATGGGCGGCGATGCCCTCCTCCCGGCCGGTGGGGCCGAGGCCCTCATTGGTGGTGGCCTTGACCCCCACCAGCTCCGGCGCCAGGCCCATGCGGGCGGCGATCGCGGTCCGCATGGTGGCGATGTGGGGTCTCAGCTTCGGTCGCTCGGCCACCACCAGCGTGTCCACGTTGATCACGCGCCAACCCCGCTCACCGATCAGCAGCACGACCCGCTCCAGCAGCTCAAGGCTGTCGGCACCGCGCCAGCGCTCATCATCAGGGGGGAAATGGGCGCCGATGTCGCCCAGGCTGAGGGCACCGAGCAGGGCGTCCATCAGGGCATGCACCAGCACATCGGCATCGCTGTGGCCATCGAGACCGAGGCCATCGGGATGGTCCAGCGTCACGCCGCCGAGGATCAGCCGGCGGCCGGGCACCAGCCGGTGGATGTCGTAGCCGTTGCCGATGCGCAGGTCCATGGCGCGAGCCTGGCATGCCGCCGGATCCACCGGCTCAGGGTCCGGCGGTTGAGCCGACTGACGCTGATGGGCGGCCCAGAGATCGGGCCGGCGGCCGCGGGTGCGCAGCTGCTGCTGGGCCACCCGCCAGCGGGCGATGGCACCGTGGTCACCGCTGCGCAGCACCGCCGGCACCTCCAGACCGCGGAAGCAGGCCGGCCGGGTGTAATGCGGGTGCTCCAGCAGTCCCGCACTGTGGCTTTCCTCCACCAGCGAGGCCGGGGTGCCGACCGTGCCCGGCAACAGCCGCACCACACCGTTGATCACGGTCATGGCCGGCAATTCACCGCCGGTCAGCACGAAATCACCCAGCGACACCTCCTCATCGGCGAGGAGGCGGATCCGCTCATCAAACCCCTCGTAGTGGCCGCAGATCAGCAGCAACTGGTCCACTTCTGCCGCCCAGCGCTGCAGATCCACCTGCCGCAGCGGGCGGCCCTGGGGGCTCATCAGCAGCACCCGCCGCCGCCCCTGGGGCGGAATGCTCTCCACCGCCGCGTAGACCGGCTCCGGTTTGAGCACCATGCCGGCACCACCGCCATAGGGCTCGTCGTCCACCTTGCGGTAGCGGTCGGTGGCGAAATCACGGGGGTTGTGGGTGTGCAGCTCGGCGATGCCGGCGGCGAAGGCCCGGCCGATCACCCCGGCGCCCAGCAGGGGCGCAAAGGCCTCCGGCACCAGGCTGACCACATCGAACCTCAAGGCCGCACCACCCGGCGGATCTCCGAGCTGAAGCTGGCGCGGGCCGGGCCGCCGTCGGCCGGCTGTTCCACGCAGCTGCGCAGGCGCAGGTTGACCTTGGTGAACCAGATGCGCTCGCGACGCTCGAGCCCGGTGGTGCCGGCCACCAGTTCCAGGCTGCCGTCGGGCCAGAGCTGCCAGGTGCCGTCGCCGCCATCGCCGTCGAAACGGCCATCGGCCAGAAACGTGAGCCGGCTGGGCCCCCCCGCACCGGGCGGCGTGACCAGCAGCACACCGAGGTGGTCAGCGGTGGCGGGCAGGTGCTCCACCCGGAGTTCGCCCCGGTCGCTGCGGTGCCAGGGTTCCTCCTCGGCAGCGGCGGCAGCCGCGGGCTCGTCCACACCATCAACCGTGCCGTCACCCATGCCATCGAGCTGGCCGAAGTCGAAGCGGCTGCGCAGGGCCAGCCATTCACCCGCACACAGCTGCAGGAAACCGGCCAGATCGACGGGGGGAAAGGGGGCGGGATCGCTCACGTCCAGGGTGCGGGCCGAGGGAGGAGAGACCCCATCTTCTCAGTCACCGCCGCCGTAGCCCAGCTCCGCCAACCGGCCGGGATGGCGACGCCAGTTGGGAACCACCTTCACGAACAGCTCCAGGTAGACCGGGCCGGCGAACAGGGTCTGCATCTGCAGTCGGGCCCCCTGGCCGATGGTGCGCAGCATGCTGCCGCCACGGCCGATCAGAATCCCCTTCTGACTGGCGCGCTCCACCAGCACCGTGGCGAGCACAGCGGTGCGGCCCCGCTCCTGCTCCTCGATCCGCTCGATCCGCACCGCCACCGAATGGGGCACCTCCTCACGGGTGTGCTGCAGCACCTGTTCGCGGATCAGTTCCGCGAGCAGCAGCTGCTCCGGCTGGTCGCTCACCACATCGGCCGGATAGAGGTGGGGCCCCTCCGGCAGGGCGGCCGCCAGGGCCGTGACCAGCTGGGGACAGCCTGCACCGCTGAGTGCGCTGCAGCGGTGCAGGGGCCAGTCGGCTCCGGCATCCGCCACCAGCTGCCGGTAGGTGGCGGCGATGTCATCGGCATCGGCGCCGGTGCGGTCGCTCGTGTTCAGGGCCACCTGCACCGCCATGCCGGCCTGGCGCAGCAGCTCCACAATGAAGGCATCGCCCCGGCCGGCGGGCTGGCTGCCATCCACGAGCAGCAGCACCACATCGACCTCTCCGATGGCACTGCGGGCGCTGTGCACCAGCCGCTGGCCAAGCAGGTGCTGGGGCTTGTGGATCCCTGGGGTGTCGAGCAGCACCAGCTGGGCTGCGGGGGTGGTGAGAATGGCCCGCAGGCGGTTGCGGGTGGTCTGGGCGACCGAGGAGGTGATGGCCACCTTCTGACCCACCAGATGGTTCAGCAGCGTGCTTTTGCCCACGTTGGGGCGGCCGATCAGGGCCACGAAACCGGAACGGAAACCATCCGGAGGCTGCGGTGAGACGGGCAGGTTCATAACCTCAAGAGTGCCAGCAGGCCGCACCCCGATGAGCGAACCCCGTGAACCCAGCTTCGCCGAAGCGCTGGAGATCGCCGCCCAGTGGATCGGCCTCTGGGAAGCCGGCGAGCTGAGCGACGAAGTGCTGGCAGACCGGGTGGGCGAACTGGTGGCCAGCCGCGACGGCGCCCGGGGCTTCTTCGTGGTGGCCCTGGCGGGCGATGCGCCGCTGATGGACCGGCTGAACGAACCGCTGGTGCAGCAGCTGCGGCAGGCGGGTGCCGGGGTGGTGGATCTGATGGTGCGCAACCTGGCCATGAGCAGCGCCATGGTGGTCGCCCATGGCCGCAAGGGCGACAGCGATCAACAGGCCGCCTCAGAACGGGTGCGCAGCCGCTCCACCGAACTGCTGCGACTGCTGGATCCCCAGGCGGTCGGGCAGCGGCTGCAAACCCTGCTGGCGGCCGTGGAGCCTGGCGAGGCAGCGCAAGTCAGCCAGTCGGTGGCGGATGACAGGGCGTTTCTGGATCGCTGGGGATACGACGACGGCCAACGGAAAGCGATCCGGCAGGCGCTGACCGGAGTGGCGGAGAGCTGAGCGGGGTCGGTGGTCAGTACCTCAGGTACAGCACCGACATGGCTTCGATATCGCGATTATCACTGTCCTGGGATTGGATGATGTAATTCAGCGCCAGCCCCAGGCTGATGTGGCGGGTCATCTGGATGTCGATCCCGGCGGTGATCAGGGGATTGGAGGCACCGCTGCTGTCGGTGTTGGTGGCCACACCGGCCCCCAGATACGGGGAGGCGGCTGAATTGGGCAGGAGATCCAGGGTGATGGGCACATTCCAGGCACCCTGACTGTTGGACTTGCCTCGGCTGTCGGAGTTGCCGAAGACATATCCAGGACGGACGGACACGCCCAGCTGCTCACCGATGGGCACCCCCACCCGGCCATAGGCCATGCCGTAGGTGGGCTCGCCGACCCCAACCCGCAGACCTCCGCCAGCCCCAAGAATCACAGGCGGGGTTCTGGGTTTGACATAGGGACGGGCCTCAACCGCCAGCTCCGCTCTGCGGCCAGGAGCCGCAGCCGACTGCTCGGTCGGCGCCAGCATGTCGGGTGTGACCACCTGCCAGCTGGAGCCCGGCGCATCGGGCTGTGCGGGCTGCCATTGGGGGGTGGAGAAGGCCTGGGCCATCGGGCAGGCGAAGACCGTGCAGGAGGCCACAGCCCAGGTCAGACCCCTGCTCACGGCAGAACCTGGTCAACGACCACCGGTTCGGCCACAGGCGGTGGCGGCGCAATCGGGGCGCTTCTGACCGGCAGAGCTGAAACTTCGGTCCGCACCACGGGGGTCCAGGAGGGTTCGGGCGCCTGGCTGGGCGCGCTCGACTGGACGGAATCGGCCGGGATGGCCGAGGGCCTGACGGCCTCTTCCGGCATGGGATGGATGTTGACCACGGCCGGAGTGACGGTATTCCGGGCTGACGGAACCTGGCGCTTGGACCAGTCGCGGATCTCGTCGACCACGGCGGGGCTGTCGGGACGGGACAGAATATCGACGCTGCCGTCAGGCTGGATGGCCACAGGAACCTGGGTGGCCACCCGAACCCTGGCGGAGGGCACATGGGTGACCTTGGCCTGCTGCACATGCTGGCCGCCGCCGGGCAACTGCTGGATCGCCTGCCGGATCGGAGCCCGCAGGGGCAGGGGCAGGGGCGACAGAGGGTCACCGCTCGCCCGGTAACGAGCCTGCTCAGCCAACGCCAGAGGGGGAACCAAGGGACTGCGCAGGCCGTCGAGAGAGAGGGAGCCGCCCAGCAGCTCGGAACGGGTGAAGGCCCGGGTGATCGGGTCAATACCGGACGGAGCGGCCCGACGAGCCGACACCGCCACAGGAGACGCTTGCAGGGATCCGGGCCTGTAGGGCCTGAACAGGGGTTGACGGTCTGCCCGTTGGGAGCCGTCGTCGACGGAGGCGGTGATCGGTGGCTCTCTCAGGGGGTCAGAGCCGCTGTTGGCGATGGCCAGGGGCTGGTTGAGCAGCACCCCCGTTCCCGGCAGACGGAAACCGGTGCGCCAGCGGGCCTGGGAGAGCTGGTCGACGGGCAGATTGCCCTTGGGGCCTTCAACGCGGCGCTGGGTGGTCAGCTGCCTGGTATGGGCGCCATCCAGGTGGTCGACGACAACGAGAGGCAGCCACACCGCCTGAGTGAGAAGTGCGTAACCCACCGAGCGCATGCTGATGGGTGATGTGGTGCCGTTCATCGGTTGAACCGGGTATCCCACAGGTAATAGTAGTTCAGGAAATTGGCAACGGAAGACAGCGGTACCACCACCTGTTTCAGAACGTCAACTGTCTCCCCGTAGACACTGCGATTGACGATCACGGTGTCGTTGTCCCTCAGGGGAGGGTTGAGGCCGTTCGAGACTCCCTTGCTGTAGTCCAGCTTGAACACCTGCCGCTGGGCGGTGCCGTTGCGATTGACACGCACCAGCTCCACATTGCCGGTGTTGGCACGCCAGTCATCGGGTCCACCCGCTGCCAGCACCGCCTGCACCAGCGGCACGTTGGCGGGCATCTGCATGCGCCCGGGGCGTTTGACCTCACCGATCACATTGACGTTGATGGTCTGGGGGCTGAGGTTGGTGGCCCCAAGGCGCAGCACCTCATCGGGAACGGGGGCGCTGGCTTTGCCCACCAGAACGGTGTCGCCGTCAAAAATCAGCGGGTTCTGGCGCTGGTTACCGATCTGGAGCAGTTCTGCCAGATTCAGCTCCATCTGCTTCTGCTGCCCATCGAAGCCGGGCAACCGTCGGCGCAGGGTGACCCTGCGCACATCGGCGGCCAGGGTGATGCCCCCGGCCTTCTGGATGGCTGTCACCACCGTGGGGAAGCCGGGGGTGGTGGAGGGAGCTCCTTCGACAGCCGAACCCTCACCCCTGGGATTGAGCTGGTAGAGACCGGGCCGCTCCACCTCGCCGATCACGGTGATGGTCATTGGCCGGGTGCGAACCACCTGCAGGTAAAGCTCGGGTCTCACCAGCAAGCGCGAGTAGACGCTGGTGAGCCAACGGTTTGCCTGTCCGAGGGTGAGCCCCGTGAGTTGCACGGATCCGATCAGGGCAAGGGTGGCCGTGCCGTCGTTCAGAACCTCGAAGGTGCCACCGATGTCAGCTGCACTGGGATCGAGAAAACGGAGAGCAAGCTGGTCTCCGGGTCCAAGGATGTAGAGGTCAGTGTCGAGGCCGGGGAAGGGGCCCGCGGGCTGGGGCACGGTAGCGCCGACAGGAGGCGCGGCAGCGGCTGGGCTGGTGAGGCAGAGCCCCCAGAGGAGGCCGGCCGTGAGCGAAGCCGCCAGTGCCCTGGCACCTGTCCGGCGGGACCACCTGAGACGTGGATCGGCCAGGCTCCGGCAAGGAGGAACGGCGATGGTGACCGGCAAAGCCCTTGCTGTCGCGAATCGCACCATCGTACCGAGGTTCCTTCCCATGGTTGAAGCGACTCCGGATGGGCGGAGAAGGCCGGAGAGTGGACCGACACGCACCATGATGCAGCGTTATGCGGTAGACGCAAGGGGCCCAGCCGGGGGATCATCAGGTCTCAGGACCGATGCGGCACGGCTGAGACGGGTTAGCATCGCTCCCAATTCGTTAGCGGATTTCCAGCGTGACGTCAGACGGGTCCCTGCTGCCTCGGCCGAACGATCCTGCGGCCCAGGGGGCCCAGGTTGCGGCGCCAGCGGCCGGGGCCCAGGCCGGCGGTGGTGATGAGATCTCCAGCCTGCTGCGCATCATCCGCAGGCGGCGGGGAGTCTTTCTGGCCACCCTGCTGACCGTGAGCGGCCTGATGGCCCTGAACACCCTGCGTCAGCGCCTGTTCTCGCCGGTCTACCAGGGTCGTTTCATCATCCAGACGCGGACCCCCTTCGACACGAGCACCAGTGCCCGATCCGCCGGGCCCGTGGGGGCAATCACCGAACCCGATTCCCTGCGGGTCACGGCCCCCAACCTGTCACCCCTGCTGCGCAGCCCCCTGCTGCTGCAGGCCATCGCCGAGCGGGAGAAGGTGTCGACCTACCAGCTGGCGAACCTGATCGACATCACCAATCCCGAAAAAGATGCCAACGACCTTGTGCAGGTGCGCCTGCGCTGGGGAGATCCCGTGAAGGGTCAGCAGATTCTCGAAGATCTGGCCCGCACCTACATCAGCTTCTCCTCCGATCAGCGCCTTTCAGCCCTGGATTCCGGCGTGCGATTTCTGGATCGGCAAGCTCCCGACCTCCAGGCCCGCATGGATGCTCTTCAGAACCAGCTGAAGCGTTTCCGGGAATCGAACAATTTTCTTGAGCCCCAGCAACAGGGGAGTGCCATTCAGAACGCCCGCGACAACCTGACCCAGCAACTGCGGGGCCTGCAGGTGCAGCAGGCCGAGCTGGAGAGCCAGCTGGCTTCGGTGAACGCCGGTCGGCTCAAGGCGATCGAATCGTTCGTCACTCCCCCCCAGCAGGCCCTCGGCAACACCACCATGGCCACCACCCCGAGGGCGCCCGGTGGCAGCGGCGGGGGCTCCACCCCCTTCCAGGATCTGCTGCAGGTGGAGAAGGAGCTCTCCACCGCCCGCGCCACCTTCACCGACGATGCGCCCGTGGTGCGCACCCTGACAGCCCGGCGCGACCAATTGTTTCCGGTGGTGCAGAAGCAGGCCGCCGATGCCATCAATGCGCGTCTGCTGTCAAACACCGCCCAGCAGAATGAGCTGAACCGCCAGATCCTCGAACTCAACCGGAACTTCCTCTCCAGCCCCAGCAAGATCAAGGAATACGAGGAACTGCAACAGCGCCTGTCGGTGGCCCGTGAAAACTACGCCTCCTACATCAAGTCACGCGAGACTTACCGCCTGGAACTCGCCCGCGCCACCACCCCCTGGCAGATCATCTCCCCGCCTGAATTCTCCGGGGACCCATTCCTGCCCAACATCCCCCGCTCCTTCCTGCTGGCCCTGGGAGTCGGCTTTGCCTCCGCCGTGGCGGCAGCCTGGCTCCGGGAGCGCACCGACAACCTGTTCCATTCTCCCCAGGAAGTCAGCCAGTCGGTGCAGATGCCGGTGCTGGGTCTGATCCCATTCCTGCCCCTTGACCCCTCGCTGCCGGTGTCTCGCTCAATCGAGCGGCTTTCTCCCGGCGAACGCTTCGCCATCAAGGAGTCGTTGCGGAGTCTGTTCACCACCTTCCGCATGCTCAGCGCCGACCACAGCCTGAGGCTTGTGGGCATCACCTCCACATCCCAGGGTGAGGGCAAATCGCTCTCGGTGGCCATCTTTGCCCGCACCCTGGCGGACCTGGGCATGAAGGTGCTGGTGGTGGATGCCGACATGCGCCTGCCGACCCAGACCCGCTACATGGGTGCCGAACCTGCCGATGGCTTCTCCCGTCTGCTTTCGGATTCGTCCATCAAAGCGGCCGATCTGATCCTCAATGTGCACGACAATCTCGATCTGCTGCCGGCCGGCCAGAAGGCTCCTGATCCTGCCCGATTGCTGAACTCAGCCCGCTGCGCCGATGTGATCCAGGAAATCAGAGGCCTCGGCCACTACGACCTGATTCTCTTCGATGCTCCCCCCTGCCTGATGCTGGCCGATCCGATTCTGCTGGGCGAAAAGCTCGATGGTGTCATGTTCCTGGTGGGCCTTGGTGTGATCGCCAAGGATGTGGTGAACCAGGCCATGAGGCGGGTGAAATCTTCCGGTGTCGATCTGCTGGGGGTGATCTGCAACCAGGCCTCCTTCCCGACCCGGCTCAACGACTACGGTTATGAATACGGGTATTACTACCACTATTCCTACACCTCCAGCTACGCCGACGCTGCGCCTTCCGGCCCCGGCTACGCCAGCCGCTATGTGAAGGATGCCATTGCCGAGAGCAGCGCTCCACCGGCCAATGGGAAAGCCGATCGATCGGTCGGAGCCAACAACGGATCCCAGGCTGGCACCAAGGCCGGCGAAGAGAACGGCTCGCGCCGTTCAGGGCTCGGCTCCCTGCTGGGACAACGGCGCGGCAAACGGGATTCCCGCAGCGGAGGCTCCCGCTGACATCTCCGCCGGCTCCGGGCTCAGGAGCCACTCTGCAGCAACCTTTCGAGCTGCTCCAGCTGGTCGAACAGTGGAGCCGCTCCGGGATGACATTTGCGCACCCAGTCAAGGGCGCCGTAGATGTCGAGACCACGGCTGCGGGCCGTGACCCCGATCGCCACCAACGGTGAACGCTCGCGGCCGGCCAGGCAGTGCAGGAACAGCGGACCATGGCCTTCCATGGCAGCCCGTGCCTCGGAAATAGCCTGGTCCAGTCGGGCACTCTCCAGCGGCTCCTGGCGCCGATGATCCGGCAGCGACACGCCGAAGCAGGCCCAGTGGGATGGTGGTGGTGGCAGGGAGGCGTGCTCGTCTTCATAACAGCAGCTGAAGCGGGCCCGGAAACCCAGGCCATCGAGTTGCTGCCAGTGGCGGTCACTGGTGGGCAGGGGACCGACGGCCAGCCGGTTGGCCAGGATCCAGTGCACCGGCAGGCGGAGCTCGCCGGGGTCCTGGCTGCTGGGGTCGGGGGATCGGCGGCGACGGAACATCAATCGGCGAGGCGGGACTGGAGGGGGGGGAGGATCGCTTGCCAGGTGGTCAGCAACTGGGTTCGATCCAGCGGACCCCGGAGCGTCACCAGCAGACAACTGTGGGGCTTCGGCGGCCAGCTGCGCACCAGGTAGCGCCAACGGTCCTGCAGGGTGGTGGCCCTGCGGAACAGCAGGCTCTGGGTTCCGGTTGCGGTGACGGCATGCCCCGTGGGAGTGAGACAGGCCTGCAGGGCAGGCTGGCCCTGGATCTGGCCCAGGGCCACCTCCCGCAGCGGCGGCAAGGGGGTGCGGGAGGTGGCCTGCCGAGCCTGCTTCGCCGGCCCGGGCTGCAACGGCTGGCCGCTCTGGTCCAGTCGCAGCAGGCGGCGATTCTTCAGGGAAAGGTCGCGATCAGCAGTGGTGAATGCCGCCACCTCAATGCCACTGTCGGCGGTCTGGGCCAGCGTGGTGAGCTGCAGGGCCACGTTGCCATCGGCGGAACTCTGCCGCTGGAAACGGCGGGTGACACTCTGGGCGCTGTGGCGATCCGTGTGGCCGGCGCGCTCACCATCGGCCCTCCAGCCCTGGAGCTGGGCAGGGGGCAGGGGCGCATGGGGGAGACGGGGCCACAGCAGCACCTGAACACAGGCCATGGCGGCAAGGATCGCCGCCAGACCGAGGCCGTTGGTCACAAACCGCGGCGGGTCCGCGGCCTGATGCCGAGGATCAGGCGGGGCCGAGTTCACGATCAATGATCTTGAGGTAGAGATAGCCAAGCACAGACACAGAAGCCATCGCAAACAGCAATGAGCCCTCGGCATCGTGGAAGAAATGGAACCACCAGCCAGATGTGGTGATGCCGGCATTGCGTTCCAGATAAACAATGGTCACCAGCAGACTGATGCGCAGGGTGTTGCCGATCACGGCGATCACCGGCGCCAGCAGCAGCACCGACCAGATGTGGAGCGGCCTCCGCAGGGGGAATGCCAACAGGAAGATGACCGTGACGATGATCAGCATCGCAATCTGATCCAGACCACTGCAGAGCCCGATCACCTGCACCCGGGCCGGCCCCACCGTGATCAGGTTGCCCCTGACCTCCGCCGGGTAACCGAGAATTCCCACCACCACGGCCGCCAGCCTGGCGGTGATCACACTGATCGGGCCATAGGGGAGCAGCTTCTCCAGCAGAATGGCCATCGGCGCCAGGGTGAGCACCAGGATCTGCTGCCAGAACTGACCCAGGCGGCGCATCGGCACACACAGCAGGGCCAGGGCCACCACCTCCAGCGGACCGAGCACATAGATCAGACCATGGCGGCCCACCACCATGGCCGAACCCACCAGGCAAGCCAGGAGCAGCAGCAGTCCCAGTGCCATGCCCGGGCGGGTCGGACGGGGCACCAGGGTCTCCAGCTGGTCCTCCATGCAGGTGAGGGCTCCCCACCAGCACAACAGGCTCACCACCAGGATGCGGGGCACATCCTGGGTCACATGGATCACCCAGAGGTTGTGGCAGGCCACAAGCGCAGCCGTCAGCAGCCAGAGGTTCCGCGGCGTGGCTGGGGGCAGGAGGTCAGGCAGTCTTGGCATGGCGGCTGTCGCGGGTCCATTCCGGCACCAGCCGGCTCAACACGGTGAAGGCCAGCTGGCGGTCATGATTCCTGAGGGCAACGGTGAGGGACTCAAGGGAGGGCCAGAGTTCGGTGGCGGCCAGGGCACTTTCGCGGGCCCGGAAAATGCGGGGGTGGGCCGTGGGCAGGGCACTGGAATCGATCAGCAGCTCCTCGTAGAGCTTCTCGCCAGGCCTCAGGCCGGTGCAGACGATGTCGATGTCGCCATCGGGCTGGTCGGCCGTGCGCAATGACAGGCCGCTGAGCCTGACCATCTGCCGGGCCAGGTCCTGAATCTTCACGGGTTCACCCATGTCGAGCAGGAAGAGATCACCGCCCCTGGCGAGGGCTGATGCCTGGATCACCAGTTCCACCGCTTCTGGGATCGTCATGAAGTAGCGAATGATATCGGGATGGGTCAGGGTGATCGGCCCACCCATGTCGATCTGTCGGCGGAACAACGGGATCACCGACCCCGACGAACCCAGCACATTGCCGAAGCGCACCAGGCTGAAGCAGGTCCGGGGATGGTCGCAGGCCATGGCCTGGATGATCAGCTCGGCGATCCGCTTGCTGGCTCCCATCACATTGGTGGGTCGCACAGCCTTGTCGGTGGACACGAGCAGAAATCGGGCCACCCCATGGCGGGCCGCCGCCCGGGCGATGCTCAGGGTGCCGAGCACATTGTTGGCCAGGCCCACCAGGGGATTGGTCTCCACCAACGGCACATGCTTGTAGGCAGCGGCATGGATCACCGTGTCGATGCCGGTCGCCATCAGCTGATCCATGAGGGTCTGGTCGGCCACGGAGCCGAGCACCGGCTGCAGAAGTCGGTCGGCCCCCTCCCTGAGCCGGCGCAGCTCCTGGTCGATGGCGTAGAGGGCCGGTTCGCTGTTGTCGAGCATCAGCAGGCGCCTCGGCTCCAGACGCATGATCTGGCGACAGAGCTCGGAACCGATCGAGCCGCCGGCGCCGCTCACCAGCACCACCTGGTCGCGGATCGTGGGCCCGAGCAGGCGGGGATCGGCCGGCACCGGATCGCGGCCCAGCAGGTCTTCGATCGCCACCGGTCGCACCGAATCCACCCTGGTTCTGCCCTCGGTGATCTCCTCCACGGAGGGAACCTGCTGCACCGCCAGGCCATGGGCCTGGATCACATCCACCACCCGGCGGCGCCGCTGGCGGGACAGGGAGGGAATGGCCAGCAGCACCTGCGCAGGCTGGTGACGCTCAATCAACCGCGGCAGGGTCTTGGGACTGCAGATCGAGACACCGTTCAGCTGACGACCCCACAGGTGGGGATCGTCGTCGAGAAAGGCGGCGATCCGGTGGCTGCGGGCAAAGCGCAGGGAGGCCGCCAGCTGGGCTCCGGCAGAGCCGGCTCCGTAGATGATGACGGTGGAATAGCCGGTGGCGCTGCCGGCCGTGTAGTAGATCAGCAGATCACGCAGCACGAAACGCATCAGCCCGGTGAGCCCGGTGATCAGCATCCAGAGCAGCAACCAGCTGCGCACCGGTGGCTGCGGGTTGGGCCAGCCCATGACCAGGCCGAGGGCCATCACCAGCACCACCACCAGGGCATTGCGCAGGGCCAGCAGGTAGAACGACTGGCTGCCGGTGTAGCGGGTGATTCCCTGATACTGGCCGGTGGTGAGGTAGACCGCCAGGGCCAGCAACAGGGTGGCGGGTAGCAGCCACAGGCAGCGTTCAAGCTGCATGGGCCACAGTGCTGCAAGCCGCAACACAAATGAAAGCCAGACCGAAACAGCAATCAGGCCAAGATCGGCAGCAATCAACATCAACCGCCTGGTCAACGGTTCAACGCTGAATACCCGCTTGCGCAATCTTGGGTGAAACCGAAGCCGATTCATCGATCCCGCTGTTTCACCATGGCCAATAACAGCTTCGGCAATCTTGTTCTGCCCCTACCTTAACCGAAGGCCGAAGCCGATTTGCCCGTTGCAGACGGCAGCCTGATGGGTTCCGCACCAGCCTGCGCCAGGGCCGCAACAATCATGGGTGTCAACGCTCACAGCAGCCGCGATGGTGGCGCATACAGGGTGCGGCCCGGTGCCAGATGGCGCATCACCACGGCACCGGCACCCACCACGGCCCCGTCTCCCACCCGCTTGCCCGGCAGCACCCGGCTGCCCGACCCCAGCAACACCTCCCGCCCGACCTGACCGTGGCCGGTGATGTCCACATGGGAGCTGACCGTGCTGAAGGCACCGATCGCCGCGTCGTGGCCCACGCTGCTGAAGCTGTTGATGATCACGTGTTCAGCCAGCGTGGTGGCTTCCGAAATCAGGGCGAAGGGGCAGAGGATCGTGCCTTCACCGATCCGGGCCGTGGCGGCCACCAGGGCGCTGGGATGGCGGAATCCCCGGAAACGCGCCCCCCGCCCGGCCAGCAGCCCATGCACCCGGCAGCGGATGGCCGGGGCAGCGATCGCCAGCACCAGCTCGTCGTGGGGGCGGGGGTGGAAGGCCTGCACCGTGCCGAGGCCGGTGGGGGTCAGACCTGCCGCCTGCATGCGGCCCACAGCATCGTCGATGAAGGCGATCTGCCGCTGGTGCGGCAGCGTGGGATCGGCCTGCACCATCCAGCAGAGCAGCTCACGGGCCAGGTCTCCGCCCCCCACCAGCACCAGCCTCGGCAAGGTCATGAGGCGCTGTAACCCCCATCGATCACAATGGCGCTGCCGGTGATCCAGCGCCCACCGGGCGACAGCAGAAAGGCCGCCATGGCGGCAATGTCGTCTGCGCTGCCGAAACCCAGCGGATGGCGCCGTCGGTAGTCCTCCACCCCCTCGGCGCTGAGAGCCCCGCAGATCCGCCGATGCATGGGGGTGTCCACCGCCCCCGCCAGCAACACATTCACGGTGATCGACCGGGGGGCCAGTTCAGTCGCCAGGCTGCGGGCCAGGGCTTCGGTCGCCCCATGGGCGGCGCTGTAGGCCGCCAGTCCCGGCGAACCGCAGCGCGCTGCCACCGAGCCCATCAACACCAGGGCACTGCCGGGGGCGACCAGATCCCGTGCCGCCGCCGCCCGGCCCAGGGCCAGGGCAGCGCCGGTGGTGACCGCCATCAGCCCATCGAGATCGGCGCGTCGGCTGAGCCGGGCCGGCCGCAGCCGCTCCAGGCCGGCCCCATGGAAGGCCCCATCCAGGGGGCGCCATTCCGGCGGCAGCGACCGGATCAGATCATGCAGCGCATCGGCCACGCCCAGGTCGGCCGGTTGCAGCAGATGGCCCTGGCCCGCCAGCCCGGCCAGGGTCGCCTCCAGCCGCTGCCGATCTCGGCCCACCAGCACCAGGCGTGCGCCGAGGCCGGCGCAGAGCCGGGCTGTGGCGGCCCCCACACCGGAGCTGGCTCCGGTGATCAGCAGGCGCCGGTCCTGGAGCAGGCCGGGGGCGAACAGATTCAGTCCATCAGCGGCGACCGGCATGCCGGGCCAGCTCCAACAGGGCCCCCACACTGGCGCATGCCCGCAGGCTGCCACCACTCACCGTGCCACCGAAGCACTCATCAATCAGGCCGATGGTGCTCACGATGGCCAGGGAATCCCAGTTGTCGGCGGTGAGGGCCAGGTCGGAGGCCAGCTCCTCTGGTGCCACCTCCAGGATCTCGGCCAGGCCGCTGAGAAAGGCCGCGTCGCCGTCGCGGACCGGGCTCCCGAAATCGCTCATCAGACGCGGCTGGGCAGGGGGGATCTGGTGAGCGGATCCTAGGCAGGGGCGGCAGGATGGGGCCATGCTCCGCCGCCTTGCCTCCGCCCAGCTCAGCGCCGGCTCCGTTGCAGCCGGCCCCGCAACCGCGGGCGCGGGCTGCGGGGTGATCCCTCTGGAGCAGCTGCTGGCCGACACCGCCGGCAGCGCTGAAACGGCGGCCGTTCTGCGCACCACCGGCTTCCATGGGCTCTCCCGCCTGGATGGCCGCGGGCTGGTGCACTGGCAGCGCCAGGTGGTGGCCGAGCTGCTGGCCGGGTTGCCCGCCGGCATGGCCGGTCGCATCCGCCAGCTGGTCTGCGTGACCCAGACCCCTGACCGGCTGATCCCGACCGCCGCCGCCGTTCTGCGCCCCGAACTGGTCGCCCTCGGCGTCAGCCCCGACCACCAGGTGGATCTCAGCAGCGGCTGCAGCGGCTACGTGGATGCCCTGCGGCTGCTGGAGGCCAATCTGGCCCAGGGTGATCCGGCCGACGCCGGCCTCGGCCTGGTGATCAGCGGCGATCTCTCCAGCCGACTGATCGACCCGAGTGACCACCAGCTGGTGGCGGTGTTCGGCGATGGGGTGGCGGCCGATCTGTTCGAGCTGGCGGGAGCCGGCGACGTACCGGTGCCCGGCGGGCACTGGCGACAGGTGTTTGCCCCGGCCCCATGGGATGCGCTGCAACGGCGCGAGGGGGAACCCCTGACCATGGATGGCCTGGCGGTGATGAACTTCGTGTTTGCCAGCGTGGTGCCCTGCCTGCTGGACCAGCTGCCGGCGCTGCTGGCCGATCAGGATCCCGGCCGCTGCTGCCTGGTGCTGCACCAGGCCAACCGGTTCATCGTGGCGGCGGTGGAAAAACGGGTGCGCCATGCCCATCCGGGCCTGCGACTGGCGGGCTTCCGGTTGGGCGACGTGGGCAACCCCGGCTCCGCCTCGATTCCCATGGCCCTGGATCGGGCGCGCCAGAGCGGCGATCTGGAGGGGGTGAAGCGGGTGATCGTGTGCGGCTTCGGCGTGGGCCTGAGCTGCCATGTGGGCATGATCGCCCTGTAGCCCCCCGGCTCAGCGCAACTTCATGCGGTGGCTCACCTCAACGGGGCCGCAACGGATGCGGGCAGGGCGCTTCCACTCCGGCAGGGCCGCCGCCAGGTGGGCCCGCAGGGCCTCCAGATCCAGGCTGGTGCCCGGCTGCGGCTCCACCAGCAGCTCGGCATGTTCACCGGTGATCGGATTGGCCACCCCCCGGGCCCGGCAGCGCAGCACGCCGGCGAAGCCGTGGGCCACCGCCTCGATCTCGGCCGGCAGCAGCTTGAGCCCGGCCACGTTGATCACGGCGCTGCGGCGCGATGTGATCGTGTACCAGCCCTGGCCATCCACATCCACCAGATCACCGGTGTCGAGCCAGCCATCGGCATCGAAGGGCGACGGGGCATTGAGGTAGCCCAGCATGCGGCCCGGCGCCAGGATCTGCAGACTGCCGTCCACGATGCGCACCTGCACGCCGTCGTCGTCGACGATGCGGAAGAACACGCTGTCGCTGGCACGGCTGCGCACCTGCAGAATGCCCAGCTCCGAAAGGCCGTAGGTCTGGCGGAACTGCACGGTGGGCAGCAACCCGTTGAGCCGCTGCAGGGTGCCCGGATCCATGCGCTCGGTGCCGTAGCTGATCAACCGCAGGCTGTCGGGCACCGTGGCTGCCAGATCGGCATGCAGGCTCAGCATGCGCAGAAAGGTGGGCGTGGTGGGCAGCAGCTCCACCCCATGGCACCGGCAGAGCTCGAGCACCGGCTCCACCCGCCGTTCGCGGGTGCGAACCAGGGTGCCGCCATTGAACGCCAGATGGAAAAAGGTGTTGAGCCCGCCGATGTGGTCAAACAACAGGAAGCCGAGGCTCACCAGGGCCGGCCGGCGATGGCCGAAGCGACCGGTGAGGCTGGTGGCCCTGTGCAGGATCGCCTTGGGGGCGCCGGTGGTGCCGGTGGTGAACAGCACCAGGCCACCGCAGCCCTCCGCCAGCAGGCGCGCCAGGGCCTCGGGGCGTGGTTCGGCCGGCGGAGGCAACGGCTCAAGCCTGCCGTGCCTGAGCCGATGGTCGGCGTGGCTGGCCCGCAGGAGATCGGCGTGCTGGTTGCGGGTCTCCTCGGTGAGCGGCACCACCACATGGCCCGCCTCCAGCAGGGCCAGCAGGCTGCGGATGCTGCCGGCGTCGAAGTCGCCCACCAGAGCCACCACCGACGGAGAGGGAAGGGTTTCGATGGCGCCGGTGTCGGCAGCCTGCAGATCCGCCAGCCACAACCGGTCGGCGCCATCGATGATCAGGGGGGCCGGGGCGTAATGCCCCCGGGCCTCGGCCAGGGCCGCCAGCAGCGCCATCACACACCTCCCACGTGCAGCACCTGTCCGGTCAGCATGGCGGCGGCAGGTGCGAGCAGCAGCTCCACCAGATCGGCCACATCTTCCGGGCCGAAGCGACGGGGCAGCAGCTGCTGGCTCACCACCGCCGTGATCTGCTCCTCAGTGAGGCCCCGCAGCAGGTCGGTGGCGATCGGCCCCGGGGCGATCACATTGCAGGTGATGCCGAAGCCGCCCAGTTCACGGGCCAGGCAGCGGCTGAAAGCCTCCACGCCGGCCTTGGAGGCGGCATACACCGATTCACCCGCCAGCGCCCGGGCCACGGCGATGGTGGACAGATTGAGAATGCGTCCGCCGCCGCGGCGGATCAGCAGCGGCGCAAAACTCTGGCAGCTGTGCATCGTGCCCAGCAGATTGGTGGCCAGCAGCTGCTCCATCACCAGCGGGGGCGTGGTCAGGGCCAGGTTCATCGAAGCGATGCCGGCACAGTTGATCAGGGCGAAAGGCAGGTCGCCCTGGCGCACGCTGGCCGCGGCCTGGCGCACGCTGGCCGCGTCGGCCACATCACAGGCGAGCCACTGGATCCCCCCGGCGGCCGCATCGGCCGGCGGCGGCCGCCGCGACAGGCCCACCACCCCATGGCCCGTCGCCGCCAGCCGGGTGGCGATCGCCAGACCGAGCCCCCGGGAGGCGCCCGTGATCACCACCCGTCCCGGCACAGCGCGGCTGGCGGCCATGGCTCAGGCGCCCAGCTGACGGTTGAACTCAGCAGCCAGGGCGGCCACACTGCGGAAGATGCCCGCCAGCTGCGACATGGCCCGCTCGGAGGTCCAGTCAAAGGTGCCGCCCCGGGCCCCGGCCTCATCCTCCAGCTGGAGGCAGATCTGCACCAGGGTCATGGACGACACGGCACTGCCGCTGCCCACGAGGGGAGTGTCGGGCTGCAGCGGCGGCTCGAGCGGGCCCGTCAGCGATTCGATCAGCACGATCAGCTGCTCGGTGGTGATCCCGTTCATCGCTGGGCCGCCTGCAACACGCTGCGGATTCTCTCGGCACAGGCGCCGATCTGGTCGGCGGTGAGGGTGGGATGCACCTGGAAGGCAAGGCTGGTCTCCCCCAGCAGTCTGGCCACCGGCAGCCGCTCGGCGGGCGCCAGACCGGCGTCCTGGAAGCTGCGTTCGAGATACACCTCACTGCAGGAGCCCGATTCAGCCGGCACACCGGCAGCGGCGATGGCCGCCAGGACCCGGGCCTGACTCCAGCCCTCTGCCAGGGCTTCGGGCCGTAGAAAACAGTAGAAGCGATACCAGGCGGGCTCGTCGTCCGGCGCGGGCTGCGGCAGCCGGACCACGGCCAGATCGGCGAGGGCCTCGCTCAGAACGGCGGCATGGCCGGCCCGGATGGCATGCCAGCTGCTGAGCTTCTGCAGCTGCAGCCGACCGATCGCCGCCTGCAGCTCGGTGAGCCGGAAGTTGGAGCCGAACCGTTCGTGCAGCCAGCGGAAGCCGGGCGCCTGCTCCCGCTGATGCACGGCATTCCAGGTCTTGCCATGGTCCTTGAACGACCAGACCCGATCCCAGACATCGGCCCGGTTGGTGGTGAGCATGCCGCCTTCTCCGGCGGTGCTGATGATCTTGTCCTGGCAGAAGCTCCAGGCGGCCACGTCACCGAAGCTGCCCACGGGCTGGCCAGCGCGGCGGGCGCCATGGGCCTGGGCGCAGTCTTCCACCACCGCCAGACCATGGGCCCTGGCCAGCTCCAGGATCTCCTGCATGGGCGCCGGCCAGCCCCCCAGGTGCACCACGGCGATGGCACGGGTGCGGGGCGTGATCAGCGGGGCGATGCTGGCGGCGGTGATGCTCTGGCTGTCGGGATCCACGTCGGCGAACACCGGCCGGGCACCGAGCAGCACCGCCGCCGATGCGGTGGCCACGAAACTGCGGGGCGTGGTGATCAGTTCATCTCCCCGACCCAGGCCCAGGGCCAGGTATGCACTGGAGAGGGCCAGGCTGCCGTTGGCCAGGGCCACCCCATGGCGGCAGGCGCAGGCATGGGCGAATTCCTGCTCGAACCGGCGACCTTCCTGGCCGTTCCAGTAGTTCACCCGGCCGGAGGCGAGCACGCGGCCGGCGGCGGCGATCTGCTCGTCGTCGTACTGGGGCCAGGGGGCCAGGCTCAGGGGGGAAGCGCTCACGGGCTGCGACATCAGCGGTGATCAGCGCTCACCGATCGGGCGGGCAGGATTGCCCGCCACGATCGCCCCGGCCGGCACATCACGGCACACGACCGACCGGGCTCCCACCACCGCCCGCTGACCCAGGGTCACCCCCGGACCGATGAAGGCCTCAGCCGCAATCCAGACACCGTCGTGAACGCGGATGGGCGGCCGGATCAGGGGAAAGCTGGGATCGTGGGGGTCGTGGCTGCCGGCACAGAGATGGGCGCCTTGCGAAATGACGCAATCGGCGCCGATTTGGATGGGGCCAAGGGCGTACAGGGTGGCCTTCCAGGAGATCAGGGATCGGTCTCCAATCCTTACATGCCAGGGCTGGATCAGCCTGGCGCTCGGATAGATCCGCACTCCCGGTGAAACACGCGCTCCGAACAGGTGCAGGAGGCCGTTGCGCCAGCACCAGCACCAGCGCGGACTCCAGCGCCAGAGGGGTTGACACAGGGCCCAGAGCGCCCGGCGCAGGTAATCGCGGCGGCGGTAGTAGGCGAAACCGGTCGGGGGCACGGCCACGGAGCTCACGGTGGGGACGACCCCCGGGACACCGACCCCGGGCTGGACGGACTGCCCTGGAACGGAGCCATGGTGGCCTGGCCGGGGGCATGGACACCGGTGCCGCGGAGGACCGTCAGAAGCGTGAGACCGAGAATGCGCAGATCCAGGGCCAGGCTGCGGTGATCCGCATACCACACGTCCAGTTCGAAGCGCTGCTCCCAGCTCACGGCGTTGCGACCGTGGACCTGGGCCCAGCCGCTCAGGCCCGGCAGCACCCTGTGGCGCCTGGCCTGCTCAGGACTGTAAAGCGGCAGATACTCGGGCAGCAGCGGCCTGGGCCCCACGAAACTCATCTCACCCCGCGCAATGTTGACCAGCTCCGGCAGTTCATCGAGGGAGCTGCGGCGCAGCAGCGCTCCGAAGGGGGTGATTCTGGCCGCATCGCTGAGGGGCTGCCCCCTCTGATCGGCGGCGACACGCATGCTGCGGAACTTGAGCAGCACGAAGGGGCGCCCGTGCAGACCGGCCCGCCGCTGGCGAAACAGCACCGGTGGGCCCAGCTGCCAGCGGACCAGTCCGGCGATCAGCAGCAGCACCGGCGCCAGCACCAGCAGCCCCAGCACGGCCACCATCCGATCCAGCAGCCCCTTCCACAGTCCGTAGCTGCTGTTCATGGCATTCGGGCCAGGGAAGCGGCGAAGGGCACAGCCACCCGACGGTCCAGCACCACACCGAGCCCCAGCACCAGCACCGCCAGCGGCAGCTCGGCCACCAGACCGCCCCCCAGCAGCGCCACCGCCAGGGCTGCCGTGGAGCTGATGTAGAGCAGGGCCACTCGCCGGTGGCTCCAGCCCGCCTGGTGCAGGCGCTGGAACAGGTGCAGGCGATGGGCCTGAAAGACAGGCTGGCCGGCGCACCAGCGGCGCAGCACACACAGCAGGGCATCCCCCAGCAGCGGCAGGCCGGCCAGCAGCAGGCCGAGCCCTAGGGCTGCATTCCGCTGCTGCAACGCCAGGCCCGCGATCAGGGCCCCCAGGAACGTGCTGCCCACATCGCCCATGAAGATGCGGGCCGGGCTCCAGTTCACCAGCAGAAAGCCCAGCAGGGCCCCCACCAGGGCCCACAGCCAGGGGGCCGCCAGCAGCAGCGCCGCGGCGGCGATCAGCACGGCGGCACAGCCGGCCACCAGGCCATCGAGCCCATCCATGAAATTGACGCAGTTGATCACGGCCGTGATCGCCACCAGCACCAGAGGCAGCGCCCACCAGGGCACGGCCAGGGGGGCCAGGGCCAGCAGGGCCGATGCCGTGAGCAGCTGCACGCCGTAGCGCAGACCCGCCGGCAGATCGAGGCGGTCGTCGAGCAGGCCCACCAGGGCCAGGGGGGTGCACACCAGCGGCAGCCAGGCCGTGACCGGCAACCGGCCTGCAGTGACCAGCAGCGCCACGGCGGGCGCCGCCATGGACCCCACCAGCACGAAGGCCAGGCCGCCACCTCGGGGCGTGGGCACCTGGTGGGAGCTGCGGGCGTTGGGGGTGTCCAGCAGGCGGCGGCGGAGCAGGGGGATCAGGGCCTGCAGCAGCAGGCGGCTGAGCAGGGCAGTCGCCACCGTGATCGCCAGAGGGAGGGCCAGGAATGGGGTCATGGCTGATGGGCCGTCACCGGGCCAGGGGCAGCATGGGAAAGGTCTCGGCATCGTGACCACTGAGGTGGTGAGCCGAGGGAAAGCCGGCCAGATCGGCACCCATCCGCAGCACGGCTTCGAAGCGCCGGGGCGAGAGGGCCAGCAGCGGCGCGGCCAGACAGAAGAACGCCCTGGCAGGCACCGGCAGCAGCCAGCAGCGGCGGGCCGGATCACCGGGTGGGCTTGCCGACTGGAGCCGGCGCAGCAGGGTGGCGTAGCTCAGGGTGTCGTCGCCGCCCACCGCCAGGGGCGGCAGCGGACTGGTGACGGTGGCGGGCAGGGCCCGGGCCTGGGCCTGGGCCACTGCCGCCAGCTGGCGGCAGTGGATCGGTTGGCGCAGTCCGGCGGGGCGGGGTACGGGCAGCAGCGGCAGGCGCCGCATCAGGTGCAGCAGCCGGCTGAGGTTGCGGTCGTGGTAACCGCCGGCGGAGCCGTAGATCAGGGTGGGCCTGAGAATGCGGGCCGGCCGAGCCAGGGCGGTGCAGGTGTCGAGCAGCAGGTCTTCAGCGGCCCCGAGGCGGCGCACCAGCTCGCGGTCGTCGCGGTTGGCGGCGAAGCGCTTGCTGATCACGGAGGAGGAGGAGCAGGCCACCACCCCCCTCAGCCCCTGCAGGGCATGGGGACGGTCCTGGGCCAGGGCCGCCAGGAAGGGTGCCAGATCCCAGATCGGCGCGAAACTCACCAGCAGGCCCGACAGATCACCCTCGAAGGACCGGGGTTGCTGGAGATCGCACGGCCGGAACCGACGGCCGGCGGCCGCCAGCAGGGGCTGGGGTGGCCTGCGGCCCAGCAGCTCCACCGCCACCGGACCGAGGCCGTCGAGAAAGGCGGCGCCACTGGGCGTGGCGGCCCCCAGCAACAGCCAGGGGGCAGGGGCGGTCCCGGAATTCATGGAGCCAGCAAACTGACCAGCAGACTCACGGAACGCTGGCCATAGCGCAGGAGGAAGGGCAGACACCAGAGCATGCCGAAACGGGCCCTGTAGGCCTGGCGGACCTCCTGCAACCGCTGGCGGGTCTGGCGAGCACTCACGCCGCCGTCGCCGAGGTGGACCAGTTCCAGCGGTTCATGGAGGACCAGCAGATCGCGCCAGCGGCAGAGGGTCAGAAAGTAATCCAGATCGGCGGCCAGCCGATAACGGGTGTCATAGCGGTCGAGGCGGCGGCGGGCGGCGGGACCGAACACGGTCGCCTGGTGAGGCGGTGTGGAGCCCAGGGCAAGGGACCGTTTCAGGGAGCCGGCCCAGGCCAGACCGCTGCTGCGACCGGGCCGGCCGCTGCGGTGATCCAGATAACGGGCACGGCCCACGAGCAGGTCGGCATCGGGCCGGCTGACCAGCCGATCGGCCAGGCGCGCCAGCACCCGCCGATCGGCGGCCCTGTCGTCGGAGCCCCAGAACAGCAGCCAGTCGCTGGGGCCGGCAGCCCGGAAGCCCTGGTTCATGGCGCCATAGATCCCCGGGTCGCCGGGCTCCTGGACCACCCAGGCCAGGCGCGGATCCTGCCGGCACAGGTCTGCCAGGGCCTGGCGATGGTCGGGCCCGGAGGGGCCGTCGATGAACAGCAGCCGCCAGCGGCCGTGGGTCTGCTGCTGCAGCGAGGCCACCAGGGGAGCCAACAGAGCATGGGAATCGAGGGTGGGCACCACCACCAGAAACGCGGCATCGGCGGCCGGCCGGTCAACCACCCCGGGCCACCTCCTGAAACAGACGGCGGTTGCGCTGCAGCACAGTGGGATCGTTGGCCCTGGCGGCGGCATAGCGGCAGGCCCGTCGCCGCTGCCGGCGACGTTCGCCGGCCGGCAGGGCCGCTAACGCCAGGGCGGCATCCACGAAGGCGTCAGGCTCGTCGAGCCGGCAGACCCAGCCGGCCCCATGGGCCGGCACATCGGCCCATGGGGTCTGGTCGCTGATCAGCACGGGGGTGCCGGCGGCGAGGGCTTCCATGATCACGTGCCCATAGTTCTCATGGAGCGTGGGCAACAGAAAAAGGTCATGGCTGGCCAGGGTGGAACGCACCTGCTGGTGCGGCAGGGGGCCGTGAACCTGCACGAGAGGCTCCAGGCCATGGCGGTCGATCAGCTGGCGGCACTCGCTCCAGTAGGCGTCATCGCAGACATTGCCGTAGATGTGGAAGCGCGGGGGCACCGGCAACCTGTGCCTGAGGCGGCCGATCAGCTCCAGGGCATAGATCAGGTTTTTCTTGCGACTGATGCGGGAGAGAAAGGCGATGGAGAGAGGGGTGCTCACCACCTCGGGATCGCTGTCGGGGCTGTCGTCGCCGGCGCCATCGGGTTCGCCATCCGGCATGAGGGCCGGGTCCGGGGCAAGGTCGGCGAGGTTCGGGGCCACGTGCACATGGCTGGCCGGGGCCCCCACGGCGGCCATGATCTCGCCCACCTCCTGATCACTGGAAGCCTGCCAATGCAGGCCGCGGAAGAGCCCCAGCTGGCGGGCAAGACGGAGGTAGACCCGTTTGCGCGAACGGCTCAGACCGAGTGCGCCGGCACCCAGCTCTCCACGGCTGGCCACCAGCACCGGTTGCCCGCCAAGCCGGCCAAGCCTTCTAGCCAGCAGGAGGAGAATGGAAAATCGATAACTGAAAACGCTGTTGAGATAGATCAGATCATGGGGAGTGGCACGCACAATGGAGCCAACGGAGAGCAGATTGAGGTCGAGCTTGTTCATGTAATAGACCTCAGCTCTGCCCACGGACTGCCAGCGATTCAGCCTGATACCTGAATAGGGCTGCCTGTCCTGATAATCATGGTGACTGGTGACAATGTGAAACCGCAGCTCGTCAGCCAGTTGGGCCACGATGTTGGCAACTGAACGCAGCGGCCCTCCGTAGCGGTAGCCGGGCAGGTAGTGCCCGAGAAAACAGAGCACACGGATGGTCAGTGGTAACCTCCCCTGCCCATCTGAACACTCCCAAGGAAGCCGAACGACTTGACCGTTGTCCAGGCGAAGACCAAGGAACACATCAGCCACATGGTGGTTCGACGGGTTGGCGCCGAAAAGAAGTCATAGAAATAGAGAATGTAAATATTGACAAGGGTGCGATCAAGGTAGGCTCCAGCCGCAATAAATGATAAGGTCAAAGTTGAAAGAGAGGCAAAAACGAATGCCTGACCACGGTAAACAAAGAAACGGAGAATAAAGACTGCAATAAAGGCCATGACGACCTTCGGATCGACAGATTCCTCGAAGTAGAGGGCAAGCTTGTATTGGATCTGAGGATTAATACTAAAGATCCACAATGCTCCGAGACTGGCTACAGCAGCAAGAGCCAAAAAAGCCTTGCGAACGACACCTTTATTGAGGAACAACTTAAGGGCGCTGATAACAAAGGGAAAATAGGTATAGGATCCAATGGCCGTGTAAAGAATGACAACCTGAACATGCACCAGCACGGCGAAGACACCAATGACTGAAGCAATCAGCTTGCGACCGTTGAGCCAGAGATAAATGGCGAGACCACCAACGAAAATACTGAGCCTCAATCTCTCTGGCGTCAGCATCATGGCTGGAATGTAATAGCCGTAGATCAGCAGGCCGTAAATCAACAGAAAAGATGATGGCTTGCGATAGATCAGACCAGCTGCCAGCGTGGCAGCCACAGCGTTGATCAGGGCCAGAAATTGCTCACGCGTCCAGTCAAGCCGGGTCGCCAGCCACATCACCAGGGTGTATCCAGGATCCTGGCTGCCCAGCACCAGCACCTGGCTGTCATTGAGATCAGGCAGGCCGGCGGCGCTGGCGGTGGCAGCAGCCCTGGCCCAGAATTTAATGTAGTACTGAGAATCAGCCAGGTTGTAGGTGGCCATCAAATGATGGGTGACCAGATAGACCGGTACACCCACGGCCAGCACCATGCCGATCCAGAACACAAGGCTGGTGCGCCAAGGCCCCTGGGCAGGGCCGAATTCAGCAAGCGGGGAATCGGTCGTGAGGGTCATCGCTCCATCAGCGGTGGTTGATCGCCCGCAGGCGCTCCGACAGCACCGAGACCGAGCAATGGCTCTCCATCCGGCGACGGGTGGCCGCCAGCGATGCCGCTGAGCGCTGTTCCAGGAAAGCCTGCACCCTGGGCAGCATGCGGATCGTGGCGCCAACCGGATCGTTGGCGAAGGCATCGGTGCCGAGGATGAACAGCCCATCGGGCTCACCAAGCCAGTCGGGAGACTGCACGGGGCCACTGATCACGGCCATACCGCTGTGAATGGCATCAATCAGCTTGAAGGGGAAAACGCCTTCCATGACCGCATGGAGCGAGATCAGAGTGGAGCAGCTGTTCTGCAGGTGTTGAAACGCCTCTTCGCTCAGACAGCCGTGGAATGTGAGAGCCGGTTCGACCGTCGCGACCTTAGCGCATGTCTCCTGCATGGGTCCCTTGCCACTGATGGCCAGCTCCACCCCGGGAGGCAGGCGGCCGGCCAGCTGCAACAGCAGCGGAATCCCCTTCTCCTGCTTCAGGCCACCGGCGTAGAGCAGCCGCAGCGGTGACGTGCAGGGGCGGCGTGGGACTGTGGCCGGCTGGCTCTCCACCAGGCAGGGCAGGAGGCTGGTGCGGCTGTGCCTGGCCTTGAGATCGCCCAGCAGCCGCTGATTCACGGCGAACACATCGGTGGGCAGATGCCGGGCGATCAGCCACGGGATCTGGTCCACCACGCTCCGCAGCCGCAGATCCACCTTGTGGCGGGCGAACAGGGCGTCGTCGTAGAAGAGGATCCGGGCCGCGCCAGGCCGCAGCAGCCGCGCCATGATCATGGGGATGGTCTCCGAGGCCATCGGGTTGTAGAAGGAAAACAGCACCGGAGCCCGACCCTGACCATCGCGGTGCCTGGGCAGCCAGGCATGCAGTTTCAGCATGGTGATCGGCAACCACAGCAGGATCAGCAATCGGGCCAGGGCCGGCCGGCCGAAACCGGGAAAGCGAATCAGTCGCAACCTCCCCCGGGCCGCCAGGGGGGCCAGCTCCGGAGCCAGCCCGGGGGGCTGGGGCACGCACGACGTGTCGACCACCACCAGCCGCATCCCGGCCCGGGCCGCGGCCTCCAGAATCCGCCGGTTCTTCTTGGCCGCCGCCAGAAAGCGCGACCGATCCACCGGCTCTGCGCCGTAAAGGGACAGGTGCACGAACCAGGGGTCGCGGTCGTCCATCAGGCCAGCAGCCGCCGCAGCCGGCCCGCGAGCCGTGGCAGCACCCAGCTCAGGTCCTGAAGGGAACGGCCACCGAAATGCTGCAGATAGGTGTGGCGATCGGCCGCCCGGTCCCGGAGCACAAAGCTGGGGTGCCGCAGCGGACCGAGCTCCTCGACCCCCATGGCCGGCCGCCGCCGGCGGGTGTTGGAGGCCCGGTCGTCGAAGCCGATGTTGGCCACCAGGTTGCGGTTGGGCAGGGCCGTCAGCCCCCCCTGGCTCATGCAGCTGAAGGTCCAGCGGTAGGCCCAGGAATCGGGCCGCCCCTCCCGCAGCAGCCGATCCCAGATGGCGCCCCACCAGGCGGCTTCCATGGGATCGTCGAAAACACCGGCCAGCAGACCGCTGTCGCGCAGGACCGGCCAGCGACTCAGTTCGCCGTCGTAGTGCTGCCAGCAGCGACGCCAGCTGGCCCAGCCCCAGCAGTGGTTGTAGCGGCTGAAGTAATAGCTGCCATCGCCACGCCAGTGCCCATGCTGATGGTTGGTGCCGCTGATGCACCACACCCGCGTGTCATGGCGATAGCGCTCCAGCAGGGTGGCGCAGTAGTGGAAGAAATCGGCATGGGGAACACAGTCGTCCTCCAGCACCAGCCCCTCTTCCTCGTGATCGAAGAACCAGCTGATGGCCCGGCTGACCCCCACACGGCAGCCCTGGTTCACGTCGCTGTAGAGCCGCAGCACCTGGCACGGCCAGTCCACCGCCGTGGCGATCAGATCCCGGGTGGCCTGCACCAGCTCGGCCTCGCCGTTGCGCTGGGCCGAGGCACCATCACAGGCCACATACAGGCGGGAGGGTTGGGCCACCCGCAGCGCATCGATCACCCTGCGGGTGCAGTCGGGTCGGCGCCAGGCCAGCAGCAGCACGGGGGGGACCTGGGGTCGTGTCATCGGCTGGCCCGTTGGTTGCGAGTGTACGGCCGTTAGGCTCAGACCATGGGTTGATCTCGTTCCCTTCTCCGCCCTTTGCCCGTGGCCCTCGCACCACATCGGGCTCTGAGCCGCCGGCTGACGCCCCTGCTGGTGATCACCGCCCTGCTGGGCCTGGGCACCCTGGCGGTGACCGGCGATCCGCTGACGCGGATCCGCCAGGGTTCGGTGCCGACCACCGCTGCACCAGCCATCGGTCCGGCGGACGTGGCCGTGGTGGTCAACGGCCAGGATCCCCTGAGCGAAGCGATCGGACGCCACTATCAGCGACTGCGCCACATCCCGCCGGAGCAGATCATCCGGGTGCGCTTTGCACCAGGCAGCCCCACCATGGACCCGGAGCTGTTTCAGCGGCTCCGTCGCCAGATCCTGAGCCAGACCCCGGCTCACGTGCAGGTCTATGCCGTGGCCTGGGCGGCACCCTGGCAGGTGGGCTGCCAGTCGCTCACCAGCGCCCTGAGCCTGGGCATCGATCCGGCCTGGTGCGCCCGTGGCTGTCGCCTCACCCGCCCGAGCCCCTACTACGCCCGTGGAGATGTGCGCCGCCCCTGGGACAGGCTCGGGATCCGGCCCAGCATGCTGCTGGCGGCCCGCAGCGAGGATCAGGCGAAGCGGCTGATTGAGCGGGGCCGGGCCGCCGATGGCACGGCGCCGCCCGGCACGATCTACCTGTTGAGCACCAGTGACCGCGCCCGCAACAGCCGCGCCGGCGGCTACGGCGATGTGCAGCGGCTGATCGGTCCATCGCTGGCGGTGCGGGTGCTGGAGGCGGATCGGCTGCTGGGAGCCCGTGATGTGCTGGGACTGTTCACCGGCACGGCCAGGGTGGAGGGCATCGGCAGCAACCGCTATCGCCCCGGCGCTGTGGCCGACCACCTGACCTCCTTCGGCGGCCAGCTGGGTGCCGGCCCCAGCCAGGCAGGGCAGATGAGCGCCCTGCGCTGGCTGGAGGCCGGAGCCACCGGCAGCTACGGCACCGTGGTCGAACCCTGCAACTTTCCGGCCAAGTTCGCCAATCCCCTGCTGCTGCTGGCCTACTACAGGCGGGGGGACACGTTGATCGAGGCCTACTGGCGCAGTGTGGCCATGCCGGGTCAGGGGGTCTTCATCGGTGAACCGCTGGCGAGGCCCTGGCCCCGCAGGGGCAGCTGATCAGCTGCCCAACTGCTGATGGCGAATCTGTTGCCAGCGCCAGGCATGCTCAATGATCGTGCCCAGGTCTGGGTAGCGGGGTCGCCAGCCCAGTTCATCGAGGGCCTTGCCGGCGGCCGCCACCAGCTGGGGAGGATCACCGGCACGGCGCCGGCCCACATGGGCGAGCAGGCCGCGGCCCGTCACGGCCTTGGCGGTTTCGATCACCTCCTGCACGGAGTAGCCGGTGCCATTGCCCAGGTTGAAGATGAGCGGTTCGGTGGCGGTCTGCCCCTGCTGCTGCCGCTGAATCAGCCGCTCCAGCCCGAGCACATGGGCATCGGCGAGATCGCTCACATGGATGTAGTCGCGGATGCAGGTGCCATCGGGGGTGGGGTAGTCATCTCCATAGACCTGGAGATAGGGCTCCCAGCCCCCCATCACCCCCAGCACCCGGGGGATCAGGTGGGTCTCCGGGTTGTGGTCTTCGCCGAGGTCACCGTCAGGGTCGGCACCGGCGGCGTTGAAGTAGCGGAAGATCACACTGGGCAATCCATAGGCGGTGGCGAAGTCGCGCAGCAGCTGCTCGACCATCCACTTGCTGCGGCCATAGGGATTGATCGGAGCCTGGGGATGGTTCTCGGTGATCGGCACCTCACGGGGCACGCCGTAGGTGGCGCAGGTGGAGGAAAACACGATCGGGATCGGTCGCTCCGCCGCCAGCAGGCTCTCAAGAAGCACCAGGGTGTCGCCCAGGTTGTTGCGGTAGTAGCGGGCCGGATCGCTGACCGATTCACCCACATAGGCGTAGGCGGCGAAGTGCATCACCGCCTCGATGCCATGGCCGTCGAGCACCTGCCGCAACAGCGCGGCATCGCCCACCTGCCCCCGGACCAGGGGCACGGCCAGCACCTGCTCCACGATGTCGGCGTGGCCATACACGAGGTTGTCGAGCACCACGGGCTGGTGGCCGGCCCGGCTCAGGGCCCGCACGGTGTGGGAGCCGATGTAGCCCGCACCGCCGGTGACCAGAATCTTCACGCGCGCACCTCCTGCCCGGATTCAACCTGAGCGACATAATCCTGCACCGTGCGCCGCAGGCCCTCATCGAGGCGAATCCGGGCGCGCCAGCCCAGATCGGCCAAGCGGCTCACATCCAGCAGTTTGCGGGGTGTGCCATCGGGCTTGCTGGTGTCCCAGAGGATCTGGCCCCGGTAGCCCACGGCATCGGCCACCATGGCGGCCAGCTCGCCAATGGTGACATCGGTGCCGGTGCCCACGTTGAGGAACTGGATCTCATCGGACCCGGGCTGCCAGCGTTCAAGGCAGAACAGGGCCGCATCGGCCAGATCATCGACGTGCAGGAATTCACGCCGGGGAGAACCACTGCCCCAGCAGGTGACCGAGGGGGCGGCCTCAAGCCGGGCGCCATGGAACCGGCGGATCAGGGCCGGCAACACGTGGCTGTTGGTGGGGTGGTAGTTGTCGCCGGGACCATAGAGGTTGGTCGGCATCAGGCTGAAGGCCTCAAAGCCATGCTGCTGCCGGAGGGCGCGGCACAGCTGGATGCCGGCGATCTTGGCAATCGCGTACCACTCATTGGTGGGCTCGAGGGCGCCGGTGAGCAGGGATTCCTCGCGGATGGGCTGGGGTGCGAATTTGGGGTAGATGCAACTGCTGCCCAGGAACAGCAGCCGGCGGGCCCCATGCCGCCAGGCCGAGCTGATCACATTGTTCTGGATCGTGAGGTTATCCAGCAGAAAGTCGGCTGGATAGGTGGCATTGGCCACGATGCCGCCCACCCGGGCGGCCGCCAGCACCACCACATCGGGCCGCCGATCGGCGAACCAGGCATCGACAGCTGGACCATCGGTCAGATCAAGGCTGCTGCGCTCGGCCGTGAGCAACTGGTCGTAACCACCCTGCCGCAGACGGCGCACGATGGCCGAACCGGCCATGCCCCGGTGGCCGGCCACAAACACGCGGTCGGCAGGTGAGATCAGGGCTGTCACGACCGGGGCAACAGCATCGGCGGATTCTCCATGGAACCCACCACCTCAAAGCCTTCCCGCCGCAGGATGGCCTCCTTGGCGGCCTCCTGCTTGTCGGCGGCCACCATCTCCGCGACCAGCTGCTCCAGAGTGGTGGTGGGTTGCCAGCCCAGTTTCTGATGGGCAAGGCTGGGGTCCCCCAGCAGGGTATCGACCTCCGCCGGTCTGAAGTAACGGGGGTCGATCCGCACAACGGCAGCGCCGGTGTCGGCCCGGAGGCCCTGCTCCTCCACCCCTGAACCCTGCCACTGAATGCCACCCCAACCCAGCTGAATGGCGGTGAGTTCAATGAATCGCCGCACCGATTCCTGACGGCCTGTGGCGATCACAAAATCTTCCGGCTGTTGCTGCTGCAGCATCAACCACTGCATCTGCACGTAGTCGCGGGCGTGGCCCCAGTCACGGCGGGAGTCAAGATTGCCCATGAACAGGCACTGGTCCAGGCCGGCATCAATCCGGGCCAGCCCCCGGGTAATCTTGCGGGTCACAAACGTCTCACCACGGCGTGGGCTTTCGTGGTTAAAGAGAATCCCATTACAGGCATACATGCCATAGGACTCTCGGTAATTGACGGTGATCCAGTAGGCGTAAAGCTTGGCCACACCGTAGGGGCTACGGGGGTAGAAGGGAGTCGACTCCTTCTGGGGTATCTCCTGCACCAGACCGTAGAGCTCACTGGTGGAAGCCTGGTAGATGCGGGTGCTGTCGATGAGACCGAGAATCCGAACAGCTTCGAGGATTCGCAGGGTGCCCAGGGCATCGCTGTTGGCGGTGTACTCAGGGCTTTCAAAGCTCACGGCCACATGGCTCTGGGCGCCCAGGTTGTAGATCTCATCCGGCTTCACCTGCTGAATGATGCGGATCAGATTGGTGGAGTCGGTGAGATCGCCATAGTGAAGCACCAGCCGGGGATCCAGCTCATGGGGATCCTGGTAGAGGTGGTCGATGCGGTCGGTGTTGAAGCTGCTGGCCCGGCGCTTGATGCCGTGGACGACATAACCCTTGTCGAGGAGCAGCTCAGTGAGGTAAGAGCCGTCCTGACCGGTGATGCCGGTGATGAGTGCGATTTTGGTCATAGGAAACGATATTGCCTCAGGCCGGTGATGCCGGTCGCCCGGGCCTGCCTGCGGGTGAACTGGCTCACGGTGGGGTTCCCTTCCGGCCGGATCACCCCGGTCGCGTTTTCCCACAGCTCCCGTGACACCACCTGGAGGCTGTACTCCAGCCGGTCGTGCCGCTTGACATGCCACCAGGTGGTGGTGGCACAGCCATCGCACCAGAACGCTTCAAGCCACTCATCGTTGAGGGGCACCACGTGGCGATAGGCCTGCATCACCTCGGCTGCCCTGGAGCGGCGCAGGCCCCGAATCACCAGCTGGCCGGCATCGGTGAGATAAAGATGGTGCTTGGGAGACACGCTGTAGAGACGGTGCTCCGGGTGCAGGGGGCAGAACAGCTCGCGCCTGCGGGGCCGCCGGCGTTGGGCGGCAGGCGTAGAGGGGGAAGCGGGCGAAGGCGTGGGCGCAGGCGAGGGGTCAGGGTGATGGCTGCCGGGCGGATCGATCAGCATCTTGTCTCCTCGAAAGGAGAAGAAGGCCCCTCCATCCAAGCATGGATGGAGGGGCCTTGAACAAGCAGGCGAGGACGAAAGTGAATCAGTCCCGACGAGCACCACCATTAAGAGCGATGATCAAGCGAAGGATAAAGATGAAAAGATTGATATATGTCAGATACATGCCAAGGGCACCTGCCAGGTATTGATCATCCCTGTAAGTGCGGGGCATTGTGTAGAAGTCAACAAAAGCCGCCCCGACAAAGAGCACGGTTCCGAAGCCTGCGATCAGCAGCTCCATGGTGCCGCCGAGGAACATCTGCGGTGCAAAGATTCCGCCGATGATCTGCACAACCATGGCGATCAGCAGACCGAGAATGCCCAGGCCCACCACGCTGCTCAGGGCCTGGCCGACGTTGTCGCTCATGCGACGACCGGTGACTGAAGCAATCACAAACGTGATACCGGTGGCCAGAGCAGCAGTGCCGACCGCTCCGATGCCAGCGGTGCCGATGGCCAGGGCCACAATGCCACTGAGGGTGAAACCGGTGATCAGGCTGTAGGTGGCCAGCAGGGGCAGTGCCGTGGCGTTGTTGCCACGCACGGCCACGTTCTGGGCCACGAAGAAGAGAATGAAATTGCCGATCAGAGCCACCCAGAACAGGGGCATGAAAACCGGGCTGCGCATCATCGCGAGACCACCGGCAACCCCGGCGGCGGTGAGCACCATGCCCCCACCCACGTAGGGCAGGGCGCGGTTCACCACATTGGGACCGGTGAGGGCACTGGACTGGGCCTCACGGATGGCTTGCTGGAAATTGCTGCTGGCCGGCATGGCTCAGACGGGAATGCACTGCATGCATCCTGACAGGCACACCCGATGGCTGCAGCCCCAGGGGGTTCGGATGTCCCTATGAACCATGGCGGGCATAGGCCTGCACAAGCCTCTGCACCAGTGGATGGCGCACCACATCGGCAGCGCTGAGCCGGCAGATCGCCACCCCCTCGACCCCCTCGAGAACCCGGGCCGCCTCGGCCAGACCGCTGACCGTTCCCGGGGGCAGATCCACCTGGGTGGGATCGCCGGTGACCACCATGCGGGCATTCTCACCCAGGCGGGTGAGCACCATCCGCATCTGGGCACTGGTGGTGTTCTGGGCTTCGTCGAGGATCACGAAGGCATCCGCCAGGGTGCGGCCGCGCATGTAAGCCAGGGGAGCCACCTCGATCACCCCCTTCTCCATCAGGGAAGCCGTGCGCTCGCTGCCCAACAGCAGATGCAGCACGTCGTAGAGGGGGCGCAGATAGGGATCCACCTTCTGCTGCAGATCACCGGGCAGGAAGCCCAGCCGTTCACCGGCCTCAACCGCCGGACGGGTGAGCACCAGGCGCTCCACCCGGCGTTCCTGCAACAGCCGGACGGCCAGCACGGTGGCCAGGAAGGTCTTGCCGGTCCCGGCAGGCCCGAGGGCCAGGGTCAGGTCGTGCTGCTCGATCGCCTCCACGTAGGCCTGCTGCCGCAGGGTGCGCGGCCGCAGCACCCGGCCCGCCTGGGTGCGGGCCAGTGCCTGGCTGGCCAGGCGCTGCAGCTCCTGGCCTCGGCCACAGTCAATGGCAGCAAGGGCGGCCTGCACGTCAACAATGGAGATCGGCTGCTCCTGTTCCCACAGGGGGCGCATGCCCTCGATCAGGGCCCGTGCCCTGGCGATCTGGGTGTCTTGACCGCTGATCTCCAGGTCGAGACCACGCAACACGACCCGCACACCCGTGAGGGCCTCGATGCGGCGCAGGTTGGCGCCGGCGTCTCCCGCCAGGGAGAGGGCAGCCGCCGGTGAAGGCAGCTGCAGGCCGCCGATTTGGCTCAGGCTTCGACCGCAGCAGTGTCGGCTTCGGCGGCGGCGGCGGCGGCTTCAGCGGCGGCGGCGGCTTCAGCGGCGGCGCGGGCCGTGGCTTCCCTGGCGGCGGCATCCCGGGCAGCAGCCTGCTTCTGCTTGCCCACGACCTCGGCGGCCCTCACGGTTTTCGGCAGCAGCCCGCCCTTCTCCAGGAGGCTGCGCACCGAATCGGTGGGTTGGGCACCCTGGCTCAGACGGGCCCGGATGGCCTCGGTGTCGAGCCGTGTCTCCTTGGTGCGGGGGTTGTAGAAGCCCAGCTGCTCAAGCGGTCGACCGTCACGCCTGGAGGTGCTGTTGGTGGCCACCAGTCGGAAACTCGCTTCCCGTTTCTTGCCGAATCGCTTGAGGCGCAGCTTGATCATCGTGTGGCCTTTGCCAGGTCGTGTTCCAATCCTCCAGCATACCCACCGGCCGCACCCCACCCCCGGGGTCCCCATGTCAGGCTCCTGGGCGCCGAGCCCAGCGGTGGCATGCCTTCTCCCAGCCCATCTTCGAGCTCCGGATCCATGCCGCTGTCCGGCGATGCCCTGGCCTCCGGGGGCAGCAGCGGAGTGCGCTACGACCGCAGCCCTGAGGAATGGCGCCGCTGCCTGGAGGATGAACAGCGGGCCGCCGAGGCCCGCACCTGGACCCGCACCGACACCCTCGATGCCTGGCGCCACGACCGGATGCGAGCCCGGATTGACCCATTTCTGAAGGATCTGCCCGAGGGCCGCTGGCTCACCGTGGGAGACGGGCGCTTCGGCAATGACGCCCATTTTCTGCGGCGCCGGGGGATGGACGTGCACGCGACCGATGTGGACGACACCCTGCTGCGGATCGGCGCCGAACTGGACCTGATCGGCAGCTACAGCGCCGAGAACGCCGAAGCCCTCCGGTTCGCCGATGCCAGCTTCGACTACGTGTTCTGCAAGGAGGCGTTCCACCACTTTCCACGCCCGTGGATCGCCCTCTACGAGATGCTGCGCGTGGCCAGGCGTGGGGTGATCCTGATCGAGCCCGGGGACACCTGGATCGAGCGGGCAGGCCGGCGGCCGGCGGCTCGGCTGATCGATGCCCTCAAGGCTGGTGGCCGGGCCCTGCTCCGCCGGCCGCCCCGACCCCGACACCGCTTCGAGCAGATCGGCAACTACGTGTTCAGTCTCTCTCCCTGGGAGTGCGAAAAGGTGCAACTGGGGCTGCACCAACGCCATCTCGCCTGGTGTGGCATCAATGATCACTACATCAAGGGCGTGGAGTTCTGCCCGATCGAGGGTGGGAGCGAAGCGGACCGGACGCTGCGCCAACGGCTGTTCCAAGGCATCCGGCGCCAGGATGCCGTGTCGCGGATTACGGGCGCCTGGGGGCTCAACGTGATCGTTCTGTTCCGACAGCCACCGGAGCCCACGCTGGTGCAGGAGTTGCAGCGGGCCGGCTGGACCACACGGGAACTGCCGGCCAATCCCTATCTCTGAAGCCTCAGCTTGCCTGGGCGCTAGAGCTCTCCGAATCCCTTGCGCTTCTTGGCCGGTTTCGGGGGCCGGGGCGGCGGTGCAGCCCCGCGACCAGCGGCGCCCCCCGGCATGGGAGGGGCGCCCAGTCCCGGCATGCCCCCCATTCCGGGGAGACCGGCCATGCCGCCCAGGCCCGGCATGCCGCCGCCACGGGTCATCTGTTTCATGAACCCGCGCATCTGCTGAAAGTTGGCCAGCACCTTGTCCACATCAGCAGCGGTATGGCCGGAGCCGGTGGCGATCCGGCGGCGGCGGGATGGACTGGCGGCCAGCAGGTCGGGGTCACGGCGTTCCGCCTCGGTCATGGAGCCGATCATGGCTTCAATTCGCTTCAGTTGCTGCTCACCCTGCTTGAGCATGCCGTCGTCGACCTTGTTCATGCCCGGGATCAATTTCATCAGGCCACCCAGGGACCCCATGCGCTTGATCAGGCGCATCTGCTGCACAAAATCCTGAAAGTCAAAGGTGGCTTCCTGGAGCTTCTGCTGCATCCTGGCCACATCGGCCAGCTCCACCTCCTTCTGGGCCTTCTCCACCAGGGTGAGCACATCGCCCATGCCCAGGATCCGGCTGGCCATCCGCTCCGGGTGAAAGGGCTGCAGGGCCTCAACCTTCTCACCGGTGCCGATGAACTTGATCGGCGCTCCGCTCACCTTGCGGATCGAGAGGGCGGCACCACCGCGGGAGTCTCCATCGAGCTTGGTCAGCACCGCACCGGTGATGCCCACCTGCTCATGGAAAGCGCGGGTGAGTTCGGCAGCCTCCCGGCCGATCATCGAATCGACGACCAGCAGCACCTCATCGGGCTGGCAGGCCTGCCGGATGCGGACCATCTCGTCCATCATGGCACCGTCGATCTGGAGCCGGCCGGCGGTGTCCACCAGCACCGTGTCGAAACCCTCGGCCTTCGCCTTGTCGATGCCGGCGGCAGCGATGGCTTCCGGGCTGGCTGCCGTGCCCAGGCTGAACACCTCCACACCGATCTGACCACCGAGGGTCTTCAGCTGCTCAATGGCCGCGGGTCGGTAGACATCGGCGCCCACCAGCAGCGCCCTGCGGCCCTGTTCCTTGAGGTGCAGACCCAGCTTGGCGGTGGCGGTGGTCTTGCCGGCACCCTGCAGACCCGCCATCAGCACCACCGAAGGCTCCCCCGGCCTGCCACCGGCAGCCAGGGGGGTGTTCTCCCCACCCATGGTCTCCACCAGCTGGTCGTGCACCACCTGGATGAATTTCTGGTCAGGGCTGATGCCACGCACCACCTCGGCCCCAAGGGCCTTGCGGCGCACCTCATCCACGAACTCCCTGACCACCGGCAGGCTCACATCGGCCTCCAGCAGGGCACGGCGCACCTCTCGGATGGCCCCGTCAATGTTGCCCTCGTTGATCGCCCCCTGACCCCTCAGGTTGCGGACCGCGTCTTCGAAACGCTGGGAAAGCTCGTCAAACATGCGCTGGTGGTGGGGGAATCAGTTGACGGCCGGACGGTTGGCCACAAAACGCCAGGTTCCATCATCACGAGCGAAGACGTACTCGTTGCGAAGCGTGATCTCAGGCGTGCGCTCGACCACCCGGCCGGAGCCCTCCCGGATCTCATCGCTGTACAGGAGCGTGGCCACAACCGCGATCCGCGAGGGTGTCCGATCCTCAATCACCAGATCGCGGATTGACACCTTGAGATGCTGGGTTTGGCCCTGCTGGCGGTCATTGGTGCGTTCCTGCATCAACACTTCGATCGCCGTCGAGCGGGCCAGCTCGTCGAGGTCCGACTGAACGGGCATGCCCGCCAGCACCCGGGCCTTGGCCGCCAGCCAGCTTTCCAGCAGCTCCCGCAGCTGGTTGAGGTCGGGATTGGCCGTGCGCAGGGGCAGGGATGGCCGCAGTCGGGTGGCGGGGGAGCTGGCGGCGCTGATGGGCTGGCCGGGGGCGGTCACCGGCCGGGCAACGGACCCATTGCCAGCCCCACCGGGTGAGGCCCCGGCGGCCGGCCGGGCCGGCGCACCCGCCGACTGGAGCACGGAACCGGCGGGAGCAGTGGCAGAGGATCCCGCCGAGCCAGCGACGGGCGCGCCAGCACCAGCGGTCGGCCGGCCGGTGCTGGCTGGAGACTGACCCTGCAGGGCCCAGGGCGTGCCGGGCTGGCGGAGCTGGCCGTTTCGAGCAGCCAGGGTGGTCTGTCGGCTGCCGGCAGTGGAGGAAGAGGCCTGGGGCGACTGAAGCTGGCCGCCGTTCTGGGCCACGGGAACGGCCAGCTGACGGCGCTGCAGCGCCCAGACACCCACCACGCTGATCAGCAGGGCGGCAGCTCCCACCGCCACGGTGCGGGGCTCGATGCTGGGCAGTTCCGGCAGGCGAGGCCAGGACAGGTTCAGGCTGCCGCCCGCGTCCTCCTCCCCGTCGTCACCGGAGGCGAGCGGGGCCCGATCGGCAGCGGTGAAGGAACCGGCGGCCGGCGGGTTCAGGGTCAGCTCAGGCCATGGCGGCAGATCGAAGGCCGCCAGCAGGCCGGAGCCGCCGCCGGAGCCACCGTCGACCATCCCAGGGCTGCCGGCCACCGACGACGGGGGCGCCGCAACAGCGGGGGCTTCGGGGGCGTAGTGCCGGCCACTGCGGCGGTCTTCCCGTTCCACCCAGAACTGCACATCGCGATCGCTGAAATAGGCCTCGAGGTCGGCATCCACATCGAGATCCCGGTAGCCGGGCAGCACCTCAAGCCGCAGCCAGTCGCGACAGCGGTCGCACAGATCGGAGAGGGCGTCGCCGGCACCATCGGCCGGCGCGCTGCGGGCCCGGTCCACCTCCCCGAGCAGCAGATGGAGGTGGGCCAGGGGGGTGTCGATCGCCCGATGGCGACCGGACTCCAGACGGCGGCGGGCCTCGGCGATGCGCTCCGGCTTGCGCTGCACGAAACCGGAGGCGGTGAGCGCATGAATCGCCAGCCGGTCGGCGGCATCGGAGCCCATGTCGCTCCAGCGCTCGAACAGGTCGATCTGCTCCTGAACCGTGAGGAAACCGCGGATCTGTCGAAAAAAGAGGCGGAACTGCTCAGGACTGAATCCAGGGTCACCCTCGCCCTCCAGGCCGCCCCGGCGACTGACCAGGGCTTCCAGCAACGCCATGCCCTGCTGCCGTTCGGCGGTGGCAGCCAGGTCGCGGCTGAGCAGGTCCAGCACCCGGAAGGGTGCGAGCTGCTGGATGTCGCGGTCGATCTGCTGGCGCAGATCGGGGCGCTGACCCATGCGCTGGAGCAGCTGCAGGCCGCGATCCAGGGTCTGGGCGGCCTGCTCGAAGCGCCGGCTCTGCTGGAGTTCCACCGCCGCGGCCCGGCAGGAGAGGCCCGCCAGCAGGGCCAGGTCGGCTTCCCGGCCGCTGCCCAGGGCGGGCGCCTGGGGGGGCTGGAGTGCGCGGCAGGCCAGCTCGAAACTGTCGGTGCCCTGGCCGGCCTCCAGCAACAGCAGCAGACCGCCGGTCTCCAGAGCGTGGGGCACCTCCAGGGCCGGCATCAGCGGATCCGGTGCACCGGCCAGGGCCGTGATCGTGTTCTCATACTCGCGCCGCCGGACCTGATCGGTCAGCAGATCGGCGCTGGTGCGCAGCAGCTCTCCGCGGGCCCGGAGGGTCTCTTCGGTGAACCCATCACGTGGTGGCTTCTCCAGGCGATGCTGGAGGGCATTGAGCACGGCCTGGGCATCGGTGGCGGCATGCACACCGAGCAGCCGGAAATGATCAATCGGGAGATCCAACCCACTCTGGGACGTTTGGGCGTGACTGTAGTCAGCTCCCAGACCCCGTACAGTCACCCATCACACCTGTCCACGTGACGGGTCCAGCGGGACCCAGCCAGCCATGAGCCACGACGTTGCCGCCATCCCAGCCGATGCCGCCGTTTCCGGGGCCAGCCAGGCGCTGGGAGCGCCCTCCTGCTCGGGATCCGGGGCCCCCGCACCCTCGGGCAGCCATGCGGCCCGTTACGAAGCCCTGCCGCCGGGCGAACGGTCCCAGGTCAGCCGGGAAGAAGGGTTGATGCTCTACCGCGACATGACCCTGGGCCGCCGCTTCGAGGACAAATGCGCCGAGATGTACTACCGCGGCAAGATGTTCGGCTTCGTGCACCTGTACAACGGCCAGGAGGCCGTCAGCACGGGGGTGATCCGGGCGATGCGGCTGCAGCACGACTGGTTCTGCAGCACCTACCGCGACCACGTGCATGCCCTGAGCTGCGGCGTGCCGGCCCGGGAAGTGATGAGCGAGCTGTTCGGCAAGGAAACCGGCTGCAGCAAGGGGAGGGGAGGATCCATGCACCTCTTCTCCCGCGAACACCACCTGCTGGGGGGCTATGCCTTCATCGGGGAAGGCATTCCGGTGGCCCTTGGGGCGGCCTTCAGCAGCCGCTACCGGCGTGATGCGCTCGGCGATCCCACGAGCGACGCCGTGACGGCCGCGTTCTTCGGAGACGGCACCTGCAACGTGGGCCAGTTCTTCGAATGTCTGAACATGGCCACGCTCTGGAAGCTGCCGATCCTGTTCGTGGTGGAGAACAACCGCTGGGCGATCGGCATGGACCACGACCGCGCCACCAGCGACCCCGAGATCTGGCGCAAGGCCACCGCCTTCGGCATGGCCGGTGAACAGGTCGACGGCATGGATGTGCTGGCGGTGCGGGCCGCCGCCGAGAAGGCCATCGCCAGGGCCAGGGCCGGGGAGGGTCCAACCCTGCTCGAATGCCTCACCTACCGCTATCGGGGCCATTCCCTGGCCGATCCCGACGAGCTGCGGGCCGCCGCCGAGAAGGAGTTCTGGGCCCGCTTGGACCCGATCCGCCGCCTCGGGTCTGATCTGATCGACCGGGGCCTGGTGAACGCCCAGGAGCTCCAGGACCTGGAGAAGCAGGTGGACGCCGAGGTGGCTGACTGCGTGGAGTTCGCCCTCGCCGCCCCCGAGCCAAGCCCGGACGAACTCACCCGTTATGTCTGGGCCGACGGGTGAGGTTCCGCAGCTTGCGCAGGGCCTTGAGCTCCACCTGCCGCACCCGCTCCCGGGACACCTCCAGCTGACGGCCGATCTCCGCCAGGGTGTGGCGGTCACGGCCATCGAGACCGAACCGGAGCTGGAGCACTTCCCGCTCCTGGTCGCTCAGGTGGGACAGCCAGTGTTCCAGTTGCTCGTGGTTGAGGCCCCGCTCCACCAGGTCAAGCGGCCCCTCGGCCGACTCGTCGGCAATCAGATCTCCCAGGAAGCTGCGCCCCTCATCGGCATTGATCGGCGCATCGAGACTGGATGTGGTGAGGGCCTGTCGCAGCAGGTCATTGAGCTCGGCGATCGGCATGCCGATCGCCTCGGCGATTTCTGAGCGGCTGGGCATGGCCCCCAGTTTGTGGGCCAGCTCCAGGCTCACCTTGCGCACGGTCGCCAGCCGCTCACTCAGGTGCACCGGCAGCCTGATGGTACGGCTGTGGCAGGCAATCGCCCGGGTCATGCTCTGGCGAATCCACCAGAAGGCATAGGTGGAAAACTTGTAGCCGCGGGTGGGATCAAACTTCTCGACAGCACGCTCCAGACCCAGGGACCCTTCCTGAATCAGGTCCAGCAATTCCATGCCCTTGCCCTGGTATTTCTTGGCAACACTCACCACCAATCGCAGATTGGCTTTCATCATCCGCTGCTTGGCCCGCCGGCCAATGCGGATCAGCCTGCGCTGGTGATCGGTGAGCTGGTCATCGGGTTGCACCAGCAGCAGCATCATGGCCTGCACCTGGTTGCCCAGCTCAATCTCCTCGGCTGGCGTGAGCAATGGCTCCCTGCCAATGGTCGCCAGATACCAGGTCATGGGGTCGGAACCCCGCCTTCTGCTGCTCTCGGTGGTGGCCCCAGTGGGGGGGGTCGTCATGGAATCCGAGCCCAAAAGCCAGCAATGTGTTGACCACTATCAACATCAAAGCAGCAAATCCGCTGATGTCTTCAGAAATCCTTCATGGTTAACGTGCAAAACCACACAGTCCAGCGTTGAGCCCAATGCCAAGACCTGCTTTCTGATCAAAAAATGCCTGGATCGTTTGCGTTGCCGCGGGCCAAGCACCCACCGTCAGGGGCCAGGTGGCGGGCCACCTGGCTGGGGCCCTGGCCGCTCCGGCCCGCCAGGGCATGGGCCAGCATCGCCCGGGCCAGCACCAGCGCGTCGGCCGTGCCGCCGGCAGCCACGGCCCGGCTCCCCAGGGCCGCCCCATAGCCCGCGAGCACATCCCCCAGACCTGCCCTGGCCGCTGAGGGCCAGGCCCTCAGCAGTTGCCAGATCCGGCCGTCGGCGGCAGCGACCACGCTGCGGGCTCCCTTGAGCAGCACGGTGGCACCGGAACGGCTGCTGGCCAGGGCCGCCGCCACCGGTGCCGGCTCCTGCGCCAGATCGGGGAACAGCCTGGCGAATTCGCCCCGGTGGGGCGTGAGCCAGGTGGCACCACATCGCTGGCGCAACCAGGCCACCGCATCGCGGCAGGCCAGGGCATTGAGGCCATCGGCATCGAGCAGCAGCAACCCCGGAAAGCCGCCCAGATGGTGCCAGAGAGCCTCGTCGGCAAGCACGGAGCCATCGACGGCGCCCAGACCGGGCCCCACCAGCACGGCATCGAGCCGCTGCAGATGGGCGGCAGTCAGGCAGCTGCCCTCGACCACCACCTCCGGCAGCACCTGCCAGAGGCCCTCGGCCACGGTGGCCGGCAACACGGCGCGGACACTGCCACAGCCGCCGGCCAGGGCACCGGCCAGGGCCAGGTGGGCCGCCCCGCGGTACCGGTCACTGCCGGCCACCACCAGCAGCCGACCACGCTGGTACTTGGCCGCCGCCGGATCAGCCGACGGCAGCGGCGAGGTGGCCAGATCGGCGGGCAGGAGCCCCAGCGGCTGCTCCGCCGGCAGCTCTGCAAGCAGGGTGGCCGGCAGCCCCAGATCGATGCGCTCCAGCACGCCCACATGGGCAAGGGCCGGATCCTGAACCAGCCCCTGCTTGATCAGGCCGATCGTGAGCGTGAGGCCGGCCGTGGCGACAGCCGATCCCAGCCGCAGACCGCGGTCGGCACAGAGGCCCGTGGGCACATCGACCGCCACCAGCCGGCCCGGCTGTAGCCGCTGGCGCTGGCGCAGCAGGGCCTCGATCGCTTCGCCCGGGGCCCGCCGCTGGCCGATGCCGAACAGGGCGTCGATCCAGAGGGCCGGATCCGCCGGATCGGGGGGGGCCTCCAGGTCAGCCATGCCCAGCCAGCGGCCATGGCGACGGTGCCGCTCGCAGAGCGGCTTGAGCCGCTCGAACGGGCACCAGATCCGCACCGGCACCCCAGCCAGATGCAGTTCCCTGGCCACCACAAGGCCATCGCCCCCGTTGTGGCCGGGGCCCACCAGCACCACCACCCCCTGATCCAGCCGCGAGGGTCCGGCCAGCAACCGCCGGCTGACCGCCAGGGCAGCCTTCTCCATGAGCGCCTCCACCGGCAGGCCGCTGGCAAACAGGCGCTCCTCCAGGGCAGCCATCTGGCCACTGCTCACCAGCAGATGGTCGGCGTCGCGAGGGGGCCAGACGGCGGGGCTGGTCATCCTTCCATGATGGAGACCGGGCGGGCCGTTGTCCTGCCCCCTGCTGTGCCGTGACCCCGCCCCCGCTCCCCCGCTTCGCCGAACCCGCCACCGCCGCCGGTGCTGCCGTGTTGGAGCGGCTGCGGACCTGGCCGGGTGAACGGCGGGTGGCAGTGGGGCTCTCCGGCGGGGTGGACAGTTCGCTCACGGCGGCGCTGCTGGTGCAGGCCGGTTGGCAGGTGGAGGGGCTCACCCTCTGGTTGATGAGTGGCAAGGGGGCCTGCTGCGCCGAGGGGCTGGTGGATGCGGCCGCCATCTGCGACCAACTGGGGGTGCCCCACCATGTGGTGGACTTCCGCGAGCAGTTCCAGGCCCGCATCGTGGATGTGGTGGTGCAGGGCTATGGCCAGGGCATCACGCCCCTGCCCTGCTCACGCTGCAACCGCGACGTGAAATTCGGCCCGATGCTGCAGTGGGCGGGCCAGGAGCGGGGCATCGGCCGGATCGCCACCGGCCACTACGCCCGGGTGCGCCATGGCTCCAGGGCAGCCAATGGGCGGCACCAGCTGCTGCGCGGACTCGATCGCCACAAGGATCAGAGCTATTTCCTCTACGACCTGCCCCAGCAGGCCCTCGGCTGTCTGGTGTTTCCCCTGGGCGAACTGACCAAGGCCGACACGCGCCTGGAGGCCGAACGGCAGGGATTGCGCACCGCCAGCAAACCTGAAAGCCAGGACCTCTGCCTGGCCGACCACCATGGCTCAATGAAGGCCTTTCTCGACACCTACCTGCCGCCGCGGCAGGGGCAGATTGTGCTGGCCGACGGCACGGTGCTGGGCGAGCACGACGGCATCGAACACTTCACCATCGGCCAGCGCAAGGGGCTGGGGGTGGCATGGAGCGAACCCCTCTACGTGGTGCGACTGGACGGTGCCCTCAACCGGGTGGTGGTGGCGCCGCGGTCCGAAGCGGCCACGGACCATGCCCTGGTGGGGGCGGTGAACTGGGTGTCGGTGCCGCCACCGGAGGCACCTCTGGATGTGCAGGTGCAGGTGCGGTACCGCAGCACTCCGGTGGCGGCCCGGCTCACACCCATGCCCGCCACCGACGCCGACCGGGCCGCGGACAGGCCCCACCGGTGCCAACTGCGGTTTGCCGAGGCGCAATTCTCGGTCGCCCCCGGCCAGGCGGCGGTGTTCTACGACGGCGATGTGCTGCTGGGGGGCGGGCTGCTGCAGTCCGCCGATGCCCCTGGGCCAGCGGCGCCGGCTCACCAGTAGGGGTCGCTGGCCAGCTCCACCCGCAGGCTGCCCGTGCGGCTGGCGGGCACCGTGGCGATGCAGGCCCGCACCACCTGGCCATTCACCTCGATCTCACAGGCGCCACAACTGCCCCCGAGACAACCGGTGGGAATCGTGATGCCGGCGGACCGGGCCGCCGCCAGCCAGTCACCGCCGGCTTCGGTGGAGGTGCTGCGGCCGTTGGGCCAATGGATGGTGACCGGGGTGCTCGGCATGGGTCAGGGGCCAGGGTCAGGGTTCCAGCAGGGGGGCGAGCGCCACGTGCTCCTCGAAGGCATCGGCCAGCCGCTCCAGCAGCAACTCCCGATGGTGCGTGTGATGGGGGCCGTCGCCGGGCAGGGCCGGCAGGCCGCGGTGGTGTCTCAGCCGGTTGAGCCAGCGGCGCCGCCAGCCGCCGTCCTCGAACACCCCGTGCAGATAGGTGCCAGCCACCACACCACCCTGCTCACCGAAGGGTTGCCACCAGCCCAGGCCGTCATCGGCGGCCAGGGGCCAGGGCCCGCGGCCGGCGGCCGGCTCCTCCAGCAACCGGCTTTCGCCGCGGTGCATTTCGAAGCCCGCCAACGGCAGGCCGGCGGTTCCGGGCTGCGACTCCTGCGCCGACGGCAACGGGGGCCAGAGGGCCAGACTGCGGCGCTGGCGGAGGGCCTTGGCGCCGCCGAACACGGTGGCCAGCGGCAGCAGATCCAGGCCCGGCACCACGGTGGAGCCGCCGGGGCTGCCGCCCTCCCGACCATCGGGATCGGCCAGCTCACGGCCCAGGAGCTGCAGGCCACCGCAGATGCCGAACAGGTGGCCCCCCCGGGCCAGGTATGGGGCCAGCTGGCGATCGCTGCCGGCGTGCCGCAACGCCTCCAGGTCCCGCAGGGTCTGCTTGCTGCCCGGCAGGATGACGGCATCGGGACAGCCCAGATCGTCGCCGGGCCGCAGCCAGCGCAGGCGCACGCTCGCTTCGGCCTCCAGGGGGTCGAGGTCGGAGAAGTTGCTCAATGACGGCAGCCGCAGCACCGCGATCTCCAGCTCGGCATCGGGCTTGCGACTCCGGCGCTCCAGCAGATCCAGGGAATCCTCCGGGGGAAACAGCTCATCGAGCCAGGGCATCACCCCCAGCACCGGCACGCCCGTGGTGCGCTCCAGCCAGCTGCGCCCCTGATCGAACAGCTCGCGGCGACCCCGGAAGCGGTTGATCAGCAGGCCGCGGATCAGGGGCCGCTCCACGGGCCGCAGCAGGGCGAGGGTGCCCACGATCTGGGCGAACACCCCTCCCCGCTCGATGTCGGCCACCAGCAGACACCGGGCCCGCAGGTACTGGGCAAGCCGCAGGTTGGTGAGATCGCGGGCCTGCAGGTTCACCTCCACCGGGCTGCCGGCACCCTCCAGCACCAGCCGCCCGCCCGGGTAACGGGCCTGCAGCTGCTCCAGGCCCTGGCGGATGGCGGCCCAGCCCGGCCGGAACCAGTCGCGGTAGTAGTGCTCAGCCCGGGCGATGCCCACCGGTTGCCCCCGATGCACCACCTCGCTGGTGCTGTCGCCCTGGGGCTTGAGCAGCACGGGATTCATGCAGTGATGGGGCTCCAGACCGGCTGCCCAGGCCTGCAGCGCCTGGGAATAGGCCATCTCGCCGCCATCGGGATCCACCCAGGCATTGGTGCTCATGTTCTGACCCTTGAACGGCAGCGGCAGCTCGCCGCGGCGTTTCAGCACCCGGCAGAGTGCTGCGGTCATCAGCGACTTGCCCGCGCCGCTGCTGGTGCCCAGCACCATCAGGGCCGGTGGAGCACCAGCGGGAACAGGCATCAGAAACGGGGGCGATGACGTCGGAACGTTTCATGCATGCGTTCGCGCAGTCCTGCCCGGGGCACCTCCCCTGGCAGGCTGGCCAGCACCCGTCTCCCCAGGGGGGTGAGCCGCACCCGCTCGGTGAGCCCCTGACCGTCCACCTCCCGCCGCAGCACCCCCAGACGGATCAGCCAGCGGAAATGGTCTTCAGCCCGCTCGGGACCGAAAGGGGCGAACACCAGCCTCTGCCAGTCGGGACGGCGGCACAGCTCGGCGCTGCTGATCGGCTGGTCGGCCACCTGCTCGTAGAACGCCCGCCGGAATGGCAGGCAGCGCAGGGACCGGCGGGCCCTGTGAAACGCCGGCCCATCAAGCTCGGGTGCGGCCACCTGGGCGTGGGCCTGGGCCATGGACGCTGGGGCAAGACGGCCTGCACCGTAGCCAGGCCATGGCAGCGTGAGCTGGATCGCCCGGCCCCGATGCTGCTGCTCGCCTCCGCCTCCCCTGCCCGACGCCGCCTGCTGGAGCAGGCGGCCATTGCCCACCGGGTGCGGGTGAGCGGCGTGGACGAGAGCGCCATTCAGGATGCCGATCCGCAGCGGTTGGTGCAGCGGCTGGCGCGGGCCAAGGCCGGGGCGGTCTCGGAGCCGGACCTGGCCCGGGAGCAGGGATGGGATCTGGTGCTGGGCTGTGATTCGCTGCTGGTGTTCGAGGGGGAGGTGTTCGGCAAACCGGCCGATGCCGACGAGGCCGGGCAGCGTTGGCGGCGCATGGGCGGCCGCTGGGGGGAGCTGCACACGGGCCATTGCCTGCTGGTGCCGGGCCAGAACGCGGAAGCCCGGCTGGCCACGGTGACCACCCGGGTGCGGTTCGCTGCACTGACCGACGAGGAGATTGCCGCCTATGTGGCCAGCGGTGAACCGCTCCAGTGCGCGGGAGGGTTCGCACTGGAGGGCCGGGGAGGGGCGCTGGTGGAACGGATTGAGGGCTGCGTCAGCAACGTGATCGGCCTGAGCCTGCCGTTGCTGCGGCAGTGGCTCAGGGAGAGCCGAACAGGCCGTCCATGAACTGGTCGGCACCGGAGCTGCTGGAGCGCAGGCCGCTGTGCTCACGGGTGGCCATCAGGGTCATGCTCTGCCAGCGGAACACACCGGTGTATCCGTGGTCGATGAACTCCACGGGCCAATCGCCGGTGGCATCGTTCACCTGCAGGCGGCCGCGCAGGTTGCTGAAGTTGAACCGGCGTCCATCCGGGATCGACACCACGTAACGCACCAGACCCCCTTCCCGCACGGTGCGCAGGGAGCAACGGCCGTCGTAGAGGGTGTTGGTCTGCTGGAGAAGGGTGCAGCGGGCCCGATCCCGGGTCACGGAGGGACCGCCATTGCCGGAGGGAGTCCAGCCACCACCGGCGCCGCCGCCGGCGGTGCTGCCGAACAGCTGCTGGCTGAGGCTGCGGCTCACCAGCCGCCGGCGGTTGCCGTCTTCCCAGCAGAGACGGGCACGCACGTCGCAGAAGGCGCCGTTGCTGAGCTGAAACTCCTGCACGGGCGGGCGCCCGGTGAGCTGGGAGGCGAGTTGCTGGGCCACGCCAGGGCCATAGAGCCTCTGGGTCCAGTTCAGGGAGACACCGCGGTCATCGAAGCAGCTCTGGCGAAGGTTGTCGCAGATCACCCCAGGGCTGGGAGCCTGCAGACCGGCGAACTGGGCCGGGGCCGGTGCTGCGCCCAGCAGGGTGATCGCTGCCAATCCAGGAATCAGCCTGGATCCGGCACGGGAGGAGAAAAGGCGCGGCATCAACGCTGCGAAAGCGGGAACAATGCCGATGGTAGGAACGGAGCCCCGGCAATGGACTTCCACGATTCCATGAAAAAACCCCCGCACAGGACGGGGGCTGCTGGTTGGACCAACGGGAACCAATCCAGATCCGATCAATCCAGATCCGGCATGGCCAGGGAAGGTTCGGCCTGGCGGTCGATGCCCTTCTCGAAGCCGGCGGCAGCGGCGCGGGCGCGCCCGGCATGCCAGAGGTGACCCACCAGGAAGAAGAAGGCCAGCACAAACTGGGTGGCTGCCAACCACTGGCGGATGTTCACGAAGTTCACCGAGTTTGGCTCGGTGATGATGCCGCCCACGGAGTTGATGGAGGCGTTGGGGGCGTGGGTCATGTATTCGGCCGCACGGCGAACCTGCCAGGGCTGAATATCGTTCTGGAGCTTGTCAAGCGAGAGTCCGTTAGGACCGCGCAGCGGCTCGAGCCAGGGACCACGGAAGTCCCAGAAGCGCATGGTTTCACCACCGAAGATGATCTCGCCGGTGGGGGAGCGCATCAGGTATTTGCCCAGGCCCGTGGGGCCCATGGCGGAACCGATGTTGGCGCCGAGACGCTGGTCACGCACCAGGAAGGTGAAGCTCTGGGCCTGGGAGGCTTCGGCGTTGGTGGGGCCGTAGAACTCGGAGGGATAGGCCGTGTTGTTGAACCAGATGTAGGCCGAGGCGATGAAGCTCATGAAGCTCAGGGCGCCGAGGCTGTAGCTCAGGTAGGCCTCACCGTTCCAGATGAAGGCGCGACGCACCCAGCCGAAGGGCTTGGTGATCACGTGCCAGATGCCACCGAAGATGCAGATCAGGCCGACCCAGATGTGGCCGCCGATGATGTCTTCCATGGAATTGACCCCGATGATCCAGCCCTCGCCACCAAAGGGGGCGCGGAACAGATAACCGAAGATCACCCCGGGGCTGAGGGTGGGGTTGGTGATCAGACGAACATCGCCGCCACCGGGAGCCCAGGTGTCGTAAACGCCGCCGAAGAACATGGCCTTGAAGACCAGCAGCAGCGCACCCACACCCAGCAGGATGAGGTGGTAGCCGATGATGTTGGTCATCTGGTTCTTGTCGCGCCAATCCTGAGAGAAGAACGAGGAATAGTTCTCGAGAATCTCAGGGCCACGCAGGGCGTGATACAGGCCACCGAGACCGAGCACGGCGGAACTGATCAGGTGCAGAACACCAACCACAAAGAAAGGATAGAGATCGGTGACCTCACCTCCGGGACCGACGCCATAGCCAAGGGTGGCCACATGCGGGAACAGGATCAGACCCTGTTCATACATGGGCTTGTCGAAGGTGAAGTGACTCACCTCGAACAGCATCATGGCGCCAGCCCAGAAAACCATCAGGCCGGCATGGGCCACGTGGGCACCGAGGAGTCGGCCGGAGAGGTTGATCAGGCGGGCATTGCCCGCCCACCAGGCATAACCGGTGGAGTCGCGGTCCATGCCGCCGACTCCAACCATTGAAGAATCAAAGGGCGTTTCCACGGGGCAGAACCTCTTCGGGGAAGGTGAAGTTTTCGTGCGGTTGGTCGGCCGTTGCCATCCAGGCCCGCAGGCCTTCGTTCAGCAGAATGTTCTTTGTGTAGAACGTCTCGAACTCCGGATCCTCCGCAGCCCGGATCTCC
>JBKDDA010000081.1:0-1528 GCA_046313055.1 Synechococcaceae cyanobacterium | reverse complement strand
GATCCGGATCTCGACTTTCACTTCTATGACCTGGACCTCTGCCGCAGCGCCGTGGCCGCCGGCCTTCAGCCAGGGGTGTGGCCCCTGCCACTGATCCACGCCAGCGGCGGAGCCGCCGGCAGCAGCTCCTGGCAGCGCTGCCGCGAGCACTACCAGCGCAAATGGCAGGAGACTCCACCAGCCCCACCCCAGGCCGCCGCTGCCAGCCCGTCCGCCACCCCCGCCGCCATGACCGCCACCCCGCCCAGCTTCGAGATCACCACCTCCCGCCAGCTGCTGGCCTGGCTGGCGGAGCAGAAGCTTTCTCTGGCCTTCACCACGTATCAGATCGGCAAGTTGTTCGCCCTGGGGCTGAAGGCCAATGGCGAACTGGCGGTGTTCGAGCGCACCTTCAACCGCTGCATGGGTCTCTGCCCCAGCGCCGATGGCAACGGCTTCTGGATGAGCAGCCTGTATCAGGTGTGGCGTTTTGAGAACATGCTCGGCGCCGGCGAAGAGGCCAACGGCCACGACCGGCTGTACGTGCCCCAGCTGGGATTCACCACGGGCGACTGCGACATCCACGACATGGCCGTCGATGGCGACGGCCAGCTGGTGATGGTGAACACCCTGTTCAGCTGCCTGGCCGCCCCCAGCGGCAGCCACAGCTTCCGGCCCCTGTGGCAGCCGCCGTTCATCAGCCGGCTGGCGGCGGAAGACCGCTGCCACCTCAATGGCCTGGCCATGCGCGACGGCCGGCCGGCCTATGCAACGGCCGTGGCCGCCAGCGATGCGGCCGATGGCTGGCGCGAACACCGCGCCGGCGGCGGCGTGCTGATCGACGTGCAGGCGAATGAAATCGTGGCAACCGGCCTGTCGATGCCACACTCGCCCCGCTGGTACCGCGATCGGCTGTGGCTGTGCAACTCCGGCACCGGTGAATTCGGCACCGTGGATCTGGCCAGCGGCAAGTTTGAGCCGCTCACCTTCTGCGCCGGCTACCTGCGCGGCGTGGCCTTCCACGGGGATTACGCCCTGCTCGGCACCTCCAAAGCCCGCCACAACAAGACGTTTTCGGGCCTACCCCTCGATGACGCCCTGACCCGCCGCAATGTGGAGGCCCGCTGCGGCCTGCAGGTGGTGGATCTGCGCACGGGCGATGCCGTGCACTGGATCCGCTTCGAGGGGCTGGTGGAGGAGCTCTACGACGTGATCACCCTGCCGGGGGTGCGCAATCCCGCATTGATCGGGTTCGTGAGCGATGAGATCCGGCGGTTGATCTCGATGGAGCAGTGATCGCCGGCCCCCTGGACATCCAGCAGCTGCCACACACGACCGAGCCAACCCAACACCCGTGTGTGAATCCACACCAAAACACCCCCCTCTTTCGGGGGGGGGGGTGCTGGGTGGGAAGCGGTGAATGGTGTGTCAGAGTTGCCGCAATAGTGCTTAGTTTGTGCTGATATCCAGTCCCCAACTGTTTTCACACCTGGTTGGCATTCTCATGCCAGCCTTCCTCACCCCAGGCCTCCTCACCCCCGCCCCGGCC
>JBKDDA010000080.1:0-1258 GCA_046313055.1 Synechococcaceae cyanobacterium | reverse complement strand
TCCACCGCCTCACTGCGGCGGGAGGTGAGCTCGTGGTGGGGGAAAGAGAAGCGGGTGGCCGCTGGCTGCAGCCGGGTGAGCACGGTGACCAGGGTGGATTCGAGGGCATCGGCGCGGGCCAGATCCACCAAGGCAAGGGCCTGGAGGCGGCGGGCCTGGGCCTGGCGGTGAGCGGCCTGAGCGCGGAGTGTGCCCACCACAAAGCAGTAGGCATCGGCGCGGCGCTCCAGCAGCTCGCGGTTGTACTCCTCCAGCAGGAGGCGACCTTCCAGATCAGCGATCGCCAGCGCCCGCTGCTCCGGATCATCGGCATCGAGGCCATCGGCCAGCTCGGCGATCTCGGTGGTGAGCACCTGGGATTCGATGCCCAGCTGCCAGAGCGAGGGGCGGCGGGGCTTACGGGCAGCGGCGGGGGCGAGGGGAACGGAAACAGCCATGGGACAGCAAGGGGAATGAAGGAAGACGGCAGAAGCCGGAAGAAGCGGAAGGCAGCGGCGGCTCAGGCCAGCTCCTGCACCACCAGCGGCACCGGGGCGGTGGCGGAGCGGCGGCGCGCGAGGGCCACCAGCGAGGCGGTGCCCACACCCCCGGGAAAGGCGAGCACCAGCACGGCAGCCGGCTGGGCGGGGCCTTGGTGGGCGGCGGTGTGGTGGGCATGCGCCAGGGCGAGGGCCTGATCGAGAAGGAGCCGGTTGCGGATCGGGCCGGCGCTGCGGCCATGGCGGTGCCAATCGGCGGCGATGGCGGCCACGGGCCAGCCCAGCTGGAGGGCGGCCTGGGCGATCAGCTGATCAGCACCGCGGGCAGCGCCGTGGAGCAGCTGCAGCACGGGAGTCGTGCGGGTGCGGGCGATCAGGGCAGCGGCCACCTGCTGCAGGGGCCAGGCCAGATCACGGCCACCGCCGGCCACGATCACCAGCGATGGCAGGCCGGGCGGCAGGGGAGAAGGAAGGAAACCTCCCAACGCAGCGGCCGGGGCCACGACTGAATGGCAGGACGACATAACGAATCAGAACTGAAGTGGACTGAAAATCTGGGGGATCAACCTGCCGCCGGCGATGGGCTCTGGGCCTTTGGCGCTCTCTGTATTCTACCAGTACAGACGCACTGGCAAGGCTGACACAATCCCAGTTGGGCAAGAGGATCCGGCCGATTCAGGAGGCCCAGAAATCCACCCCAGCAGACCCCACAGGAGTGAGTAGAACAGCAGCCCAGATCAGCCGATCCAGCCATCCCCAACGCGCAGCCGCGCGAGGCC
>JBKDDA010000079.1:0-37772 GCA_046313055.1 Synechococcaceae cyanobacterium | reverse complement strand
CCGCGCTACTGACCCCCCCTTAGCCCCCACTAGGGAGCCTGGACGCCGGGCTCGCTGGGGATCACCAGCCGCAGCAGCACCGGCGCCAGGAAGGTGGTGCCGATCACCATCAGCAGGATGGCGGCCTCCAGAGCCGGCGTGAGGATGCCGGCCTGGCTGCCGAGGCCGAGAAAGATCAGGCCCACCTCGCCGCGGGGCATCATCCCCAGGCCCACTACCAGGCGGTTGGTGGGCTCCTTGCTCATGTAGCTCCAACCGGCGGCCACCTTGCCGGCGATCGCCACCACCAGCAGGAAGGCGGCCACGATCAGGCCCTCCCGGTTGGCTGGATCGAGTGGGTTGAGCACCGAGAGGTCCATGCCGGTGCCGATCAACACGAAGAACACCGTGGCGAACAGGGCCACCAGTGGCTTCACGGCGGCGTCGATGGCGTGGCTGTGCTTGCTGGCGCTGAGGATCAGGCCGGCCGCAAAGGCCCCCAGGGCCGCCTCCAGGCCGATCGCCTGGGCGGCGAAGCAGCAGAGGGACAGCACCACGAAGCTGGCCACCGCCATGTCGCCGGGGGCCTTGAGCCGGTCCACCACCCAGTCGAAGCCGGGGGCGGCCGTGCGGCTCAGGTACAGGGCCGCCAGCACGAACACCACGGCGGCGGCGCACAGCCGCAGGATCGGGCCGAGGGCAAAGCTGTCGCCCCCCGCCACCGCCACCACCACCGCCAGGATCACGATGCCGAGAATGTCGTCGAGCACGGCGGCGCCGATCACGATCTGGCCCTCGGGCCTGCGCAGCCACCTGAGCTCGCCGAACACACTGGCCGTGATGCCGATGCTGGTGGCGGTCATGGCCGCGCCGGCGAACACCGCCGGGATCAGCGGCACATGGAACAGGTAGTAGAGGCCGGCGGTGCCCAGGGCAAAGGGCAGCACCACACCGGTCACGGCCACGGTGCTGGCCTGCACCCCCACCGCCACCAGTTCGTCGAGCTCGCTCTCGAGGCCGGTGAGGAACAGCAGGGCGAACAGCCCCAGCCGCGACACCGCCTGCAGGTTGGGGAAGGTTTCGCGGTACAGCTCCTGGACGGCATCGGCGGGAGCCGAGGAGAGGCTGCTCATCAGCGACACGGCCCACTGGCTCAGGGCCCCCTGGGTTTCCGGCGGCACGATCAGATGGAGCCCCGACACGCCGATCAGCACCCCGGCCACCAGCTCCCCGAGGATCGTGGGCAGCTGCAGCCGCACCATCAGCTCAGCCAGCGCCCGCGCAGCCACGAAGATCACCAGGAACTCGCCCACGGCGATCAGGGTGTCAGCCACCTCCAGGGGGTGGTTGCCGATCTCCAGCAACAGCGATGGCCAGGGGGCCGGCAGAACACTCATGAATTCAGGGCTGGGGGGTGTGGCCGGCCATATCTAGGGCCGGAGCCTGCCGGATGGCCACGCTTCTCCTAGGGCTCCGGGGGGGGCGCCGCCTGTAGCGGACACCACAGCAGCGCCGCAGCCAGCCCGGCTCGCCCGCATTGCCAGCGCTTATCAATGCATGCTGCAGGCTGCAATCCGGCAATGATTACTTTTGCTGTATCACCCTATTGTCTCTTCTTTTACCTCTGCCAAGGGGTGCCCAGATTGCCAGTTTGGCCATTAAGGTCTCCTGACTCTCAACGACATACCCCCCTCTGCTGATGCCTGCGCCACAGAAGCTTCCGACCGGCGGCTGCGACGCATTGTCTGGCCATCTGCGTGCCATTGGCCGCGTGCCCCTGCTCACCCCAGAGCAGGAAATCACCCTTGCGCGACAGATTCAGGAGGGCATCCGCCTGCGCGAGGTGGCCCAGGAAATGGCCATGCGCAGTGGTGGCCCCGACCCCTGCGAAGACGCCTGGGCCCTGGAGGCCGGCCTCACGGCGGCCCGCCTGCGCCGCCGCCTGCAGCAGGCCGAACGGGCCCGCTCCCGCATGGTGGTGGCCAACCTGCGGCTGGTGGTCAGCGTGGCCCGCCGCTACCGCCACAGCGGACTGCCCCTCGATGACCTGATCCAGGAGGGCACCATCGGCCTGATCCGTGCCGTGGAGCGGTTTGATCCCACCCGTGGCTACCGCTTCTCCACCTATGCCACCTGGTGGATCCGCGAGGGCATCGGCCGGGGCATCAACGAACGCAGCCGCACCATCCGCCTGCCCGCCTCCCTGGCCGATACCCTGGCCAGGGTGCGCCGCGCCCAGCAGAGCCTCGGCCACAGCCTCGGGCGGCCCCCCGGCCTGGAGGAGCTGGCCGCCGCCACGGGTCTGCGCCCGCTCGACATCCGCGAGGCCCTGTTCCGGTCCCAGGAGCCCCTGAGCCTCGATGCCGCCCCCGTGAGCCACAGCGGTCTGCGGCTCGTGGAAACCATCGCCTGCCCGGCCCAGGCCCCGGAGGCCCTGGTGCTCGATGACCAGCGGCGGCAGGATCTGCTGCAGGTGCTGCAGGATCTGGCGCCGCCGGAAGCGGAGCTGCTGCGGCTGCGTTTCGGCCTCCACGGCCAGGAACCCCTCTCGCTCAGTGCCGCTGCCCGGGCGATGGGCGTCACCCGCGACACGGCCCGGGGCATCGAGCGGCGCGCCACCGCGGCGGTGCGGCGCCTGTCGGACCGGGTGATCGACTACGTGGCGGACTGAGCCGCCTGCGAGCGGTCGGGTGCCGGGGGCGGCGGATTTCCGCCCTGGGCGCCCAGCCATCCCATGCGCCATGGTGGTTCATTGCTGTGCATTCCGGCCGATGGCCGTCCGCTCCCCCGCGATTGCGCTGCTCCTCTGGCTCGCGTTGCCGGGTCACCATCCGGCCGCCCGCACCCTGGCGGCCACCCTCACCACCCTGCCGATCGCCAATCCGGCGGTCAGCCCCGCCGATGCCGGCGGCATTCAGGCCTGCAGCCAGTTGCTGTCGCTGGCGCCGGAGCTGCGCCAGCACCTGCCGCTGATGGCTGAGGTGTCGCCCCAGTGGGCCGCGATCGTGCCCCACTGGTCCCTGCTCGAGTCCCTGTCGCGCCAGCCGCCCGATGGCGCTGCCGCCACCCGCCTGCTGGGTCTGCTCACCTCCTGACCTTGCCCCCATGGATTCTTTCCGCGTGATGACCTGGAACGTGGAGAACCTCTTTCTGCCGCCGGGCGGTGCCGGCCTGGCGGGCGAGCGCTTCGGGCGCAAGCTGGACAACCTGGCCGCCCTGATCGACGACGCGGCCCCCACCGTGCTGGCCCTGCAGGAGGTGGGCGGCGCGGAAGCGCTGACGTGCCTGCAGGAGCGGCTCGGCCATGCCATGCCCCATGCAGCCCTGGCCGATCCCGATCGCCGCGGCATCCGCTGCGCCGTGCTCTCCACCCTGCCCCTGCAGGATCAGCGCCAGATCCGCCGCTTTCCGCCCCTGGTCCGGCCGGTGCAGTGCCGTGATCCGCTGTTCGGTGACCCGGCCACGCCGCTCACCGATGTGTCCGTCACCGATGAGTCCGTCACCGATGAATCCGTCACCGACCGCCTCGGCCGGCCGGCCCTGGAGGTCACGGTGGTGGCGGGCGGCGTGCCGGTCACGATCCTCAATGCCCATTTCAAGTCCAAGCTGATCAGCTATCCGCCCCGGGGCCCGGCTCAGGCGGGCAGCCGGCACCGGCCCGTTGATGAAAACGAGCGCTACCGCTATGCCGCCTATGCCCTTTACCGGCGCACCGGTGAGGCCCTGGCCCTGCGAGACCGGGCCAATGCCCTGCTCGCCGGTGCCGGCCGCGAGCGGGCGCTGGTGCTCTGCGGTGATCTCAACGACGGCCCCGATGCCGCCACCACCCAGGTGCTGCAGGGCCCGCCCGGTTCCGAAATCGGTACGGCCGGTTTCCGCACCGGTGACCAAGGCGATGGCGACCGCCTGTGGAACCTGGCGGCCCTGCTGAACCGCCGGCCCGATGGTTCAGCAGCCAGCGTGCCGCCCTTCAGCCGCCGCTTCCGGGACCGGGGGGAGCTGATCGATCACATCTTCGCCAGCCACAGGCTGGTGAACCCCGACAACCGGCCGCAGGTGCGCACCCTGGGCTCCGAGCAGCTGGCCTCGGTCACGGATCGGCCCGCCGAGCGGGCCGATGATGTCTTCCCCGACCATGCGGCGCTGCTGGCCAGTTTCCGGCTCGCCTGAGCGTGCCTGCCTGAGCGCACCTGTCTGAGCGCGCCTGTTCTTGCGGTGTGCCGGCCTGGGCCCATCAGGGCCGCCTTGCTGCGCCCACCAGCAGGCCAAGGGTGTCGCGGGCCCGGGCCGAGAGGGCTGCGACCGGGCCGTGGGGATGCTCATGCAGGCAGGGCATGGAGCGGCCCACACCGTCGCTGCCCAGACCGTTGCTGCCGACCGGTTGGCCGCCGGCCGGATCGCGGCGGAAGATCGAGCGGCCCTCCTTGATGGTCTCCAGCACGGCGATGTCCTTGATCGTGGTCGGATCCCCCTTCAGGGGACTGCGCTCCAGGATCACCAGGTCGGCCAGCTTGCCCACCTCCAGGGTGCCCTTGCTGCGCTCCTCCTTGATCTGCCAGGCGGCGTGGGCGGTGACCGCCAGCAGGGCCTGGTAGGGGGTGACCCGTTCGGCGGGGCCGATCACCTGCCCCGAGGGGGTGCGCCGGTTCACGCCCGCATCCACCAGGGCCAGCACAAAGGGCTGGGGCGACACCGGCGCGTCGTGGCTGAAGGTGTAGGGAATGCCGTTGCGGGCCATGGTGGCGGCGGCCATGGCGCTGGCGGCCCGCTCCGCTCCCCACAGCTTCACCACCGTGTCGCCGCCCGGGATCAGGCCGGCGGTCAGAAAACTGGGCACCGCACCCACTGCTTTCATGCGCTGGATCTGGTCGGGCCGCAGGTAGCTGGCATGGATGAACACCGGCCGATGGTCGGCCATGCCCTGGCGCTGCACCACCGTTTCGATCGCCCGCAGGGCCTGCTCGGCGGCGGCATCACCGTTCATGTGCATGTTGATCTGCACGCCCGTGCGCCACCAGCGCTCGAAAGCCGCCTGCAACACCCCATCCGGGATCTGCTGGTAGCCGCGGAAGCCCGGCTCGGTGCCCGGTGGGTTCACGGCGTAGGGCTGGCTCATCCAGGCCGTTGGGATTGAACCGTCGAGCCAGAACTTGATGCCGCCCAGCCGCACCCGGTTCACGTAGCGCTTGTCGAGGTCGGGCCGCAGCTGCAGCAGCCGGCCGCTGGTGTCGGCCTGGCCGCCTGAGGCGTCGCTCACAATCCCCTCCTGCCGCCGAAAGTCGCCATCGCCGCCGGGCGTGAGCCTGCCGTAGTCGGCCACCACCTTCGCGGCAGCGCCGGCCATCGCCTCCACGTTCGAATCCTTGGCGCAGATGTAGAGATCAAGCGTGAGCAGCCGTTTGTCGATGGCATTGCGCACCAGGTCGATGTCATCGCTGCCCAGGCCCACGCCGCAGTCCTGGGCGGTGGTCTGGCCGTAGCTGGCCCAGAGGGCGCTGGCGCGGGTGGCCACGGCGTCGGCGGTGGCGCCGGTGAAGGGGGGCCGTTTCTCGCGCACCAGGTTCAGGGCCGTTTCCTCCGCCTTGCCCGCCAGGCTGCGGCCGTCGGCCCCCCGCTCGAATTTGCCCCCCTCCGGATCCGGCGTGGCGGCGCTGATGCCGGCGGCCCGGAAGGCCGCCGAATTCATGGCCCCGGCATGGCCGGAGCTGTCGACCACCATCACCGGCCGGTCGGCCGACACCGCATCGAGCTCGGCCACGCTCGGGTAGCGCTCCAGATCGTTGCCGCGGAAGCCGAAGCCCACGATCCACTCGCCCGGGCCCACCTTCCTGGCCTGCTCCTGCATGCGGCGCACGATCTCCGGGACCGTGGCGGCGCCGAACAGGTCGGCATCGATCAGGTTCTTGCCGAAGTAGATGAAGTGGCCGTGGGTGTCGATGAAGCCCGGCAGCAGCGTGCGGCCCTGCAGGTTCACCACCCGGGTGCCGGCGGAGCGGGGCGCCGAGCGCAGCGGACCGGCATGCAGGATCCGGCCGCCGCCCACCGCCAGCGATTCCACCACCACCGGGCTCGCTCCGGCCATGGTGAGGATCTCGCCGCCGGTGTAGATCGTGTCGACGGCCGTTGCAGGCACCCTGGTGGCTGGCGCAGCAGCCACGTTGGAGGCCAGCAGGCCTGTGGCCAGCAGGCTTGTGCTCAGCAGGGGCAGGGCGGCGACGGCCGGGCGGCGGGCCATGGCGGCAGGGCGAATTCTCGTTTTCAAGGTATGCAGCCCCGGGCCGGTCGGCCACTGGTTCAGCCGGCGTGGTGATCCGCCAGCAGCTGCCCCACCTGATCGGCGGCCGCCAGGCCCGCCTCGATCGCCCCTTCGAAGTATCCGGGCCAGCGCCGGGCCGTTTCGGTGCCGGCCCACACCACCCGGCCGTGGGGTTCACGCCATTGGGGCCGGTGCGTGGTCCAGGCCCCGGGGGTCAGAAAGCTGGTGAAGGCCCCACCGCTCCACGGTTCATCGTTCCAGTCGTGCAGCACCAGGGCCAGCGGTGCTGCGGCCTCTGCCCCCCACCAGCACTCCAGATCGGCCAGCACCGCCCGGCGGCGGCCGGCCTCCGGCAGCCGCCGCCAGCGCACCGCCCGCTCGCCGGCGATGAAGCCCGCCAGCACGCCGGGTCCATCGGGCGGCGAGCTGTCCACGGTCAGTTCCACGGTGGGCAGCGGCCCGATGCCCAGGCCGCACAGCCCCCGCTCGCGCCAGAAGGGCCGCGGGTAGATCGCCAGCACCTTCACCATCGACCCCATGGGCGACCGTTGCAGCAGGCCCCTCCAGCGGGCCGGCAGGGCGGGGCTGAAGTGGATCGCCAGCCGCAGGGGCGGGGGGATCGCCACGACCACCGCTGCGGCATCGAGCCGCCGGCCGTCGGCCTGGTGCAGGCGCACGCCGGTGCCGCTCTGCTCGATGGCGGTCACCGCTGCCCCGAGCCGCAGATCGCCCGCCAGCTCCTCCGCCAGCCGGTCGGCCACCTGGGCGATGCCTCCCGCCACCAGCCAGGCCTCCGGTGTCTCGTGCTGGGGCGCCACGGCCTGGGTCCAGGCCAGGTGCAACAGGGAGCTTTCGTGCGGTTCGAATCCCCCCGATCCACCCAGCCGCGTGAGCCAGGCAAACGGGTAGCGGGCCAGCTCGCCGGCCTGCTGGTGATCCAGCCAGCCACTCACGCTCAGCCGGTCGAGGCGATCGGCGTTGGCGGCCTGCCAGGGCGCATCGGCCGGCACCCCGGCCACCAGCTCCAGAAACCGGTGCTGCAGGGCCAGGGTGTCGGCCACGGCCGCTGCGTCGAGCCCCAGCTCACCGGGCTGGAAGAACAGCAGGCTGGCGCGGTAGTCGGGCTCGATCGCGGCCCGGTGGGATCGCCCCTGCCAGTGGAAGATGCCCTCGCCGTTGTAATGCGTGGGGAACCGGCCCAGGCCCAGCTCCTCGAGCAGGGCGATCAGCCGGTGATGGCTGGCGCCCACCCACTGGCCGCCCAGGTCGAGCCGCAGCCCCGCCACCGTGGGCCCGGCGTGCATGCGCCCACCCCAGCGCCCGCGGGCCTCCAGCAGCTGCACCGCCAACCCCCGCCGCCGCAGCTGCCGGCCGCAGATCAGGCCCGACAGCCCGGCCCCCACCACCGCAACGTCGGTCACCCCTGCGGCCATCGGCTCTTGCTAGAGAGTGGCGCATTCAGCGCCTGATCCAGTGGTTCAGCCTGCCACGGGAGAGCCAGCGACCGGCTGCGACAGCGGCGTGATTGCCCTGCGCCACGTGAGCCACCGCTATGGCGACCTGGCGGCGCTGACCGATCTCAGCCTCACCGTGGCCGCCGGCGAATTCTTCTCCCTGCTGGGCCCCTCCGGCTGCGGCAAGAGCACCACCCTGCGGCTGATCGCCGGCTTCGAGCAACCCGCCACCGGCCGGATCCTGCTGCAGGGCCGCGATGTCACCAGCGCCGCGCCGCACCGCCGGCCGGTGAATCTGGTGTTTCAGAACTATGCCCTCTTCCCCCACCTGAACGTGTGGGACAACGTGGCCTTCGGGCCCCGCTCCCGCGGCCTGGCCGGGGCTGAGATCCGCCGGTGCGTGGGTCAGGCGCTGGAGGTGGTGCGGCTGGGGGATCTGGCCCGGCGGCGGCCCCACCAGCTCTCGGGCGGGCAGCAGCAGCGGGTGGCCCTGGCCCGGGCCCTGGTGAACGAGCCGGCCGCCGTGCTGCTCGATGAACCGCTGGCCGCCCTCGACCCCGATCTGCGCCGGGCCATGCGGGTCGAGCTGCAGCGCATCCAGCGGCAGGTGGGCATCACCTTTCTGCTGGTGACCCACGACCGGGAGGAGGCCCTGGGCCTCAGCGACCGGATCGCCCTGCTGCATGGGGGCCGGCTGGAGCAGGTGGGCACCCCACGCCAGCTCTATGACCAGCCCTGCAGCCTGGTGGTGGCCCGGTTTCTGGGGGGGGTGAACCTGCTGCCCGATGGGCCCGGTGGCGGCCAGCGGCTGGTGCGGCCTGAGCGGCTGCGGCTCAGTGCCGAGCCGCCCGCAGCGGGGCGTTCGGGCCTCAGGGCCCGGGTGCGGGAGCTGGTGTTTCAGGGCCCCACCGTGGAGGTGCGGTTGCAGGGTGCCCACAACCTGCCGCTGGTGGTGATCGACAGCAGCGCCGATCTGCCTGAGAATCTGGGGATCGGGGCCGAATGCTGGTGTTGCTGGGATCCGGCCGACAGCCAGCCCATTGTTCCGGCTCTGCCGTGAGACTGCCCATGACCGACGCCGTTGCCGGCCGCAGCCGCCGGGCCTTTCTGCGGCGGATGGCCTGGGGCGCCGCCGCCGCCATGGCTCCACCCCTGCTGCAGGCCTGCACCGGTGGCGGTGGCCCGGCCGGTGGTCGGCGCGCCGGTGATGGCGCCGGTGGTGAGCTGGTGATCTCCACCTTTCCGCTTTACATCGATGGCGACAGCCCCGGCGCACCGGGCAGCCTCAGCCGCTTCCGGGAGGCGACCGGCATCCGGCTCCGCTACCTGGAGGACATCAACGATGCCAACCAGTTCTTTGCCCGCATTCGCCCCCAGCTCGCCGCCGGCCGGCCGCTGGCCCAGGACCTGGTGGTGCTGCCGGGCTGGATGGCCGCCCGGCTGATCCAGCTCGGCTGGGTGGATCCCCTGCCCCTGGGCGAGGTGCCCAACGCCCGCCGCCTGATCCCCTCCCTGCGCCAACCCGCGTGGGATCCCGAGGGGCGCTGGACCCTGCCCTGGCAGTCGGGCATCGCCGGCATCGCCTACAACATCCGCGCCACCGGCCGCGAACTCACCGGCATCAACGACCTGTTCGATCCGGCCCTGCGGGGCCGGGTGTCGATGCTGACCGAAATGCGCGACACCATGGGCCTGCTGATGCTGGCCGAAGGCCACGACATCGAACGCCCCACCTGGGCGGCGGCCCAGAGCTCCTTCGATCGGCTGGACCAGGCCCGCCGCAGCGGCCAGATCCGTCGCTTCACCGGCAACGATTATCAGACCGATCTGCTGGCGGGCAATCTGGCGGCCTGCATCGCCTGGTCGGGTGATGTGGCCCAGCTGGCGCTGGAGCAGCCCGATCTGCGCTTCGTGGTGCCCGAGAGCGGCGGCGTGCTCTGGGCCGATGTGATGCTCATGCCCAGAGGGGCCCGCCATCGGCAGGCCGTGGCCCGCTGGCTGAACTGGGTCTATGAGCCCGCCGAGGCCGCCCGCATCGCCGCCGCCGTGCAGTACATCTCTCCGGTGGAGGGGGTGCAGGCGATCCTGGCGAAGGATCCGGCCACCGCGGCCCTGGCCGGCAGCCCGTTGATGTTTCCCGATGCCGCCATGCAGCGGCGGCTCCACAATTTCGGCACGCTCAGCGAAACCGACGATGCCCGCTGGGAGGAACGCTTTGCGGCCATCACCGAGGGCTGAGGGGCGGCCGCCGGCGGCCGCCTGGCTGGTGCTGCCGGGGGTGCTGTGGCTGCTGGTGCTCTACGGGCTGCCGATGCTGGGGCTGGTGCCGCTGTCGCTGTCGCAGCCGCTGAGCCGCTTCGGGCTTGACACCGTGTTCACCGGCCGCTGGGCCACCTACGCCGAGGTGCTGCAGCAGTACGGACCGATCCTGGTGCGATCCTTCGGCTTCGCCGCGATCGCCACGGCCTGCGGGCTGGTGCTGGCCTACCCGCTGGCCTGGTCGATCCGCAGCCGCGGCCACCGCTGGCGGCCCCTGCTGGTGGGTCTGGTGGTGTTGCCTTCCTTCTGCTCCTATCTGGTGCGGGCGATCGCCTGGACCAGCCTGCTGGCCGATGCCGGCCCCGTCACGGGCCTGCTGCAGGCCCTGGGGATCCCGGGCGGGGTGCGCCTGCTGAACACCCCGATCGCCGTGATCCTCGGCCTCACCACCAACCTGCTGCCCTTTCTGGTGTTGCCCCTGCTGCTGGCGATGGAGCGGATCGACCGGTCGCTGCTGGAGGCCGCCGCCGACCTGCATGCCGCTCCGCTGGCCCGCTTCCGGCGGGTGGTGTGGCCCCTGTCGCAGCCCGGGCTGGCGGCGGGCCTGCTGCTCAGCCTGATCCCCGCCGCCGGCGATGTGGTGAATCCCCTGGTTCTGGGTGGCCCGAACCAGCGCATGATCGCCAACACGATCGCGAACCTGCTGCTGGTGCAGCTGCAGGCGCCGCGGGCGGCGGCCCTCACCCTGGTGCTGATGGGCCTGATCACGCTGGTGCTGCTGGTGCAGCTGCGGGGCGCCGGTGCCGCCGCCGGCCGGCTGCCCCTGCCATGAGGGCGCCGCGCCACGCCAGGCTTCGCCACGCCAGGCTTCGCAATGTCGGGCCCCGCATCGGTGCCGCCCTGCTGCTGCTCTGGAGCCTGCTGGCCATGGCGTTGCTGTACGCACCGATCGCCGTCACGGTGCTGTTCAGCTTCAATGCGCCCCGCGGCCGTTTCAACCTGGTGTGGCAGGGATTCACCCTGGCCAACTGGCGCCATCCCTTCGCCGATGCCGGCCTCAGCCATGCCTTCTTCACCAGCCTGGGCCTGGCGGCGGCGGCGGCCCTGCTGGCGGTTCTGCTGGGGGGGCTGATGGCCCTGGGACTGAGCCGCAGCCGCCTGCGCGGTGCCCGGCTGATCAGCCTGCTGCTGGCCCTGCCGCTCACCCATCCGGAGATCGTGCTGGCCATGGCCCTGTTCCAGCTGTTCGTGGGGCTGGATCTGCCCCGGGGGCCGCTGACGCTGCTGCTCTCCCACAGCCTGTTCTGCCTGAGCTATGCGGCGCTCACCATCCGCGCCCGGCTGGCGGGCTTCGACCCCAGTCTCGAACTGGCCGCCCAGGACCTGGGGGCCCCACCGCTGGCGGCCTTCCGCCGGGTGACCCTGCCGCTGCTGGCCCCGGGGCTGCTGGCCGCCGGCCTGCTCTGTTTCTCGCTCTCGTTTGACGACTACGTGATCAGCAGCTTCACCGCCGGTGAAACGGTGACCCTGCCCCTCTATCTGGCGGGGGCCTTTCAGCGGCAGATCGCACCCCAGATCCAGGTGCTCTCCACCCTGGTGCTGCTGCTGAGCGCCCTGCTGCTGGCCCTGCCTACCATCGCCCCTCCCATGCCCCGCCGCGATGGCCAGCCAGTGGCAGAACTTTCTGCAGAACCTCGGTGAATGGCGCGGGTCCTTCACCGGCATCGCCGCCGATGGCACGCTGCTCGAGACCAGCCCCTCGGTGCTGAGCCTGGCGGCCCACGACGAGGGCCGGTTGGTGCGTTTCGCCCTGCGTCGCTGGCCCCAGGGCACCGCCCTGGCGGCCGGCGGCGGCCCCGAGCCGGGGGCGGGCGAACCGAGCCGTGCCATGGAGCAGGACTACCGCACCCTGGGGCGCCAGGTGGTCTTCTTCGCCGACGGCAGTTTCTGCAAGGGGTCGTTGCAGGTGGCGCCGAACACCGTGTTCGGTGGTGAATTCGGCTTCATCCGCGCTGACCGTCGCCACCGGTTGGTGCAGCTCTACAGCGAGGCCGGCACGGTGGATCAGCTGGTGCTGATCCGCGAGTTCCGCAGCGGCTCGGGCGCAACGGAACAACCGCCGGCCAGCGCCGCCCAGCTGCTGGGCACCTGGGAGGGTGAGGCGGCCACCATCAGCGCCGACTGGCCCGAGCCCGAGCTGGCCCCCTGCCGGCTGCAGCTGGCCCCCGCCGACATCGAGGGCCTGCGGCTGCTGCCCGATGGGGGCTTCTGCCGCCTGCCGGAGCGGGTCAGCCACCGCCAGGCCTTCGTGCTGGAAGGGGGCTGGCTGCCGGGGCCGGATCGCATGGAGCGCCTGATCCGCCGCTACGACGACCGGGGTGCCTGGCTGTCGGCAACCCATGAGCTGCTGCAGCGGGTGTCGGGCTGACCCAGCCGGGCGCTCCAGAAGCGGTGGGTCTGCTCCACGGCCGTGCTCCAGTTGTCGGCCTCGGTGAGGCCGGAGCTGCGGGTGGGCTTGAAGCTGTGGTCCCCCGCCGGGATCCACTGCACCGCCACGGCCGCGGCGAGCGGGTAGCTCTCCACCTCATCGCGGCGTCCGAAGCTGTCGCGTTCGCCCTGGAGGATCAGGGTAGGGGTGCGCAGCTGGGCCAGGTGCCCGGTGCGCAGCTGGTCGGGCCGGCCGGGTGGGTGAAACGGGTAACCCAGGCAGAGGCAGCCACCCACGGGACCCACCGCCGCCAGTTCATCCACCAGCAGGCTGGCCACCCGGCCACCGAGCGATTTGCCGCCGATCAGCAGGGGGCGGTCGCCCGGCTCCAGCGCCACCTGGTCGCGGAAGCTCTCCAGCAGCCTGGGCAGGCGGTCGGGCGCCCCGCGGCTGCCGGTCTGCCGGCGGCGGGCCATGTAGGGAAACTCGAAGCGCACCACCCGCCAGCCCCGCTGCGCCAGGCCAGTGGCGATCGCCGCCATGAAGGGGCTGTCCATCGGTGCACCGGCACCGTGGGCCAACAGCAGGCTGGCCGGCCCGTCGGCCGGGCCGTCGATCAGGCGTTCCATCGGCACGCTGGGCGAGGGTTGGGGGTCGGGCTCAGGCCGCCGGATCCTGCGGCGATCGCAGAAAGCGGCCGGCCAGCTTCACCGCCAGCACCACGGCGGCCAGCCCGTAGGACACGAAGGTGATCGCCTGGCCGGAGGTGCCCATGGCATAGGCGCCGCGCTGAAGCAGCACGGTGTCGGCCAGGGAGGCCGCCGTGCCCCAGATCAGCACCCACACGCTCACGTAGACCACACCGCGCAGAGTCGGGTTCATGGGCAGGCAACGCCTTCGGCACAGGCTGCAGGCTACGGGGGCCGGCGCGACCGCAGGCTTGCCAAGGCGGCGCCCCCCGGTGGCATCAGTCCGGGGCCACCTGCACCCCTTTCCAGAAGGCCACCCGCCCGCGGATCTCGGCCGCCGCTGGCCTGGGCTCGGGGTAGAACCAGGCGGCGTTGGCATTCACCTGGCCGTTCACGACCACGTCGTAATAGTGGGCTTCCCCTTTCCAGCCGCACACGCTGCGGTGGTCGGAGGGGCGGAAGCAGGCCGCATCCAGGGCCTCCGGCGGGAAGTAGGCATTGCCCTCCACGGTCACGATGTCGTTGCTGCGGGCGATCACGGCGCCGTTCCAGGTGGCCTGCATGGGAGAGATGGTGGGCTCACCATCATGGCCGTGGTCCTGCCGGGCCTGGTTTCAGGGCGCCGGCAGGGCCCGGGTCACATCCGCCATGGGTAGCAGCGGGCTGCCCCAGCCGCCGGCCTCCAGCAACCCCGGCGCACCGGGCCGGGGGCGCACGGCGTCGCCGGCCGCGAAGGCCCGCTCGCTCCAGCTGAGCAGCAGCGGCCCCAGCACACCGCCATCGGCCCGGCTGCCGGGCCGCAGGTTGAAGTGATCGCCTCCGTTCACCAGCACCAGCTGGTTGCCCAGCCGGCGGCCCCAGCGCATGGGGGTCACGGCCTCCGGATCGGGTGGGACCACCCAGTCGTGGCTGCCGCTCACCACCAGCAGCCGGGCGCCGATGGCCGCCCCCGAACCGCGCGGGAACAGCAGCGAGACCGGTGGGCTCACGGCCGCCACGGCGATCACCCGTGGATCCTGCACGGCAGCCTTGGGCACGGCCCGCAGCCAGCTGCACTGCAGGGTCCAGCTGAGGTTGCGCTCCGGATCCTCCAGGTCGCCGCAGCGCCTGAGCAGCTTGCTGTCGCTGGGGCGCACGCCCGCCAGCTGCAGGGCCGTGGTGCCCCCCCACGAATGGCCGATCAGCACCACCCGCCGGCTGTCCACCGCTGCCCGCAGCCCCAGCCGCTGGACGGCATCGATCACGGCCCGCAGGTCGAGGGGCCGCAATGCCAGCTCCTCCGGCGCCGGTGGCGGGGCCTCGCCGGCCAGCACCGCCTGCTGCTGGGCCCGGTCGCTGCCGGCGTGGCGCGGCAGGATCACCGTGTATCCGCGGGAGGCCAGCAACCGGCCCCAGCCCTCGAAACTGTCCGGCCGGTCCCAGAGGCCGTGGGAGATCAGCACCAGGCGGCCGTTGGCGGCGCCGCCTGGTTCCAGGATCAGCAGCTCCAGTGGCTGCGGCCGGTGGGCCACCGCCAGCGGCAGCTGGCGGCTGAGCACCGCCGCGCCTGGCCCCGCCGCCGGCGGCACCTGCGCCGGCGGCACCTGTGCCAGCAGGCGATCGGCCAGGCTGCGCTGGGCCAGCATGCGTGTGGCGATGGCCCGGGCCCGGGCCAGATTGATGTGCACCCGGCGGCCGGGAATGGCCTGAATCAGGCTGAGCAGCGTGGGATCGCCGTTGCGGGAGGCCCGGGCCAGGGCTTCCCGCAGGGTCTGCCCGGAGATGTCGGCGGCCCGATCATCCAGCCGGCCGATGGAGGAGATCACCAGCATCGCCTGCTCCAGCAGGGGCGAACCCACGGAGCCGTCGGCGATCTGGGTCACCGACAGGGGCACGGGCTGCTGAAAAAAGGCCAGCAACCGCCGGCCCACGGCTCCGTTGCTGGCCCGGTCCAGCTCCGCCAGGTCGCTGCGGCCGGCCCGCAGCGCCGCCGGGCTGGTGAGGTCGCGGACCTTCAGCAGAAAGCTGGTGTTGAGCAGGGGGATCTCCAGCACCACCTCCTCCAGGGCCCTGGCCGGAGCCAGGGGCACCAGGGCGGCCAGGGGCAGGGCCAGCAGGGCGGTTGCGGCCCGGATCGCAGCTGTCACCCGCCCAGCCTTCACCCGGTGGTTCATCGCCAGCCCCGCCTCAGGCAACGCTAGCCACGCCCAGCATGCCCCCATGTCTGATCCATCCCTGTCTGCTGGTGTCCGGGAGCGGAATCGGCTCCGGGTCAGGCCGGATCAGGCCAGCCTGGGGTGCTCCACCGGCCTGCCCTATGGTTCAGCCCTGCCAACCACTCCAGGCCCATCCCTCCCCCGGCTGAGGGTGCCGCACGCTGAACCGGGCTGATGCGTCTGCTGCACACCTCCGACTGGCACCTGGGCCGGCCCTTCCACGGAGCCTCCCTGCTGGCTGATCAGGCCGCCGCCATGGACCGGATCGTGGCGCTGGCGGCCGACGCCCGGGTGGATGCGGTGCTGATCGCCGGCGACCTCTACGACCGTGCCATCCCACCGGCCGAAGCGGTGGAGCTGTTCAACGACACCCTGGCGCGCCTCAGCCGGGCCGGTGCGGCGGTGGTGGCCATTGCCGGCAACCACGATTCCCACGTGCGCGTGTCGGTCTATGACCCCCTGCTCTCGGCCTTCGGCGTCACGATCCGCGGTGACGTGCGCCGATCGGTCGAGCCGGTGCTGGTGACCCCCCGCTGTGGCGGTGAGCCGGTGGCGATCTACCCGCTTCCGTACCTGGAGCCCAGCGTGGATGGGCCGCGCCTGCTGGAGCAGACCGACATCGATGGGTCACCGGCGGCGGCCCCCCCGCCGGTGGCCGCCCGCTTCCGGCCCAGCCATCAGGAGGTGACCCGCCTGGCCCTGGCGCGTCTCCACCACGACCGGCGCCGGCGCGGCAACCCACGGGCCGTGCTGGTGGCCCACACCTTTGTGGCCGGCGGCGAAACCTCCGAATCGGAGCGGGAGCTCACGGTGGGCAACGTGGACCGGGTCAGTGTCGAGAGCTTCGCCGGCTTCGACTATGTGGCCCTGGGCCATCTGCATGGCTCCCAGCAGCTCGACGGGCCACGGCTCGCCTACGCCGGCACGCCCTTGCCCTATTCGTTTTCTGAGCAGCACCACACCAAGTCGGTGCGGATCGTGGAGCTGGCGGCCGATGGTGCCCCCAGCGTGGAGGTGGTGCCGCTGGCGGTGGGCCGGTGCCTGCGCACCCTGGAGGGCCCCCTGGAGGATCTGTGTCGCGATCCGCGGCTTGACGCTGCCGCCGGCGCCTGGCTGCGGGTGGTGCTCACCGATGAAACCCTGCCCCTGCAGGCGATGGCCCGCCTGCGCCAGCGTTTTCCCCATGTGGCCGAGCTGCGCCACCGGCCGCCGCAGGCCGCCCGCTCCGCCGCCGGCGACCGCCAGCAGCAGGTGCGCCAGGCCACATCGCCCCTCGACCTGAGCCTGGCCTTCTACGCCGACCAGCAGGGCCGACCCGCCGAGCCGGCCGAGGCGGAGCTGCTGCGCCAGGCCCTGGAGGCCGCCGCCCGGGGGGAGGAGCGGTGAAGCCCCACCAGCTGGTGATCGAAGCCTTCGGTCCCTTCGTGGAGACCACCACCATTGATTTCGATGCCCTCGGCGAGGAGGGGCTGTTTCTGATCCACGGCAGCACCGGGGCGGGCAAGACCTTTCTGCTCGATGCCCTCTGCTTTGCCCTCTACGGCGAGGTGTCGGGGGAGCGCAGCGTCAAGGGCCTGCGATCCCAGCAGGCGCCGCCGGCGGCGGTGCCACGGGTGGAGCTGGTGTTCTCCTGTGCCGGCGAGCGCTGGCGGCTGGAGCGGTCGCCGGCCTGGAGCGCCCCGAAGACCCGCGGCCAGGGCTTCACCGAAAAAGCACCCCAGGCGGTGCTCTGGCGCCTGCGCGACGGCGGGGCCGAACCGGTGGTCAGCCGGCTGATGGAGGTGGCCCGCGAGGTGGAGCGGCTGGTGGGGCTCAATGCCGCCCAGTTCCGCCAGGTGATCCTGCTGCCCCAGGGCCGGTTCGCCGAGGTGCTGCGCTCCGGTGCCGAGGAGCGCGAGGCCCTGCTCAAGACCCTCTTCCACACCCTCCCCTACGAGCGGGCGGCGGCCTGGCTGGAGGATCAGGCCCGTGCGGCACGGCTGGATCTGGCCGAGCGCCAGCGGCTGCTGGAGGGGCTGCGGGCCCGGGCAGCCCAGGTCGCAGGTGCGTTTGCGCCCATGCCTGAGCCCCCTGCCGACCAGGCCGACCTCGAGGCTTTGCAGCAGCGGATCGCTGCCGTGGCGGCGGCGGCGGCGGACGAGCTGGAGCGGAGCACGGCGGCGCTGCAGGCCGCCCAGGCGGCCCAGGCCCAGGCCGAGCGGTTGGCCGACCGCTGGGATCGCCGCCAGGCGGCCGCTGAGCGGCTGGCCGATCTGGAGGGCAAGGGCCAGGCGGTGGAGGAGCACCGCCGCAAGCTGGCCCGGGCCGAGCGGGCCGAAGCGCTGCGGGCCAGCCTGGTGGCCGAAGCGGTGGCGCGCCAGGGGCTGGAGCGGCTGGGCCAGCGCATCGCCGAGCAGCTGGCCGCGGCCGCCGCCGCCCGCCGGCGGGTGGCGGCGCTGCCGGAGCTGGTGCGGCGGCTGGATCTGGCGGCGCTGCCCGGCCTCGAAGCCCTGGCCGAGGCGAGGGCGGCCCTGGCGGCCTGGCGGTCGCAACTTGGGGCCCTGGCCAGCCGGGCCGATGAGGCCACCGCCGCCGCCGCCGCCGCCGACGAGGCGGGCCGGCTGGCGGTCGCCGCCGGCGAGCGGCTGGTGCGCGATGGTGCCGCCCAGGTGGCGTGTCAGGGCCGGTTGGAGGCGGCCCGGCTGGCACTGCAGGTGGCCAGCACGGCCCGCGACCAGCTCGATGGCCTGCAGCGGGCAGCCGAGGAGGCCAGCGGCCGTGCCCAGGCCGCTGCAGGCCTGGCCGCCGCCGAGGCGGTCCACCAGGGGGCCGTGGCCGCTCGCCACGCCGCCGATGCCGAGCTCAACCGTTGCCAGGCGGCTGTGCTGGAGCTGCGCCGCCGCCAGCTGGCCGGCATGGCTGCCCGCCTGGCCGGTGAGCTGGTCGAGGGTGAGGCCTGCCCGGTGTGCGGCTCAGACCACCATCCGGCTCCGGCACGGCCGGCGGCCGATGCGGTCAACGACGACCGCATTGCCGCCGCCGACCAGGCTGAGGCCGCGGCGGGGGAGCAGGCCCGGGGGGCGGCCGCCGCCCTGGCCACGGCCGAAGCCGAACTGCGGGCCCTGCGGGAGAAGGCCGGTCCGCTGGAGCCGGCCGCGGCGGCCCTGGCCGCCCGCCGGGCCGGCGAGGCCCTGGAAGCCGCCAGGGCCGCTGCCGCGGATCTCGACTCCAGGAGCCGGGCGATCAGCGCCCTTGAACATGAGCTGCAGGCCCTGCAGGGGGCTCTCCAGGCCGCTGCCGGCGAGCAGGCCCGCTGCAGCCAGACCGCCGCCGAGGCCGCCGGACGGGCAGCGGCCTGGCGGGCGGAGATCGCTGCCGTGCTGGGGGTGGCTGGCGAGCCGCGCCAGCTGCTGGCGGCCCTGCCGCCGCTGGAGGCGGCCCTGCGGGATCTGGCCGGCGGTGCCGAGGCCGTGGCCGGCGCCACCGCCCAGCTGGAGCAGGCGGCGGCGCGGTTGGCGGCGGAGCTGGCCGGCAGCGGTTTCACCGATGGGGAGGCGGTGCGTGCCGCCCTTGAAGACGAGTCCTGGCGGCGGCGGGTGGCGGAGCGGATCGAGGCCTACGGCCGCGACCTGATCGCGGTGCGCGGTCTGCTGGCCAGCCCGGAGCTGGCGGCCCTGCCGGAGCAACGCCCCGACACCGCGGCGGCCCAGGCCGCCAGTGCCGCCGCCGATGGCGCCCGCACCGCGGCGGTGGAGCGCCACAGCGAGGCCCGCGTCGCCAGCGTGGAGCTCGACCGGCAGGTCGCCGAGCACCGCCGCCTGCAGGAGGCCCTGGCGGCGGCGCGCCAGCAGGCCCAGCGGCTGGTGGCGCTGGCCGAGCGCTGCGGCGGCAAGGTGGCGCCCTTCATCTCCCTGCAGCGCTGGGTGCTGTCGGCCCACCTGGCGGAGATCTGCCGCTACGCCAACCAGCGGCTGGAGCTGATGACCTCCGGTCGCTACCAGCTGCGACTCAGCGATGGTGGGGGCCGCGGTGGCCGCCAGGCCGGCCTGGGGCTGCGGGTGCTCGATGCCTACACCGGTGAGGAGCGGGAGGTGAGCAGCCTCTCGGGCGGGGAGACCTTCCAGGCATCGCTCGCCCTGGCCCTGGGGGTGGCCGACACCGTGCAGGCCCATGCGGGCGGTGTGCGGCTGGAGGCCCTGTTCATCGATGAGGGCTTCGGCAGCCTCGACCCCGACAACCTGCAGCTGGCGCTCGATGAACTCGATCGCCTGCGGGAGGGTGGGCGCATGATCGGTGTGATCAGCCATGTGGCCGCCCTGCGGGAACGGATCCGCGCCGGCATCCAGGTGAGCGGCGGCGAGCGGGGCTCCACCGCCCGGCTCTGCCGCAGCACCATCCCCTGAGCCGGCCGCAGGCCACGGGTTGGGGATGCCGGGGCCGTCAGCAACCGGGGCCGTCAGCAGCGGGGAGCTGGGGTTGAACCGCCCGATCCCGTTCCACGACCACCACCAGCAGCCCCAGGGCGGCGATCCAGCCGGCCACCTGCAGGCCGATCAGCCAGCCCGGCGATGGCAGCAGATAGAGCACCCCTGGGGCCAGCAGAAACAGCCAGATCCACACGAACAGCACCGCGGCCAGGGTCTTGATGCGAGGGCCATGGCTGGGCAGGCGTGTGATCCGGAACAGGCTGATCAGGGGCAGCAGCAGCAGCAGATCGTCGTACCAGCGGTGGTAGGTCCAGATCCGCGCCACGATCGCGGTCACCCCCAGCAGCAGCCAGAGGTCGGCCCGGCGGTTCCGGTAAATCCAGCCACCGAGCAGCAGCAGGATGGCGATGGACACCGGCATGTTCCAGCCCTTGATCCTCAGGGACCCCAGCAGGTTGTGCACGGTGCCGTACCCACCCTTCATGGAGCCGATGGCGGATCCCCCCTGGGCCCGCCGCGACCAGGTGCCGAACACACTGGCCCCATCGGCATCGCCCCGAAGTTTTCGGAACGCCTCGATCTGGAAGGTGAGCGCGAAGGCGGTGAGGGCCAGGTAGGCCGAGACCACCAGCGCCCCTGGTCGGAACCCCGGCGCCCGCAGCAGCACCAGCCAGAAGAACGGGGCGGCGATGGCCGGCTGGACCAGGGCCAGCAGCATCAGCAGCGACCCGAGCCAGAGCCGCCCGGGGGTGAGGGGTGCGCGGTCGAGCAGCAGCACGGCATTGAGCGCCAGGGGCAGCACGAACAGCACCAGCTGGCCGTTGCCCAGGGCGGCGCCGGTGGCATAGAAGGCAAAGGGCATGAGGCCCAGAAACACCTGTTCATGGCGCTGGCGGGCCAGGCTGTGGCGCACCAGCTGCCAGCTCAGCATGCTGACCGACACCAGCGACAGCACAAACCAGAGCACCTTGGTGGCACCCCAGTTGAGGGCATGGAAGACAGCCCCGAACAAGGCATAGCTGGCCGGTGGATAGATGGCATCCCGGTAGATGCGATAGACCGGTCCGCCTCCCGCAAACCAGGTTCGGGCTTCAAGAAAGCGATTGCGCAGGTCGATCGCCCCCGGCGTGATCGTGCGGCTGCCGAGCATGTCGGGCTCGGCAAAGTAGCGGATGCCCTGGTACGACAGCCAGGCCAGGGCCAGCAGGGCCATCAGGCTGATCGCCGCCAGCCAGAGACGGCGCGGGCGGTTGAGGAGCCAGGAGCTGGGGGGCGTCATGGTCGGGAGGGGTCGGCGGGAGGGGCCATGGCCCGGCTGATCTCACGGCGCGAGGTGAGGTAGTAGCCCCCGCCCAGGCCGGCGATCGCCATGGTCACCAGGCGGAAGGCCAGGGCTGCCAGGAAACCGGCGGCACCGGCGGCTTGGGAGCTGATGGTGTCGGGCCGCACCCGCTCATAGAACCACTGCATGGCCCCTTCCAGGGCTCCGGTGCCGGCCGGTACGGGCATGAAGGCGGCGAACAGCTGGGCGGTCGGCAGCATGAACAGGTGGGAGACCAGATCGGGTGTCCAGGCCTGTTTCATCCAGAGGGCACAGAAGTGAAAGCCGGTGATCAGGCCGAGCTGGCAGATCAATCCCAGGCCCAGCGCCAGCCAGATGGCCCCCGGGCGCGACTGGTAGAGGGCCACACCCTCGATCAGTTCCCGGGCCAGGGGGCCCAGCCGGGGCAGCCGCTCCAGCGAGAGCAGCAGGCGTGCGTGGCTCAGCCGGGGCAGGAGCATCACCACCAGGCCGGTGAGGCCCACGCCACTGCCGATCCACATCAGCCAGCGCACGGGCGCCAGCGACGGATGGTCGAGCACCGGTGATGGCACCAGGCTGACCAGCGCTCCCACGAGAAACAGGGCCAGCAGGCCCAGCATGCGGTCGAGGATCACCGTGGCCACGGCCACCGCCCGGCGGCGGGTCTGGTTGCGGCCCATCAGGAAGGCCTTGACGATGTCGCCGCCCACGGCGCCGGGGGTCACGAAGTTGGAGATCAGGCCGATGAAGCCCAGCCGGATCGCCTCCCGGGGAGGGAAGGGGATGCGCTGGGCCCGCACCAGGACCCACCAGCGCAGGAAGGTGATCAGGTAGGTGATCAGCAGCGTGACCAGGGCCAGCACCAGGTAACCCCAGGCTTTCGGTGCCCCGGCAATCTGCAGCACCGCCGTGCGCTGGCTGAAACCCAGCCAGCCCAGCAAGCCAAGGGCCGCGAGCCATCTGAGCCAGTTCCAGCCACGACGGATCCCCAGCGACTTCGGTCCACCCATCAAATCAGCAATCCCCAGATTGGCTTGTTACGAGTTGGCTTGTATTCGAGCAGGCGCAATAAATCGCTGTGTTTTCGTCGTGATTCATCGCGGATTTTCCAAGCGGATTTTCCAGGCGAATTTCCCAAATGTGAAGTGCCCCGCAATGAGGCCAATGCCTATCAAGGACTTTAGCGGACGTTGCTCCGCTCCACCAGCCCCGATGGCGGTTGGAGAGAGCTCATTGCGCTGCTGGAACGGTATATCTGAGATGGCGCCTCAAGGCAGCAGAGCTTCGAGGGCTGATGGATCTGCGGCCCACCTTCGAGAACAATCCCCGCGGATTTCCTGCGGAGGCCAGCTGGATTCTCAGCAGCGACATCCACCTCAAGGCCGGCTTTGCCTCGGCCCGCCGGCTGATGTTGATGGGTCAGTACAACAGGGCCATCAGCACGTCGCGGCTGGCCTTCAAGGTCACCACCGAGCGGGAGGCGCTGCAGGGTCCTCGTGATCAACGCGGGGGGTCTGGGGCTGGAAATGGCTCGCTTTCGCCGTCAGAGCTGTCACTGATCGGCAGCCGCTGGGAGAACCCCCAGGCAAACAGGGCCGCCACCACGGCCAGCAGGGTCCACTCGGGCAGCTCAAGCGTGGGCAGCAGCACCCGCAGCAGCAGCCGCGTGCCCACCAGCCCCACCGCCAGATAGCCGGCGGTTTCCAGGTGTCTGTAGATCTCCAGCCAGCGGATGAACAGTCCGGCCGTGAGCCGCAGGGCAATCACCCCGATCACGCCGCCGGCCATCACCAGCGGCAGCCGGTCGCTCACCGCCACCGCCGCCGCCACGCTGTCGAGCGAGAAGGCCAGGTCGGTTAAGGCCAGGGTGGCCACCACCGGCAGCATGGCCGGGGCCTGGTGGTTGGCCTCGCCCGCTTCAGGGGAGGCATCGGCATCATCGAAGTGGAGCAGGTGGCGGCCGCAGAGCCAGAGCAGGTAGGCGGCGGCCACCAGCTGCAACGGTCTGAAGCTCAGCACCCAGCGGGCCGCCAGCACCAGCAGCAGCCGGAAGACCAGGGCCAGGGCCAGGCCGATGTTGAGGGCCTGGCCCTGGCGGACCGGATCCTGCAGCCGGCGCGAGATGGCCGCCAGGGCAATGGCATTGTCGGCGGAGAGCACCATCTCCAGGGCCACCAGCAGGGGCAGCAGCACCAGCACTTCATGCCACTGATCCGCCGCATGGATCAGGGGCGTGAGGGCGTCAATCGATTCGGCTTCCATGGTTCAGTCCACCAGCAATTCTTCGGCGTCGCAGTAGGGCTGGCTGCGCTGGCCGGTGAAGGCGATCAGCTGGCCCACCAGCAGTTGAGGGGGCCATCGAGCACACCCAGGGAGTTGTTCACCGCAGACTGGCGGATGGCAAGGCTCACCAGCAGAAAGGTGGCCGTGATGGCTGATCGTGGTGAGGGAATCCCTGCCGGCCTGCGTCCAGGTCGGGGCAAGGTAGAAGTTGAGGTGGCAATTCATCCAAATGGGTCAATTGCTCTGGACGAGCATCATTCAGGTCTGGTAGTAGTACCCATTGTTGCCGGTTTCCTGGCGCACCACGGAGCAGCGGCTGGCCACCCGCCACAGCGCCCGATGGATGGGGGTGGGGTCGTGGCGCACCAGGCCGGCAAAGCGTTGCTTCAGCAGGGCGCTCGCCTGCCAGGCGTTGTAGTGGGGTATGCGGGAGTTGATGTGGTGGCACACATGGGTGGAACCGATGCCGTGGTGGAGCAGGTTGAGCAGCGGTCCGTAGGGGCGGTCCACGGTCTGCAGAGCCCCCTTGGCCCAGGTCCAGTCGCTGGTGGCGAAGTGGGGAATATCGGTGTCGGTGTGCTGCAGCCAGGTGTAGGCCACCAGCCAGGCATTGACCACCAGGTAAGGCAGCCCATAGACGGCCAGCACCCGGGCCGGCGAGGTGAGCACGGCGGCCAGTGCCAGGGCCAGCAGCATGGCCAGCACGCCCAGGTTCGAGAGCTGCATGGGGCGGCGGCAGGCCCTGGGGAACAGGGCTCGTCGGCCGTTGCGGAAGGGCGAGCCGTTCCAGAAGTGGGAGGTGGGAGCGCCGTAGTCTTCGCCGCCGGCCACCCCGAAGAGCAGGTAGAGGGGCCAGCCGATCACCAGATGGGTGAACAGGGACATCAGGCCGTAGAGCCGGGGCCCCAGCTGCCGGCTCAGGCTTGCCACCTGGCGACCGGCGGACGACTCGGCCCGGGGCGGCACGTGGGTCTCTCCTCCTTCGAGATGGTTGCAGTTGGCATGGTGCACCGCATGGCTGTGCTGCCAGCTGAAGTAAGGCACCAGCAGCAGGCTGTGGAGCACGAAGCCCACGCATGCCTCCAGCCGCCGGTTGGGGTGGAAGGCGCCGTGGCCGCATTCGTGGGCCAGCACCCAGCAGCCGGTGGCCACGGTGCCGGTGACCAGGGCGTGCATGAGCCAGAGCGGGGCGGCGGCGGCGGTGAGCGGGATCCGGGTGGCCAGTCCGTAGGCCAGCAGCGACAGACCCAGCGACAGGGCCAGGCTGCCCCAGGCCTTGAGCGGATCGAAGCGCAACAGGTCACTGGGCAGGCAGGCCAGCAGCTCGCCCTTGGTGGGCCAGGCGGTGGCGGGCGGCGCGGGCGGCGCCTCAGGGCGGGCCGCCTGGTGGAGGGGCGTCATCAATGCAGCTGCCGCATGTCTTGGGGTCTCGCCGGGGCTGTCAAGGAGTTCTGCAACATAGGTGCAGGATTGGCGCTTCCGCGCAGTGGATCGCCGCAGTGGATCGCCGCTGTGAATCGGCCCTGGAAGCCGCTGGACCGCAGGATGCGGGCGCTCCTAATCTCAGGGGTCAGTGATTCGGCGCCATGGCCTTCAGCTCCAGCCACGGGTTGCGTCGGTTGCTGCCCGTGGCGGCGGCCCTGGCGGTCACCCTCCCCGGTGGCGCGACCAGCGCCGCCGGCCAGGCCAGCGACCGGGCGGTGGTGCTGGTCTCCGGCGTCGCCTCGATCACACCGTTCACCACGCCCGACCGGGCCTGCCGCCAGGGGCTGTCGGCCGGCAACACCTGGGCCTTCCTGCGCGACGATCTCACCAGAAGGGGATTCCGGGTCTACACCGCGCCGGTGATGGATACCCCTGGGCAGCCGGTGCCCGCGTCGATCACCGATTCCGGGCGAGGCCCCTTCGGCGATTGCCCCGCCCAGCTGCCCCTCGGCCTGACCGTCACCTCCGTGGAGGCCACGGACATCGGCGGTCGCCGGCTGGCGGCCTTTCTGATGGAACTGCACCGCAGCCACGGCGTGCGCCAGGTGGATCTGGTGGCCCATTCCCTGGGCGGCATCTTCTCGCGCCAGGCGCTGCGCGAACTGCGCAATGCCCGTTCCCCTCTGAAGCTGCGGAGCTTCACCACCCTCGGCAGCCCCTGGGAGCCGGTGATGCTGGCGCAGCCCCCCGGCCCTTCCCCGGACGACGCCACGGCCGCCTGTGACGGCTTCCAGCTCTGCGAGGCCATTCGCGCTGAACTGTTCAAGGTGCCCACCCTGCAGCCGATCATCGATTCCTTCCAACCCGCCCTGTTCAGGCCCTGGAGCGCCGCCCAGGCCGGGGTGCTTGACGGCATTCCGGTCACGCTGGTGGCGGGCACCCTGTTCAGCAAGCCCGGCGGCAAACCTGCCAAGTGGCCGAACGACGGCTTCGTTCAGGAATCGGCGGCCCTCGCCCGCACCGTGCCGAAGGCGGTGCTTCCCCAGCGCGTCTGCCTGCGCTTTCCCTTTGCCCACAGCGCCTACACCGCCAGGCTGGCCAACGCTCCAGAGGGCAATGCCATCACCTGGAACGCGGCCGTGGGCAATGTGGTGGCCCACGCGATCGGCACTGCGGGCACCCCCCAGCAGCTGCCCGATGGCTTTGGCTGCCCACCGGTCCCTTTGCGCTGATCCGCGTTGCCATCCCTATGGACACTGTTCTGGTCACCGGCGCCAACCGCGGAATCGGCCTGGAGTTCTGCCGCCAGCTGCAGGAGCGTGGCGATCGGGTGATCGGCGTCTGCCGCACGGCTTCGTCGCAGCTGGAGACCCTGGGCGTGCGGATCGAGGCCGGGGTTGACCTCACCAGTGAGGCCGCGATCGCCGCCCTGGTGGAGCGGCTGGCGGGTCAGCCCCTCAATGGGGTGATCCTCAATGCCGGTCTGCTGGAGGGCATGGGCCTCGACACGCTCGATCCAGCCAGCATCCGCCGCCAGTTCGAGGTGAATGCCCTGGCCCCGCTGCTGCTCGCCCGGGCCCTGCTGCCCCTGCTGGCGCAGGGCTCCAGGCTGGCGCTGATCACCAGCCGCATGGGCTCGATCGACGACAACAGCTCCGGCGGCTCCTACGGCTACCGCATGTCCAAGGTGGCGCTCAACATGGCCGGTCGATCGCTGGCGGTGGACCTCAGGCCGCGGGGCATTGCCGTGGCCCTTCTGCACCCCGGCCTGGTGCGCACCCGCATGGTGGCCTTCAACCCCCAGGGCATCGAGCCGGCCGTGGCGGTGCGGGGGCTGCTGGCCCGGATCGATGCCCTCACCCTGGAGACCAGCGGCAGCTTCTGGCACGCCAATGGCGAGATGTTGCCCTGGTGATGCCCGCCGCTCCTGCCAGCTCACCAGATTCTGGTCGTCGACGTCGAGCCGGGAAAGAAAGTGATGGACAGCTTGCATTGTGTGGTGCAGGCAGCGATGAGCTATGGGGTGATCAAGGTCGTGATCACTTTGTTTGCAGGAGGGGATTTGGTGCCGACACGATCTTTGATCTTGTGGATGGTGAATCCATCAGGATTCTGAGTGCTCCCCGTGTTGTCAGCGACGTCACGACGGCCAGCGGCATGACCGCCGCCCTGGTTGATTTCGGCGGTGGTGATCGTCTCACTCTGGTGGGTATCCAGAGCGGCAATCTGGTCATTCAGCCTGGCTTGATTGTCTTGGCCTAGGTGCTGCACACCCTGGCCGGCGCAGCACGGCCCGATGGGCGCGGTCCAGGGCGGCGGCGGCCTGCGGGTCACGCTGCAGCAGCAGCGCGGGTTCGGCCAGTCGGCCGGCCCGCGGGCGAATTCCCGTGGCGGCCAGGGTGTCCCGGAACCACACGTTGCGCTCGATCTCACTGCCTGGCAGCACGAAGGCCTCGGGGATGTTCACGAAGGTCCTGAGGCGGTCGGCATCCCAGCCGCGGCTGCGACAGCTCTGGATCCAGGGGATCGTTCGCGCCAGCTCGCCCAGCTGGGCATCCGGCCGCTCCAGCAGCCTGTCGAAATCCACCAGATGGGTGGCGAGCGGCATGCGTTCGCCGGCCAGCTGCAGGTAGCGCTCCGTGTTGGCGTAACTGATCTGCATGATGCCCATGCAGTGCTCCCAGATCCGCTGGCCGGCCCTGCGCAGATCGGCAGTGGCCAGGCTGGAGCCGGCGTTGCCCAGCGCCCCAGGCATATCAGCGCCGCTCCCGGGTCACCACTTCGGCGATCTCCCGGTTGCTGATGGTGCCTGCCGCGCTGAGAAAGTGCACGGTCCGGCGCAGCAGAAACGATTGGAAGCAGTCGTCGGGCCGCCTTGTGGTGAAGAGCATGCTGCCGCCGCTCTCCCTTGGTTGTAGGTGTGCTCCTTGACCGTGAGGATCAGGGGCGGTTGATCGGCGGCCGGCACCCGGTGGCAGTCATCTCCGTGATCCAGGCTCGCCTTCAGCGCTTCCACATCGGCCAGCAGGGTCTGATCGAAACGGGGGTCGTAGCGACCATCGGCACCGGCGATCCGGGCCTGGCCCAGGCGCCGTTCGAGCTCCCGCTGACGCTTGATCCAGCCGTCGTCACTGTTGTTGTCGCCCTGTCCCAGGCGCCAGCGCAACCCGGCCAGCTGGGCGGTGATCAGCAGCAGCCGATCCATGTCGGCTTCGTTGCGTGGATTGTCTGTCTGGTCGTGACGACAGCCGGGCAGCACACCCAGATTGCCGGGTTCATTCACCAGGCCGATCGCCTGGCGTGCTTCCGCCAGTTCGGCTCAACCCAGGCAGATCAGCAGCATCGTGCCCCCCTGGCGGGGGCTCGAGGCGATCACATTCAGCTGAATCCGCTGGCGCTGGAGGCAGGCCCGCAGGCGGGCGTGCAGGTCCGCCATTGCCCCATTACCCCAGGCTCCACTCGTGGAACCCTAGGAACCGGGCCGGCTCCATCCGGATCTTTGCCAGCATGGCCTCTCCCCCAGCCGGTCGATGGCGATGGCCCCTTCTCCCACGGCGGCAGCCGAAGCCTGGCTTGCCTCCTTTGCCACGGCCCTGGCTGCCGGCGAGCCAACGGCCGTGCTGGCCCTGTTCGGCCCTGAGTGCTTCTGGCGCGACCTGGTGGCCTTCACCTGGAACCTGCGCACCGAGGAGGGCCCCGCCGCCATCGCCGCCATGCTGGCGGCCCGCCTGCAGGATGTGGCGCCCCGTGGCTTCCGCCTGCGCGGCGAGGCCTGGGAGAGCGACGGCCGGGTGGAGGCCTGGTTCGGCTTCGAGACCCGGGTGGGTCGCTGCAGCGGCCACCTGCGCCTGCGGGATGGCCGCGCCTGGACCCTGTTCACCGCCCTCGACGAACTGAAGGGCCATGAGCAACGGGTGCGGGAACGGCGGCCTGCGGGCGCGGTGCACGGCGTTCACCCGGGCCGCCGCTCCTGGGCCGAGCGGCGGGAGGCTGAGCGGCAGGCCCTCGGCGTGAGCGACCAGCCGGATGTGCTGATCGTGGGCGGCGGGCAGGCGGGGCTGACCCTCGCCGCCCGCCTCCGGTACCTCGATGTCCCCACCCTGATCGTGGAGAAGCTGCCCCGCCCCGGCGACCACTGGCGCCGCCGCTACAAGAGCCTCTGCCTCCACGATCCCGTTCACTACTGCCATCTCCCCTATCTGCCCTTTCCCGAGGGCTGGCCGCTCTACACCCCCAAGGACCAGCTGGCCGACTGGATGGAGGCCTACGTGAGCGTGATGGGCCTCAACGTGTGGGGATCCTCTCCCCTGCGCCACGCCCGCTTCGATGCCGGCGAGGGCCGCTGGCAGGTGACGGTCGAACGGGAGGGGCGGAACCACGCTCTGCGGCCCCGCCACCTGGTGTTCGCCATGGGCGTGTCGGGTTATCCGCTGATGCCCACCGTGCCGGGGGCGGAGAGCTTCGCCGGGGATCAGCACCACTCCAGTGCCCACCCGGGGCCCGATGCTTACCGCGGCAAGCGCTGCGTGGTGGTGGGCTCCAACAACTCCGCCCACGACATCGCCGCCGGCCTGTGGGAAGCGGGGGCCGCCGAGGTGACGATGCTGCAGCGCAGCTCCACCCTGATCGCACCGGTGCCGGCCCTCGAGACCCTGGCCTTCGCCGGCTCCTATTCGGAGCAGGCGCTGCGGCAGGGCATCACGCCCGAACAGTCGGACCTGACCATGGCCTCGATTCCCTACAAGCTGTTGCCCCAGTGGCAGAAACCGATCTACGACGCGATGCGCGTGGACTACGCCGATCTCTATGCCCGCCTGGAGAAGGCTGGTTTCCTGCTCGACTTCGGCGCCGACGATTCCGGTGTGTTCATGAAGTTCCTGCGGCGGGGCTCGGGCTACTACCTCGATGTGGGCGCTTCGGAACTGGTGGCCGATGGCCGCATCCGCCTGCGCAGCGGCGTGCAGATCGACCGGCTCACGCCCCACACCGTGGTGCTCAGCGATGGCAGCGAACTGGAGGCCGATCTGGTGGTGTACGCCACCGGCTATGGCTCGATGAACCGCTACCTGGCGGAGCTGATCTCACCGGAGGTGGCCGACAAGGTCGGCAAGGTGTGGGGGCTGGGCTCCGACACCCCCAAGGATCCGGGCCCCTGGGAGGGCGAACTGCGCAACATGTGGAAGCCCACCCAGGTGGAGAACCTCTGGATCCACGGCGGCAACCTGCACCAGTGCCGCCACTATTCCCTGTACCTGGCCCTGCAGCTCAAGGCACGCCTGGCCGGTCTCGCCACGCCCGTGTACGGCCTGGCGCCCAGCCATCACGCCGCCTGAAGCGGATCCACAGCGCCTAGGGTGCTGCGACGCCAGATGGGGCTGTTCCTTCGGCGCGCCCCCCCGCCACCCCTCTTCTGACTGTTTCGCCAGCTGTTGCGCCAGCCCCCCAGGCCCCGCCCCGCCGTGCCGACTTCGAGCTGCGCCCCTTTCTTGAGCGCTCCAATGCCATCGGTGCCTGGCAGATCGTCAACACCCTGGTGCCCCTGGCCCTGCTCTGGCCGGCGGCCCTCTGGTGCCTTGACCGGCAGCCCGCCCTGGTGCTGCCGCTGCTGGCCCTGCAGGTGCTGTTCCTGTCGCGCTGCTTCTCGCTCATGCACGACTGCGGCCATGGGGCCCTGTTCCGCAGCCGCTGGGCCAACCGCTGGGTGGGTTTTCTGTTGGGAGTGGTGGCCGGCATTCCCCAGCTGCCCTGGTCCCGCGGCCATGCCTTCCACCATCGCCACAATGGCGACTGGCAGCTTTACCAGGGCCCCTCGGCCCTGATCAGCACCGGAGCCTACGACGACCTCAGCCCCCGTGACCAACGGCTCTACCGCTGGTTGCGCCATCCGCTGATGCTCTTTCCCGGTGGTTTCTTTTATCTGGTGATCAAGCCGCGGGTGGCCCTGCTGCTCGGCGCGCTCGACCTGCTGCGGGGGCGCAAGAGCCGCCACTGGCACAGCCCGGCCGAGGGGGTGGATCTGCTCTGGAACAACGTGGCCGTGGTGGGTTTCTGGCTGCTGATGGGTGCGCTGGTGGGTGCCGGCCGCTTCTGGAGCCTCTATGCCCCGCTGATGACCGGTGCGGCGGCCCTGTTCCTGTGCGTGTTCTTCGTGCAGCACAACTTTCCGGCCTCCTACGCCCACCGCACCGAGGGCTGGAGCCCCATGGCCGGTGTGCTCGAGGGCACCAGCGATCTGGAGCTGCCGCCCTTGCTCAACTGGTTCACGGCCGACATCGGCTGCCACGCCATGCACCATCTCTGCGAGGCCATCCCCAATTACCGCCTGCGGGCCGCCCACGACCGCAATGCCGCCCTGTTGCAGGGGGTGCGCCGCCTGGGTCTGGCCGAGATCAGCGGCTGCTTCGCCTACATCCTCTGGGATCCGGAGGCCGCCAGCCTCACCACCATCGCCGCCCGGCCCGGCCGCAGCTGAGCCATGGCCATTCGCTTCGGCAGCGAGATCTGCGGCGATCCGGCCGCAGCCGGGCGCCGCGAATGGTTGATCACCAACGGACTGGGCAGCTACGGCTGCGGCACCGTGGCCGGCAGCCTCAGCCGCAGTTACCACGGCCTGCTGGTGGCGGCACTGGGCGCCCCGGCCGACCCCTGCACCCGCACCCTGCTGGTGGCCGGGCTGGAGGAGTGGGCGGCCGGCGAACCGCTCGACCACCGTGGGATCGTGGCCTTTGCGCTCGAGGGCAGTGTGCCCACCTGGCGCTGGGCCATTGGCGATGCCCTGCTGGAGAAGCGCCTCTGCATGCGGCCCGGCGCCCATACCACCACCGTGCACTACCGCCTGCTGCAGGCTGGGGCACCGCTGCGGCTGCAGATCACCGTGCTGGTGAATGCCCGCTGCCACCACGGTGGCCCCCGCCATCCCGGCGGGCCACGCCATCCCACCGTTGCCCTGCGGGCCGTGCCCCGTGGGGTGGTGCTGGTGCCCGAGGTGGCCGGTGTGCCGCCGTTCTGTGTGCTCGCCAGCCGGGGCGTCGCCGAGCTGGCCAGGCCTGGCGACTGGTGCTGCGACATCCCCCTGCCTGCCGAAGTGGAGCGGGGTCTGCCCGGCACCACGGACCACCTGCGCGCCTGTCGCTTCAGCGTGGCACTCAGCCCCGAGGCGCCCGACCTCACCCTGGTGGCCAGCACCGAGGCCGAGCCGCCCCTCGATGGTGAGGGCAGCCTGGCGGAGCGCCGCGCCCACGATGGGGCCCTGCTGGCCCGTTGGCAGGCGGCCCAGCCGGCCCTGGCCGCCCGTGCCCCGGCCTGGGTGCGCCAGCTGGTGCTGGCGGCTGACCAGTTCGTGGTGGCCCGCAGCGGCGCCGATCCCCAGCGAGCGGGTTCCAGCCTGCTGGCGGGCTACCCCTGGTTCGGCGACTGGGGCCGCGACACGATGATCAGCCTGGCCGGTCTCACCCTGGCCACCGGCCGCCACGCCACCGCCGCAGCGATTCTGCGCACCTGGGCCGGTCAGCTCCGCGACGGCCTGCTGCCCAACCGCTTCCCCGACGGTGGCGGCCCCCTCGGGCCCCAGGATTTCAACAGCGTTGATGCCGCCCTCTGGTTGTTCGAGGCCGCCGCCGCCACCCACCGCGCCACCGGCGACACCGCCCTGATCGCCGAGCTGCTGCCCGCCCTGGCGGCGGTGATCGCCGCCCACTGCCGCGGCACCCTGCACGGCATCGGCCGCGATCCGGCCGATGGGCTGCTGCGGGCCGGCAGCGAGGGGCTGCAGCTCACCTGGATGGACGCCAAGGTGAACGGCGAGGTGATCACCCCCCGCAGCGGCAAGCCGGTGGAGGTGAACGTGCTCTGGTACTGCGCCCTGCGCACCATGGCCCGCTTCACCGAGCTCTGCGGGCCGCCGCCCGATGGTGCCCTGCCCTATGCCGCCCTGGCGGAGCAGGCCCGCGCTGGCTTCCAGCGCTTCTGGAATCCTGCCGCCGGCTGCTGCCACGACCTGCTCGACGGCGCCGCCCCGCCTGCCGGCCCCGGCGGCGCCGACCCCAGCCTGCGGCCGAACCAGCTGCTGGCCGTGTCGCTCACCGATGGGCTGCTCAGCCCCGCCCAGGCCCGCAGCCTGCTGGCAGTGGTGGGCCGGCGGCTGCTGACGCCCATGGGCCTGCGCAGCCTTGATCCGGCTGATCCCCGCTACATCGGCCACTACGGCGGCGGCCCGCTGGAGCGCGACCGGGCCTACCACCAGGGCACGGTCTGGGCCTGGTGGCTGGGGCCCTGGGCCACCGCCCATGCCCGCCTGCACGGCGACCCGGCGCCGGCCCTGCGCTGGCTGGAGGCGATCGGCCAGCACCTGACGGCGGCGGGGCAGGGCAGCATCAGCGAGATCTTCGACGGCGATCCTCCCCACCAGGCCCGCGGCTGCATCGCCCAGGCCTGGTCGGTGGCGGAGGTGCTGCGGGCCTGGGAGGAGCTTGCGGCGATGGAGCCCGCCACCGGGGGCTGAACGGTCACTGCCGCGCCAGGATCTGGCGCATCTGCTCCCTGAGGTCGTCGACCGGGGTGCCGCTCACATCCACCAGGGCCCGGCGGATGCGGCCGCCGTAGGCGAAGGGGGGCTTGTAGTCGGGCATGGCCGGTGAGCCCGGGTCGGCGCCCACCGCCACCCCGGCCGCCAGGCCGAGGCTCAGCGGGATCGTCACCGGCAGTTCGCCTGCGCCCACGGGTTCGCCGTCCACGAACAGCACCACCCGGGCGGGGGTGCCCCGGCCATTGGCGATGTCGGCCGGGCCGGTGGGGCTGAACTCGGCGCTCACGATGTGGCGGCCCGCCGGCAGCGGGCCGCTGGCGTGCACCCGGAAGAACTGCTCGGCCACGTAGTTGTAGCCGTAGGTGAGCAGGCCGTTCTGCACATAGACGGCGAAGCCGCCATCGTTGCCGCCCATGCTGAACAGCACCCCCTCGGCGCCGCCTGCGGGCACCTCCACCTCCACCGACACCGAATGGGGCCGGTTGAGCACCCGCGGCGCCGCGTTGGCCGGCACCATCTGGGTGCCCGGGTAATAGATGTAGCGCTGGCGGTCGGCGGTGATCTGGGGCCGCTCCACGGCGAAGCGCTGGGTGCCGCGGCTGTCGATCGGCAGCACGTTGTACTTGCCGGCTTCCACGTACCACATGCCGATCATGGCGATCAGGCGGTCATGCTCACCTGCGGCGAGGTTGTGGGTTTCGGCGAAGTCGGCATTGAGGTTGTAGAGCTCCCAGCCGTGGGCATCGAGCTGGATCAGCTGGTCGTAGCTGATCGGATCACCGAAGCGCCGGCCCGATTCCACAAACGACGTGCCGGGCCAGGGGCACACGGCCCGCCAGCCATCGTGATACAGCGAGCGGTGGCCGAACATCTCGAAGTACTGGGTGAGATGGAGGCTCGGGGCGGCCGGATCAGCGAAGCAGGAGGTGAGCGAAAAGCCCTCGATCGGGCTCTGGGTCACCCCCTTGATCGTGGTGGGCGCCTCGATGCCGAGAGCCTCGAGCACGGTGGGCACCATGTCGATCGCATGGCAGTACTGGCTGCGCACCTCGCCCCGGGCGGCGATGCCCCTGGGCCAGCTCACGATGAACGGGTCGCTGGTGCCGCCCCGGTAGGTCTCGCGCTTCCAGCGCCGGAAGGGGGTGTTGCCGGCGTGGGTCCAGCCCCAGGGGTAGTGGTTGAAATACTTCGGCCCGCCGATGTCATCGATGGCGGCCAGGTTCTGCTCCAGGTTCTCCGGCACGTTGTTGAAGAACTTGCCCTCATTCACTGATCCGGTTGGCCCGCCCTCGGAGCTGGCGCCGTTGTCGGAGATCACCATGATCAGGGTGTTGTCGTACTCGCCGATCTCCTTGAGGAAAGCGATCAGCTCGCCGATGTGGTGGTCGGTGTGCTCCAGGAAACCGGCAAACACTTCCATCATGCGGGCGTAAAGACGCTTCTCCTCAGCGGAGAGGCCGTTCCAGTCCGGCACATCGGGGTCGTGGCGCGACAGCACGGTGTCTGGCGGGACGATGCCCAGTTCCTTCTGGCGCGTGAAGGTGTGCTCGCGGTAGGCGTCCCAGCCGCCATCGAATTTGCCCTTGTACTTGTCGGCCCACTCCTTCGGCACATGGTGAGGCGCATGCATGGCGCCCGTGCAGAAATACATGAAGAAGGGTTTGTTGGGCGCCACCTGCTTCGCGTCGGCGATCATTGCCCTGGCTTTCGCCACCAGATCGGGGGTGAGGTGGTACCCCTCCTCCGGCGTGGCCGGCGGTTCCACCTGGCTGTTGTCCTGCACCAGCTCCGGGTAGTACTGGTGCGTGTCGCCGCCCAGAAAGCCGTAAAAGCGCTCGAAGCCGCGGCCCAGGGGCCAGCGGTCGTAGGGGCCGGCGGCGGAGGTCTGCTCAGCGGGGGTGAGGTGCCACTTGCCCACGGCGTAGGTGTTGTAGCCGTGCTGCAACAGGATCTCCGAGAGAAAGCCGTTCTCGAACGGGATGATGCCGTTGGAGCCCGGGAAGCCCATCGAGCCTTCGGTGATGCAGGCCAGGCCGTTGGAGTGGTGGTTGCGGCCGTTGAGCATGCAGCTGCGCGACGGCGAGCAGAGCGCCGTGGTGTGCATGTTGTTGAAGCGCAGGCCGTCGGCCGCCAGGGCATCGAGGTGGGGGGTGGCGATCGGGCTGCCGTAGCACCCCAGCTGGCCGAACCCCGTGTCGTCGAGCACGATGAACAGCACGTTCGGGGCCCCCTCCCGGGCCCGGTTGGGCATGGGCCAGGCCGGGGTCGACACATCGGCGGTGCGGCCGATCACGCCGGGGAAGGCGGCGCCGTTCTTGTATTCCTGAAGGCCCATGGCGTTCAGCAGGTCTGGTGACACCGTAGGCAGACCCTCCCCTGCTGCCCATGCCCACCCCGCTCCTGCCGCCGATCGCCGGCCGCGAAGCCGAGCTGCTGGCGCTGATGGGGCGTGAGCCGCCCCCGGCCACGCCCGCCGGCCCCATCGAACCCGCGGCGATCCGCTCCGCCTTCGCCTGCGCCCTGCACATGCACCAGCCCACCATCCCCGCCGGGGCCGATGGGGCGCTGATCTCGCATCTGCAGTACATGCTCGAGCATCCCGGCGAGGGCGACAACCACAACGCCGAGCCCTTCGCCCAGTGCTATCGCCGCCTGGTCGACCTCCTGCCCCAGCTGATCGCCGAGGGCTGCGAGCCGCGGATCATGCTCGATTACTCCGGCAACCTGCTCTGGGGGTTCGAGCAGATGGGCCGGGCCGACATCCTCGAGGCCCTGCAGCGCCTGACCGCTGATCCGCTGCTCCAGCCCCGGGTGGAGTGGCTCGGCAGCTTCTGGAGCCATGCCGTGGCCCCCTCCACGCCGATCGCCGATCTCCGGCTGCAGATCCAGGCCTGGCAGCACCACTTCGCGGCCCTGTTCGGCGATGCGGCCCTGGCGCGGGTGCGGGGTTTCTCGCCGCCGGAGATGGCCCTGCCCAATCACCCCGACAGCCTCTTCGCCTTCGTGCAGGCCCTCCGGGACTGCGGCTACCGCTGGCTGCTGGTGCAGGAGCACACCGTCGAAAACCCCGACGGCAGCCCCCTGCGCCAGGAGCAGAAGCACCTGCCCCAGCGGCTGGTGGCCCGCAGCTCCAGCGGGGAGACGGTGAGCCTCACCGCCCTGATCAAGACCCAGGGCTCCGACACCAAGCTGGTGGGCCAGATGCAGCCCTGCTACGAGGCCCTCGGGCTCGGCCCCCTCCCCCTGGCGGGCCGCCGGGTGCCGCCGCTGGTCACCCAGATCGCCGATGGCGAGAACGGCGGCGTGATGATGAACGAGTTCCCCCCGGCCTTCCTGCAGGCCCACCGGCATCTGGCCGCCCAGCACGGGGCCGCCCAGCACGGGGCCGCCCGGGGCACCGTCGCGCTCAATGGCAGTGAATACCTGGCACTGCTGGCGGCCGATGGGGTGGGGCCGGAGCAGTTCGCGCCGATCCAGGCCGTTGGGCAGCACCGGTTCTGGCAGCAGGCCGCTGATCCGGGCTTCACCATGGCCGGCGCCTCCTGGACCAACAACCTCAGCTGGGTGGAGGGCTACGCCAACGTGCTCGAACCGATGCAGCAGCTCAGCGAGCGCTTCCACCGCCACTTCGATCCGCTGGTGGCCGCCGATCCGGCGATCACCGGCACCGCCCCCTACCGGCAGGCCCTGCTGCATGTGCTGCTGCTGGAAACCAGCTGCTTCCGCTACTGGGGCCAGGGCACCTGGACCGACTACGCCCGCGAGCTGCACCGGCGCGGGGTTGGGGCGCTGCAGGGATCACCTGTCCTATAGCCAGCGATCCAGCAGCCAGAGTCATAATAAATCCTAGATTGTTGCGTACAGCCATCCATTGGTACGTCAAGATATTTCCTTACATCGGAGATCACAGAGAAGTCATTAGACTATGGGGGCTCAACATTTTGTTGGGGTGGATTAAGGTTGCTTTGGGGATCGCAAAATTGCAATCGAACCTATAGCGTGGAACAACCAATGGGGAATCTGGACCGGTTTCCCCCGGCACCCTGTCCAACTCGCCAGGGGCATGATGGAGCTTGGTCCATCCTTTGGATTTGACTGACCCAACCCCGCCACCGCCTTGGTGACAACGCCACTACCTGTTGATCTGCCTGTTGATCTGCCCGTTGATCTAATCGTCTGCCACGGCATCGTCGTCAGCGCTGGCCGCATCATCATTGGGGCGAATTGCCTGAAGGCCCGTCAACAGGTGATGCGGCGGCTGGATCTCCAGCCTTGAACGCCGCCCGCCAGCCCCAGCTGCTCCTGGCGGGCGGCGGCCACAGCCATGTGTTGGTGTTGCGCCAATGGGCCCTGCGGCCCCAGAGCCGCCCCGCCAGCGGCTCGGTCACCCTGGTGAGCCGCCACCCCACCAGCCTTTATTCCGGCCTGGTGCCGGCGGTGGTGGCCGGCCTGGCGACCCTGGAATCGGCCCGCATCGACCTGAAACAGCTCTGCCAGCAGGCCGGCGTGCGCTTTCTGCAGGCTGAAATCACGGGCCTTGAATTGGGGCCTCGCCAACTGCTGCTGCAGGG
>JBKDDA010000078.1:0-170450 GCA_046313055.1 Synechococcaceae cyanobacterium | reverse complement strand
CTTCGACTACGTCAAGATCACGCTCGCTTCACCCGAGCGGATCATGCAGTGGGGACAGCGCACCCTCCCCAACGGTCAGGTGGTCGGTGAGGTCACCAAGCCCGAGACCATCAACTACCGGACTCTCAAGCCTGAGATGGACGGGCTCTTCTGCGAGAAGATCTTCGGCCCTTCCAAGGACTGGGAATGTCACTGCGGCAAGTACAAGCGGGTGCGGCACCGCGGCATCGTCTGCGAGCGCTGCGGCGTGGAGGTCACCGAGAGCCGGGTGCGTCGTCACCGCATGGGCTTCATCAAGCTGGCCGCCCCGGTATCCCATGTCTGGTACCTGAAGGGAATCCCCAGCTACGTGGCCATTCTGCTGGACATGCCCCTGCGGGATGTGGAGCAGATCGTCTACTTCAACTGCTATGTGGTTCTTGACCCAGGCGACCATAAGGACCTGGTTTACAAGCAACTCCTGACCGAGGATGAATGGCTGGAGATCGAAGATCAGATCTTCGCCGAAGATTCCGAGATCGAGAACGAACCCCAGGTGGGCATCGGTGCCGAAGCTCTGAAGCAGCTTCTTGAGGATCTTGAGCTCAACGAAATTGCGGAGCAACTTCGGGAAGACATCAGTGCCAGCAAAGGGCAGAAGCGGGCCAAGCTGATCAAGCGCCTGCGGGTGATCGACAACTTCATCGCCACCAGCGCCCGTCCTGAGTGGATGGTTCTGGATGTGATTCCGGTGATTCCCCCCGATTTGCGGCCGATGGTGCAGCTCGACGGGGGCCGTTTCGCCACCAGCGATCTGAACGATCTCTACCGGAGGGTGATCAACCGGAACAACCGTCTTGCCCGTCTGCAGGAGATCCTCGCTCCTGAAATCATCGTCCGCAATGAAAAGCGGATGTTGCAGGAGGCCGTCGATGCGCTGATCGATAACGGTCGCCGCGGTCGCACGGTGGTGGGGGCCAACAACCGGGCCCTCAAGTCCCTCAGCGACATCATCGAAGGCAAGCAGGGTCGCTTCCGTCAGAACCTGCTCGGCAAGCGGGTCGACTACTCCGGTCGTTCCGTGATCGTGGTGGGTCCGAAGCTGAAGATGCATCAGTGCGGTCTGCCCAAGGAAATGGCGATCGAGCTCTTTCAGCCGTTCGTGATCCATCGCCTGATCCGCCAGAACATCGTCAACAACATCAAGGCGGCCAAGAAGCTGATTCAGCGCGCCGATGATGAGGTGATGCAGGTGCTTCAGGAGGTGATCGAAGGTCACCCGATCCTGCTCAACCGTGCTCCGACCCTGCACCGGCTCGGTATTCAGGCCTTCGAGCCCAAGCTGGTGGACGGGCGCGCCATCCAGCTGCACCCGCTGGTGTGCCCGGCCTTCAACGCCGACTTCGACGGTGACCAGATGGCCGTCCATGTCCCTCTGGCGATCGAGGCGCAGACGGAGGCCCGGATGCTGATGTTGGCCAGCAACAACATTCTTTCTCCGGCCACCGGGGAGCCGATCATCACCCCCTCCCAGGACATGGTGCTCGGCGCCTACTACCTGACGGCCGAACAACCCGGCTCGGCCCGCCCCGATTTCGGTGACCGCAGCCGCACCTTTGCCGGTCTCGACGATGTGATCGCCGCCTTCGAAGAACAACACCTGAGCCTCCACGACTGGGTGTGGGTCCGCTTCAACGGTGAGGTGGAGGCCGACGAGGAGGACCGCGAACCCATCAGGAGTGAGACCCTCACCGATGGCACCCGCATCGAACAGTGGAAACAACGCCGGGATCGGTTTGATGAAGACGGTGCCCTGATCAGCCGTTACCTGCTCACGACCGTCGGTCGGGTGGTGATCAACCAGACGATCATCTCCGCCGTCGCGGCCTCCTGATCCTTCCCTCGCTCTTCTCTGACTGTTCCACCGCGCCGCCGACCATGACCGCCACCCCCACCCCTTCCGCCACCCCCAGCCGCCAGGCCCCCCCCTTCCGCAACCGGGTGATCGACAAGAAAGCCCTCCGCAACCTGGTGGCCTGGGCCTACAAGCACCACGGCACAGCAGCCACCGCTGCCATGGCCGATGAGCTCAAGAATCTGGGTTTTCACTACGCCACCCAGGCAGCGGTTTCGATCTCGGTCGATGACCTGCGCATCCCCGGCGACAAGGCCGCCCTGCTGGAAGAGGCTGAGCAGCAGATCACCGAAACCGAGGAGCGCTACCGCCTGGGCGAGATCACCGAGGTGGAGCGCCACACCAAGGTGATCGACACCTGGACCGAGACCAATGAGCGTCTGGTGGCGGCGGTCCGCAGAAACTTCAACGAGAACGATCCACTCAATTCGGTGTGGATGATGGCCAACTCCGGTGCCCGCGGCAACATGTCGCAGGTGCGCCAGCTGGTGGGCATGCGCGGCCTGATGGCCAATCCCCAGGGGGAGATCATTGACCTGCCGATCCGCACCAACTTCCGCGAGGGCCTCACGGTCACCGAATACGTGATCTCCTCCTACGGCGCCCGCAAGGGTCTGGTGGATACCGCCCTGCGCACGGCCGACTCCGGTTACCTCACCCGCCGCCTGGTCGACGTCGCCCAGGATGTGATCGTGCGGGAGGAAGACTGCGGCACCACCCGTGGCATTCCCATCCATGCCGAGGAACGGGGTGGCTTCGGCAGCAAGCTCATCGGCCGGCTGGCGGCGGAGCCCGTGGTGGCGGCTGATGGCACCGTGCTGGCGGAGCGCGATGGCGAAATCGACGGCCCCCTCTCCCGCGCCATCGAGGCCGCCGGCGTGCGTTCGGTGGTGGTGCGTTCACCCCTCACCTGCGAGGCATCCCGGTCGGTGTGCCGCCGTTGCTACGGCTGGGCCCTGGCCCACAACGAACTGGTGGACCTCGGCGAGGCGGTGGGCATCATCGCCGCCCAGTCCATCGGCGAGCCGGGTACCCAGCTCACCATGCGCACCTTCCACACCGGCGGTGTGTCCACCGCCGAAACCGGGGTGGTGCGCTCCCAGTGCGAGGGCACCGTGGACTTCGGACCCAAGGCCCGGGTGCGCCCCCACCGCACACCCCACGGTGTGGAGGCCCACCTGGCCGAAACCGACTTCAACCTTGAGCTGAGGCCCAGCGGCAAGGGCAAGCTCCAGAAGCTTGCGATCACCTCCGGTTCGATCCTGTTCGTCGACGACGGCAGCACGGTGTCGGCCGACACGATCCTGGCCCAGATCTCCTCCGGTGCCCAGGTAAAGAAGAGCGTGGAGAAGGGCACCAAAGACGTGATCTGCGACCTGGCCGGTCAGGTGCGCTTCGAAGACGTGATCCAGCCCCGGGAGGTCACCGACCGCCAGGGCAACATCACCCACAAGGCCCAGCGACTCGGCCGCCTCTGGGTGCTGGCCGGCGATGTCTACAACCTGCCGCCCAATGCCAGACCGGTGGTGCCCGGCAACACGGCAGTTCACACCGGTGAAGTGCTGGCCGAAAGCCGCCTGGAAAGCGAATACGGCGGTGCCGTGCGCCTGCGCGAATCCGCCGGCGATTCCCGCGAGGTGCAGATCGTGACCACCAGCCTGGTGCTCAAGGACTGCCGTCTGCTGTCGGAGTCCACCCACTCCGGCGAGACCTGGCACCTGGAGGGCAAGGACAACGTGCGCTACGCCCTGCGCACCCAGCCCGGCAGCAAGATCGGCAGCGGTGAGGTGATCGCCGAGCTGGCCGATGACCGGTTCCAGACCAAGACCGGCGGCACCGTGCGCTTCGCCCCCGGGCTGGCGATCAAGAAGGCCCGCTCGGCCAAGCATGGCTATGAGGTCAGCAAGGGCGGCACCCTGCTCTGGATCCCCCAGGAAACCCACGAGATCAACAAGGACATCTCCCTGCTGATGATCGAGGACGGTCAGTGGATCGAGGCCGGCACCGAGGTGGTGAAGGACATCTTCAGCCAGACCGCCGGCATCGTCACCGTCACCCAGAAGAACGACATTCTGCGGGAGATCATCGTGCGATCCGGTGACCTGCACCTGGTGGGCGATGCCAAGGTGCTCAGCCGCTACAGCGGTGAAGGTCGCATGGTCAATCCCGGTGAAGAGATCGCCCCGGGCCTGGTGGCTGAAGCGATCCGCTTCGTGGAGGCCGTCGACACCCCCGAGGGTGGTGCCCTGCTGTTGCGGCCGGTGGAGGAGTACACCATTCCCGATGAGGCCCACCTGCCGGACCAGGCGGTGATCAAGCAGTCGGGTGGCCCCTCCCTTGGTCTCAAGGCCACCCAGCGGCTGACCTACAAGGACGGCGAGCTGATCAAGAGTGTGGAAGGGGTGGAGCTGCTGCGCACCCAGCTCATCCTGGAGACCTTCGACACCACCCCCCAGATGACGGTGGATGTGGAGTCGGTGCCCGACAAGCGATCCCGCACCACCGATCGCCTGCAGCTGGTGATTCTGGAAACCCTGCTGGTGCGTCGTGACACCCTCTCCGATGCCAGCCATGGCTCCACCCACACGGAACTGCAGGTGGTCGACGGCGACAGCGTGAAGCGCGGCGACGTGGTGGCCACCACCCAGATCCTCTGCAAGGAGGACGGCATGGTGCAGTTGCCCGATGCCGTGGACGCCGAACCGATCCGCCGCATGATCGTGGAGCGGGCCAGTGATACCACCACCGTGGCCATCGGGTCCGCTGCCCCCCGGGTGGCGGTGGGCGACCGGGTGGTCGATGGTGATCCCCTGGCCGATGGCGTGGTGGCCCCCTGCTGTGGCCAGGTGGAGGCTCTGGAGCCCGCCGGCGTGCGGATCCGCATCGGCCGGCCCTACATGGTCTCGCCCGATTCGGTGCTGCACGTGCGCGACGGCGAACTGGTGCAACGGGGTGATGGATTGGCCCTGCTGGTCTTCGAACGGCAGAAGACCGGCGACATCGTGCAGGGCCTGCCCCGGATCGAGGAACTGCTGGAGGCCCGCCGACCGCGCGACTCCTCGGTGCTCTGCCGCCGCAGCGGCACCGTGGAGATCAGGCAGGGTGATGACGACGACTCAATCACCGTGGCGGTGCTCGAAGGCGATGAAAGCGTCAGCGAGTATCCGATCCTGTTGGGTCGCACCGTGATGGTGGGGGATGGCCAGCAGGTGGCCGCCGGCGATCTGCTCACCGATGGACCGATCAACCCCCACGAGCTGCTGGAGTGCTATTTCGATGACCTCCGCAGCCGCAAACCCACCATGGATGCGGCCCAGGAAGCGATCTCCAAGCTCCAGTTCCGCATGGTGCAGGAGGTGCAGAACGTCTACAAGAGTCAGGGAGTCTCGATCGACGACAAGCACATCGAGGTGATCGTGCGCCAGATGACCAGCAAGGTGCGCATCGAGGATGCCGGCGATACCACCCTGCTGCCGGGCGAGCTCATCGAGCTGCGCCAGGTGGAGCAGGTGAACTCGGCGATGGCGATCACCGGCGGTGCCCCGGCGGAATTCACACCCGTGCTGCTGGGCATCACCAAGGCCTCCCTCAACACCGACAGCTTCATCTCGGCGGCATCCTTCCAGGAGACCACCAGGGTTCTCACCGAAGCGGCGATCGAGGGCAAGAGTGACTGGCTGCGGGGTCTCAAGGAGAACGTGATCATCGGCCGGCTGATCCCCGCCGGCACGGGCTTCGGTGGCTTCGAGGAGGAGCTGCGCGCCGAGGCGGGTCCCCATCCCGACATCCTTGAGGAGGAGAACGCCGGCTACCGGCGCATGCCCAACCTGCGGCCCGACTACACCGTCGAACTGCCCACCCCGTCACCGGCGGCGGCGGTTCTCGATGACCCCACCGATGAGGATCTGGAAGCCACCCGCAGCCGTCACGGCATCGAGGCCAGCTCCAGTTCCTTCGCCGCCTTCGTCCGTCCCGGCGACGATGAACTGGCGGAGGAACTGATCGCCGATCCCCAGGCCCTCGAGGGTCTGCAGGAGGAGGGCCTGCTCAGCGATGACTGATGCTTCCGCCACCCGCACCGCCCTGGGCACCCCCGTGCCCCAGCGCCGCCCACCCCGCTTCGGCTTCCACCAGCCGGTGGAGCGCCTCCACGGCCGCATCGCCATGCTGGGTTTCATCGCCCTGCTGGTGGTGGAGTGGAAGCTGGGCCATGGGCTCCTGATCGGACCATGACCGGGGCCGGTCCCCTGCTGGGCATGGGGCCGGCCGAACTGGAGGCCTGGGCCCTGGCCCAGGGCCAGCCCGCCTTCCGGGGCCGCCAGCTGCACGACTGGATCTATGGCCGGGGCATCCGCGATCCAGCCGCCATCACGGTGCTGCCGGCGGCCTGGCGGCAGCGCATCGCCGGTGGCGACCTGATCGGTCGGCTGCCGCTGCTCCACCGCAGCGAGGCCCGCGATGGCACCAACAAACTGCTGCTCGGCACCGCCGATGGCCTCAGCATCGAAACCGTGGGCATCCCCGCTGCCGGTCGACTCACGGTGTGCGTGAGCTCCCAGGTGGGCTGCCCGATGGGCTGCCGGTTCTGCGCCACCGGCAAGGGCGGCCTTCAGCGTTCCCTTGCCGTGCACGAGATCGTGGACCAGGTGCTCAGCGTGCGCGAGCAGATGGGCCAGCGCCCCAGCCATGTGGTGTTCATGGGCATGGGAGAGCCCCTGCTCAACCTCGATGCGGTGCTGGCGGCGGTTGACTGCCTCGGCCGTGACCTCGGCATGGCCCAGCGTCAGATCACGGTGAGCACCGTGGGGGTTCCCCGGGCCCTGCCCACCCTGGCCGAACAGGCCCTGGCCCGGCTGGGCCGGGCCCAGTTCACCCTGGCCGTGAGCCTGCACGCCCCCGACCAGGCCCTGCGCGAGCAGCTGATCCCCACCGCCCATGCCTATCCCCTGGAGGCCCTGCTCGACGACTGCCGCCGCTATGTGGCCCTCACCGGTCGTCGGGTGAGCTTTGAATACATCCTGCTGGCCGGGGTCAACGATGGGGCCCGCCAGGCCGAGGCCCTGGCCCGGCTGCTGCGGGGCTTCCAGAGCCATGTGAACCTGATCGCCTACAACCCCATCGCCGAAGAAGACTTCAGGCGCCCGGCACCGGAACGGGTGGAGGCTTTCCGGCGGGTGTTGCAGGAGCGGCACATTGCCGTGAGCGTGCGTGCCAGCCGTGGTCTCGATGCCGATGCCGCCTGCGGGCAGCTGCGCCGCCGGCTGGCCGGGGGGTCAGCTGGCGTCGCGGCTGGGGTCGAAGGCGCCGCGCACACCGTGGCCACCCCAGGGGGTGAGCCGGGCCATCAGCACAAAGGCCGGCAGGGCTGACGCCACGCTGAACAGAAAGAACCCGCTCCAACCCACCCGCTCGGCCACCAGGCCGGCGGGGGCTGCCAGCAGCGAGCGGCTCAGGGCATAGACCCCCGACAGCAGGGCGTACTGGGTGGCGGAAAACCGGGGGTTGCAAAGGCTCATCAGCATGGCCACGAAGGCCGCCCCCACCATGCCCCCGCCCATGTTTTCGAGCCCCACGGCGGCCAGCAGACCCGGGAAGCCTCCGCCGAAGCGTGCCAGGGCCCAGTAGGCCAGGTTGCCGGCGGCCCCCACCAGGGCGAACAGCCAGAGAGAGCGGTTCATGCCCAGCCGGCCGAACAGCAGGCCCCCCACCACGGTGCCCACCACGGTGGCGGCAATGCCCCAGCCCGCCAGCACCGAACCCACCACCTCCGGTCGGAAACCCTGCTGGATCAGAAACGGCACCGCCATCAGGTTGAGCAGACCGTCGGGCCAGCGGTACAGCAGGATCAGCAGCAGCAGCAACAGGGCTCGGCCGCCACCGGTGCGGTGCAGAAATTCCTGGGCCGGCCCGACCACGGCCTGCTTCAGGCTGGTGACCGGATGGCGCAGTGGCTGCAGGGCAGGTGCCGTGAGGGTGAACGGCAACACCAGCAGCATGAGCAGTGCCGAGCCCAGAAAGGCTGCCGGCCAGCCCCGGCTGCCGGCCAGGATGAAGCCGCCGGCACCCACTGCCAGCATGGCGCCGCGGTAGCCGAGGTTGGCGGCGGCAGCGCCGGCGCCCCGTTCGTTGTCCGGCAGCAGGTCGGTGCGGTAGGCGTCGATGGCGATGTCCTGGGTGGCGCTCAGCACGGCCAGCAGCAGGGCCATCAGGCCGACCGCCATCAGGCTGGAGGGGTTGCTGGCGATCGGCCGCAGCAGCGCCATGGCCGCAATGGCCAGCACCAGCAGGCCCTGGATCAGCAGCAACCAGCCCCGGCGCCGATCGGGCCAGGGGATGGGCCAGCGATCCAGGGCAGGCGCCCAGACCATTTTGAGGGTGTAAGGCAGTTCCGCCAGACCCAGCAAGCCGATCAGGCTCAGGGGCACCTGACTGGCGGTGAGCCAACCCTGCAGCAATCGGGTGCCCACCATGTAGGGGGTGCCGCTGGCCACCCCTTCGGCGGCCACGGCCAGCTGGCGCCGCCAGGTGGTTCCAGGGCCGGCGGGCGCCGGGCCCGCTTTGGAGCTGGAAACGGGGCTCACGGCGACTCGGCGAAGATGCCTGCAGCACCTTAGGCGCAGCCGCGCTGCGGCCCTCCCGGGGCTGGGGGATGATGGGGCAACCCTGCTGGGACGGTCTCCGTGTCCTTTGTCCGAACCGTGCTGCTGCCGGTGATGATCGTGCTGCTGTTTGCTGTGGCCCTCTTCGCCGTGAGCGCCCGGATCTGGTTGCCTGGCGATATGGCGGCGCCGGCCCCCCTGGGCTGAACGTGCCCGTCAAGCGCTGATCAGCTGTTCTTGCGAGCCGCGTCAGCCAGCCGCTCCAGCAGAGCAGGCCTGTGGCCGCCGCCTGCCATCAGCTGTTGGGACAGCCGTTGCAGTGTGCGGTATTCACCGGCGAACAGCTGTTCAAGATTCCGTCGACCCTGGGTGGATAAGTCGGTGTTTTTGCCTGGATAGTTCATCTTGTCCCGTTGGCTGATGGGAATGCCGAAGACGCTGAGCATGTCAGCTGCCATGCTTTCGACGGCAATCGCCGCCACGAGTTGGCCGGGCTCCACGGCATCCAGCAGGCCATCGAGATACCAGGCGAACCCCAGAGGCACATGGCCGATCAGCTGCACCAGGCTGATGCCGCCATGGAGCCCAGCTGTCGGATCATCGGGATTCACAAGTTCGGCGAATTCGCTGGCATGGCTGAACTGCATCAGCAACTGATGTTCAAATCGTTGCTTCATGGTCTGCAGGGTTTGCTCCTGCAGTCGATTTGTCTGCTGGCTCAGCAGCTGTTTTCGCCAATGAAAGGCGGAGACAAAGCGTTCCACAGGATCTCGGATCAGAATCACGTATCGCAGCGACGGCTGAATGGGAGGCTTGCGCACGTGGATCCAGTCAAATCGGTAGGCTGCTTTGCTCAGCTCGGCGGCAACGCTCCCGCCACCACACTTGCCGACGTGAATGACCGTGAATGGCTGTTCAGCAAGGGGCCGGGCTGGGGTGTCACGGGGATCCATCGGGTGATGCCGGGTTACCTCGTCCGATGGCCATCATCGACGCTTCGGGGCCTTGTGCCGGATGGCTATCTGGCCACTTCCGGCGAGGTCCCTGGCGCTCCGGCGAGAGGGGTGCGCCTCCAAGAGTGAGACTTCTGCGAATCATCAAAGTCTGCAACCGGTGACTTCTCCTCGTTGTCGCCTTGGATGGCCTTGCTACCATGCTCTGAGGAACAGACTTCTCAATGCCCCCCCAAACCGTGATCAAGTCCTTGAATGCTGCGGCGCTCGCTGGGGCTGCCGGCGCTTTCCTCGCGGTCTCGGCCGGTTCCCCCGCCCGGGCGCTCACCACGATCAGCACCGTCGGTGTCGACACCACCTTCGGTGACATCTCTCCCGCGGTCGCAACATCCAACCCATTCTCCGCCGGCGGCATCACGGCCACCTTTTTCAACCCCAACCGCAACGGGGCCAACGCCGTATCCCGCACGGTTGATGCAGCCACGACGACCCTTCCCGGTGGTGGCACCTGCCTCGGTGGCAGTCGGCCCAATGGTTCTGTTCTGGTCTGTGGCAATCCCGCTGGCACCCCGACTCCCCAGATCAATTCGATCCAGATCTCCTTCAACAAGGATGTCAAGATCCTGAGTTACAGCGGCGTGGCACGCACAAACATTCTGGAAGGCACCCAGGTCAACACTGTTCAGTCCACCTGGACCAACGGTTTCGGCGCGTCCCGGTCCTTCACCTACACCGTTGATACTGCCTCGGCTGCGATTTCAATCGGTAATTTCCGCGAAACCCCCTTCACATCCACCTTCAGCGGTTTCCTGGTCAAGGCCGGTACTCCCGTGTCTGTGGCCTCCACCTTTCCTGCTGGTTCCACGGATTACTGGGTGAACTCCATCAACGTTCAAGAGGTTCCAGGCCCCCTGCCGATTCTGGGTGCCGCTGCTGGCTTCGGCTGGTCCCGCAGGCTTCGTCGTCGGATCAACCAGTCCGCAGGTGCCTGATCAGCAACATTTGTTCTGATTCGAGTTTGATTCAAGCCTGTCGGCAACGGCAGGCTTTTTATGTTGCACTTTTTTGATTCAGCGCATGGGTGACGGTCGCATTGTCTGGGTCGCCTGGCTTCAGGGTTGGCAACAGGCACCGCTTCTCTGTCACCACTGTCTGCAGAGTTGGCGCGAACATAATCCATCCTGGGATGTGCGGCCGATTGATCTTCTGGCAATCCGTTATTTGTTGGATCTGCCAGACTTGCGGGACAAGCAGATCACAGCCGCATCCTTCGCGGATCTCGTTCGCGTTCAGCTGTTGCATGAATTCGGTGGTGTCTGGGTCGATGCCACCCTGCTGTGTCGCCAGCCGTTGGATGGCTGGTTGGGGCCTGCCCTCGCGCAGGGCTTCTTTGCCTTTGACCGGCCTGCTGCCGATCGCATGCTGGCCAGTTGGTTTCTGGCCACCTCCCATGCGGGTCATCCGTTGGTAAGTCGCTGGTACGACGCCTCGCTGGCCTATTGGCAACACCGCGATCGGGCCCATGCCTATTTCTGGTTCCATGATCTGTTTCGGCAGATCTGCGCTGCGGATCCTGAGCTGGCCGCCTGTTGGCAACGGGTCCCCAGGCGAACTGCTGATGGTCCCCATCGAGCCCAGCAGTTGGGGCTTGGCTGCGAGGATCCCGCCGCTCTCTGCCGGATCGATGAGGAGGCTTCACCCGTGCTGAAGCTCACCCATCGGCATGATCCGGCCCTGTTCGGACGATCCTGCCTGCTGACATGGCTTCTGGGGCCCCACACCCCGCCTGCCATTGCTGGTCCCCAGCCATCCTGCGTGCTGACCGATGGTTCGCAGGCCACCCTTGCAGGCCTGACGGTATCCAGCATCAACCTTGGTGACCATATTCAGATCCATGCCTGCCACAGGCTGCACAGCCGGCTCTGGGGGTTGCCTCGCATTGGCGTGGATCGTGACGATGGCATTGCCAGCCTGCCTGGACTGACTGAACTCGCCTCTTGCAGGCGTTTGCCCATCGTGATGAATGGTTGGTTTAAATACAACCGAGCAGAGTGGCCGCCACATCCCTCTCTGTGGCCGGCCTATGTGGGATTTCATGTGCGGCTGTTGCAATGTCCGCAGTTGGTCGCGCCCCCTGCCATCGCCCACTACAGGGAGCATGGCCCGATCGGCTGTCGTGATCTCTGGACCACTGAATTGTTGCTCTCCCATGGCGTTGATGCCTATCTGAGCCATTGCCTATCGATGACACTTCCGAGGCGGATCCCAGCCGTTGTGCCGCCTACGGAGACAATGGTTGTGTCTAGAGACCGCCAGATTCTGGCCTATCTGCCCTCGCAGATAGGGCCCTATACGTTTGTATCTCACTATTCTGAAGGCACGGATTACGATGTCAATATGGCCAGGGCCATTCGGTTGATGGATCTCTACCGGGATCGTGCCAAGCTGGTGATCACGACCCTGCTCCATTGCGCCCTGCCCGCGATGGCCATGGGGATTCCTGTGGTCATGGTCTGGCCGCCCAATCCGCCCGCCGGCCGCGAGTCGGATCGACAGCGATTTTCTTCCCTTGGCGCCATGATGCCAATCCTGGAGCCAGCGCAACTGGCGGATCTCGACCCAGCTGCGGCGACGGTGCCAGGTTCGGCGGGCAAGCTGCGGGCGCTCGACAGTTTTGCCCTTGCCACCGGCCGCTGGCGGTTGCAGCCCCGGCCCCTGGCCTGGAGCCTGGCCCCCGCGTCGGTGCTGCCGCCTCCAGGGGAGTGCCAGACCGCCTGAATCCCGGGCCAGATTCGCAACGGTCCCCCCTCTACACTGCCCCGATCGACACATCGGGTCCTTGGTGGTCAGCCCTATGACCGACGGCCAGTTCCTGCCATCTCTGTCGTCCGGCGACATCATGCTGGACCCCGAGGTGCTGGCCCGGGAGCTGGCCCAGGAGATCCTGGGCGATCCTCTCGACGATCTGGATGCGGATCAGCCGGCGGCCAGCGATGTGGCGGCGGAGTGCGACCGGGGTTTGCAGTGGCTGACCGGCAGCCACGACGACCGCATGCAGGGCCTGCGCATTTTCTGCGAACACCGTGATCCGCGTGCCGTGCCGCTGTTGCTGCCCCTGCTCGCCTCTCCGTGCCCCATCCTGCGGATGAGTGCGGTCTATGCCCTGGGTCGCAATCCCAGCCCTCTGGCCGTGGAACCGTTGCTGGCCCTTCTGCAGGCCGATGACAATGGCTATGTGCGCAAGGCGGTGGCCTGGAGTCTGGGAAACTACGCCGATGCTCCGGTCATCAATCCCCTGATCCGCTGCCTGCAGCTGGATATCGCGGCCGTGCGGCTGTGGGCCGCAGGCTCCCTCGCCGATGCCGGGGCGACCGGCCCGGCCAAGGCCGATCCGGCCGCCTGCCAGCTGCTGCAGACGCTGCGGATCGACAGTGAACCTGCCGTGCGCAGCAACAGTGCCTGGGCCCTGGGTCGCCTGTACCCCGATCTTGTCGCGTTGCGTCAGCAGAACGTGGTTGATGCCCTGCTGCAGACCCTCCTCCAGGATGCCGATTCCACCGTCCGCGATGAGGCCCGCCTGGCCCTGGAGCAGCTCGACGATCCCGTGGGGCTGGAGCGTCTGCAGACCCTGCTTGACGAAGGGCTGATCAGCTGAACGCTGCAGGCTGACCCCACTCACCGTTGACCATCGCTAATCTGAACCGACACTTTCGATGGCGGGTCGATGGCGCTCCAGACCATCCGCTACCTGATCCGGCCCGATGGTCGGGTGGAGGAAACGGTGGAGTCGGTTTCGGGGCCGGCATGCCGGAGCCTGACCGAGCGGATCGAGGCCAGGCTCGGCTCGATCGAACATCGCCAGGCCACCGCCGAGGCCTATCTGTCAGCGCCGATTGCAGCCAGCCAGGTGTGCCAACCCCTCCACGATGGCTCCGGCCCCTGAGGTCCCACCGTCCATCTGTCTCCACCACCACTCCATCCACGCCACCCGATGTCGCACTTCAGCACCGTCAAAACCGAACTGCGGGACCGTCAGGCTCTGGTGGATGCCCTCACGGATCTCGGCCATGGCCCGGTGGTCGGCCCCCGGGCCATCCGCGGGTATCGCGGCCAGACCGTGCAGGCCGAGGTGGCTGTCTCCCAGGATGCTGATTCTGACTTCGGCTTCGTCTGGAATGCCGCAACCGGCTCCTATGAGCTGGTGGCCGATCTGGATCTGTGGCGCCAGCCGGTCCCCGTTGAACGGTTCCTGGCCCGACTCACCCAGCGCTACGCCCTGCGCACCCTGCTCGCCGCCACGGCCCAGGAGGGATTTCAGGTCAGTGAACAGACCGACCGTGTGGATGGCAGCATTGAGCTGGTCGTCACCCGTTGGGATGGTTGATCCTGCCGGCCTCCCGTGATGGCCGATCCATCCCTGGCGTTTCGGGCTGAGCCCGCTGCTGCTGCCGGTCCCAGTGGTGCCGAACCCCTGCTGGGCGGTTCCCTCCGCCAGAAAGCCGTGTGGGTCGACGAAGCCGTCTGCATCGGCTGCCGCTACTGCGCCCATGTGGCCGGCAACACGTTTCTGGTGGAGCCCCACTACGGCCGCTCGCGCGCCCTCCGCCAGGATGGCGACACCACCGAGCGGATCCAGGAGGCCATCGACACCTGTCCAGTGGACTGCATTCACTGGGTGGCCTACGAGGATCTGCCCCGTCTGCAGGAGCAGCTGGCCGAGCAGGAGCTCCAGCCCCTCGGCCTGCCCTCCCCCGTGAGACGGCGCCGAACCCTGCCCCGCCCGTGACGGTGATCTGCCGCCGTTTCGGCCGCACGGGTCTGGCCATGCCGGTGTTGTCACTCGGTGGCATGCGGTTCCAGCAGAGCTGGACCGATCTGCCGGCCAGCGACATCAGCGCCGCCAGTCAGGCCAACCTGCGGGCGATTCTGGAACGGGCAGTGGCGACCGGCCTGCACCACATCGAGACCGCCCGGGGTTACGGCACGTCGGAGCGGCAACTGGGCTCCCTGCTGGCGGACGTTCCCGATCCCAGGCGCATCCTGCAGACCAAGCTGGCCCCCGACCCCGACCCGGTGCGCTTTGGTGAGCAGCTTGAGCTCAGCTGCCGCCGGCTGGGGGTCGAGCGGCTCGACCTGGTGGCGCTGCATGGCATCAACCTGCCGGAGCACCTGGAGGCCAGCCTGCGGCCCGGTGGCTGCCTCGATGTGCTGCGCCGCTGGCGGGACCACGGTCGCATCGGCGCCATCGGCTTCTCCACCCATGCCCCCCTGCCCTTGATCCTGGAGGCGATCGCCAGCGATGCCTTCGACTACATCAACCTGCATTGGTATTTCATCCGCCAGGACAACGGGCCGGCGATCCGTGCGGCCAGGGACCACGACATGGGGGTCTTTCTGATCAGCCCCACCGACAAGGGCGGCCACCTGCACACGCCCGCTCCCCGTTTCGCCGACCTGTGCGCGCCCCTGCACCCGATCGTGGTCAACGATCTGTTCTGTCTCACCCACCCTGGGGTGCACACGATCAGCGTGGGGGCAGCCCGACCCTCCGACCTGGATCGGCACCTGGAGGCCCTGGCCCTGCTGGACCGTGCCGGCGAGCTGCTGCCGCCGATCCTGGCGCGCCTGGAGCAGGCCCGCCGCCAGGCCCTCGGCGACGACTGGCTCGCCAGCTGGCACCAGGGTCTGCCCGACTGGCAGGCCACTCCCGGTGGCATCAACGTGCCGGTGCTGCTCTGGCTCCATAACCTGCTGGAGGGCTGGGGGCTGGAGGGCTACGCCCGGGCCCGCTACGGCTTGCTGGGCCATGGCGGCCACTGGTTTCCCGGCGCCGGTGCCGAGGGGCTGGACCATGGGATCAGTGAGGCCGAGCTGCGGCAGGCCCTGGTCGCCAGCCCCTGGGCTGCTGAGATTCCCGACCTGCTGCGCCGTCTGCGCGATCGCCTCGGGGGTCCGGCCCAGCGGCGGCTGCAGCAGAGCTGAGGGGCTCAGCCGCCCGATCAGCTGGCGAGCGGTTCCTTGGCCGGTATCCCCACCGCCCGTGGGTAGGACTGGGGGCAGGGCCCGCCGGGCTGCAGCCACACCGCATGGCGCACGCCCCGTTGCTCGGGCAGTTCGCGCCGCTCCACCCGTTCCACCCGGGCCCGCAGCCTGCCGCAGGCCTCACCCAGCACGGCACTGTCGTGGGGGGTCCACTGGCCCCGGTAGAGCAGGGCCCGGCCTTCGGGCGCCAGCAGCGGCACCAGATACTCGGCCACCACCGGGGCGGGGGCCACGGCCCGGGCCATGGCCAGCTGGTAGGTGCCCCGGTGCTCCCGCCGGTGGCCGGTGCGCTCCACCCGCTCGCCCAGCAGCTGCACCCGGTCCGCCAGCCCCAGTTCGGCGGCCATGGCCCGCACTGCCTCCAGTTTGCGGCCCACCGAATCCACCAGAGTGAGCCGGGCCTCAGGTAGGGCGATCGCCACCGCCAGCCCCGGAAAGCCGCCGCCGGTGCCCACGTCGATCAGCCGCAGCGGACCGGGGGGCGGCTGGGCCAGCAGGCGAGCCAGGGGCCAGAGGCTGTCGAAGATCTGCGCCACCCAGAAGTCGGGCCCTTCCACCAGTCGGGTCAGGTTCAGCCGGCGGTTCCAGTGCCGCAGCTGCTCCTGCAGGGCCCGCAGCCGCTCCAGCTGCAGGCCATCGGGCCGCCAGCCCAGGGCTTGCCAGAGTTCATCAGCCGGTTCGGGGGCCGCGGGGGGATCAGGCACGGGCAGGGAAGATGGCCGCATCCGCGGAACGGCACCGGATCGCACTTCCTAGGATCCCCCATGCCCACTCCCCTCCGCACCCTCGCCCCGAGGCATGGCGCCCAATCCGTCGCACTACGACCTGCTGGAGATTCCGCCGGGCGCCACGGCCGACGACCTGCGGCAGGCCTTTCGCCGGCTGAGCAAGCGCTACCACCCCGACACCACCAGCCTGCCCGCCGATGAGGCCCGCCAGGCCTTCGCCCGGCTGCGGTCTGCCTATGCCGTGCTGAATGACCCCCAGGCCCGCCGCCTCTACGACCAGCAGCGGCTGGCGGCCGCCACGGCAGCGGCAGCCGCCCTGGTGCCTGCGCCGCCTGCGCCACGGCCCCTGTCGGTGCGGCGGAGCCTCTCGGGTGGTGAGTGGTTCGCCCTGCTGTTGCTGACCATCGCGTTGCTGGCCAGCCTGGTGCTGGGCATCGGGCTGGCCTGGGCCCGGGGCCTGGAGCTGGTGCGTCCGCCCAGCTGGATCACCTCCGCGCCGCCACCCACCACCATGACCACCGATCTGCCGCCCGCCTCCACCCCCCTCTACAACCACGCCCTGCCGGCCCTGGAGCTCTGGCTGCGGGATCTGGGGGCGGTGCAGCAGGGGGCCAACGGCAGCGTCTGGGACCTGCACCGGCCCGAATGGAGCGCCCGCATTCTGCTGGATGTGGAGGATCTGCGGGTCAGCTGGCAGCAGGACGGCCAGGAGAGCGTCCGCGCCTTCCCCTATGGCCTGTCCCGCGACGATGTTCAGGCCGCCATCCTGGCGGGTCCCTGAGTCAGAGCGCGTCGATCGCCCGTGTGAGAGCCCGGTAGCAGTGGGCCAGCTCATCGCTGCTGATCGCCAGCGGCGGCAGCAGATACACCACGGACCCGAGGGGCCGGATCAGCACCCCCTCCTCCCGCAGCAGGTGCTTGAGTTTCGGCCCCACCGGATCCAGGTAGCCGCCGCCCCCATCCGCGCCCGCCGGCTCCAGATCAAAGGCGGCGATGCTGCCGAGCAGCCGGGGGCGACGCACCGCCGGCCGGCCGGCCAGGGTCTGCAGGTGGGGCCGATGCCGCTCTTCCATGGTCTGGTGGCGCTCCGGGGCGGCCTCCAGCAGATCCAGGCTGGCCAGTGCGGCGGCGCAGCCCAGGGGGTTGGCCGTGAAGCTGTGGCCGTGGAAGAAGGTTTGGCGGGGGTCGTCGCTGCGGAAGCCCTCAAACAGCCGTTCGCTGGCCATGGTCACCCCCATCGGCAGAAAGCCGCCGGTGAGTCCCTTCGACAGGGCCATCAGGTCGGGCTGGATGGCGGCCCGACCGCTGGCGAACAGGGCCCCGCTGCGCCCGAAGCCGGTGAGCACCTCATCGGCGATCAGCAGGGCACCGGCGGCCCGCACCCGCGCGGCCACCGCCTGCAGAAAGCCTGGGCGCACCATGGCCATGCCGCCGGCTCCCTGCAGCAGCGGCTCCAGGATCACCGCAGCAGTGGGGGTCTCGAGCAGTTGCTCCAGCACCGCCAGGGCTGTCGCTTCCCGCTCCTCCACCGACCCATCACCCCACCAGGTGGCGGGCCAGGGAGCCCGGGCCACCCGGCAGAGCAACGGTTCGAACGGTGCCGAGAAGATCGAACGCTCCCCCACCGCCATGGCCCCGAAGGTGTCGCCGTGGTATGCCCCCTCGAAGGCAATCAGTTGCTGGCGGTTCTCGCCCCGGTTGTGCCACCACTGCCAGGCGATCTTGAGGGCCACCTCCACGGCGGTTGAGCCGTTGTCGGAGAAGAAGAGCCGCTCCAGGCCGGTGAGGGCCGCCAGCCGTTCGGCCAGCCGTTCGGCGGGCGGATGGCTGAACTCGGCGAAGATCACCTGCTCCAGTTCCAGGGCCTGGCGGGCGATGGCCGCTGCGATCGTTGGTTCGCCGTGGCCATGCAATGTGACCCACCAGCTGCTGATGGCATCGATCAGGCGGCGGCCGTCCTCCAGTTCCAGCCACACCCCCCGGCCCCGAACCACCCTGGGCAGGGGATCGGATCCACCCACCTGCGTGAAGGGATGCCAGAGATGGGGATGCCAGCGGGCTTCGGCCATGGGTCGGGCATGGGGTGGTGTCTGTTGGCATGATGGACCCATGGACAGGCCCTCCCATCGCCCGCTGTCCCGCCGCTTCCTCGGGCCCGAGGACCGCGGCCGTCGGCCCGGTGGCGCCGAGCGCAGCCAGGCCTGGTCTGGCGCTGAGATGTTTGCCGACGGCCAGTGGCAGGCGATTCGGGTGCTGCTGGAGCGTGAGGGCTGGAATCCCTTCCAGATCGAACGGCTGCACGAGCAGCTGCGCCAGGGTTGGCCGCTGGCCATCGCCCGCCGCAACGTGGCGGCCATCACGGGCCACTGCCCCCTCAGGGCATCGCGCCAGGTCTGAGCCGCAGAAGTGCTCGGCGACAGAAGTGCTCAGCGACAGACCGTGCTGTGCCGCTCTTCGGTGTCGGCCAGGGGTCCGCAGTTCAGCCAGCGCACCGCCCGGATCTCGATGTCGGTCAGCAGCGAAAGAATGCCCACACACAGCAGCAGCACTGCGGCGGTCACCAGTCCGTTGCGGCTTGCCTTGCCCATGGCTGCAAGCTAGTCGCCAGGCGACTGGCTTGCCACACCCTGGCCAGCTGCGCTCCGTTGAGCGGATCCAGGGGCGGTAACTCGGCCAGCACCGGCACTCCGCCGAACTGCTCCAGGGTGCGGGGGTTGTCGGCGTGGGGTGGGCCATTGAGCACCAGCCCCAGCACCGGGATCGAGCGCGCCCGCAGGGCCTCCAGCGACAGCAGGGTGTGGTTGAGGGTGCCCAGGCCACTGCGGGCCACCAGCAGCACCGGCAGGCCCCAGACGGCGATCTGCTCGATCTGCAGCCAGTCGCGGCGCAGGGGCACCAGCAGGCCCCCGGCCGTTTCCACCACGAGGGGATCGGCATCCGGCAGGGCCAGGCGGGCCGGATCGATCAGCACCCCATCGCGTTCGGCGGCCCAGTGGGGCGACACCGGTGCCGTGAGCCGGTAGGCCTCCGGCAGCAGCCGTTGCGGCGGCAGATCGATCAGGGCGCGGACCCGTTCGCTGTCGGTGGGGCCCTCCAGCCCGCTCTGCACCGGTTTCCAGTAGTGGGCGGTGAGCCCCTGGGTCACCAGGGCGCTGACCACGGTCTTGCCGATGTCGGTGTCGGTGCCGGCGATGATCAGGCGCATGGACGTCAGGAACGGCGGGCGATCAGGAGCAGCACCTCCCAGGTGATGCCTGGGGCGGGCCAGTGGGCCAGCAGGCGACGCCATTGGCCGGGGCTGAGGGCGGCGCTGCGGCTGGCGCCAGCCCCCAGCCGTCGCAGGGGCCGCAGGGCGGCCTGGGGGCTGGCGGCGGGCCGGTGGAAGCGCAGCAGCTGCGTGTGCAGCGTCTCCAGTTCGGCCACCGCCGCCAGCAGGGCGGGGGCATCCGGCAGGGCCAGTGCGGTGCAGGGCACGGCCGCGGCCGCCGCCGCCGTGCGCCACTGGGGGAAGCTGCCGGCGGTGGGCACGCTGAGGGCCAGAAGGCCACCGGGAACCAGGGCCCTGGCCCAGCCGGCCAGGGCGGTCACCGGGTCGTCAAGCCAGTGCAGGGCGAAGCCCGATGTCAGCAGGGCGGCGTGCCGGAGCTGGGGGGGCAGCCCGGCGTTGAGATCCCATACCAGGCCATTGGCGCCGTTGGCATGGGGGTTCTGGGCCAGCAGCTCTGGGCAGAGATCCAGCTGCAGGGGGGGTGTTGCGCCCAGGCTGGGCCAGGTGCTGGTGAGGGCGCTGCTGAGCAGGCCGCTGCCGGCGCCCAGGTCGGCCCGGGGGCCGGCCGGCAGGGCGACGGTTTGGCCCAGGTGGGCGAGCCGCGCCGCCAGGCCCCGTTGCAGGCGGGCGTGCTGGCCGTAGTGCCGGGCATGCCGGGCAAAGCACCGGCGCACCTGCCGGGAAAAGCCCGGGGTGGCGGGATCCGCCAGGGTCCGCTGCAACCAGCCCAGCACCGCCGGCACCAGATCTGCGCCCAGCAGGGCATGGCCGGCACCCGGCCGCTCCAGCACCTCGGCGACCGGCAGCGCGGCCCGCAGCAGGGCCCGTGCTTCCGGGCCCACGATCGTGTCGGCGCCGGCCTCCACGATCAGCACCCGCGCCCCGGTGGGCCAGGCCGCCGGCAGGCCGGTGGTGCTGGCCAGCCGTTGCAGATCGGTGCGCAGCAGGGCCCGGCCGCCGGCGGTGATCGGCGCTGCGGCCGGGCCGGCGGGCAGGCAATCGGCGGCCTCGGGGGCGGCGGCCCGCTCCAGAAAGCGTTGCAGCATCGCCTGGGCCGTGGCGGCCCGCTCAGCCTCCTGCGCCGGCGTGGCGCCGGCATCGGTCAGCACCGCCTCCATGCCGGCGAGGGCGGTGCGCACCGCCCGGCCGGCGGCCCCCGGGGGCACAAACCTGGCGAAGCTGGCCAGCAGCACCACCAGATCCGCTTCCGCCAGCAGGTCCGGCGCGATCAGGTGCGGCCCGAAGGAGTGGGCCAGCACCACCCTGGCGCCATTGCCCTGCCAGCGGGGCATGGCTGGTGCCAGGCCGCCGTAGCCCCGTTCGGCCGCCGCCAGCGACCAGCCCAGGTTCTCCACGGCCGGCCGCCAGGCCTCCCAGCTGCGGCCGTCGCCGGCCCAGCCGTGCATGGCGATCAGCTGGGGCGCGATCAGCTGGGCAGGGGGCATGGCGGGGGAGGACCGAGGGCGGCCAGCAGCCGGGGCAGGGTGCCCCTGGGCAGATCCTGACGCAGCACCAGCCGCAGCCGGGCGCCGCCGGCGGGCACCGTGGGTGGCCGGATCGCCACCGCCAGCAGACCCGCCTGCTCGAGGCGCTGCTGCAGGGCGAGGGCCCGGCTGCTGGCCCCCACCAGCAGGGGAATGATCGGCCCCTCCCCGGGCGGCGGCGGCCAGCCGGCGGCGGCCAGGGCCTGGCGCCAGCGGGCGGCGCGGGCCAGCAGGCCGGCGCGGGCGGCGGCGGCCTCCGGCGTGGCCAGCAGCTCCAGGGCGGCCAGGGCGCCGGCGGCCAGGGGCGGGGCGAGGGCGGTGCTGTAGCGGAAGGCGCCGCTGCTCTGCAGCAGCCAGTCGGCCACGAGGTCGTCGGTGGCCAGAACGGCACCGCCGCTGCCGAAGGCCTTGCCGAAGGTGCCGCTCACCAGGGCCACCTCCGCCAGCCCGTGGGCCAGGCCGCGGCCGCCGGGGCCCACCAGCCCGAGGGCGTGGGCGTCATCCACCCGCAGGGCGGCGCCGTGGCGGGCGGCCAGGGCGGCCAGGGCGGCCAGCGGTGCGGTGCTGCCCTCCATGCTGTAGATGCTTTCGCAGAGCACCAGCAGGCGACCCTGGGGGCTGCGGCGGCGGGCGCTTAGCAGGCAGCGCTCCAGGTCGGCCGGGTCGTTGTGGCGGAAGCGCTGCAGGCGGGCACCGCTGGCGCGCACGCCGGCCAGCAGGGAGTGGTGGATCAAGCGGTCGGCGAGCACCAGGCTGTGGCGATCGGCCAGGGCGACCACGGCGGCGATGTTGGCCTGGAAACCGCTGGGAAAGAGGAGCACCCGCGGGCGCCCCAGCCAGGCGGCCAGGGCTGCCTCCAGCTGCTCGTGCACCGGCCGGCTGCCCGTGACCAGGCGGGAGGCGCCGGCCCCCAGGCCGCTGGCGGCCAGTTCGGCGTTGGCGGCGGCGCCCACGGCAGGGTGGCGGCTGAGGCCCAGGTAGTCGTTGCTGGCCAGATCCAGCAGGGGCGCGGCGGACGGGGGCGTGAGGGTGGCGTCAGCGCCGGCGGTCAGGCTGCGCAGGCGGCGCTGGCGGTCGGGGGGCACGGCGGCCAGGCCCTGCACGAGCCAGTGGCGCCAGTCGGCGGCGGGGGCGCCCGGGGGGGCGCCGATCGGCGGTGCGGTGCGGATCAGGGGCGCGCGGGGGGTGCAGGCAGTCTGGAATGGCGCCGGATCGTGCTGGCACGCTGGGGCGGCCGCAGGATGGTTCCGCGGGAGTGGGCCCCTGCTCGCGGGTCCTGGCCCAGCCGACCGACCACACCCGCGCATCCAGCAACCGGAGACCACGGCAGGGATGATCCAGGCGCCCGCCGGCACCGCCCCCGACTGGCCATCATCGCCCCAGACGCAGCCCGCCGATGGCGCTCCCCTCCACCAGCTCCGCCCCGGCCGCCGCTGCCGCCCTGGAGCGCTGGCAGGAGCACTGGCAGCAGCGCTGGTATCCGGTGGCCTGCCTCAGCGATCTTGATCCGGCCCGCCCCAGCGCCTTCACCCTGCTGGAGTCCGACCTGGTGCTCTGGTACGACCGGGCGGCGCAGCAGTGGCGCGCCTTCGCCGATGCCTGCCCCCACCGGCTCGTGCCCCTCAGCGAGGGGCGCCTCAATGGGGCGGGTGAGCTGGAGTGCCCGTACCACGGCTGGAGCTTCAACGGCGCCGGCCACTGCACCGCCATCCCCCAGGCCGAACCGGCGGCGGCGGCCACGGCCTGCGCCAGCCCCCGCAGCCGCTGCCGCAGCTATGCCACCGCCACCGGCCAGGGGCTGCTGTTCGTGTTCGCCGGTGATCCGGAGCGGGCCGCGGCGGTGCCCCTGCCCCTGGTGCCGCCCCTCGATGAGCCCGGCTGGCTGGTGCAGGACACCTTCCGCGACCTGCCGATGGATGCCCTCACCCTGCTGGAGAACGTGCTCGATGTGAGCCACGTGCCCTTCACCCACCACCGCACCGTGGGCCGCCGTGAGAACGCCGCGCCGGTGGTGGCCGAGCTCACCGGCGCCGGCCCCGAGGGCTTCACCGCCCTCTGGCCGGAGGGGCCGCGGCGGGGTCGCCTGGGCAGCCAGGCCACCACCTTCGCCGCGCCGGCGCTGATGTGGCACGACCTCACCGCCAAAGGCTTCGGCCGCATCCTCACCGTGGTGTATGCCACGCCGATCCGCCCAGGCGAATGCCGCCTGTTCGCCCGCTTCCCCTTCCAGTTCAGCTCCCGCTGGCCGCGGCTGCTGCTGGGCCTGCGGCCCCGCTGGCTGCAGCACATCGCCAACCACACCGTGCTGGAAGACGACCAGGTGTTCCTCCACTGGCAGGAGCGACGCCTGGCCGAGGCCGGCGGCAGTGCCGCCTTCAACCGCAGCTGCTTTCTGCCCAGCAGCGCCGATGTGTACGTGCAGGCCCTGCATGCGTGGGTCACCAACCACGGCGGTGAACCCTTCCCCGGCCGCCCCCTGCCGCCGCGCCAGCCCCTCGACCCGCTGATGGAGCGCTTCGAGGCCCACAGCCGCCACTGCCTGCCCTGCCGCACCGCCCACGGCCGCATCCGCACCTGGCGGCCTCGGCTGCTGATCCTGGCCGCCCTGCTGCCCCTGCTCACCCTGGCCCTCGCGGCCCTGCCCGCCTCTGCGGCACCGACCTGGCTGCCCCTGGCGGGGCTGGCGGCCGGCCTGCTGGACCTGGCGGCCGAGCGGCGCCTGGCCACCTGGCAGCGGGGCCTGGAGCGGGGCAGCGGTGAGCCGCCGCGCAACCGCAGCTGATCGGTCCAGGGCGGTGGCTCCCCCTCACCCCCATAGGATGGGCACATGACCCCTGCCGCCAGCAGCCGGCCCGACCTGGCGGCCCTGTTCCCCTTCCCGCTCGATCCCTTCCAGCACGAGGCGATCGATGCCCTGAACCAGGGCCAGTCGGTGGTGGTGAGCGCCCCCACGGGCTCGGGCAAGACCCTGGTGGGCGAATACGCCATTCACCGCGCCCTGGCCCACGGCCGGCGCGTGTTCTACACCACGCCGCTCAAGGCCCTCTCCAACCAGAAGCTGCGCGATTTCCGCGCCCAGTTCGGCGCCGACCGTGTGGGCCTGCTCACCGGTGATCTGAGCGTGCATCGCGATGCTTCGATCGTGGTGATGACCACCGAGATCTTCCGCAACATGCTTTATGCGGAGATCGACCATCCCGACGACGACCCCCTGGTCGATGTGGAGGCGGTGGTGCTGGATGAGTGCCACTACATGAACGACTCCCAGCGCGGCACCGTCTGGGAGGACTCGATCATCCACTGCCCCCCTTCGATCCAGCTGGTGGCCCTCTCGGCCACGGTGGCCAATGCCGGCCAGCTCACCGACTGGATCGAGAAGGTGCATGGCCCCACCCGCCTGATCCTCAGCGACCACCGGCCCGTGCCCCTGGCCTTCAGTTTCTGCAGCGCCAAGGGCCTCCACCCCCTGTTGAACGAGGCCGGCACCGGCCTGCATCCCAACTGCAAGGTCTGGCGCCCTCCCAAGACCACCCGCCGCAAGGGCGACAGAACACCGCGACCGCCCCAGCCCGAGGCGGCTCCGCTGGGCTTTGTGGTGGCCCAGATGGCTGATCGCGACATGCTGCCGGCCATCTATTTCATTTTCAGCCGCCGCGGCTGCGACAAGGGTGTGCGCGACCTGGGCACCGCCTGCCTGGTGAGCCCGCCGGAGCAGGCGCGCATCCGCGCCCGCCTCGATGCCTTCATCGCCGCCACCCCCGAGGCGGTGCGCGACGGCCACGTGGAGCCGCTGCTGCGCGGCATCGCCGCCCACCACGCCGGCGTGCTGCCGGCCTGGAAGGAGCTGATCGAAGAGCTGTTCCAGCAGGGCCTGATCAAGGTGGTGTTCGCCACCGAAACCCTGGCGGCCGGCATCAACATGCCGGCCCGCACCACGGTGATCTCAGCCCTCTCCAAGCGCACCGAGCGGGGCCACCGGCCGCTGATGGGCAGCGAATTTCTGCAGATGGCCGGCCGCGCCGGCCGCCGTGGCCTCGATATCCAGGGCTATGTGGTCACGGTGCAGAGCCGCTTCGAGGGGGTGCGTGAAGCCGGCCAGCTGGCCACGGCGCCGGCCGATCCGCTGGTGAGCCAGTTCACCCCCAGCTACGGCATGGTGCTCAACCTGCTGCAGCGCTACGACCTGGCCAAGGCCCGCGAGCTGGTGGAGCGCAGCTTCGGCCGTTATCTGGCCACCCTCGATCTGGCCGACGATCAGGCCGCCATCGATGAGATCCAGCGCCAGCTGGCGGGCCTGGAGGCCGGTGGCGGTGATGTGCCCTGGGACGACTTCGAGGACTACGAAAAGCGCCGTGGCCGTCTGCGGGAAGAGCGGCGCCTGCTGCGCACCCTCCAGCACCAGGCCGAGGAAACCGTGGCCCATGAGCTGACCCTGGCGTTGCAGTTCGCCAGTGAGGGCAGCCTCGTGAGTCTGCGGGCCCCCGCCCTGCGGGGCCGGGTCACTCCGGCCGTGATCGTGGCCAAGGTGCCCGGTCCCGGCCAGTTCCCCCTGCTGCTCTGCCTGACGGACGACAACCTCTGGATCCTGGTGCCCTGCAGCGCCGTGGTGAGCCTGCACGCCGAGCTGAGCTGCCTGCAGGTGTCCACGATCTCCGCCCCCCAGCTGGGTCGCCCCGGCGAGATCCACCACGGCGACCAGCTGAGCGGTGGTCTGGCCCTGGCGGTGGGATCCATGGCCCGCCGCCATGACATGGCCACCCCCCAGTACGACCTGGCCGGTGAGGTGCAGTCCCAGGCCGCGCTGGTGCGCCGGCTGGAGGAGGAGCTGGAGCTGCACCCGGCCCACCGCTGGGGCGACCGCCGCCAGCTCAAGAAGCACCGCCGCCGCATGGAGGAGCTCGGTGCCGAGCTGGAGGAGCGCCAGCGGCTGCTCCACTTCCGCGCCAACCGCCACTGGGACACCTTCCTGGCCATGATCGAGGTGCTGCGGCACTTCGGTGCCCTTGCGGGCGACCACGGCCTGGAACCCACCGAGGTGGGCCGCAGTGTGGCCGCCCTGCGCGGCGACAACGAGCTCTGGCTCGGCCTGGCCCTGATGGGCGGCCACCTCGATGAGCTGGCCCCCAGTGAGCTGGCGGCGGTGCTGGAGGCCATCTCGACCGAGGTGAGCCGCCCCGACCTCTGGTGCGCCTTCCCGACGCCGCCGGCGGTGGAGGAGGCCCTGCACGACCTGCGTGGCCTGCGCCGCGAGCTGCAGCGCCAGCAGGAGCACCACCGGCTGGTGGTACCGATCTGGTACGAACTGGAGCTGGTGGCCCTGGTCCATGCCTGGGCCGAGGGTGTGGCCTGGACCGACCTGATCGCCGCCACCTCGCTCGATGAGGGCGATGTGGTGCGCATTCTGCGGCGCACCGTGGATCTGCTGGCCCAGATCCCTTATGTGGAAGCCATCAGTGAGCAGCTGCGCACCAATGCTCGCCGTGCTCTGAAGCTGATCAATCGCTTTCCGGTCTGTGAGCCGATCGACCTCGCCACCGACGCTGCCCCTGCTGCCGCCCCTGAAGCGGCCGCCGGCCCGGCCAGCGAGCCGCCGCCCCGGGCCGGGGCGATCGCCGAGGCCTGAACCCCCCCGTGCTCAACCCCGCCCGCATCCGCATCCTGGCCGTGGGCCGGCTGCGCCGCGGCTGGATTCAGGAGGGGGTGGACCATTACCTCCGCCGCCTGCCGGGCCTCACGGTGGTGGAGCTGCGCGATGGTGGCATGGCGCGGGAAGCCGAGGCTGTGCTGGCGGCCCTGCGGCCCGATGAGCAGCTGGTGGTGCTGAGCGAGGAGGGGCGCACCTACAGCTCCCAAGCCCTGGCCCAGGCCCTGGAGGGCAGCGGTTCCGACCGGCTGGCCTTCGTGATCGGGGGTGCCGACGGCATTGATCCGGCCCTGCGGGCCAGGGCCCGGTGGCGGCTGAGCCTGTCGCCGCTCACCTTTCCCCATGAGCTGGCCCGCCTGCTGCTGCTGGAGCAGCTCTACCGGGCCCGTTCGATCCAACAGGGTGGCCCTTATCACCGGGCCTGACCACGGTAATCTTGCCGCCTGCTCCCATGGCGCTTTGGTCCCAGCTGCTGCACCGGTTCCGATTCAGCTGGAGCGCCGGCGCCGCTGCCATGTGGTGATCCATGTGCCCGGTGCCGATGAGCTGCCTGCGGGAGAGCTGCGGGCGGCCATGGCCGACTATCTGTCGGATCCCGGCCGGGCCCTGCGCTTTCTGCTCAACCGCGACAAGCTCACCCGCGCCGCCGACGGCCGTTTCCATTACCGCTCTTCCTCGTTGCGGTTGCTGCGCTGGCGCTTCGAACCCGAAGTGATCTTCGCCGCCGACTGGCAGAACCAGGCGCTGGCCATCCGCTTCGAGGAGTGCCGCCTGCAGGGGCTCGGTGATCTGAGCCAGCTGGTCGACTTCGGTTTCGAGGCCAGCATCACCCCCGCCGACGATGGCCTGGAGGCCTCCGGCAAGGCCCGGCTGATGCTGCAGCGCCGGGGCGCCCTGCGGCTCATGCCGGAAGCGCTGGTGGAAAACCTGGCCAACAAGGTGTTGCGCAAGGTGCTCAAGCGCATGGACAAGCGCTGTCGCCAGGGCCTGCGTCAGGGTGCCTGCCGCTGGCTGCACCGGCAGATCGCCTGAGGTGGGCAGGTCCGCTCCAGCCACCACGTTGCATCTGCACGTGGGCATCCACAAAACCGCCTCCACCACCATCCAGCACCGGCTGCAGGCAAACCACGCCCTGCTCGCCTCCCATGGACTGCTGGTGCCGCGCCTGCGCCGCCAGCACATGGCCCTGGTGCGGGCCCTGCAGGCCGGCTGCTTTGACCCCTGGGAGGCCCAGCTGGAGCAGGCCTCGGCCCGCGGCTGCCATCTGCTGATCTCCGCCGAGGTGCTGTCGCTGGAGCTGGCTCGCTCTGCCGGAGGCTCCGCTTCCGGCGCCCCCAGCCATCTGGCCTGGCTGCGGCAGCAGCTGGAGCGGCGGGGGGTGCGCCTGCACCTGGTGGCATTCGTGCGGGATCAGCCCGCCTATCTCAACTCCCGCTACACCCAGCTGATCAAGCGTTTCTACTTCTCCCACCGGTTCGATGAGTATGTGGCCGCCGTTCTGGCCGGTCGCCAGGACGAGAGCTGCTGCGACTTCCGCATGTTGTTCGCTGATGCGCTCGAGGATCCGGCTGTGGAGACCAGCTTTCTGCCCTTCCCCGGTGATGGTTCCGACCCCTGTGAACGCCTGCTGGCGGAGCTGCCCGTCGCCGTGTCCCTGGAGCCCATTGACCGGGCACTGGCCAATGCCCAGCCGGGCTGGCGCACGGTCTGGCTGGCCCACTGGCTGGCCGGTCGTCTGCGTGCCAACCACCCCCAGCTCTGGCGCGATTCGGAGGTGCGCCGCGGGCTGCGGCGGCGTCTCGAGCGGCTGGCCGAGCAGCAGGGGTGGCCTGCCGACCCGTTCGTTGGCCTGACCCTGCGCCTCCAGCGACAGATCGAGAGCCATTTCGCGGCCAGCAATGACTGGTTCGCCCAGCGGGCCTGGGGCTGTTCCTGGCGGGATCGGATGGCGGCTCCGGATCGGCCCACGCCCTGCTGCCGGCCGGCGGATCCCCTCGAACGCCAGCAACTGGTGGCAATCGGCCAGCAGTTGCTGGCCGATGTGAGTCGATCCTCCGTCAGCCGGCGGCCCTGATCGCAGCCATCGTCAGACGCCGGAAGGCAATGCCGTCATGGCGGCGGTCCCGGCGACCCGGGCCGCCACTGCCCACGGCGCCGGTGTTCTTGGCGGCATCGGCACCGCTCTCAAACAACACGGCCACGTCGCCATCGGCGAAGACAGCCAGGTCGGAGTAACCGGAGAAGGCCGGCCAGGGATCGGAGTAGCGCAGGCCCCGGCTCCAGCGTCGGCCGTTGTCGTCACTGATCCGCAGGCGGCCATTGCTGCGCTGGCTCGGGTCGGCCGGGTTGGAGAACAGCAGTGTCGCCCGCTCCCCCGTGGGGTCCAGCCCATGGGTGATCAGGGCGGCCTGGCAGCCCCTGCGGGGCTCCACCAGCTGCCGTTCCACCCAGCTGTCGGCCATCGTCAGGCCCCCGTCCCGGCTCAGGTTCACCAGCCGGAAGCCCTTGCTGCCGCGGCTGTTGAGCATCAGCCCACCGCCCCCCAGTTCGGCCACGGTGCACTCGCTGCTGGGGCGGATCTGCGACTGGGCACCGATCCGCCAGGTGCTGCCGCCGTCGTCGGAGAGGATCAGGTGGGAGCAGCCACCGCCGCCCCGCACACCTTCCCGCACACCTTCCCTCAAGCCGTGACGGGCCGGCACCACGATGCGGCCCCGTGCCGGGGCCAGCTGCTTGACGATGCCATGGCCCGGTCCCAGGCCGTACCAGCGCCATTCGGGCCGGTTCACCTGGTCGGTGATGTCACGGGACGGGGCCCAGCTGCGGCCATCGTCATCCGAGTGGGTGATCATCACCCGGCGGATCGTGCGGTCCTGTTTGCGACGGATGGCCGGATTCCAGAGCCAGAGGAGCAGGATCCGGCCGCCCGGCAGCACCACGGGGCAGGGGATCTTGCAGGGGTTGAGGCCATCGCTGGCGATCACCTGCAGGGGACCCCAGCTGCGGCCGCCGTCACCGGATCGACGCAGCACGATATCGATGTTGCCCTCATCGCGACAGTCATCAACCCGGCCGCCGCAGAAGGCCAGCAGGGTGCCGCCGCGGCTGATGGCCACCCCCGGGGTGCGGTAGCAGCTGTACCCATCGCTGCCGGAGTGGAAGACCAGCGCTGGGTTCCCCGCCTCGGGATGCTGGGCACTCGCCGGCAGGCGGGTCCGGGCCGCCACGCCACTGCCGAGGGCCAGGCCGGCCACCACCGCGCTGTTCCGCAGGAGCTGACGACGAAGCACCCTCACTCGCCGAGGGCCCATAGAATAGGCAATCCACGGCTGCGAACGTTGGCGAGATCCGCTCTTCTGGAGATCCAGCAGATCAGCCGATCGGTCAAGGAGCCAGGCAAGCCGCTCCAGCTTCTGTTGCAGGGGGTGAGCCTGTCGATGGCTGCCGGTGAGCGGCTGGCCCTGTTTTCGACCACCAACCGCGAGGCCCAGTCGCTGCTGCGCTGCGCTGCCGGGGTTGACTCGCCAGACAGCGGTCGGGTTCTGCAGCACGGCAGTGTCTCCTGGCCTGTCGGTCAGGATGAGGCATTCTCCAACAAATTGTCGGGCTATGAGAATGTCCGTTTCCCCCTGGCCATTTATGGTCGTCCCGGCTGGATGACCCAGGAACTGGCCCTGATTGAGGAGTTCAGTGGCATTGATCGTCAGCGCCTGCAGGATCCACTGAGTTCGTTCAACGGTGATCTGAAGACAAGACTGGCCATGGCCATCCCGCTGGCGTTGGAATTTGACCTGTATCCAATTGTCAAGCTGCCCGGCATGGATGTGGTGACCCCTTCGTCCAGGGGGCGCCTTCTGCTCGATCGTCTGACCAACGAACTGGCCGATGCGGCCCTGCTGGTTGCGGCCAACGATCTCTGGGACTTCAGCCAGGCGGTCTGCCACGAAGGCCTGGTTCTGATCGGTGGTTGCATTGTCTATCGGGGTGATCTGGAGGTGTGCCGCGAGATGATCAGCGAGGAGCGGCTGCGCCTGCGGGAGCAACAGCGCCAGGCCATGCTCGCCGCTGCCGATGCCGTGATGAGTGGCTCGGACAGGGATTTCTCTGCTAGTGAGAATGATCTGGAGTCGGCAGTTTGAAACAGTTCATCATTCATGCCGGCACCCATAAAACGGCAACTTCCTACATTCAGAGCCGCCTGTGGGCCAATGTCAATCGTCTGCGTTCAATGGGTGTCGAGTCGCTGTATCCGGGCGCTGAATCAAGAAAGCACAAGCCCCTGGCTGCAGCTCTCAAGCGTCAGCGCTGGGCTGTCTGGAAGCGTTATTTGCGACAGGTGTCAGGCGCTGATACGGTTCTGATCAGTGCTGAGCAATTCACCCAGCCCATCAGTCAGCCTGACTGTTTCGAACCCCTGCTCGAGGTTCTGTTGGCTGCTGGTTACAAGCTTCGGGTTGTTGTGTTTCTCAGGGATCAGCCCGACTACATCAATGCCAGGTATGTGCATTCGACTAGGCGACTCTATCACTGCATTCCTTTTGAGGCCTACGTGCGCATCCAGATGCGCCGGCGCCAACATATTTTTGACTATGACTATCTGTTTCGCCACTTGTTGTCTTCTCCTGGCTTGGCCATTGAGTTCTTGCCTTATAAAGTGGCAGCAGGAGATCCCTATGAGCGGTTGATGGACCATCTCGGATTTCATGCAGCTGATGGCTGGTTGCCTGGCGATCGCAGACGTGGCAACATTCAGCCCGGCTGCCGGGGGGTGTGGCTGGCCCAGCAGATTGGTCAGCGACTGCGCGAGCAGGATCTCAAGCCTCGACAGATCAAGAACAGTGGAGCCGTTGTGCGCCGCATCGCCCAGCGAGAAGGGTGGACCCTGGATCGCTATTTCGGGTTTACACCTGAACTGGCGCAGCAGGTGATCGACCACTATGGTCCAGCCAATGACCGTTTTGCCAGCCGCGTCTGGGGCTGCAGCTGGAGGTCCCTGTTTGATGGTGTCCTACCCAGGCGCCAGGTCTATGAGTTGCCGTCCGATGGGCCCGAGCGCGACCAGATGCTCGGCCACCTGGAGACCGCAATGGCCACCATCGCATCCCATCGGTTCAAGCCATGATTCGCCGCTCATCATTCACCTTCCTCTTCGATCAGCTGCTCCTGCAGTTCCGGATTGTTGTTGCCATCGCTCAGCGGGAGATGTTGCTGAAAGCGGGCAAGGGCGACATGGGGCTTTTGGGTGTGTTTCTTGAGCCGATTGCCCTGGTGGCAACGTTGATGGTACTGCGCATCTTTTTGCGGCAGTCAGGCACCCATGAGCACATGTCTCCCGTGCTTTGGCTCTCTCTTGGATTTGTCCCGTTCTTTATGTTTTCTGATGTTGCCATCCGGTCCATCAGTGGAGTTGCCAAGAACAGTGATCTGTACTTCTACCGTCGCATCAAGCCCCTCGACACTCTGTTGGGCAGCGCCTGGATGACAACACAGATCTACGGTTTGCTGCTGCTGGCTGTTGTCTTGATGACCAGCATTCTGCAGTGGTCCCCGGCAATTGTTGAGCCAGGTCTGGCGATCCTCTGTTCACTGATGATCCCACTGCTTGGCTTTGGGCTTGGCTTGACCACGCTTGTCCTCGGTCATCGACTTCCAATTATGGCCAAGCTGATGAAGACTTTGCTTCGTCGGATCATGATCTGGACGTCTTGCACATTTTTCTCGATCTCGATGATCCCTGAGCCTTTGAGGCCCTTTATTCTTTGGAACCCCCTGGCCCATGGGATTGAACTGTTGCGATATTACGCCAATCCTCTTTACCCAATCCCTGGGATTTCGGCAACTTACTTTTACGTGGCAACCATTGCATCCCTTGGACTCGGTTTCTTTGTGTATAGCAACAATGAGGATCTCCTCACATCCGTGGATTAATCGGTGCGGCTGATCGGCGTGCCTGATCGGCCCAGGTCCATTCACTTTTGCATCAGGTTTCACAGTGCTAGAATGGTTGATCGAGCGGCCAGGTGAGCGCGCCCATGCCCATGTTCTCCGCGTCTCGCCCAGGGTCGCGTCGTGACCCACTCCCCCAGTTGCGCCGCGGCTTCACGGGTCTGGTGGATCGGATCAGGACGCTGGGGCGCGATCGCTGGAATGCGGTAGCCACGGACCCATGGGGTGGTCAACGGCCCGGTCTTGCGGGTGCCGCCGGCACCCCCTCGGAGACTGGTTCGTCGTCGCTCGCCGCTGAGCCTGGAGCGGAACCGGATCCATCGGGCTTCAACCTGGCGAACATTCCCCGGCCCAGTCCCTACCTGCTGGGACTGCTGGTTGTGTTGCTGTCTGGATTGTATTTCTTCGGGATCGGTCGCAACCGTTATCAGGTTGTTTCTGATTTCATCGTTCGTCAGCCTGAAACGCCAAGTTCCACGGGCTCCAGTCTGCTGGGGCCCATCGTGGCAGGCCCCACGATGATGGGATCCATCGAAGATGGTCGTTTTCTTGCTGTCTACCTCAGCTCACCGGAGGTAATGCGACGGGTCTTTCTGCGCCTTCGCCCGCAGACCACCTACGCAAGAAAGGGCAAGGATCCCTTCGCCGGACTGCCGCGCTCCCAGAATTTTGACCAGGAGCTGGCTTTCTTCCGGCGTCAGATCATGGTCTGGCCCCAGGAGCTGACTGGGGTGATTCGCCTGACCACCATCGGTCTTGATCCCACCACGTCATATCAGCTCAATCGCCTGCTGATTGCCGAGGCTGAGGGTTTTCTGAACACGACCAACCAGGCAATCAGCCGTGATCAGCTTGCTTTTGCTGAGAAGGAGGTCGGTCTGGCCCGCGAACGCCTGCTGATTGCGCAGCGCAAGCTCTCGGCCTTTCAGGATCAGTATGGCCTGATTGCACCGGCCCAGGAAGCCCAGGCCACAAGCTCCTACATCACGGCCCTTGAATCCAGGCTGGTGGATCTCAAGGTGCAGGAGGCGAGCCTGAAGCGCCAGTACAAGGACCCCCAGAGTCCTGAAGTGGCTTTTGTCACAGATCAGGTGGCCGAACTGCAACGTCAGATCGATGAAGAGCGGGCTCTGCTGGTGGCCCCCCAGGGTAAAGACGTCAACAAACGGTTGGCTCAGGGGCAACAGCTGGAGAATGAAGTCAGCTTTGCGACCAACCAGTTGACCGCCGCCCTGCAGGCAGCCACAAATAGTCGGCAGAAGAGTCAGATGCAGCTCAAATTCCTTGTAGTTCTCAGTGATCCAACTGTTCCCCAGCAGCAATACTTTGACTGGCGTTGGAAAGGCTTCCTTGCATCTCTGGGAATCTTAGTTGTTCTCTGGGGTGGCAGTTCATTCATCCTTGGGGTGGTGAATCGTAAGTGACCGTCATCCCCTAGTGTTTCCATTTGATCGCTGGGCAGAAGAGAGTGCTGCTACGGCCGCCACTGAACGAGTGCGCCGGCGTCAGTTGGATCGACCCCTCAGGCGTGCCGAAGCCGGTTTGCAGGCCCGGCGGATCTATCCATCACGTCACTACGGTTGGATTGAACCCTGCGCTCCTGGAGGTGATGTCGCATTTTTGACCGTTGCCAACGATCGCTTCTTTCGCGGCCTGGAGGCAATGCTGCTTTCGTTGGTTGATATTTATCCGGATCTTGCAAGTCCGGTCTACATTATTCATGATGGTACGCTGATTCCATTTCTTCAGAGGCGTTTGCTGTCCATATACAGTCAGCTTATATTTGAAACGCCCCAACCGTCCTGGTGGAACCAGCCTTTAGGGAACTCAAGCAATCAGAAGCGCATTGGCGGTTTGGGTTATCTCAACACCCACGCTCTTCATCTTCGTGGCTTTAGACGAGTCATCGTTCTGGATTCTGATTTGTTGATTGAAGGTGCCATTGATCCGCTTTGGGCTGAAGGAGATGCTTTTCGCGCGATTGCTGATTGCGGTGAAACTGCCTATGCTGTCGTATCTCAAAAGACTGGAAAGCCTGTTGTCAATTCAGGTGTCATGTCCGTTCCTGGAGACTTCTTGACAGGCGAGAATGAGTTGATCATGGAGAGTTTGATTCTCTCATGTCAGCAGCCTTTCTGCCCGCTTCTTGATCCCTTCGCGGACCAGAAAGTCTGGAACCAATTCCTAGCGAATCATCCACTTGAGCTGTTGCCAATCAACTTCAATTGCAATGTCAAATATCTTGGCAACCACCTCAATGGATTTTCCGAGGGGATTTCGGTCGTTCACTTTGCCGGGTCCAAGCCTTGGCTGGAGCCGCCTTGGTTGGAGAGTAGTGCAAATCCGAGGCCTGCAACCGGGGTGCGATCAGTCACGGACCATGCCCATTGGAATCGTTACTATCGCCATTTGTTGTATCGGCATCGACTGAAGCAATACCAATCGATGCTCTTTGAGCCGCTACCCCATCTCAAGATTTTATCTGACATCTACATCTCCAGTGATCCTAACTCACTCCTCCATTGTGTTCATTCAGGAGGCCTCATCAATATTGTCATCGGCGATCCTGCCTGCCTGGGCCAGAATTGGGCAGATCAGACCCATCTCCCACCGCATTGGCGCGCGAGCCTGACGGAGCTGGTCAGTCGCTCAACCGTCGTTCTGTGGGCTTCTCTGGAACTGAGGCCGCTGCTCGATCACCTGGAGCTACCGCACGGTGTGATGCGTCGTTATGTGCTGGTCGAGTTTCCCTTCAGTCCCAAGGCTGATCAGGGACTGGACCTGGTCGCCAGTCACCCCACCGGATATGAACCCATCTACAGCTGTCCAGATCTCTCGATCACGCTCGCATTGATTCGGGCACTTGCATCTGCCGCCTGAACCACTCGGGATCCAGTCTCTCCCCCTGGTTCGTGTGTGCAGTGCGGACGCTCGGTGTTATGCTTGCAATGGCTGATTGTTTCTTGAGTAATGGCCTTGGATCCGTCAGAAAAGATTTATCTTGGCAATAATAAACTCGCTGTTCGTACCCAGTGGGGAGGGCATGTCGTTGTCCCCTCTTTTAATTTAGACGTTGCCTTGGGAGCAGCGCGAGACGGTGTCATTGAGCCTTGGACCACAAGAGTCGTTCAGGCAATTCTAAAGCCTGGAGACGTCTATCTCAACGCTGGTGCCAACTTTGGATATTACATTGCGCTGGCCGGTCACCTGGTCGGCGTGGAAGGCAAAGTGTATGCAGTGGAACCCAATCCATATATATTTCCCTTTCTAATGCACACCATTTATTGGAATGGCACGCCAAATCAAACTGAAATGTATAACCGGGCACTCGCCGACGCGGAAGGACTGGATCTAACGTTTAGATTTGATCCTCAATATCTTGGCGGTGGTTCCTCAGCGATTCATGTTACAGGTGTTGATCGACCTCCTGCTGGATATCCAGGATTTACAACGTTAGAGGCAGCATTCTGGTCGGCTGAAAATCTTCCCAGGCAAACCCGTGACGATGGACGAGTCATCGAGACCAGTGGCCTGATGATCGAATTTCCTGCCAAAACGACCACGATCGACAAGATCTGTCAAGGGTCATCAAAAGTCTCACTGATTCACCTAGATATTGAAGGCGCTGAATCCTTTGCCTTGGCAGGATCAATTGAGACTATCAAGCGATCTCCCAATATTAAGTTTATCACAGAGTGGAGTGCCTATCACCACTATGTCCATGGAACTGAAGATGCGCGTCATCACTTTATCGCTTTCTGGAACTTGGTTGAATCAATGGGTTACCGTGTGAGCCGGATCGAAACAGTCTTTAGTGCAGAAGGTAAAATTACACTCTCACAGCCTTTGAGTCTTGCAGAGATGACCCAGACTGCTCCCCATGGTGATTACGTATGGGCACCAATAAATGATCCTTTCTGGACATCGAGTGATATTAACCAGCTATGAGCTGTGGGTCAGCAATTCACCCACGCGATTGCATCTTGATCTAAACTCCTCTCCGTTGGACAAATCCCTTAATGCATCTAACAGGATAGAATCTGGCCTACCTATCCAGTAATCATACCAGTCTTCGCCTGGCTGTCTACCTAGCAGCTTTTCAAAAATCAGCTGTATTCCCTCGTGGGTGGGTGGCGATGATATTAATTCCAAAGGTATATCATTTGTTAATATTCTTGCAATTGTGAGCGGCTCCGCTCCTTTCACAAAGTTTGAAAAGAACTTACCCATCCACGTCACAAACCACTGACTATCTGGATGATTATTATTCAGCAGAGTCCTTGCGTTTCCTTGAGCCCGTACTGAAATCATCGGATGTATAAAGTTGAGCCAAAAATCGGGATCAGTCCGATTCCAATAGTGGCATCCGAATGGAAGTTTATTTCCATTGAAGGAAAACATGTATCTTGGATCGCCTTCAATGGCAAACTCAGAAGCTAACTGGGCAGGCGGTATTCGAAAGGTAGGATCAAATCGTGGCGCTTCAAATGACCAGAAAAGATCCTCTGCTATCGTATTACTTGATAAAAATGTACTGACATCAGACCGGCTGAGAATGCGTCGTGCAGATGCCACTTTGCGTAGAGAAAGACCTCCATTGCCTGTCGTCCACAAGCCGCTGGCTGCATGGCTTGAGAAGCCATTGAACCAGGGTGCTCCAATATAGTCCCAGCCTGATTCACACCACGAATCTAAATTACTCGAGAATATAAGACTGTCAAGCTGATAAATGAGGATGTAGTCATAGTTAGAAAAGCATTCATAGAAAAACTCTTCCAGCAACAATCTACTATAGGATTCAACACTAGTAAAAAACTGATCATTAAAACGACACGTCGGCAGATTTAGTGTCTTGATGTCGAGCGACTCGGGCGCGATGATAATTCGTTCATAACAACTCAGGTGATATCTGAGCTGCTGAAAAGAGATCATTTCACTATCTTCTAATGGCAATTTATAAATTGGAATCAGGACAGCGGTCCTGGTGCCGCAGCTAGGATTACGAGCTTGTGCTTCATCCTTGATCAAGTCTCTTCTGTTTGCCGCAACCTCTTGAAGGGCGCCATAGAGAGTGTGCGACGATCTAATGAGTCCTTGACATGTTTGACGTCTGGGTATACGCTGAACTTGATGGAGAAGTTCTTGCCTGAATGGATTCGCGTGCGCTTCGTGACTAAGACCTATAAAACTACCGATTCTATCCATGAACCGATCTGCATTCTTTTGTATCCAGGCTAAGTCTTCAATGATAATATCTTCTGGATTTTCAAGAGCGTATTTGTGAAGTACCTGATTGTACTCATGCCATATGCGATAAGCTCCCTCACCGTCATCCTGAAACTGACTATCACCTCGCTGAAACAGCGACTCCGCGACTTCTGCTGGATGCCTAAAAACACAGATTACTTTTATACGAGGTATGAGCTGCTTCCAAAAGCTCAAGAAGAGTAGGGAGCGTGGGTCTTTCCAGCCCCACGGCTGGCCGAGTCTCACTCGTTCTGCGATCAGGTGAGTCGCACTCTGGAGATGCTTGTCAGAGATCTGCAGGCAGAAGTCTGAACCTTCTAAGCCACTGGGGAGCAGATTGTTATCTGTGAGTATTTCTTCGTGCAGCTGATAAAAGTCCATGTCTTCGAAGTGACCCAGTTCGTTGCTTCGATGACCAGGCATTAAGTCTGATCCGATATGGATACCCAGCTTTTGGCACATAGATGCGACAAGCGATGTACCTGAACGGTGCATCCCGCAAATCATTACAACAGGAAAATCGTCTTTTTCTTCCATTTATGCAACATGACCATGCTTCATAATACCATCAAAACAATGGCCAACGCAGCACGGTGCCATGCGATCAGCTTGGCTGTGCTCCAGGTCGGTGCGAGTACGAACTGATGCACTGATTCATCATCGATGTCTCCTGAGGCCACTGCATGATCTATGCTAAAATAAAGATATAGCTGCACACTGTTTGAGTTGCGGTTGTCACATGTGGAGATTGCAAAGCCATGAGCCGGGAAGTTGATACCTTGGTTGTCAATAATATTCCTAAGCACCATGATTTCGGTCATTGCACGGGTCGCCGTTTGTTTTTCATGCATATTCCTAAGACTGCAGGTACCACAGTTGGGGAGTTGCTATCTGACTGGTTTGCTGTTGATGATATTATGCCAACCCACGAGGCGTGCGAGCAATTTGCGAATCACCCAAATCGAGGTCTCGCCGCACGTCATTACCAACTATTTGGCTTGGGGGTTCATCATGATCACGATTTTATTGAGGCTCTGAGGCACAGCCTAGATATCAGCGAGAAGCCACCTGTTATTTTTACGATCCTTCGAGAGCCGCGCGATAGGCTGATTAGTCAGTATCAGTACTGGCTCCGAGCTGATGAGCAGGAGTTGAGTGTCTTGCCGCCGGCAGTAAGGAGTGCTTACCACAAAGCCCAATCTCAGTCCCTATACGACTTCCTTGAGAATGCTGATCACATCATCTTGGAACATTTCCAGAACTGCCAACTACGATACCTGGCTGGGATTTCCAATATCCGCTATCTAAGTGACCAAGCCCTTCTTGATCGTGCTCTCAATAATCTATATTCTTACGATCTAGTTGGCACACTAACAACTCTTGATCAAGCCATAGATACTCTCGCCCATGCCTATGGATGTCCGCCTCCAGCCATGCTGCGGCCAACTAATGTTTCTCCTTTAAAGTCTAGTAACAGATATGACACTCGAACCGAAGAAGCGATACAACGTTTCCTTGATGTGGAGCTACGTTTTTGGCATTTGGTATTCGGCCATACCCACTCTAGCCAGACTCGTCCGGCATCTTCGAATCACTACTATAGGCCAAGCCGCCATCAATTGGAGACCCTCTTATCTCTTGGTGTTTTTAAGACTTCCATGAAAGATCGGTTATGTGGCACTGGATGGCATATTCGGGAGGGTATGAACCGTGATGTGAGATGGACCGGTCCATCAACAAGTAGTACCATGCAAATAATGGTTCCGAACTCACGTCATATTAAAATCTGCTTAACGATCATATCAGTTTTGGATTGGCGGATTGTTGAGGGTACATCTCTACGACTCGATGGAATAAGTCCATACTCACTTATGCAGGTCAATACTACTACAGGCATGCCTACATTGGAAGCTCATTTCGATTTAGATAACCCATCGGCTTCTATGCGTGAGCTACAAATTAATGTGCCTTATACCCTTTCAAATCACGACCTTGATCCGATATCTACTGATACTCGACAAAAGGGATTTGCCATTGGTGAGATCACTACTTCCGCGATGCCTGTTGACTATCCTCACTACTTAGCGGATGTGCTTTGGTCTATTCCTGACCATCCTGAGATGACAACTGTTGATTTCTGCCTCCAACAATTGAACCCCCAATGCAAGAGGACAGATCTCGAGACCATGGGGCATCTCATTTCCCTTCTTGGACCAGCGCATATCACTATTGTTGGTAGCGACTATCCTTTCAACCAGCTTTCTGCCTTTGCGCGCGTTGAACCCGAGTGTCAGCGTCTGTTGGTTATTTCTTCTCCTCAATCTCTGATGCAGGCTGCTCCAATTAATGAGTTAGTGCACCGATCAGATCCCGTTATACTCGTCCTTGACCGAGCCCGAGATCTACGACTACGCCTTCTCTCGAGTCACCCATCTATCGCTGACTCTATGGTCTTTATTGACTTGAACGATGGTTTGCTTCTCATTAACTTGTCAAAGATTGAGAATCGTCTTGGTGGCGATATGCTTGATGCTTTCCTATGGCTTATTCAAAGGGTAGGGGCTACTGAGTACTCTTCACTGGGGCAGAATACTAATCTTATGGAATGTCATCATGTAGATCGCCAGCTACGCATTGCAGTTGATGCAGTACTGGATCAATTTAAATTCTGTACCCGTGCACGAATTGATCGACCGCCTGTGAAAATTCTAAAGTCGCTCATGCCAGAACATATTTCGGCCCCTACGCTTGAAGAGCTCGTTTATGAGTATCATTCCAGTGATTGTTGTCGACCCAACCCAAGTATAACCTCTCTAAGCGTAGATGAGATCTTCAAATCACTCGATTCTATCGCGAAACTGCCTTTAGGTTCGGCAGAGCGTTTGCTTGCCTCTCTTGTCTCACTTAAACAGGTTTGGGATGATCTGGAATCCGCTTCACCCGCGTTCAAAGTCTTGGCATAGTTGCAATTGTCTTCGCTATATCCCTCATTCTTATGACTCGCGTAGCATGTTTTCTAGTTCATCAAGTCTCTGGCAGGTTGATAGGAGTGAATGATCCCTTTTGTAATAGAATCCATGGGGTGACAATGGCTTGAAGGTTTGGCGAAGCTTGGTTGACGTTTGCATTGCTCTTGCATGAATCATCTGCAGCCGACTCATCGAGCCCTTTGTAATCTGTTGATTCATCTGACACCTCTTCCACAATTGGTTGACCAACCATGTGGGTTCATTCTTTGCATGTTCAATCCAGGCGTGAATTCTGTCTGGATATAACCCTTCGGTGGTTGTTGTACATTGGCATGCCATGTAGGCAAAGCTGCCGCTACAGGCAAGCTCTTCTGGACGTGCAATTCGTGCACACACCATTTCAATATCTTCCGCCATGCCCCATGTCACTGTTGCTGCTTTCCACTCTGCGGCAGCCAGTACAATTTGGGCAAGCTCAATTATGTTGAGGGATTTCAGCGTCAGTTCGCGATCGATTTGTTTCGTTTCATAATCGGTCAGTTTCAGTTCGCTTCTAAGATATTCTCTGCGTTCACTATTGCTCAAGCAACAGACCAAGCACACGTCGAGATGAAGGGTCTCGCGACGACTTTGACCCTTGTCGACAGACCACCGGCTGAAGGGTGACAATCGACTGAGGCGTCGCCCGTTCGCTGAGCCGACTGTGCTGGTGGAGTCGCCGATCACCTGCGTTCTACTTTCGGCATTGAGCTGAGCATAGAGTGCTTGATATACCTGTGATATAGTGTTGTTACTGGCATAACGAATAGCTCTTCTTCTTTCTTTCTCGTATAATTCTGGAGACTCCGCTAAATCTTTGAGAATACGTGCTGCTGTTTCTGGATTCACGACGAGTGTCCCTTCTCTGACGTCGTCAAACTGTTGACAGTCGTTGCACAGAACAGGCACTCCCATGCTGAATAGAAATCGGATCGATCCACTGGTTGCTGAATGTCGATTTCTTTCTTGCAATGCGATGCAAGCATCCACTCCGGCAAATCGTCTGAGTAATGTTTCTTCGTCTGCAAAGTCAAAATAAAGAGTACATTCCACTCCAAGTTTCTCAGCTCTTGACTCTAACTTTGCCTGCTCGCTGCGATTGATGCTTGCAAAGCTGCCGATGAGTCTCCATCCTGACACCTTGCAGACATCTAGAATCTGAGCTGGCGTTTTGTTGGCACTCAGCATTCCAAAAGCAGCAAGCACTTTCCCCTGAAGCGGGCGGACTGTATCGATCCCTTTCAATGCGATGTGCTTTTCCAACTCTGATCCGGATAGAACTGGTACGCCATGATCGATATATTCCAATCCATTGTCTAAGCTTCCTCGTGAGCACAAGTGCAGAACCCGAACTCCCGCAGAGAATATTTGTTTGTTTATCAACTCGTAGGACTTGTCTTTTGTGACCAGTGTGTGCATGATCCAGGCAGCATTCCTGATTGTTTTCGCTGATTGTTGTATTTTCAGCCAGCTCAGAACATTGGCCGTCGTGTCCGGTCCACTCAGTGTTGGGCTTGCAAAGTCAAGCAATCCGTACTCGTGTTGTACAAGTATGATCGGAGGCTGCGATGCACTCCTGACTGCATGATCGAGCTCACGGCATGATCCGTAAATATGACTTTCAATTCCTGATCTGCTTAGGGCATCTCTGACATACAATGAGTACCGGAAAATCCCACACTCTTTGCCAAAGCTTGGGCAGAGCTGCAGTACTGCAGGTGCATTGACCAGCTCCTGCATCAGTTGATTGCTCTGACAAGCTTCTCTGCCCGCCACAGGGGCAGGTAGGAGCCCGCCAAACCAGGCACCAGCCCTTCCAGTGCCGTGGCAATTGGATCCTCCTGCAGGTTTGCATCAGAGGTGGGCAACTCTCTCATGCCCCTTTCAAACAGTTGCCGGAGGTGTTGGATGGTTGGCCTGGCCCCTTCGTGATTGGATGACCTGGTTCGGAGCTGTGGCTGATGCAACTGCATGATTTGCGAATCAGCAATCATGAATCGAATGTGACGGCATGCTTTCAAGGTTCGCTCCTCCCAATTGTCAATACCTTCATCCTGCGGCCAGCTGAATAGAAGTACGATCGGTATTCCTCTTTTTTCATTGGCTTCGCAGTAGAGACTCACGATCGTGCACAGCCGTTGATATGTATTATCAATGTCTTCTGATAGCTGGCTGAGGGCAGACTTGTCTGAGTCGCCTTTGGCATCTCTCTTTCCATCCTCTGATTGTGGTATTTGCTTTAGGAATGCCATCTCTGCATTTTTCCTGAATGATGCGTCGTCAAGCCACAGAAATTCCTCGATCCAGAACACCTGTCGGCTGATCCAGTGAGACTGGACACATCCAGCGTTTCGATCATCTGCGTTGGCTTTTTCCATCAGGTACCCATGTAGGTCGTTCAGCCATCTCCAGCGCTTGGCCAGTCGCTCTGGGGCGTGGCCGGAGCGCGCTACGTAATCGTGGATCAACTTCTGTTTCGTGGGCAGCATCGATTGGAGCAGTGCCAATGTGCCACCTTTGCCGACCATCATCGATGACATCAAAGCGGCCTCGACTGATGCATCAGTGCGTTGTGCTCTCACGACTTCGGCAAGCAGCCATTGCCGATACTGCTGACTGATTGCTTTCCACCGGTCTGCTTGCTGAGGTTTTTGGAGTGTATCCAGGACTTCTATCATCTCTTCATGACTAAAATCGTTGCTCACAATCTCGTGAGCAACGGACTTAAATGACTTGGTCGTCAGGAGTTTGGTGGCGCCCTTGGGCACGTTCCGTCGGAGCAGCTGGAGCACTGAGTCGTAACTGGCCAGATTGCGTTCCAGGCAGGCAACCGCTGTCAAATCACTGCCGTTGAGTTTCCTGATGTCGTTGATGGCTGGAAGCCTGTACGGCGGAGACTTCTCTGTTAGACAAGCGCCCCTCTGCATGGCGGCTAATAGGGCTTGGTTGTCCGCTGCGTCTACTTCTTTGTTCTCCAAACTTGGCAGGATGTTGCTCCAATCCAGGCAGTTGTACGGGGTCTTGAAATCATCGCTCGCAAAACTACTGCTCATATTGATAGGCTTGGCTTGGAGTTCCACGAGAAGCTCCCTGTAAATCTTGCCAACCTCGTTCTCTTTGGTAAATCGTTCAATATTGCTGACACACTGATCGTAGACTGAGGAATCTTCCATGATCTGTTGAATCAGTGAGGGTAGATTCTTTGTCGAGCTTCTCAACACGGCATGCCCCAAATCGTCGAATTGCCGTGCTTCGGCGCTGCAGATGATCGGCACCTTCAAATTCATCAGGAAGCGAATGGACCCACTGGTCGCAAAGTGTCTGATTGCTTCCTGAATTGTCACACATGCATCGGCACTCTTGAGTCTTTCGAGAATTTCTTCTTCATCTACAAAGTCTGTCGTGAGCCGAAAGCTCACTTCACGTGACTGGGCATATCTTCTTAGTTCATCTGCATATTCATGATCATGAGTCGCAAAATTTGCCACGATCCCTGCGCCTGACTTTGCAGCAATATCGATCAGTCCTCGGATGTTCTTATTTGGTGAGAGAAAGCCGAAACTCCCAAGTTGAAATGGATCCTTTTTTCTGCTGCTTAGTTGCCAGCGTCTTTTCTCTTGCAGCAGGTGAACTCCGTGTTCAAGATATCTCAGGCCGAAGCACGCTGCCCCGAGTCTGTTGAGGTGATAGATGGGTATGCGGCTGCTGATCAATTGGCGATTGATGCAGGCATAGACATGGTCCGTCGAATGGAAGGTATGCATCACCACGCATGCCCTGTTGTCTGGAGACTTTCTGTTTACCCTCTCGGCGAGTGAGATCACTTCGACTGCCGTAGGGCTCTGATGATCGACGGCAAAATGATCATATAGTCCATATTCATGCTGAATGATCAGTGTTGTTGGTCCCTGATCGCTATGGCTCTCTGCTTCTTCAATCGTGGCCACAACCTGCGCCTCAATTGCTTGCGCCTTGAGGGCGTGGCCCACATAGCGCGAGTAGCTGGCGATACCACACGGTTGGTGCAGACTAGGGCACAGAATGACTGCTTTCACGTTTCCCCCTTTTTTGCCAACTCTACCGCACGTTCCCGAACATGTTCCTCCGCCTGCCCTTGGCTCGGTTTCTGGATTGTTCCGTCTGTGATCGGTATAGTTCCTATTGCTTGTCGTGATTGCTCAGCTCAGGGGGCACGTGCGTGGTCTGCAGCTTTTTCTGGTCATCGCCATTGCCACTGTCCAGTCGGTTGCGCCTTTTTCTGGCTACGGCCGGTGGTGTGGAGGTTGAGGACACGGCTTCCAAAGGCACCGTTGGCCATGCCAATCAGACCGCACCCTGGATATTCATCTATGACACCCCCGATGCGCTGTTGTTTCCCGATGACGTGCAATGTTGGTCTGTTGATCAACCTTTAACGGAACTTGCTTCCATCTATCGTCAGTGTCTCCTGATGCGAGGTGTTGATTGTCACCATATTCAGGCCAGTCGTCTGAGCTACTATTCTATTGAGCAATTCACCCAACTGATTGACCAGGGTCAGCTGGCGGATTCGATTGCAGTGCGCCAATCCCTGGTTTTTCTCGGTCATTGCCCACTGCGTGCTGCTGCCACACTTCAGCTTTTGCATCACGCATCGGACGCCTGTGAACTCATCGACGCTTATGACGTCTTTCTTCGTTCTCGAGCCGGATCGTCGGCTGGCGAGGCACAGTCGACTCCCTACAGGCAGCAACTCGAAGACTTGTGTACCCACAAGTCTTTGTTGGCCTCAGTCCTGGAGCACTCTGAGCGTGCCCCTTTCCTATCTGGTTCGGGGGCTGATGCTTCAGCCAACGCCTCTCAGCAGATTGATCTGCGTGATCATCTGATTGCAGGACTGCGGCATCAGATTCGTCATCTGAGCCATTCACACCGCTGGATAATCTCGCGTGAGGCTACCCTCTTGCACCGTCTACATGAGTGCCGAGATCGTCTTACCTGGAATCGCCAACAGCTTCAGCACAGCAAGGAACTCATTGAGAACTATCGCGCTCTGATGAAACGACTTGCGGGTCCGACGTGGCACGGCACGATTCGTAGACTGCTGTTCCTGGTCGTGCATCAGAGGCGCTGAGATCTGCAATGGCCTGACTCAGCTGGTCAAGTCCTGTCTGCCATGGCATCGGCACTGCACGGCGATTCTCTGGGGTGGTCGTTACTGTATTTAGAATCGCTTCAGCTGTTTGTCTGAGATTGTTGCTGACTGTGATGCGGAAGGCGTGGTGAGCTGGAATGTCTGAGGCGAAGACCGGCAGACCCATGGCCAGTGCCTGTGCAATCCCCAGGTTGAATCCTTCCCACTGTGAATAGCTGATGTATGCATCAGACGCTGCATAAAGCGAGAGCAACTCGTCGTCGTCGATGTTGCAGATTACTTCAAGCCCAAGGCTTGCGAGCTCCGCTGCATCGTCGTTGGTGCCTTTACCCGCTATCACGAAGACCATGTCGCTGTTAGGGTTCAGTCGATTGTTGTGGATCCATTGGCTGATCTCGTAGATGTGCTCAATTCCTTTGTAGCTTCGTTCTTTCTTGTGAATTCTGCAGACACTTAAAACCACTCTCTTGTCAAGCCAGTTCCGTTTGTGTCTGGTCCGCAGCCGGCGTTTCAGCAACTGTTGATCCCATGCCTGGATGTGGGTGTTGCCCAGTTGGATCACACCATCAACGGTCCAGGACGCCTCGTTTGCCACGGCCATGGAAATGGCGTAGACACGGTTGAACTGTCGCAATGCATCACGTTTTGTCTTCTGCACCCTCATTCGGTGTCTTGCATTGGCAAACAAATCAGCTGGTGGTTCTCCATGGTCAAGTGCCAGCAGCCTGTGCTGTTTCCCTACCAACAGTGCCACGCTGAAGAACGGGGGAGTGTGAACGATCGTCAGTAACGGCTGCAGTTCTTCGATCAGCACCGCAGCTTCGTATTCGTTGTCGACAACCTGTCTGATGCACCCCTCATAACTTAAGTCATCCGCATCTGCCGGTCCTGCTACCACAACGTTGTATCCAAGATCTCGTAGATGGCGGGCATGCATGCTGATTACCACGGACACCCCGTAGCCTCTGCTGAGCACACACGAGAGCAGCAGGATTGTTGTGCTGGCCTGAGGCTTGGGAATGTGCCAGATCGACCGTTGCTGGGGGACCACGGCCAGATCCCACGGCTGCCATCGCGCCAGGGCACGGGACCAGACCATGGTGTTGTCACTGGGGCGACCCCCATCCCTGATTGCCTTGGCTTCAGCCAGCAGCCCTTCGGCCGGCCGATGCGGCCAGCCGGGCAGGCTGTCGGTGCTTGTCAACACGGCACAGCTGCCATTGCGCCACCCTCTGGCGGTTCCTTCAAGGCTGAGCTTCAGCTGGGCCTGCCAGCGGTTGTGGCCTGCATCGAACCCTCCAGATGCCAGCCACTGCCCATGGCTGATGGCACAGATGGCCCCGGCCACCTGCTCCAGCGGCCAGGCCACGCTGTTGAGTCTCCGCCAGGTTCGGCGGGTCTCAACCTTTGGATCCGGGCCCTCCGCACCGTGTCCTGTGCCTGCTGTGCCTCCCCCCGTAGTGCTTATCAGCAGGCAGGCCAGATCCTGATCGTGATGGGCCGCCACCAGCCCCGCATGCGGTGCTGAGGCCAACCTCGCCAGTCTGGCCAGCAGACCGCGGTCCAGCAGTTCATCGCCACTGGTCAGGAACACCAGCACCGCTCCCTTTGCCGCTGCGGCGCCGCTGTTCGCCAGCCCACCCCAGGACTGGCTGTTCTCCGCAATCACCGTCGTGGCTCTGCCGGCTCTGCTGAGCCGTGCCAGTTGGCTGGCTACGGCCGCGGGCAGTGAATCACAGACCACTGTCAGATCCACCAGGCGGATGTTCCGTTGGCCTGTGGCCTGTTCGATCAGGGGGTGCAGCAGCTGGCACCTGCCCGTTTCGCAGACGATCACCAGGCTGACGGCGACAGCCTCCTCCGGAGGGTGCAGGTTTGCGAGTCGGCTCGACTCCTGTTCCAGCACGGTGTCGCGGGAGCGGTCGTGAAAGAGGACATGGCTGATGCGATGCCCTTCGGCCGGCCTCAGATCCCCGGGCAGGGCCCTGCCAATTCCTCCGCAGCGCGGGTCCAGGCCGGTCTGCAATCTGGCCAGGCATTCCCTGCCCCTGGTTTTGCGCAGGTCCAGGCCCACCACACCACCCACCAGATACCGGGCCTGGTTCACTCCGCAGGCAAATGGTGGTTTGAACAGGGGGGCATGGATTCCCCGATGCGGGTTGATTTTGTCTTCGTCGCCGTAGTACAGCCAGCAGTCATCGCTGCCCTCAGCCACGGCCGCCAGCAGGCAACCCAGGGCATGGGGTCGCAGAATCGCTCCAGCCCGGATCACCACGGCCACCTCATGGCCGTGGGCCTGGCCAGCTGCCTCACAGACCCGTCTGGCCATGGATTCGCTGAGGCTGGCGCGGATCGTGCCGCCATCGGCTTCCTCCCGGGCCGGCACAAGCTGGAGGTCCCAGCTCTGATGATCACTTCGGCTCAGGGATCGCAGGCTCCTCTGTGAATCCCGTTCCTTGCCGCACAGAAGCACAACCACCAGTCTCAGATCCCGTCCAGCCTGGCCCTGCAGCAGCCACTGGCGTTGATCCCTGTCGGGCGTGTCCCAATCCTGGCTCCACCGCTGATACGCGCTCACTGCGTCTTCGCTCTGATCGGGCCGTCGACGGATCAGAGGGGCCATTCCCGGCAGGGCGGCCAGCAGGCCTTTGCCCAACCGCCCGATTGCCATGCCCCAGCGGATGTCCGTTGCGCTCATGCCCAGCTGGCGCCGTCGGCCCGTTCCGTGAGCAGCCAGCCCAGGCTCATGCCCTGGGCCTGCACCAGCCACCGATCCAACCGCTTCATCACTTCGTCGTTGCCGCCGCCCTTGTTGATGTTCAGGAACAACGACTGAATGGCGCCGGGCCTCACCGCCTTGCGCACGCGGCGACCAGCCCGGGTGAGTTCCGGGAACTGCTGGTGCAGGCCCGCGTGCAGCAGCACGCTCGGAGTGCCGGTCAGCATGGTGTGCAGCTTGAACCAGAGGTCGTCGGCATGGCCGGCCATCGCCACGGCCTGTTCATGGTCCGTGACACCGCGATGCAGCTGACTGAGCCTGTAGCAGATGCCATCCTTGCCGGTCGGCACCGTGGCCATGCTGGGTTTCAGCAGCTCGGGGCCATCCTTGCGCCACCGTCGGTAGGGAACCACCGTCCCCTGCTCGAGGTCCATGCCCCGGCCGCGGAAGGCGACCACGCAGCCGAAGCGTTCCTGGGCGTCAATCAGCTGTTGCAGCCAGTCGCTCGGGTAGAGCGTGTCATCGTCGGCGGTGATCAGCAGGGGGTCGTCGTTGTCTCCACGGGAGCAGGCCAGGTCCACCAGCGGCAGCAGCTTCCGGTAGGGCCCCAGGTTGGGCACCACATGCAGCCTCAGCTGCAGCCAGTGGCATCGGCTCACCCCCGCCAGCAACCGCAGCCAGGGGGGCAGGCAGGCGAAGCCCCGATCGAGCAGATAGGGGTCGCGGGATAGGAAAAGGTGCAGGCTGACTTCACGCCGGTCCACGGGGCGACGCTGACGCAGCAGGCTCATCAGGCAACGGGCCAGCGCCCGTTCGCGGCCGTGAATGGTGGTGAGGCCGATGTACACCGGTGCTGGCCGACTCATGGCAGGAGTCCTGAGCGCATCAGGCGACGCCAGCAGGGCAGCCGCAGGGAGCATCCGTACTCAAACTGGGAGGACACCGTGCTGTCCGAGCCCCGCATCAGATAGAGGGGAGCCTCGACCCGACCGATGCTGCCCGGCCCGAAGCGGCGGCGCAGCCGGCCACGGAACTCCACATCACCCCTGGAGCGAACCGGGTAGAACCCCCCCAGCTGATCGACGGTTTCAGCTCGGACCATCAGGGTGGTGATCCCATCGCCGATCATCGCATTGCCGGCCCCGTCGGCCTGGGGTTGGCCGTCCCGGTCCGACAGCCGCACATGCTGGGTGTAGCAGGCCAGGGCGCCCTGCTGGAGGAGCTGCCACTGGCGTTCCAGGCGCAGGGGATGGGAGAGGTCATCGTCATCCTGGATGGCGAGCACCGGCTGACAGGCCCACGTCAGGGCCCTGTTGCGGCAGGCATATTGTCCAATGTTGTGGGGCACCCGCCGCCAGTCGAGGGCCAGTCCCAGGTCTGCGGCCAGCCGCCGACAGCGCTCAGCCACCAGGGTGGCGGCCGGCTCCGGGCTGCCGTCGTCGATCACCAGCACCTGGGCCGGCCGGGCCGTCTGCAGGGCCAGGGATCGCAGGGACTGGGCCAGTCGTTCCGGATCGGGCGCATGGGTGGTGATCAGCAGGGTGATCGGCAGGGTGGCGTCGGGCCTGGCCTGGGGCCCCCATTGGCGTTGCCACAGGGCCAGGGTCGCCTCGAAGCTGCTGGCCAGATCCCGGGCGCCTGCCGCGGCTGGCAGCAGGTCGGGCACGCCCCGGCGCAGGGCCAGCAGCCTCAGCAGACCGCGGGCCCGCTGGTGACGTCCACACACCAGGGCATCGAGCACCGGAGCCTCCTCCCCCTCGTCCCACACCCGCATGGTGGCCGCTGCGGTTGCCATCCGTTCCAGCTGCCGGTGCAGGCTCTCCTGCTGGTCATTCCGCTGGCAGAGCCTGGCGAGCAGCAGCAGCTGGCCGCGCAGGAGCCCATCGACCCCCTCGGAACGGCCCTCGGTGCTGCCCAGGGCGTGAAGGGCGATGAGGCTGCGGAGCATGCTGGACCCCGCCTCCAGCCAGTGGATCTCCAGGCTGAACCGGCGCAGGTTGCGCAGCAGCTGCTCCAGCTGGTCTCCGTTCCACCAGATCCGGGCCAGCAACCGTTCGAACAGCATCACCAGGCTGTCGCGGCGGTCCAGGTCCAGCTGCGTTGCCTCCAGATCCGAGATCAGCAGCAGGCTTTCCAGCAGTTGGCGGCCCGTGGCCGGGGTCAGCAGATCGGCGAGCACCCGGCAGCTCCAGGGCTCCAGCACCAGCAGCAGGCGGCGCAGCAGCAACAGGTTGGTGCCTGCGCCGGCCAGGGCTGTCTCCAGCTCCTGCCGCAGCCGGCTCCGGCAGGAGCTGCGGCGTGGTAACCCTCGGATGGTGCGCAGCAGTGTGGTCAGTGCGGTCTCCAGCCATGCCAGAGCCTCGGGCTGACCCTGCAGCAGCTCGGGGGTCAGCAACTGGAGCAGGCAGCGCAGCTGCTGGCTGCCATCCGTGAGCCGGTCCGTGGCCGCCACGGCCACGGACCGCAGATGGTCAGCCGGTTCCAGCAGCTGCGGATCACGGCTGTTCACGGCTGCCACGAGGGCGGTTGCCAGTCCCAGCCAGCCCACCAGATCCCCGGACCGGTCGGCCAGCCGATCCTCCAGCAGCTGCACCAGGCGCTGCAGCATCGGACCCTGTTCCTCCGAGGGCAGCAGCTGGAGCAGCGCCGCCAGCTGGGTGTGCCCCTCCTCGGTGAGACCGTCGCTCAGCCAGAGCCCGGGCTCGAGGGGCTGGCGGCGCCCGAGTGCCTTCACCAGCCTGGGGCTCAGTTGCTGGGAGAGCTGCCGTTCCTGTTGCAGCGCGGCCAGGGTGCCGGCGAGGCTGTCGATGGCCTGCAGGGCGCAGCGGTAGGCCACGATCGCCTGGCCGAGCCGCGACAGCGATGGGCTGGCGGTGCTGAGCTCCTCAAGAGCCGGCGGGATCGGGGTCAGCGGATCGTCCCAGTCCGGCGGCAGGCAGGCTGCCTCAGCCTCGCCCACCAGCGCCCGGCTCCAGCCCAGGGGGAGCAGGGCCACCAGCGGGGCCGCCTCGCCGCCTCCACCCCCCAGGCGGACCAGGCCGGCCCCCAGGTCGCTGCTGCCCAGCCGCTCCAGGCCCATGAGCTCCAGGCGATGCAGCCCGGCGCAGAAGAGGTAGGCATCCACCCCCGGCAGTGCCAGGGTCCGGCGCACCAGCTGCTGCAGATTGCCTCGCGTCTGAACGTCCAACCCAGGCCGGTTGCTGTCTGGCGAGGATAGGAGCAGTGCCGATGGCCCCCCGCTTGTTCCGTCTCGACCTGCTCATCGCCGCTCCCAGTGATCCGGGTGGGCTGCCGGGCTGGGGCGATTACCACTTCGCCAGGGCCCTGATGCGGGCCTTCGCCCGCCGGGGGGTGGCCTGTCGGCTGCTGTTCCGCGACACCTGCAGACAGTGGGCCGCCCCAGCCCCCGATCGGCTGCTGCTGGTGCTGAGGGGCAAGTTCCGGCCCGAGCAGGAGTGGTTGCAGGCCATGGCCTACCGCCAGAAGCTGCTGTGGCTGATCAGCTGGCCCGACGATCTGCTGGCGGAGGAACTGCCCGTCTACGACAGGATCTACGTGGCCTCCCGTGCGGATCTTCCCCGGGTGGCCGGCATGGGTTGTGTTCCCTGTCAACACCTGCCCCAGGCCAGTGAATTCAGCCTCGAGGGGCCCCCTCGGCCGGCGCGAGGTGGCCTGCTGTTCGTCGGCAACTGCCGCGACAGGCCCCGGCCGCTGGTGGCGGCCTTCCATGCCGCCGGTCTGCGGCTGGCCCTCTTCGGCCAGGGCTGGGCCGAGCACGGCATTCCGGCCCGGGGGGGGCAGATCGCCAATGCCGCGCTACCGCTGCTGTATCGCCGCAGCCTGGCGGTGCTGAATGATCACCAGCCCGCGATGCGGCAGCACGGATACCTCTCCAACCGGGTCTATGACGTGCTGGCCTGCGGCGTGCCGGTGATCACCGATGGGGTGGCCGACTGTCCGGAGGAGCTGCGGCCGGCGCTGGTGGAGCACGGCGAGGGGGCTGATCCGCTGGAGTCGTTGGAGCAGGTGGTGCGCCTGCGCAGTGACAGGCACCTGCTGCGGCAGGTGGCCCTGCGGGTGCACCACGAGCACAGCTTCGACGCCCGGGTGCGCACCCTGCTCAGTGATCTGGGCGCCCCCGGCTGATGGCAGCAGCGGCCTTCGTGCCCTGCTTGCCCTTGGTGCCCGTGGCTGCCGCCGGGGGCCCGGCTGGTCTGTCCGCCGGGGGCGGGGGGGCCTGCAGGGGTGGCAGGCCAGCCTTCTGAACCAGCTGCTCCAGCTCATCCACCTGGCTGATGAACCGTTCCAGATCCAGCACATCCTGGCGCTGCTGGCCGCTGCTGATCGCCAGCAGGCTGTCGTCCGGCCGGTCGCTGCGCCGTTGTTCCCGCAGTTCGATCGCCTGGGTCAGCAGCTGCTGGTAAGGCTCATGGCGCGGATCGGCCAGCAGGGCCCGGGCCAGCAGACGGATGGCCACGATCGGCTTGTCGTGCTCCAGCAGGGCCGCAGCCCTGGCGGTGGTGCGCCGGCGCAGATCCTTCCATTCGCTGCGGCGGCGGGGGGGCTCCCCGGGGGCGAACAGCAGGCGTTGCAGGTGCCGTCGCTGGGCCATCCCTGCGGCCAGGGATCCCCCGGAGGTCAGCCTCCGCAGCCCCCTGATCAGCCGGCCCAGCATGCCGGGCTGCGGCCGGGACTGGCCGTTGCGGCGAGGCGTGCCTGGCATGGCTGGGTGCGGCAGACGCACATCCACTGTATCGGCGCCCCAATTCCATACAGTTGGCCGATCTGTGGTTGGTCGATCGGTGGGTGGATCGGTGGTGAAGCTCCATGCCCCCGTGGCGGACGCCTCAGCTCTGCTGGCCGCGGCGGCGGCCATGGATCTGCCCCTGGAACCGTGCGTGGATCCCGCCGGTCTGCCGCCCGGCGAAACCCTGCTGCTGGCTTTTGTGCCCCTGGATCTGGCGCTCGACTTCGACGACAGTCAGGACCCGCATGCCATCTGCCGCATCTATGCCCAGATGGTGGCGCTTGCGGAGGAGTGGGCCGTGCGGCAGGGCCAGACTCTGCTGGTGGTGAACCTGGCCTGCACCGATGCCATCGAGGCGCTGCACTGGGGCATGAAGCCGGACCCCGCTGCCATGCCCCGCCGCGTTGACCGGCGTCCCCCCGATCCCCTGAGGGCCCTGGTGGCCCTCAGGCTTGAGCAGGAGCATCCGGGCACGCTGGCGGCCAGTGGGCAGCTCGATGGGCTGGCCGGCGCGGCGGGTGCCCCCGGCGATTACCGAACGCTGCTGGAACAGTCCGTCTCGGCGGCCGGGTTGCTGGCCGGGTTGAGGTGTCTGGGGCGGCAGGAGCGGCTGTTGCAGGAGCAGGCCGCCGATCTGGAGGCCCAACGCCTGGAGTTCGGTGATCTGCCGGATCGTTTGGAGCACCTCACCCAGGAGCTGCAAGAGGCCCACGCGGCTGTGGTGCTGCTGGACGGGGAACGGCGCCAGAGGGAACAGCAGCAGCAGCGGGTGCGGGAGCTGGAGTCCGCTCTCGAGGATCTTCAGCGGGACCTGGAACAACACGCCCAGCTGGCCCGGAAACGGGCCGAGCTGCTGGAACGCTGTGCCCGGGCCAGCATCAGGGCAACGCGACTGCAGTCCCAGCTGGCCGGTGCATGATCCATGAAGACCGTTCTCGTGATTGGTGGATGTGGTTTCATCGGCTCCCACATCGTTGATCAGCTGCAGCGGCAGGGTCTGGCTGTGCGTGTGCTGAGTCGCCGGCCTGAGACCTTTCGCGAGCCCGTCCCTGGCGTGGATTATGTGCTGGGGAGCATGGCAGATGATGATCTGCTCGATGTTGCCCTTGAAGGCGTTGATGCCGTCATCCATACGGCCAGCTCGATGGTTCCCCAGACCTCCAATCTGAAGCCAGTCGCTGACATTACTGAAAATCTGATCAGCAGCGTTCAGCTGTTTCAGAAAATGAAAGCTGCTGGCGTCGGCAAACTTGTGTTTTTGTCATCGGGTGGAACAGTCTATGGAATTCCCCGCCAAAGCCCTCTGGCGGAGGACCATCCGCTGAGACCGATCAGCTCCTATGGCGTGGTTAAAGTTGCGATTGAGAATTACATTCAGATGTTTTCCTCTTTGCATGGTCTCGAAGCCTGTATTCTCAGGCCTTCAAATCCCTATGGTCCTCGCCAGGGGCGCACTGGCCTGCAGGGGGTGATCGGGGTCTATCTCTCCAAGATTGCGCGCAACGAACCGCTTGAGGTCTGGGGAGACGGAACGGTTATCCGAGATTTTATTTATGTTGAAGATCTGGCTGAGTTGTGTGTGCTGGCGATCCGATCACCCATCAACGGGGTGTTCAATGCTGGATCGGGCCTCGGCGTATCCATCGGCGAGATTATCGATCTGCTGGCTCGGATGCTGGGTCGAGATTTCGACTTGATTCACAAGCAAGCTCGAAACTTTGACGTGCCTGCCAATGTTCTTGATATCAGTAAAGTGATGCGCACGTTGAACTGGTCGCCCAAGACGTCCTTGGAGGTGGGGATCCAATCCACATGGCAATGGATTCAGCACATTGAAAATGTCAGTCAAGTGCCATAGATCGAAACGCCGTCTTCTGATGGGGACAGTTGCAGGCAGGAGGCTCTTCGTTTCAGCCATTGCTGCTGAACGTCGGGCCAAGTCAGATTCCCATGGTCATTGACTTTGGACATCTGGGAGCTGCTGCGGGCCCGCTTGAAGTGAATGGTATTGGCGACAGGACGGTGGGCCACTCCAGCCATCAAGGTCTGGTGATTCCACAGCCAGTCTTCGTGTCCAAAACCCTGCTCGAAGTTGTTGGCTCGAAAGGGAAAACGTCGGTAAATTTCCGATTGAGCAAAACTCAGGGCATCCCAATAGTTTGACCAAGCCAGGTAATCGGGATCAAAATCGGATGACTCAGAATCCACATGCCACCAGACATCATTGCGATCACCAAAAACAATGTTGCATTGCGAGTGGGCAATGATGCCTGGGTTTTTCTTTAGCATAAGCCATGCTGATGTCAGCCAGTTGTATGACCACAGATCATCGGCATCCAGATAGCTTAGATAGTGCCCATGGCAGGCTTCAGATGCATGATTGCGAGCCAGTCCAGGATCGCCAAACTGGGTCTCCAGTATCAGGGCTTCTTCTGACCCGAGGGCTGTTGTTATGGTCGCTTTCGTCAATGAATCTGAGCGGTCGAGAATGACCAACAGCTCGCATGACAAATCGATCTTTCGAGCTTCTTGTATGCAACGGAGAGCTGATTTAATTGACAAGCCGGCAAGGAGCCCTTCGCGGTGACAGGTCAGGGCGATACTGATATCACATGGGTGAGTTGTCATGGCAATTGAGAATTCAATTCAGGATAGATAAGATATTGCCATTGTATGAGAGCTGGCTATGCTGACACTTGATATGGTCCCGCAGGCTGGATGCTCGGCGACGTCTTTCTTCCGGGTCGCGAAGCATGGCATGAATCTGATGAACATAACTATCGGCATGGTCAATATCATTCACCAGCCAACCGGTGTCGTTGCTGATGAGTTCTGGGATTCCACCCACTGCACTGGCAACGATTGGCATTCCCAGAGAACCGATCTCAATCAGGATGGTTGGGATGCCATCCCAGGCTGAAGTGTAGAGCCAGCCATCGGCATCGGAAAGGGGGAGTTCATCGTAGCTTTTGAATGGTTGATGAATGGTTATATTATCAGGAAGTTGACTCATATCAGGAGGTTCATCAAGGACGGCTTTTCCCCAGACCAAAAAGTCAACATGATTCAACTGTGAGGCGATTTCAACGACAAGTCCAAACCTTTTTTGTTTATCAAGTCGTCCTGCCCATAGAATGCGTGGACGCTCCCGAGTGGCTTGGGTCTGAATCTGTTGTTCAACGATCGGGAGTGTGTGAGTCAATTGGTCAATCTCGCTGCATGGACTGTATAAAAGCTTCAATTTCTCTTGCTCCTCTGCTGGGAGGGAGTAGCGGGCCATCAACTTATTCATGAGGTATTTGGAGTCGATCAATGCAGTCTTCAGATAGGGAAGAACCTGACGGAAGAAATCCACTGGATAGCCCCGCTCATTCCCGTGTTGATCTAGGTCACTGCAGAAGTAATAGCAGTGGAGCTGGTAGGAATTCACCAAGTGCTTGCCATGGTCTCTGAATGTTTCAAAAGCCAGTCTGCTATTGACGTTAAAAATATGCTTGGGATTGATGCAGGTGAGGATTGTGTAGAGGGCTCTGGACTTTGCGTGAACCTCCTTAAAAAGAGTTGAAAAGTCGAGGCTTAAAACGTCACCATGGTACCAATCTGGTCGTTCCCATTCGCTTGAATCGGTGCGAATAATCAAAGTGGATCGATGGAGGTGCAAGCTCCTGGATAAGATTCCTCCTACTAGATCGGCTCCACCAAGTTTGCCAAAAGGCAAGAGGATCACGCAGTCATACTGGGCATTGCGCAGTCGATCTAGAGCTTGTTGAACGAAGGTATAATCTTTGTCATATAGAGGTGGATAAAGTGTGGGTCTTGATTGTTCAAAAGAGCCGATTTCAGGATCAATGGCGATGGCTTCACGAACGAGCTCGTCCTTGCCTTCAGAAAGCCACCAGATCCCGAGGGTCTGAAGGCGTTTCCGATCCAGATCAGAGATGCTTTTTTTGGGAAGAATGTTGAAGATGGACTGTAGAGCCGTGGGATCCAGTGGAGTTGCCTGGCGACCTTCTTGCTGACCATGCACAAGCCAGTGGACAAAGGGATTGATTCCTGCCTGCTTGACATCTGGATATCGTGTTAAGTAAAAAGATGTTGAAAACTCGGCACTGGGATTGCGGCCTTCCTTCCAGCCTTGCTGCATAAAATGATCAAATAGATCATTGATATCAGCCGAAATATCTGGATTGTTCTCAGCGTAATACTCACGGTCAAAGGATTCCAGTGCCAGCTGAGTGGGGCTCAGTGGCTGAGGTTTGTTTGTCTCGGTCTCAGGCTGCACCTTGGTTGTCACAAGCGTTTGGCCTCCTCCAGGATCAGTCGAGGCGGGTCTTCGGCGGAGCAGATCAACAACCTTGTGCAGGAAACTCATGGCTGGTAGCAGGAGCGGATCAGCGCGTCAGGTACGAACGACATGTTGCGTGCAGATCGACCCAACCCGGGGCCAATTCCTGATCGATGTCTCGGAGTTCTTTCCAGCGTTTATAAATATTATCAACCTCGCTAATCGGTCGCCATTTATCCATGGATAGATCCAGCCCAAATGGCCCACTCATTTCTCCCGTAAATGCTGCCTGAACAAAATCGCCTTCTTTCGAGGGCTCGGGTGGCTTGTGAAAGTGGTGAAACCACTGATTAACAATCTGGGCAACATCATAGCCACAGGCTGCTAAAATCTCTCCTTCATGACCATCGTTCATTTCAACTGAGATGAATCGGGGCCGCCTTGTTTCTTCCAGGAGCTGTTGACGGAAAATGATATCTCCACCCTCCATGTCACATTTGATGTAGCGGGGTACACCAAAAGTGTCGAAGAGCCAACCGAGTGTGGTGGTTTCAACGGTGATGGCGATGGAGGTTTCGACCCCCTTTTCGGCGATTCCCTGATCCAGGCTACCCCAGTCGTCCTTGCCCGGGACCGTAAAAAAAGTAACTTCCTGATCGGCTTGATGAAACAGAGCTTTGTTGACAATTGTCAATCGCTTATCCCACCTGGCCAGCTTGTCGGCACAATGCTGTGCCAATTCAGGTACCGCTTCCAGGCCGATGACTCGGAAACCTTTTTTTAAATAAAATTCTGTATCATAACCCTTGTGCATGCCAAGGTCAAAAATGAGATCTTCCTGAACAGCTGAAAACATCGTTACTCAGAGAGGCATGCCTTGTATTCGATCAGTCTACCCGACAAGCAAGGCAACAAGTCTGCCTGACGTGGACGGTACCTGATTTAATCTTTTTGGAAGAGAACCACATCCTGAAATGATGGACACCGGCGTCTGATCTCCCGGATCGGCAGGATTCGACTCCATGTCTGGCGAAGGTAGTTTTCTTTATAGAAAATGTTGGACGAGTAGGAGCGATCAGCCAACCAGCGAAGCACCAGTCGATCGCCAGGAAATGTTCTCGCCTCCGTATCAAACAGATTGGCCGCATCCGGAAAGTCCATCACAGGTTTCCAGAGGGGCCAGTCTGGAGTCATGTCGGCCAGTGTGCCTTCGGTGTGAACAGTCACCCAGGCCATGCCACCCGGCCGCAGAATGCGCTTGATTTCCATGAGCCAGGCTGTTTCCAGTGCCTCAATATGGGTGAAAACGGAGAAGGCTGACACGATGTCAATCGAATTGGATTCGATCGGCAGGGTCGGAACGGAATGGTTCTGAAATGTGCAGATGCTGGGGGATAAATACCGATTGCACCATTCCACATGCCATCGGTTGATATCACAACCCAACGTTTTCATGGTTGGCACCAACAGATCCGTGTGTCGAGTGACACGGCCCGATGCACACCCGACATCGAGAAACTGCCTCGGTTGTTGAATTCCCAGTTTGTTTGCCGCTTCCAGGATCATTCGTGCATCCTGCAGCCCTGATGCCCAGTAGCTGAAGTGATCTGTTCCGTAGTACCCTTCGCGATCATCGATTTGGGGAAGAGGCCACGAATCTTCGGCTAGATGATTGGCATAATCAAGATCATGCCACCAATCTTTTCTTGAATCAGACTCCAGATGGTCTGAAGCCCGACCCAGCACTTTAAAAGCCTTGTCTTTCGAGCTATTCAGCGTAATTAGATCTTCCCACACTTTCTGATTTGTGTGATCAGGGGAAATAGCGGCCATCAGCCCTGCTCCATGTAGGGTGTTAGATGCTCAATAAAAATAGCACCACAGTTCGGGTCCTGAGCATGTGCCGGCACGTCGACTTGGCCGCGCCATGCCACTGCCATGATCTGCATCGTATTGATCAAGCGTATCTGAAAGCCCGCTTCGGCCAGAATGGGCAATGCACTAGCCACATGAGGTGATGTCAGATCATGCAGCATGACAATGGCATTTTCATCCAGGTAGGGCAACACTCCTTGCGCGTCAGTTGCGGGGGCTTCACCATCATGATCACCATCAATGAAAACAAACGAATAGGCGCTGCCATCGTCAGATGAGGCCACCTCTTCCAGAATCTGTGGTGAACAACCACCCCAGAGTCGGTACTCTCCCGTTCCGTTTAATTCAGACTTCACGGCATCAAAAGTCGCTGCCACACTGCGGGCATGGTCGCCGTCCTCAAAGGCTGGATCCACGCAGTCCAAGATAAGACCTGCGGCCAGCAGGTGGGCCGCTGTCCAGCCATAATGACTGCCGATTTCAAGGCCCCTGCGACCTCTGAACTGGCCAGCCACGGTGAAAAGGACCGACGCTTCTTCGACCGATGCATAGCCGGTCACATAGCCCTGATGCCGAGAGTCAGTGCGCCAGATGTGTGGCACATGTTTGCGCAGATAAGGCCATTGGACCGACCACGGGTTGGCAGCAACGGCATTCGGAAAAAAGGCCAGAAGATCAGGAGCCTGCATGCCGTTGGGATGGTAATCGTATCTGGCAATCTCCACTTCACCCAGGCCCTCATGCTTAGCTCCAGCCCTGCCGGTGTAGTCAACGGCCCACAGCATGGGCCGAGAGTAGGAATTCTTATTGTTTTTAAAGTAGCTTTCGACGGCCTTCTGCGAGCCCTGCCAATGGCCGTAATCATTAATAATCAGCACGCCTCCTTGGATAAGCCTTGGATAGAGTTCTTCGAGTTCAGCCAGCGTACTGTCGTAAAAATCAGTATCAAGTCGAAGCAATGATATGGCCATTGTCTGCGTTCGCGCGAGCGTTTCTTTCACATCTCCTTGAACCATGCGAACGAGCCGCATGTCCACCCCTGTGCTCTCAATCGCTGTTCTGACGGATCCGTAGGATGCGGCTGCCTGAACCAGCTCAGCTGTGGTTGCGCCATAGTCTCCCCGCATCAGGCTGGCAGCGGTGCGACCGTCAAGATCCACGTCTTGGTCCGTTGGCGGCGACATGCCGGTAAAGGTATCAAACATAAAAATCTCACGATCAACGGACCCAAAATGCATCATCGCCAATATCATCAACATCGTGCTGCCACCTTTCCAGACGCCGCATTCGACGAAGCAGCCTGGAATGTTGTGGCTCTGAATGTGCTCCACAGCTGACCATAATGCATATCCTCTCTCGATGCTTGTCATCGTGTAGGGACTGACCCTTTCCCATGCACGAACGAATGCCCCATCCTTGAACCACATCTCGTCCAGCGCACTGGTCATTCAGTCTGTCCTGTGTGCAAGTGACTCACTTTAGCGCCATGCCCGTCTCCAGGCCGCTGGTCGCTGGCCCGCGTTGTGCTGAGACTGGGGCCTCCTGTCGGTAGGCCAGGTAGTTGGCTGGCCAGCCAGCGTTGGGTTTGTCGGTGGGCGCGCTCCATGACAGGCTCGAGCCGCTCCAGGGCGGTACGGTAGGACTGATTCACGCTGCGATTCCAGGCCAGCTTGCGTTGAGCTCGAGCCAGGTTTCTGCGTAAGGCGTCAGCAGCTTCATAACAGTCACAGTATTGTTGAAAGAGACGGGTGATTTCGGTTTCCTGATCTCGAATCACGGCTTCGAGCAGGGCTTGGTCATGGCCCGTGCTGACCACTGGTGGGCCACCTCTGCCGGTCGTTATGGTGATCCAGCCACGGCCAAACTCGATGCTTCTGATCCGGCTCTGCCATGCCCTCTTGGCCGGTTCTTCAGCATTGTTGGCCAGGTCTTCAACCTCACTGGTGAGCCATCTGAGCAGGTCTGCTCGGCCGGCTGCTGCCTGGTTGGAGGCTCGATCTGAAGGCCAGTAGAAGGTGTAGCGGCCGCCGTCTGAAAGCCGCGGCATCAGCTCATCGAGAATGGCTTTGGCAGCTGGCTGTGAATGATGATTCATGTCGACAACGTCTTCAAGGAAACCCTGGTTGTCGTCGCCGTTGAAAATCTCTTCGAAGCATCTGGCGATGCGAAGCTCACCTCGCCCACTGGCCGGTGGAACAGCCAGCTGCCAGTCAGGTGTGACCCCGGCCGCCGGTAACAGCCAGACACCGGATTGGCTGTGGCAATGTCCAATCCCCCTCTGGATGTCGCCAACACTTTCGAAGCCCATCAGCAGGGCTGTTGGAACCTGGTTGTCTGCGCTCACCGCTCTCGGCTGTGGGTGTGGTGATCACACTGAACATTACTCCACGAGTTCGCCACTACCCAGTTGACATGTAGCGCCCGAGCGATACGCCCTTGCGGGCGCCCTGCCGCTGTTCTTCTGTTAACATCGACCTTGCTTGCGATTGGCAGGGTGACGCGCACAATTCTTCACGTCGGCGCTGACAAGTGTGGCAGCAGTTCGATCCAGGGATTCCTGTCGCATCAGCCCGTTCTGCTCTCCTCAGACCATCGTGCAACGTTTGAATATTCTTGCATTCGTCATACCGGTCTGCTAGCGGCTGATGACATCAGAACCCGGGCGAAGCAGACCGTTTCTGGATACTTCAACAGCCATCCAACCAGCAGGATCCTTGACCTTGGCGAATTTGATGTATTGTCCATTCAGCAACGCATTGCAGATCACCCAGCTGATCTGATCTTTTCCTGCGAAGGGTGGCTGCGATCCTTGCTGAGGACTGAGCATTCCCAGGCTCTTTTTAATCTGTTGAGTCCGCCTGGTTCGGGGCGCGATCTTGAGTTCATTGCCTTTGTGAGACCACCTGTCAAGTGGATCAATTCGGCTTGGTGGCAATGGGGTGTCTGGGGTTGCCAGGATGGATTTGATGCCTGGCTACAGCACGCCATCAAGCTATCCTCTTGGCACACTTATCTGGAACCACTGGCCCAGAATCCAAGAGTGGATCGGCTGATCGTGGAACCCGTATTGGCTGATGTTGTCTCCCAATTCTGCGACATTCTTGGTGTGGCAACTGTCGCTGATATGCCAGCGCGCTCCAATGTCTCGCTGCCTGCTGAGGCGTTGCAACTCTACCTCCATCATCGCCACCACCGGCCAGATGCGCATGCATCTGCCAATGATTTCCTGATCATGCAGGCGATCGGTCGTCATCAGCGGGAATATACCCGCACGCCCTGGGTTCTCGGCATGGATCAGGTGCAGCAGATCATCGAGGCCACCCATGCCAGCAATCTGAAGTTGCTGGAGTATGTGTCGGACTCCAGTCGCCAGCAGATTCTCGATGATCCCAGCTGGTGGGAGCCTCGTTGTTATGAGCATCGCCAGCCATCTGATCCATTCGAGATTCCGACCCTGTCCCAGGAACAGCTGCTATTGCTGTCTTCGGACCTGCTGGACTCGTTAGCCAATGCTGTGCAGCTGCTGCGTCGCCATCAGCTGGATCTTGACCAGTTGTTCGTCAGCAACACCTGATGTCCAGCCTGCTATGAGGTCTGATCAGCCCTGTTTCAGCAAGCCTCAGCAGCCTTCGATGCTCTGTTTTTTTGATGGCTCCTGGGCTGATTTTGCGAGCGCCGATCAGCTGCTCGATGGTCAAGGTCTGGATGGGTGGATTTTGCCGCTTTCTGGCCTCGACCAGCTGGAGAGTCTGATCCATGGGCCGCCGCAGCATCCGCTGGCCTTCTGTATGGAGCCCATGCTGGCCCTGACCCCCGAGCTGGTGGATCGTGTGTGCGCCTGCGTTGCCCTGTTGGCGCACCAGGAGCTGTATGTCGTCTCCGACGGTCAGCCGCTGCTGGTGCTGAAGGGTTGGGATTCAGTCCAGGGTTGGGATCTTCAGCTTTTGCAGGGCCTGGTGGATGGCCTCATGCAGGCCATGGGTCTCAAGCCCATTCTGCTGGCGGCCGATGGCGGCTGGGTGGTACAAGGATTGGGTGCCGGGCTGGTGCTCGAGCCCCCATGCCATGGTTCCTATCTGATCCGCGAGCAGGGCCTCAACTTCGTTGATTTCCGCGGGTGTTTATACCATTCGTTTTACCACCCCGATGCTCTGGTTGCGGTCCCAGTGGATGGCGTCGCTGGCCAGGTACAACCACTGCGGCCTGTCAGGCGGATCACACCTCCGCCCATCGTTCCGGATCGCTTGGTTCAGCTCGACTCCCTGCCTGTTCATCACACCCCTCGCCACTATCTGCTGCTGTTGGAGCAGCATGCTGCCCTTTGCCGTGTCTGCCGGGACCAGAGCATCGGTGAGCGGCTTGTGGTAGTCGACAGCTGGCTCAGGCATGTCGGCATGCAGGTGCAGCGGAGCGTATCTCAGCAGGCTCTTGACTCTGATCTGGATGCCGATCGCACGGCGACTCTGCACTACTCCTTCCGCCCTAAACTCGTAGGGGATCCCGATCCCGAACGTGTTGCACTCATCATTCACGCTTATCACGTTGATGAGTTGTTGCGCATCGTGAATCTGTATGAGATGAAGCAGCTCAAGTCCCGCGTTGACCTGTTCATCAGCGTGCCTCCTGGCTTGTCTCGGCCGATCACGGGCTATCTTGCCGCCAATGGTTGGTGTGCCTCGGTTCAGGAGATTCGCAATCGTGGTCGAGACGTTTTGCCTTTTGTTTGTCAGCAGCTCCCATGGGTGATTGATCGAGGTTATTCTCTTTTTGCGAAAATCCATACCAAGAAATCAACCCACCTGCAGCATGGATCGGATTGGGGTCAGTGGTTGCAACGTGAAATTGTGGCTGCTCTGGCAGATGGCGCTGTTGTTGAGCAGTTGCGGCTTGACTCCAGCATCGGCTTGATGGCGCCGGCCGGCAGCATCGTGCCGGCTACCTTGCACCTGGCAGACAACGTCCGCTGGATGACCTATCTTGCAGCCCTTCTCGGCCATGACCCGGCCACCATTCTGACATCGTCATTTGTGGCCGGCACCATGATGATCGGCCGGGTCGCCGCCCTACGGCGCCTGCTTGATCTTGGCCTCACTGTGGAGAGTTTTGAAGTGGAGTCCGGCCAGTTGGACGGCACTCTGGCCCATGCCATCGAACGCATGCTGGGTATTCTTTGCACATTGGGCGGTTTTGAAATTGCTGCCTTTGAGCCCAGTCGGGAATTGCAGATGAACCTCGGCTATAAGCGCTGATCTGCCCTGGCGATGGCGGCCGTTTCCGATCGGCCGCAGACCATGGCGAAGTAGGCCCTGCCATGGGATCTGAGATGGTCTGGGCACTGCTCCAGGATCTGCTCAAACTGGCTGCAGAGGTCTTCAGTCCATGGGGCCGAGCTGGCTGACCATTCCAGATCATTGGTGTAGCTTGTTCCGCCGGGCTGACGGCTGCTCAGCACAGCGTTGACCAGCACGGTCTGCCGTTCAACCTCCGCTGCGGTCCAGGCGTTGTCCACATCACTGGTCATCGGTCGGAAGGGGCTGCCTTTCAGTGTTCTGAACAGGTGCAGCACAAATCTGATCCTGGCCTCGTGCTCCATGGCGCTTTCCCCCTCCTGGCCGCGTTCATTGAGCCACGAGCAGAACCTGACCGCCTGATCGCAGCCTGACCGGTTGGCATGGGTTCCGGCGACAGCGGCCAGCAGTTCCGGAGCGCGGTCAGCCAACACCGCCCGCAGGTAGTAGGGGGTCGGCCCACCGCTTTGGGCGCAGGCGGTCTCGAATCGCAGAATTTCTGTGTTCGGCAGATTGTCAACCACCCGTGCGAACCGCTCGCCAAGCCGCAGGGGTTGCCTCAGGCCCGGATTAAGGCAGTAGCAGGATCGACAGTGTTTGATTCTTTGCTGCAGCGTTGAGTAGAAGTAGCGGCTGGGCTGGGTGACCGTGTAGTAGGTCTTCAGCACGAACCCATGATCGGCCACTGAAGACGCCAGCTCCTGCAGGCCCCGGCTGCTGAGTCTGCCGGTGCTTTCGGCCACCACCAGGAGATCACTCTCGCTGGCCAGCATGGTGTGCCAACGTTGCAATGAGTTGTCGCACTGTGGTTGCAGTGTCTGTCTTCGTTTGTCTCGTCTGGGTTCCTGTTCAAAGAGATTGGCGATCAGTGCAGAGTGATTGGCTGGAATGCCTGATCCTGGCAGCGTGGCCTCGCACGGATAGAGAATCCCATGATTCTGCAGGCTGGCAGCGTGCTGGCAGGCAGCGATCTGAAGCGCTGTGGTGGCTGTTTTATGGGCACCAGCAAACAGATGCAGGATCTTGGCCATGGCCCCGGGTCAACTCCCTTGTCTGTTCATCTGGGTGACTTGCGTCGCCGGGCTCGCGGGCATTGTGGCGTGTTGCTCCCCAGGCTGGGGCTCCTCCTGCTCATGGGGTGGAGGTCCGCCGGCCCACGTCGGGCACGCCGGCTTCGTTGAGCACCGACTCCAGCTCGTCCACCCTGGCGATGAAGGCCTCGATCCGCAGCAGGTCCTGTTTCAGGGCTCCATCGGCATCGTTCCGCCCCGCCTCAGCGGGGTCACCCTCGCCTGATTGCTGTTTCTTCTCGATCGCCCTGTGGAGCAGCTTCTGATAGGGCACATGGTCTGGATCGGTCAGCAGGGCCCGGCAGAGCAGGCTTCTGGCCTCTGCCGGTTCACCGGCGGCCAGGAGCCGGTTCGCTTCGGCGAGGGTGCGGGCGCGAAAGGCGCGCCACTGGGCCCGGCCGCTGGGCGGGCCCCCTGCGGGAAACAGCAGCTGCTGCAGCCGATCCTGGCTCCCACTCGCAGGTTGGCCCAGCCTGGCCAGCCAGCCGGCCACCAGGCTGGCCAGGCGGTGACCCAGGCCGCGCCTGCGGCCAGCTGCCCGTGGAGTGCGGGGCGCTGCAGGGGCCAACCGGGGAGACTTGCGCGGCATGGAACTGGCAGGCAGCCATGGATGGTCTGCCCAGCATGGTGCCATGGCCCCGGTTGTGGGCTTCCCCAGAGTTGCTTCGGCCCATAGGCTGGCCCCGCTGCCGTCTCCTCGAGTGGTCCACCTCCAGTCCAGCGCCGTGCCCGACGGCATTGATCGCATTCTTGTCACCGGTGGCGCCGGCTTCATCGGCGGTTGCCTTGTGCGCCGTCTGCTGCGCGACAGCGCGGCCACCGTGTTCAATCTCGACAAGCTGGGCTATGCCAGTGACCTCCGTGGCATCGAGGGGCTGGGCCCGGAGGTGCTCCAGCGCCACCACCTGCTGAGGGTTGACCTGGCCGATGGCGCTGCGGTGGCCGATGCGATCACGGCGGCCGATCCGGATCTGGTGCTGCACCTGGCCGCCGAGAGCCACGTGGACCGTTCGATCGAGGGTCCCGACGCTTTTCTGAGCAGCAATGTGATCGGCACCTTTCAGCTGCTGCAGGCGGTGCGGTCCCACCATGGCCGGTTGTCGCCAGAGCGCCAGCAGCGTTTTCGCTTCCATCACATCAGCACCGATGAGGTCTTCGGGTCGCTCGGGCCCGAGGGGCGCTTCTCCGAAGCCACCCCCTATGACCCCCGCAGTCCCTATTCGGCCACCAAGGCCGCCAGCGACCATCTGGTGAGCGCCTGGCATCACACCTACGGACTGCCGGTGGTGCTCACCAATTGCAGCAACAACTTCGGCCCCTGGCAGTTTCCTGAGAAGCTGATCCCTGTGGTGATTCTCAAGGCCGCCGCCGGTGAGCCGATCCCCCTCTACGGCGATGGCGGCAATGTGCGCGACTGGCTTTACGTGGAGGACCACGTGGATGCCCTGCTGCTGGCGGCCACCCGCGGCCAGATCGGTCGCAGCTACTGCGTGGGCGGCCACGGCGAGCGCACCAACCGTGAGGTGGTGGAAACGATCTGCCGGATCATGGACCAGCTCAGGCCCGGCGGCGCGCCCCATGCCTCGTTGATCCAGCGCGTCAGCGACCGGCCGGGCCACGATCGCCGCTACGCCATTGATCCCGCCCGCATCAGCGATGAGCTGGGCTGGCAACCGCGCCACACCTTTGCCGACGGCATCGAGGCCACGGTGCGCTGGTATCTCGACCATCTGGACTGGTGTCAGCAGGTGCGCAGCCGGGCTGGCTACGGCGGCGAGCGACTCGGCACCCTCGCAGGCGGCTGAGCCGCCTGGGGAGCCGATGGGGATCTTTCACCTCAATCACGAGGAAGCCGGCAGCTGGCCCTCGTTCGTGCTCTCCCTCGACGGTGAGCGGCGGCTGGCGGCGGAGCAGCGCCGCCGGATCCGGCCGGGGCCGCGACCGGCGGGCTCCATTGCCGTGAGTCTGCATGCGTTCCACATCGAGCTGGTTCCTGCGCTGCTGGATCGGCTGGAGGCCTCTGGCCTGGCCGATGCCCACCTCTGGATCAGCACCGACACGGACGCCAAGGTCCACGAGCTGGCAGCGCTCCTGGCCGGCCGGCCCCGCTGGGATCCGGCCACGTGCCACATCGACCGTTTCGAGAACCGCGGCCGCAATGTGTGGCCCCTGCTGCAGCAGCTGAGCGATCCCCTGCAGGGCTACGGGGCCGTGCTGCACCTGCACACCAAGCGCACCCAGAAGCAGGACGGTCTGGGGGAGGCCTGGCGCGAGCATCTGCTGGACATCCTGATCGGCTCGGCTGACCAGGTGCGGATCGCCCTGGCCCATCTTGCGGATCCATCGGTGGGGCTGGTGTTGCCCTGCCGCTTTGCCGGCATCAACCGTTTCTACAAGTGGGGGATCGAATTTGCCGCCGCCCGGGCCGTGCTGCGGGACCTCTACCCGGATCGGCTGCTGTTGCCCTCCCACCTCCTGGTCTTTCCCGCCGGCATGATGTTCTGGCTGCGGCCCGCCTGCCTGCTGGGACTGGCCCGGCTGATCACGGCGGATGCCGACAGCTATCGCTTCGCTCCCGAGCCCCTCCCCACCCGCGGCACCCTGGCCCATGCCCTGGAGCGCTGCCTGTGCCAGGCCGTAGAGGCCGGCGGCCATGGCTGGCGACTGCTGGACAGGGCCGATGCCCCCGCCTGGACGGCCGCCAACGACGAACCTCAGGACGGGCTGGCCATCCCCAGCCTGTGGGGCGGCACCGAAGACGCCTATTTCCTGGAGCTGGCCCGGATGACGGGCCGTCTGCAGCGGCTGGAGCGGCAGCTGCGGCAGCCGCCCACGGTCGCACCACCCCCCGCCCTTGCCCGGGGGGGCCACTGGCGCTGGCCGCGGTGGCTGGGCGGACCGCCGCCACCGCCCCTGAGGGTGGCCCTGGTGCTGCCCGCAGCGGGGCGGGGCTACACGAGCTCGGCCTATCTGCGCCTGTTGCTGCCGCTGGCGCCCCTGCAGCAGCGGCGGCTCTGCCAGCTGCACACGGTCGGCCGCTCCAGCGATGCCGCCCTGGCCGCCTGTGATGTGGTGGTGGTGCAGCGGGCGGCCCTCAGCAGTCGCCGTGAGGTGCGCCGCTGGCGGCAGCGCTGCGATGACCTGGGCCTGCCCCTGGTGCTCGACCTGGATGATGCCCTGTTCACGATCGGCAGCGACCATCCACAGGCGGCGAGCCTGCAGAGCTCGGTGGCGGTGATCGATGCCCTCCTGGGGGCGGTCGACCACCTGCTGGTCTCCACGCCGGAGCTCGGGCGGGCCTGCCGTCGCCGGGCCGCCCGGCGCGGTCGCCGGCTGCCCGGCGTGACCGTGATTGCCAATGGCCTCGATGCCCCGCTCTGGGGCGGCCCGGACCCCGGGGCGGGGCCGGGATCGCCGCCACCCGCGGGCGGCCGTTTTCGCCTGCTGTACATGGGCAGCCCCACCCATGACCCGGATTTCGCCCTGGTGCTGGAGGCCCTCGATGCCCTGGAGCGGACCCGGCCCGGCCGTTTTGAACTGGTGATGGTGGGGGGCCTGGCCGCGCCGGTGGAGCGCGACTGGCTGATCCGCCTGGACATCCCGCTGGACCGGCGCCGCTATCCGGCTTTCGTGCCCTGGCTGCGCGACCAGCCCGCCTGCCATCTGGGCCTTGCCCCGCTGGTCGACAACCGCTTCAACCGCTGCAAGTCTGATCTCAAGGTGCTGGATTATGCGGCGCTCGGCCTGGCCTGCCTGTGCAGTGATCTGCCGCCCTACGCAGGCCTGATCCGCCGCCGGCTGGCGATCCCCGTGGCCGCCGATGGCTGGCGGCAGGCCCTGGAGCAGGCCATCGATCACCGCCTGCCCCTGCAACGGACCGCCGCCCGGGCCCGCCGCCACCTCTGGCGCCGGCGGCGCAGCGACCAGGCGGGCCGTCAGCTGCTGGCGCTGCTGCGTGCGGTGGTGTCCTCCAGCCAGGTCTGAACGCTGGCCAGGGGCACCGTGAGCTGGCCGGAACGGCTGGTGGCATCGTCGCCATCGACCAGCACCGGGCAGTAGATGAACCGGGCCTCCATGTGCATGGAGGCCATGAGGATGTGAAACAGGGGATCCAGCCAGCCCTCCGGCGCCAGGAACAGCACCCGGCAGTGCTCAGGGGCAAAGATCAGATTGCACATGGCGGCACCCATGATGCCGATCACCAGGTCGGCGCCGGCGAACAGGTTGCGCTGGCCGTCGAAATCCAGGTCTTCGCAGTAGGCGGTGCTGAAGCCGAACCGGCCGAGCAGGTCTTCGAGGCCAGCGAGGTTGAGCACGGTGCGGTTGTTGCGGCGGCTGATGAACACCCGCTTCGGCCGGGGACCGTCGGCCGGCTGCCCCGCCAGCGTGCGCTGGGCCGCCTGCTTGAGCCCGAGCATGGCTCCGGGGTGGAGCTCGTAGGGGTGGCGGGATGCCGGGCTGACCAGCGTGGCCTCCCGGACCATGTAGCAGCGGCGGTTGGGTTGCAGCACCACCCGGGTCTGCTGGCCCGCCGCCCGGGGGCGCAGCAGCATCGACCGGTTGCTGCAGGCCTCCATCAGCCAGCGTGCCGCCTGGGTGCGCCGTTCATCGATCAGGGGATTGAAGGCCGGCAGCACGATTCGCCGGGGTGGCCGGATCGTGCGGTCACCGCCCGCACCCAGATGGGTGAGGTAGAGGTAGAGCCGCGAGAGATCATCCAGCAGCCAGTGGCCGTAATTGCGGCTGCCGCACGACCCAAGCACCAGTGCCCTCTGGCCGTGCTGGGGGATCGGCAGCGACTGGTCCACCATGGCCTGCAGATCGGCGATCGCGGATGGACATTTGGACATGTGCCGATCAAACGGCCGGTGCTGTTCGTAGAAGCCATGCACCCGCCGGGCCGCCGGGTCATAGGGATAGAGAAAGCCGTGGTAATGAATGGCCTGCTCCACCTGCACCGCCACCACCGGCTGCAGCAGCCGGTGCTGCAGCCGGATGCGTTCCAGTTCGCCGCGGATGGTCTCCAGGAATTTCGGCCCGGCTTCGATCGGATGGCTGCCCCAGGGGGCGACCACGGCGGCGGACAGCAGGCTGCGGCCCTTCAGCAGATGGTCTGCGGCGCGGGTCTGCTGCAGCAGCGCATCAGGGTCGATGTCTGGGTCGTGGTGGGCCTGCCGCTGGTACCAGCGCGCTCCCAGGGCCGTGATCCAGTGGCTGGCCGCCCCGGCCATGGGCTCGTCAGACATCACTGGGGAAGGATGAGTTCGGCACGCAATCCGCCGGTGGGAGCTTCGCCGAGCCGCAGGCTGCCGCCGTGGTCCCGGCAGAACCGTTCGACGATCTCCAGACCAAGGCCCAGGTGCCTTCTTCGCTGCCGGTCATTGGCCTTGGATTGCCTCGGCATTGTAAGCAGAGTTGCGTTCGGCAGTCCATGGCCGTGGTCATCGACCAGGATCCGCAGGCCGCCCCCCAGGAGGCGGGCGCGGATCACCACCGGTGGCGCGCCATATTCCAGAGCGTTGTCGATCAGGTTGAGCAGGCTCCTCTCCAGGCCGATCACATCAACGCGGGCGATCAGGCGAGGCACCAGCAACGTGATCACATCGGCCGGGTAGCTGGAGGCGATGCGGCCACAGAGATCATCAATCGCGGTCTGGCGCGCGTCGCGGGCGGGGGCTTCCCGCTCCGCCAGCAGGGCCAGTTGCTCGGTGATCCGGCTCAGCTGCTGCAGGTCCGTGGCCATGGCGTCGCTGGTGGCCAACAGTTGCTGCGGGGCCCGTTGCTGCAGTTGCTCCACCCGCAGCATCAGCCGGCTGTGGGGGCCGCTCAGATCGTGGACCAGGCCCCGCAGCAGCTGCCGGCGGGTGCTGTCGGTGCTGTTGATCCTCTCCAGCAGCCGGTTCACCCGCAGACTCAGCAGCCGGATCGGTGCAATGCCCCGTTCGGGCAGCAGCGGCAGGGGTGGCAGGGCGGTGTCGGGTATCTCACGGCTGAGCCGCCTGAGGGGGCTCTCCACCCAGCCCTTGAGAAACACGATCGTGCCGATCAGCACGCCCACCAGCACCGAGCCGCTGCGCAGCAGGGGCAGGTACCAGAGGGTGCTGCTCAGCCGCTCGGGGTAGTACATCCACAGGTCTGAGCCATGCCTGGGGGTCTGCAGCCGGATCCAGTGCCCTCCGAGGGGATCGGTGAGGGGAGGGCGCTCCCGCACGAGCTGCCGCTCCAACCCGTGGGCCTGGGCCATGCGCTGCTGCAGCTGCCGGTCGAAGGCGCTCAGGGGCTGGCCGGTGCCGGCGGGTCCGCGGGCCGAGCGGATCATGACCACGCTTTCGGGCAGGTCGGCCATGGAGTGAAAGGCGAGCACCTGTTCCACCAGTTGCACGCTGCGACTGATGCGCAGGCTGCTTTCGGCCACAAGCTCGGGCTCAAAGGCCGTTCGCAGCAGCAGCCGATAGCCCCCGTAGGCCAGCAGCCCCGATCCCAGCCAGCAGAGCACCAGCTGCAGCCCGTCCATGGTGCTGCGGTGCCCCACCGGCCTGTGATCAGCCATGGAGGGGTTCGATGCTCACCGGGCTCAGCAGCCGATACCCCTGCCCACGCACGGATTCAATGACTTCTTCGCCGTTCTGCAGATCGCTCAGCAGCCGCCGCAGCCTGGAGATGCGCATGTCGATGCTGCGGCTTGAGCGGGGATCCACCAGGCTGCCGCTGGCCTTGCCGAGCTGGGCCCGGCTGAGCACCTGGCCTGGATGGCGGCAGAAGGTCTGCAGCAGGGCCGCATCGCCCCGGGTGAGCCGCTGGGGATCCCCGGCGCTGTCATGGATCTGGAGCTGGTGGGGGGCAAACAGCAGGGGGCCGATCCGGTAGGCCCGATCTTCGGGCAGCTGGGTCTGATCGGTGGGCGGTCTGTTCTGCAGCAGCCGTTCGACCCGCAACTGCAGCTCCCGGAACAGGAAGGGTTTGCCGAGGTAGTCGTCGGCACCGGCCTCCAGGCCCATGATCCGGTCGCTGGGGGCCCCCAGGGCCGAGAGCATCAGCACCGGGAAACGATGGCCGCCCTGACGCAAGCGGCCCAGCACATCGGTGCCCAGCTTCTCGGGCAGCAGCTGGTCGAGCAGCAGCAGATCGGGGCTGCCGTTGTCGAGGGCGGATTCCAGGGTGCGAGGGGTGTGGAAGGTCTGCAGCTCCCAGCCCATGCCCTGGCACTGCTCCTGCAGCAGGGTGCAGAGTTGCTCGTCATCTTCAAGAATCCATAACCGGACTGCCAATGTCTCCATGGGTTCCATCTCTGTGCTGACCCTGGTCTGATCAGACGATCCCACTGATGGGTCGGATTGGGCAAGCGACCAGGCGATGGGGTTACAGAGACCAGTGGCTGGCCGGTTTGCCCATGTAGGCGAGCATGCGGCGGGCATCGGGGCCGACCCGCCGCAGGATCCGGCTGCGCAGGTCGTCGGTCCAGCGGGGGGCCGGCACCATGGCTCTGCCCTTGTCACCGGCTTCGTTGAAGCGGGGCAGCCGGCCCCGATCGAGCAGGCTGCGGGCCCTGGGCCTGGCCCCCAGAAACTGAAGCAGGGCTGCCAGGGTGGGCTCAGGGTCGGCGAGCAGGTCTTCGAAGCTGATGCAGTGGATCTGGCTGTCGGGGAAGAAGGCTCGAAATCTCTGCAGATTGGCGTGGTAAAGAGAACAGCCGATCAGCAGTTTCTGCTGGGCATCGGGGGCATCGGCAATGTCCTCAAAATCACAGGTGCTGGGATTCCAGCCTTTCATGTGACGCCACTGGGATGCCATCCGGGCCAGTGGGTCCCGCACCATGTAGATGATCTTGGTATGGGGAAGATAGCGGTGCATCAAAGCAGCGCTGTATTGATAGTTCTTGTGGGGGCTTGAGTACATGGTGCTGGCCTCTCCCCGCAAAGGCTTGCCCCGGCCGGGATAAAACATCCGCCCGTACCACTTCCATCCCTTGTAGTAACGCCGCCCGAAGAACTTGGGCTCCTTGGGATGGCTGATGAAGATCTGGGGATGGCGCGGCAGGATGCTGGTCAGGGTTGTGGTGGCCGCTTTGGGCGCCCCGATCACAATGAAATTGGGCAGGTAGGCCCGCCGTGCCCTGACCAGTGCCGCATGCTCGCCCCGCAGGCCAGCCGAGATGGCATCGGCCAGGGGGCCGTCGAGGGAGAACGGGTCCCGCAGCCATGGAGGGATGGATGCCAGCTGGCGCTGGACGGTGCGGCTGTTGATCAGCATCACGACTGGGAGAACAGGGATTGCAGTCGACCCACAATGGGCAGTTGCCTGAGTCTGGCCCGCAGACCGCTGGCATGCAGCTGCTGCAGCGGCTCGGGCGTGGAGGCCTGGCCGGCGAGCAGGGATTGCAGACTGTTGGCGGTGTAGAAGACCTCAAAATCACGCCGGTAGCGCTGATGAACCAGCTCGATCAGGTGATCGGTGGCGAAATGCTGGTGCAGATCGGCGCCCGGCTGGCGACGCACATTCTTGCTGGGCAGGTTGCCCAGGCCGGGCAGCCCCTCGCTCGCCAACCGCTGCTGGAGCATGGACCAGTGGGTTGCCAGTGATTCAAAATGGCCCACAAAGTGGGGAACCAGACGATCGCGTAAGCAGAGCATGCTTGCCTGGGGCAGCAGGTGCACATCCAGATCCTGGTCGTGGGTATCGCACACACATTGGATGAAATCAGGAAAGGCCATTCCGTGCTTTAAACCCATGCGCTCCATCGGCCGTGAGAGGTGGGCAACTTCAATGATTTTGTTGTTGTATGCAGAGACAATTCGATCAAATGGATTGCGAACAAAGCTGAAGCAGAAGTGGCTGGATTGGCGCTTCAGCACGTCGCTGGCTGCGATCATGGTGGTCTCGCCGTTGGTGTGCTTCGTCCAGAAGCTGTCGGAGGTGCTGCGCAGGCCCTGCACCGCTGGCTGCCTCAGCAGGCGGCAGAGACTGGCCTTGATGGAGCTGTTGGCCACCTTGGGCACCCGTCCGTAGATCAGGGGTAGGTGCTGAAACAGAATGAAGTGGTTGTTTCGGCTCATGCGGCCAGCGCCAGCTGCAGAACATGCTGCTGGTGGGCTTCGAGCCGCTCCAGTGCCAGCCAGGCGCCCTCGCCCTGGTTCTTGTGGCCCTGCCAGATCTCGGGGATGAAGGAGGCAGAAGGCGCCAGTCGATTCAGCAGTTCGAAGAAGACGGCCCAGTCCACATCACCATCATTGATCTGCAGACCCTCGCCATCGACCCCGCTGGCATCGGCCAGGTGCAGGTGGGCGGTGTGGGGCAGTATCTGCTCCAGGAAGCGGCTGAATGACTGGCCAAGGTGATTGCAGGCCAGCTTGGAATGGGACACATCAAGGCAGACCCTCAGCTGATGCTCCCTGCAGAACCGGGCGATTGATTCGGGCTCCACGAAGAGGTTGTGGAAGCGCTGGCCGCCAAAATGCCAGGGGAACGGTGGCATGGTCTGCGGGATCAGCTCCACGCCGTCAAGCCTGAGGTTGGCCAGGCTGTCGACCAGTTGCTCCAGCATGCGCACTCGCACCTCTTCTTCAAGGTGCCGATTGCTGGAGAACCCCCCAACATTGGTCACAAGCAAAACATCACTGCCAGCGCGGAACCGCTGGCTGAGCCGCCGCGAGATGTCGATGACCCGTTGCAGTTCAAGAATCGAATGGGATCGATAATCTTCGTTGAGGCTGCAGAGATCCAGGGTGTGGTCGCCGGCAAATAGCTCGGGAGCATGCACCACCAGATTCAGGTCTATCGGACAGGGAATAGCCTCCTCAATGTTGACATCAAGATCTTTGTAGCTCAGGTGAATCTCAAGCAGATCAAGATTGCTGGCCTCGCTGAAATAGGCGAGGTCGTGGTAGCGGGCTGGCACGCCAAACGGATTGGGGAAGCGATAGCTTCTGGGGGCTGTAAAGCCCTCATTCAGGTCCGATTCAAAGAAGAAGTCACCTGCTTTTTTGTCAACGCTCAGGCGGCGGCCGAGGAGGTCGTCGATGCGGTAGGGCTGCAGTCCCTGCCCCGGGCTCTGGATCCGCAGCATGGCCCGTTCGATGGCCATGCCGGCCGGGATCGGCACCGCCGCCACCAGGCTCTTGGCCAAGATCTCCCGATTCATCAGCTCGCCCTGGCTGAGGCTGCGTTCCCGGCCGCTGCCCAGGGAATCCTCCACGGCCCTGATGCCCTGCACCATGGCCCGGAATTCTTCTGGCCTGAGGCTCACCTTGTGGTCATTGCCCTCCATGGAGGGATCCAGGGTGAGGTGCTTCTCGATCACCTGGGCGCCCATGGCCACCGCGGCGATCGGCACCGCGATGCCCCGCTCGTGGCCGGAGTAGCCGATCGGCGCCTGGGCCAGCTCCTGCAGCCGGCTCAGATAGCGCAGATTCACATCTTTGAATGGGGTGGGGTAGGTGGAGTTGCAGTGCAACAGGGCAAACCCCACACCCAGGCTGCGCAGATGGCGCACGCCGGCGCTGATCTCGTGCTCCGTGGCCATGCCGGTGGAGGCGATCAGCGGTTTGCCGCACGTGGCGATCGCACTCAGGAAGGCGTGGTTGGTGAAATCAGCCGAGGCCACCTTGAAGCCCGCCATGCCCCAGCCGTGGAGCTTGGCCAGGCTTGGCTCATCCCAGGGTGTGCACAGCGGCACCATGCCGCGGGCCACCACATGGTCAAAACAGCGAAAGAGATCCTCGTCGCTCAGCTGGAAACGCTCCAGCAGGTCGAGGGTGTACTGGGTGCCCAGGTCGGCGCCCATGTCATTGCTGTTGCCGGCATTCACATAGAGACCGGCCAGATCCCGCATCTGGAACTTGGCGCAGTCCGCGCCCGCGTCGGCGGCCGCATCGATCAGGCGCAGGGCCAGTTCCAGGGAGCCGTTGTGGTTGTTGCCGATCTCGGCGATCACAAAGGTGGGTTCCTCCCCACCGATCCGTCGCCCGTTCAGCTCCAGGCCCACCCTGTCGGCCCGCGCCACGGCCACGATCCGGCCGTGCTTGTCGAGCAGGGGAATCGCCTGCACCCGCTCCGACACCAGCGCTGCCAGTTCGGCCGGGCTGGCCCCTTCCGGCGCACTCACGCAGGCCGGATTCATGGCTGCGGTGACGGGCGCCGTCAGATCGATCGTGGCGCAGGCGCCGATCCAGCGTCGGAAGTCGCCGTCGCTCAGCACCCCCTGGAGAATGCCCCCTTCCGACACCACGAAGATGAGCCGGGAGCGGTTGAGCGTGATCTTGTTGAGGGCGCTCAGCAGAGAGTCTTCCGCGAAGACCACGTACTGGGTGAAATTGCGATCGATCTGCAGGGATCCCGCCTGCCAGCCCATACCTGTCGATCCCATCTGAGTCGGTGATCCTATCCGCGGTATCGCGGGCTCAGGAGCAACCACAGACGGCGCAGAAACCGTGGCTCCCCCCGCAATGCCGCCAGCCGGCGGGCGATGTTCCGATGGGAGGGCCGTTGCAGCTGGGCCATCTCCAGCAGGGAGGCCGCCCCCGCATGGTCACCCTGGCGGATCAGCGCCTCGGCACCCCGCCGCAGCTGGTTGGCGGAGAGATCGGCCGCATTGACCACGAACCCCGGATGGCGCAGCTGCGGCATGGTCGGCCGGGGTGCGGCCGCCAGGGCCTGCAGGGCCTCCAGCAGAGCCCCGGCACTGAACCGGTCGCTGTGGCCCATCCACTCCAGCCAGTCCGGGTCAGGCCCTGGTCCGGCCAGCTCCGCATCCAGGTCCCGCAGTTCGGCGAATGACCGCACCATGCCGGAGGCCTCGAACACGGCGGTGCCATAGCCGTTGGCCAGTCCGAAATCGCCCATCACCAGCGGTCGGCAGCCCAGGTCGAGGGCATCGAAGAAGGCCGTGGACGACACGGTGCCGAACAGCAGGCTGGAGGCCAGCAACCCCGCCAGGGGAGCATCGCTGAGGCTGAGATTGGCGGGGCACCGGCCCCCCAGTTCCTGCTGGAGTGTCTGGCTGATGTGGGTCTCGTGCAGATGGAACGTGGCCTCGTCCGGGGCCACCCGGGGCCGGATCAGGATCTCCCAGTCGGGGCACCGCTGCGCCAGGCCGGCCAGCAGGCGCACCATCCGCCGCCGTTCCGCCGCCGGGGCCGGCATGGCCACCTGTTCGGCGAACACCAGCCGCCGCTGGCGGTCCATGCCCGCCGGTTCGACCGTCCACTGGCGTCGCAGGCCCGTGAGCACGCTCGGCTGGGCCGCGAAAGGGGTATCGCGCAGCAGCCGTTCCATGCGGGCCTGGTCGCGGGGGCCGTTCAGGCAGATCAGGTCGTACCCCAGTCGCCAGGTGATGGCCTCATCGAACTGTTCCAGCACCACTCCGTTGAAGCCACAGAACAGGGGCGCTGCCCGCCAGCCCTCCCGGGTGGCCCGCTGGTGGTAGGCCGTGCGGAACTCGGCCAGCTTGCTGCCCGCGAGAAACACCCCCACGGCATCGAACCGGTCCAACCTGGGGTCGCCCAGCAGGGTGGCCAGCGGTTGGTGCCAGATGCGGGCATGGCTCCGGATCCGTTCCAGCAGGGCCGGGGGGGTGCCGTCCCTCGGCACCACATTGATGGTGGCCCGGGCGGCATCGCCGGGCCAGTTGCGACTGAGCGCCTCCACGTAGAGCAGCTGGCTGTCGCTGTCGGCCACCAGCAGGATCGAGAGGCTCATGGCCGCACCAGGGTGGACAGGGCATGCCGCAGTGGCAAGGTCGGATCGGCAATCTCCCACCCCTGGCGCACCAGCCACCGCCGCCGTGGCCTGCCGGGCCGCGGCAGCCGGTCAAGGCTTGCCAGGGCGCTGAACTGATGGATCAGCCCCGAGCCGAAGAACAGCGGCAGGTTGGCCCTGGCGCGGATGCCGTAGTCGCCCATCACCAGAGCGCGGCTGCCCTGGGCCAGGGCATGGAAGATCCAGGGGGAGCTGATCGTGAGGCACACTTCGGCTCTGGCCACCGTGGTTTCCACCTCGGCGGGATCCAGCGCCAGCAGATTGGGGGGCCACCGCCGCCTGGGCTGTTGCCGGATCAGATCCCCCAGGCCCCCGCCAGCGGCGCCCGCGTCCGGGCCGCCGCTGGCGGGGGTGGGTTGGATCAGCAGCTTCCAGGAGGGCGAGGCCGCCGCCAGGCGCGCCAGCAGCCGCAGCAGTGGCTCCTGGCCGGCCGGGTCGTCGGGCAGGCCCTGCTGTTCCAGAAACACCGCCGTGCCCGCTCGGTCGTGGTGGCTTGCCGGGGCCGGTCGGCTCCAGAGGCCAAGCTGCACCAGTGGTTTCGCGGCAAAGCGGGTGCCCCGCAGCAGGTCCAGGGCCTCCTCCTCCTCCCCCGGACCGTGCAGACAGATCAGATCCACCTCCAGGCGATGGAGCAGGTCGCTCGCCAGGCGATCGCCGCTGAGGGGTTCGCACGGGCCGCTGAACACCGGAGCCCCCGGCACTCCGGCCAGCCGGCACGCCAGCCGGTATGTCTGCAGCAGGGCCGGCACCTGGGCAGGTGCCACCAGCAGGCCCACGCCCTGCACCCGGCGGGCCAGGTCTCCGCTCAGAAGACTGTGGGGATCCACGGGCAGATCCGCCCCGGCGCAGCCGCCCACCGCCACCTCCATCCCGCCGGCCCGCAGCCGATCAGCCAGTTGCCGCACCGCCAGCAGCGGCTGCCCCTGGGAGCTGATCAGCAGCAGTTTCATCGCTTCTTGATCCAGTGCTCCAGGCCCCAGAGGCCCACCAACTGCTCCCGCAGCCGGCGCAGCAGGGTCTTGCCCCGGTGGGCGGCCCGGTGGCGGGAGCGGGCCCCGGCGCTGGCGAGCATCTTGCGCCCGCCGTTGTTCAGGGCGTAGGTCTGCCAGCTGAGGGTGCCCCAGCCGGGCGGTCCGAGGGGACGTCCGGCGCTGGTGGTGGCCGCCGGCCGCGGTTGCTGCAGGCGCTGGGCCAGGGCCATGAGGAACCGCTCGGCCCCATCGGGCTTCCAGCCGCTGGTTTCCAGCCACTCCTGCCGGTGCTTCACGCTGAAGGGGTCGGCGATGATCGCGTCGAAGTCGGCCACCGCCCCGGAGTCGGCGAAATAGTGGTTGCCCAGGGTTTCGCAGATGCCGAAATCCGACACGATGCGGGTGCTGACCCCCATGGCCATGGCTTCCATCGCGGCGGTGGACGACACCGTGATCGCGCAGGCGCAGCGGCGCAGCAGGGTGAGGCTGGGGCGGTAGCTGATGCTCAGGTTGCGATGGCGGCGGCTCAGGGGGGCCAGCAGGGAGGCCATCTCGCCGTGGCGGCGGTGCAGCGTGGGCTCGATGCTGGAGGTGCGCGGCTTGAAGATCACCCGGCGGTCCGGATGGGCGATCGCCAGATCAATCAGCCGGTGGGCCACATAATTGCGCTGGAGGGGGTTGCCGGGCACCGACGGCTGCTCGAAGAACACGATCGACCCCTGCTCACGGGGGCGGCGCTGGGGCAGCGACCAGAGAATCGGCAGCCCCGTGACCACCGCATTGCCATCGCTGATGGCCAGGGCCCTGCAGGCGGAGCGGTAGAGGGCGGCGTCGGTTTCCGAGTTGAGGCAGAGCAGGTCGACCCCCGAGCGGTCGAGCATGCCTTCGATCTGGTGGCGGAACAGAATGCCGGGGTAGGCGCTCACCAGCAGCGGCCGCTGCTCCAGTCCTTCCCAGAGGAGCCGGCTGAGCAACAGGGTGTCGCGGCTGCGCTGGCCATCGAGCCCCAGCATCAGCGCATCCAGCCCGGCCAGCTCGGCCAGCAGGGGCCGCAGATCATTCCAGCGCCGCAGCTGCACCGGCGTGCGCCGGTCGATGCGGCGGATCTCCTGCAGCTGCCGCTGGGACAGGCCGCGGCCCGGCAGTTCCAGCAGATACAGGCTCGTGCGGGCCCCGGCGCGGCGGGCGTGGGCCAGCATTTCCATGGCGGTCTTGCCGAAGGAATCGAAGCAGGCCAGGCCGGCAAGGTGGCGTTGATTCAGCTGGTTCATGGTTGGCCCCCCCGGTCGGGCCAGGGCCCATCCAGCAGATCCGCCAGGCGGTCCGCCATCCGCAGGTCGTCTGGCGTGTCCACCTCCGGTGCCGGCCCCTCGATCGGCACCGGCAGCCTGGGGCTGATGAAGCGGTGGCCGGCCGCCAGAAACGGCTCCGTGCGCAGCACGTAGATCGAGCCCGTTTCCAGATAGACCGGTGCCAGGTCCTGCCGCCGTTGCCGGGGGCGGTCGGGGTCGTGGTTCACGCCCAGACCCAGCCCCCGTTCGTCGTGACGCCAGAGGAATCCGTGCCACGGCACAACGGCAAACGCCATGGCCGCATCGGAGGCCACCAGGGCCTCCACCACCCGGTCGATCTGATCCCCGCGCGTGAACGGGGATGTGCACTGCAGAAACACCGCCAGTTCCGGCAGCGGACCGGTTGCCGCCAGGGTGGAGAGGGCATGCAGCAGGGCCGACTCGGAGGAGGCCAGGTCGCCGGCCAGATCAGGGGGGCGATCAATCACGCCGGCCCCGTGCCGGCGGGCTTCAGCAGCGATGGCGCCGTCGTCGGTGCTCACCAGCACCCGCTCCACCGCAGCGGCGGCGCTGGCCGCCCCGATGCAGCGGCCCAGCAGTGACCGGCCACCCACGGGCCGCAGATTCTTGCCCGGCACCCCCTTGGATCCCCCGCGGGCCGGGATCAGGGCGATCGCGCTGGGTCGGTTGTTCATGGCCAGCGTCCCGTGGAGCGGCGCAGGGGCAGCCAGCGGTAGGGGTCCACGGGGGCTGGCGGGTCGCCATCGGCCGGGCCGGCAGCGGCCTGGGCCGGCTCGCGGGGTTCCGCGGTCTGCGGCACTGCCCCGGCCAGCTCGGCGAAGGTGGCGGCGATCACCCGGCGGACCCGGCCCGCAGGCATGCCGGTGGATCGGGCCACGCGCTGCACGAGGCCATCGAGGTCGATGGCTGGATCTCGGCCTGACAATCGCTCCAGGGGGGTCCAACCATCGTCAGGGCTGGAAGCTACCACCAGCCCGGTCTTCCCTGGCGCCGGTGCCACCGGGTCAGTCATTGCCCGATGCGATCGGCCACCTGCAGAAAGGCTTCGCCGCTGTGGAGCACGGCGCCACGGCCATGGGCCGCCAGCAGCAGTTCCGCCACCTCCCGCAGGGCACCGGCTCCCCCTGGGGTTGCCAGCACGTGGTCGGCCTGCCGTCGCACCGGCTCGGCGGCGTCGGCCACCGCAAACCCGGTGCCGCACACCGCCAGGGCCGGCAGGTCGATGCTGTCGTCGCCCACGAAGGCCACCTCGGCGGGGTCGAGGCCGAGATCGGCGATCAGGCTCCGGCAGGCCGCCGCCTTGTCGGTCACGCCGAACCGGCAGTGCTCCAGCCCCAGGTCGGCTGCCCGGCGGCGCAGCGGTGGCGAGTCGCGGCCCGACATCAGCGTGACCCGCACGCCACAGCTCTCCAGCAGGCGGATGCCCAGGCCGTCGCGCACGTGGAAGCATTTGAGGCTTTCGCCCTCGCTGCCGTAGTAGATCCGCCCATCGGTGAGCACCCCGTCCACATCGCTGATCAACAGGCGGATCCGGGCCAGGCCCGTGGGTTCGTCGGCGCTCGGGGCCACATCCTGGGCGCCGCCCGCCTGCCACCAGCGCCGCACCCGCTCCAGATCGGCGGCCGTGTCGACCCCCGGGGGCAGGGGCTGCTGACAGCGCAGCAGGTGGATCCGCTCCCCCGCCTCCAGCCAGCGCAGCTGCTCCAGGCTCTCGCACTGCTCCAGGGGGGTGGGCCCCAGCTGTCCGATCCGCTCCAGGGCGGCATGGCTGTAGGCATACACACCCACATGGCGCAGATGGGTGGCCGCCCCCTCCTGGCGGGGATAGGGGATCGGCGCGCGGCTGAAGTAAAGGGCGTCGCCCCCCGAGTTGCAGACCACCTTCACGGCATGGGGGTCCGCGGCCTCCGCGGCCGGGATCGGATGGCAGAGGCTCACGATGTCGGCGTGGGCTTCGGCCAGGGCCGCCAGCAGCCGGCAGCCCTCCGCGGGGGGGAACAGGGGTTCGTCGCCCTGAAGATTGAGGTAATGGAGTGCAGGCCGCCGTTCCATCACCTCCAGCAGCCGCTCGGTGCCGCTGCGGTGATGGCTGGCCGTGAGCAGGCCCTCGGCCCCTGCCGATTCCGCGGCCGCCTGCACCCGCGGATCATCGGTGGCCACCACCACGGCGGCACGGCCGCCGCCGGCCGCCGCCAGGCCCTCGGCGATGCCATGGGCCGCCTGCACCACCCGGGCGATCATCGGTTCGCCGCCGATGTCGGCCAGGGGCTTGCCGGGCAGGCGGCTGGAGGCCCAGCGGGCCGGAATCACGATCAGGGTCTCACTCACGGGATCAGTCGATGGCCAGCGGTGGAAAGCCCTTCACCAGGCGATCGATGGCGATGACCTGGCCCAGAAAGGGCTCCAGCAGGTCCAGCGGCAGGGCACTGGGTCCATCGCAGAGGGCCTGGTCGGGATCGGGGTGGGTTTCCAGGAACAGGGCGTCGATGCCGGCGGCCACACCGCTGCGGGCCAGTTCGAGGGCCTGGCTGCGCCGACCGCCGGAGGCGGAGGCGCCGCTGCTGCGTTGCTGCAGGGCATGGGTCACGTCGAAGCTCACCGGCTTGCCGCCGCTCACCTGGCGCATCACCGACAGCCCGAGCATGTCGACGACCTGGTTGTCGTAACCGAAGGCCGTGCCCCGCTCGCAGAGCACCAGATCACGGCAGCCCAGCCGCTCGAACTTGTGCACCAGCGGTCCCATCTGGGCCGGGCTCAGGAACTGGGGTTTCTTGATATGAACCGGCCTGCCGCAGCCGGCCAGGGCCGCCACCAGATCGGTCTGGCGGGCCAGGAAGGCCGGCAGCTGCAGCACATCGCAGACCTCGGCCGCCGGGGCCACCTGGTGCGGTTCGTGCACATCGGTGAGGATCGGCACCCGGTGGCGCCGCCGCAGATCATCCAGCCAGGCCAGACCCTGCTCCAGGCCGGGTCCGCGGAAGCCATCCACCGAGGTGCGGTTGGCCTTGTCGAAGGACGCCTTGAACACATACGGCACGCCGAGGCGGCCGGTCACCTCCACGAATCGGCCACACACCTCGTCGGCCAGGCCAGGGCTCTCGAGCACGTTGATGCCACCGATCAGCACCAGGGGAAGGCCCCCGCCGATCGGCACCGGGAATTGAATGGTCATCAGGCCCGAAACTAGCGGAGTCTTGATCGCCCGCCGGTGCCGCTGCAGCCCCTTCTGGCCGACACCCTCGGCATTCCTCATCGGGGCATGCTGGCCCACTCCACGCTGGCGCCGCTGCTGGCTCCGGCCACCCTGGTGCCGGGCCGGATCCGCTGCCGCCGGGCCCCCCTCGACGCCCTGCTGGCCTGGGGCCGCAAACCCAGCGGTCGCGCCGCCGAAGCGATCGCCCGCCGCCGCGGCCTGCCCCTCTGGCGCCTGGAGGACGGCTTTCTGCGCTCCCTGGGTCTGGGCCGCGGCGAGCCGCCCCTCTCCCTGCTGGTGGACGACCTGGGGGTGCACTACGACGCCACATCCCCCAGTCGGCTGGAGGCCCTGATCGCCGCCCCGCTGGAGCGGGAGCAACGGCAGCGAGCTGAACGCCTGTGCCGACTCTGGTGCGCCGAAGGGGTGAGCAAATACAACCCCGACCGCGACTCCCCCCGCCCGGAGGGACCCTATGTGGTGGTGGTGGACCAGACGGCGGGCGACCTCTCGATCGGCCTCGGACTGGCAGGGCCGGCCGGATTCCGCACGATGCTGGCCGCTGCCCTGGCCGACCACCCGCAGCACACGGTGGTGCTGCGGGTCCATCCGGGGGTGGTGGGCGGTCGCTGCCGGGGCCATTTCAGCCCCGCCGACTGGCGGCAACCGCGGGTGTGGCTGAGTGCCGATGGCGGCCATCCGGCCAGCCTGCTCGATGGGGCCGATGCGGTGTACGTGGTGACCTCCCAGCTGGGGTTCGAGGCCCTGCTGCGGCGCATCCCCGTGCACTGTTTCGGCATGCCGTTCTATGCCGGCTGGGGCCTCACCCACGACCGCTTGCCGGCGCCGACGCGGCGGGCCGCGGCGGGCCCGCGCCGGCTGGAGGACCTGGTGCATGGGGCGCTGATCGCCTATCCGCGCTGCATCGATCCCCACACGCACCGGTCCTGCAGTCCCGAGCAGCTGATCGCGGCGATCGGTCTGCAGCGCCGCCTGCGCCGGCGCTGGCCCCGGCGGATCGAGGCCCTGGGCTTTGCCCCCTGGAAGCAGCCGGTGCTGCGCCGCTACCTGGCCGGCAGCCACCTGCGCTTCCGGCGGCAGGGGGCCAGTCCCACCGCGGCGGCGGCGGCGGTGGCCGTCTGGGGCCGGCGGGAGGGGCAGGGGGTGCGGCGCTGGCGGGAGCGCCATCCCGACCGGCCGCTGCTGCATGTGGAAGATGGCTTTCTGCGTTCGGTGGGCCTGGGGGCCGACCTGATCACGCCCCTGTCGTGGGTGATCGATGGTTCCGGCATGTACTACGACGCGGCGGCACCCAGCGACCTGGAAACCCTGCTGGCCACGGCCGAGATCAGCCTCAGCGAGCGCCGCCGGGCCGCCCGGTTGCGGCAGCGGCTGGTGGAGCAGGCGATCACCAAATACAACCTCACGGCACCGCCCTGGCGGCGACCGGCCGGCGCCAGCCGGGTGGTGCTGGTGCCCGGCCAGGTGGAGCGCGATGCCTCGATCCGCCACGGTGCACCCGGAATCCGCTCCAATCTGGAGCTGCTGCGGGCGGTGCGGGCGGCTGAACCGGATGCCTACCTGGTCTACAAGCCCCATCCCGATGTGGTGGCGGGCCTCTGCAGCCGAGGCAGCGGCGAGGACCAGGCGGCCAGCTGGTGTGACGAGGTGCTGCCTGCGGCCTCGATTCAGCAGCTGTTCACCCAGGTGGATGCCCTGCACGTGCTGACGTCGATCGCCGGTTTCGAGGCCCTGCTGCGGGATCTGCCGGTGCACACCTGGGGCCTGCCGTTCTATGCCGGCTGGGGTCTCACCCACGACCGGCTCCGCTGCCCGCGCCGCGGCCGGCCGCTGGATCTCGATGAGCTGGCCCATGCCGTGCTGATCGCCTATCCCAGCTATGTCAGTCGGCACAGCGGCTGGTTCCTCAGCCCCGAGCAGGCGCTCGAGGAGCTGATTGCCTGGCGGCAGGGACCGCCGGAACCCCTCACGCTGGTGCAGCGGGTCTTCCGGCACTGGGGCCGGCTCGGTCAACGTTGAAAGCGCACCCTCGGCCAGGCCGCTCCGGGCGGCCATGGCACGATGGCGCCCATGGGGAAGAACAGTCCGACATCACCTGGACCCCAGGTGGAGATCCGGGGTCCGGTCCTCCTGCTGATGGGGCCCATCGGTCTGTTCTTTTCGCGGTTCTGGCACTACCTGCAGGCCTGTGGTGTGCCGGCCTACAAGGTTTCCTTTCCGCTGCATGAATTCGGCTTTCCAGCCAGGGCCCGGATTCCCTACTCAGGCACCATGGAGAAGTGGCCTGAGTTTCTGCGCCAGGTGATCGCTGAAAAGGGCATTCGACATATCTTCATGTATGGCGATTTCATCGATCCCCACCGGTTGGCGATTAAAGAGGCCAGGCGTGCCGGTATCGAGGCCATGGTGTTTGAACTGGGCTATCTCCGGCCCAATTACGTGACCCTGGAGCCGGAGCGGGTCAACAGCCGCTCCAACCTCAACAGGCCGGTCAGTTTCTATCAGGCGTTGCCGCCGGTGTCCAGGCTGCCGAATGCCCGCCTGGACCCCGGTTGGCGCTGGCGCAAGGTGTGGAAGGCGCCAACATTCATCCAGCATGCGCTGACCTCCTATCGGATCATCGAGGGCGAACACAAACTGCAGCCCTCCCCGGCGTTTCTCTGGTGTCAGCTGCGGGGGAGCTGGCGGTTCTGGATGTATCGGTTGGAAGAGCGCAAGATCAAGGCACTGCTGCTTGAAAATCTTTCCTATTTTCTGGTGGTTCTGCAGGTGTCAAGCGATTCCCAGATCACCATGGGTTCCGCCTACCAGGGCATGCATGACTTCATTGAAGAAGTGGTGGTTTCCTTTGCGGCCCATGCCCACCCCTCTGATCACCTGGCTTTCAAGCACCATCCCCGCGATCGCGGCTACAACAATTATCGATCCCTGATCCGTTTTCTGGCGGAACGGGAAGGCATCAGTGGTCGGGTTCATTATTTTCACGACGGCGCCCTCAGCCGCTTCATCCGCACCTGTCGCGGCGTGGTCACCGTGAACAGCACCGTGGGTCTGCAGTCCCTGTTCCACGCGGTGCCCACCAAGGCCATGGGTCAGACCTTCTACAACCTGCCCGGTCTCACGGATCAGCAGCCCCTGGGCCGCTTCTGGCAGTCGCCCCAGCCCAGCCGCCGACCGCTCTTCTACCGCTTCTACAACCACCTGGTCACCACCACCCAGGTGAATGGCAATTTCGATGGCGATTTCCCTTTCCGCCTGACCTTCCCCATCGATCCCCTGGCGCGGGCGATTCCAGCGGATCCACCGATGGTGGCGCGGCGTCCCCCCTTCGTGATGGCGCCCCTGCCGGTGCTGTTGCGCCTGGCCAGCCGCACCGCCTGGGTCGGGATCACCTTCGCGATCTATGGCATCCAGCTTCTGGCCCTGCTGCTGGGTGCCAGGGGCCTGGCCCGGCTGCTGCTGGCGGCGGCGGCAGGCAGCTCCCTGCGGGCCCTGGGGATCGATGTGATTGCCGATGATCATGGGCCGCCCCCGGCGGATGCCCCTCCCCTGATCCACATCTGGAACCACGCCAGTCCCTTTGATGTGCTGGCGATTCAGGCGGCGATCCGGATCCCCAGCATCACCACCTCCTCCCTGCATCTGGCGCGGATCTTTCCCTTCTTCCGTCGCTCCGCTGCCAATGCCGGCCATGTGCTGCTCGACCACCGGGTGGCCGAATCGCGGCGGGCCTCTCTCTGGCGGGCTTCCCAGTTGCTGCGGCGCCACCGCCAGCTGTTTCTGGCCCCCAACGGCTCCCTGGTCACACCGATCACCCGGCGGGCCTCCGCCAGTCCGTTTCTGCTGGCCCGGCGCCACAAGGCCGTGGTGGTGCCCTGGTGGTTCGAGTACCGGGCCATGGATGATCTGCCCGCCGACCGGCTCTACAACCCCCTGGCCCTGCTGCGCTGGCGCCTCACTGCGCCGCGGGCCACCCTGCGGCTCCGCCGGGGTCGGGCCGGGGATCTGCCCAGTCCAGCCGATGGCGGCAGCAGGCAGGGCTTTTCCGAAGCGGTGATCGCGTACTACAGCAATCCAGCCGGTGAGCTGCCCTCGGAGAGGGTTGCGGCCCCCTCCGCACCCTGAAGTGCCAGGCAGATGTTGTGCCCTCCGAAGCCGAAGGCGTTCTTGAGGGCGAAGCGCTCGCTGGCGGCACCGCCGAGTTGCCGCACCCCGCCGCGCACCACCGCCAGATCGATGCCGGGATCCAGCGGGTCGGCGTTGAGGCTGACAGGGGCGATTCCCTCCGCCAGGCACAGCAGGGTCATGATGGTTTCCACGGCGCCGGCCCCGCCGAGCATGTGGCCGAACTGACCCTTGGGGGCGGTGATCGGCACGCCGGCGGCCAGGGCGCCGAGGGCCCCGTGGATGGCCCGAGCTTCCGCCAGGTCACCAAGCACCGTGCCTGTGGCATGGGCGTGGATCAGGCTGATGGCCCCTGCCTCCAGGTCGCTGCGTTCCAGGGCCTGGCGCATGGCCGCGGCGGCCTGGGTCCCCTCCGGGTCGGGACTGGCGATGTGGTGGGCGTCGGTGCTGCTGCCGCCATCGAGCAGATACCCCAGGCAGGAGGCACCGCGGGCCCGGGCATCGGCTTCCCGCTCCAGCACCAGCACACCGGCCCCTTCGGCCAGCACGAAGCCGTCGCGATCACGGCCATAGGGTCTGCTGGCCGCCTCCGGCGGACCGCTGCTGGTGGAGAGGGCCCGCATGGCACTGAAGCCCACCACTCCCAGCTCATTCACGGGGGCTTCGGCCCCGCCAGCCAGCACCACGTCGGCCCGGTCGAGGGCGAGCAGCATCTGGCCCCAGAGCAGGGCCTCGGCGGAGGAGGCGCAGGCCGACACGGGTGTGTGGGCCCCGCCATGCAGGTTCAGGTCGATGCAGATCTGGGCCGCGGCCGCATTGGGAATCAGCATCGGCACCGTGAGCGGGTTCACCCGGCCCGCACCGTTTTCCACCAGGATCCGCGACTGGCGTCCCATGGTGTCGAGCCCGCCGATGCCACAGCCCATCACCACAGCCACACGGGCACCGCCACCGGTCCGGGGCTGGCCCGCCTGGCGCCAGGCTTCCCTGGCGGCCAGCAGACCCAGCTGGGAGGTGCGGTCGAGGCGGCGACGCTGCAGGGGTTGAAGCTGGCTGTCCACGTCGGTCAGCACCAGTCCCGCCACGCGGGAGGGCAGGGCCCTGGCCCATGGCTGCTCAAGGGCACGGATCCCCGACCGGCCTGCCCGATACGCTGCCCAGGTTTCCCCCAGGTCTGATCCGAGGGGGGTGATGGCGCCCATGCCGGTGACGGCAATGCGGCCTCTCGCCATGGGGTCAGGCCGGGTCAGTGGAACGGGCCTCCAGGTAGTCGAGAACGTCGCCCACGGTCCGGAAGGTCAGCAGGTCCTTCTCGTCGATCTTCAGGCCCATCTGTTCATCGGCTTCGATCAGAATTTCGTAGAAGCCGAGCGAGTCAACGCCAACATCTTCAATCAGCCTGGCCTCGGGCGTGAGCGTGCCAGGCTCAGCTCCGGCGATGCGCTGCAGGATATCGGCCAGTTGCTGGTGAAGTTCCTGCCGTCGGCTGGGCTGCGAGGGGTTGCTCATCGGCCGGGAGCCCGGAGCTCGGGTGGCGCGCACTGAGAGGGATTCTGCCTCATGGAGTGATCATGGCAAGGCCTGGCCTCGATACCAGGGAAAAAGCCGGTAGATGGGGTTGTGCGTGAAGCCGATGAAATGCTGCAATCGTCTTTCTGGAACACGATTGAGATCGGCAGACATCATGATTTCAGTGATTTGATTAAAGTCTTTCGCGATTGAAAGGTCCTGGGTTTTAGCGGCCATTAAGTTGATGTATTGCCGCAGGAGGATCGGCAGCCTGAATTCACTGTGCAGCTGCCGGGTCTGCGCTTCCAGTTGTTGCACGCTGTCGCAGTCGGCACTGGCCAGGGGCTCGTTGCCTCGAAATGGGCGGGGGTGGCGTGGGGCTGGTAGGTCGGCGTTTCGCTGGTGAAACGGCGGGTGCATTAATGAGTTGAGGAAAAAATCATTGACCAATCCTGGGTATTGAAAATGATTGTAGGAAACCAGGCCAAAAATTCGGCTGTATCCTGAGCTGTAAGCCGCCTGCAGGCCGCCCCGGAACAATGACATCAAGGAAGCGGGCTGCTTCTGAAATCCTGGGGAGATTGCCACCCGGCCGATTTCCAGATGGTGGCCCTGGCTGGCCAGGCATTGCTTGATGCCAGGGTAGGTATGTTCCAGGTAAGAAGTCTGGGATCCGTGCTGGGTTGTCGGCTGATCCGGATCCCGTGTGGCGGGCACAAATTGCAATCTCGCTGTGCCGGCGAGGGTGAATGTCTGCTGGTCGATCAGGATGAAATGGTCATAATGCTGATCCCGGCCATCGAGGTCTTTGTTCTGGCCGGAGCCGGATAGTTTCTGGCGGTAGGTGAGTTCCCTGAGCAGGCCGATTTCATCTGCGAAGTTCTCGAACGCGTTTCCGGGTATCAGGTATAGGGCTAGGTCGTCAGTTGAGAAGTAGAAAAATGAATTGATCTCGTCGATCAGGGTGCGGCTCAATGGAATCATTGTGGTCGCATCGTTGTGATCGTTGGGGGCGCCTGACCTGGCAGGCGGTGATGTTGGTCGCGGCAGCCCGTCCGCCCCCGGTCAGCCCCGTTGTGTCCCGGGACCGGCTGTGGCCCAGGCTGCCGTCCTGGGGCCACACAATAGACCGTCTGCCAGGAGTCTCTCAGTCGGCCGCTGCGGTTGACCAACTGGTGCAGAATGGGTCGCCATGAATGGTTTCATGTCTTCTTACCCGGCAGTCCCAGCTTTGGTTCGGGTGGCTGGCCTGGCGGCCCTGGTGGTCGCTGCCCTGCCCCTGGAACTGCCCGCCTGGAGCCAGAGCCGCTCTCCGGCTGCCGGCTCCGCTCCTGCGGCCTTTCCCCTGCCGGATGATCCGGCGCCTCCCATCCAGTCGGCGCCCCTGCAACCCACGGCCCCCTACCTCTGGCGCCCCCGCAGCGCCAGCCACCAGTCCCCTGCCCCCCAGGCGCTCACCGCACCCCAGTCCGGTGCCAGCCTGCAGCAGCGCACCAATGGCTTCCGCTACCGCCTGGGCCCCGGCGACCGACTGTCGATGGCGGTGTTCAAGGTGGAGGGCTATCAGGCCCAGGTGGATGTGCTTCCGGACGGCACCATCAACTTGCCCCGGCTTGGGGCGGTGGAGGTCTGGGGCCTCACCCTCGATGAGGCCCGTCAGCGGATCACCGCCGGCTACGACCGCATCCTGCGGCGTCCGATCGTGATGCTCGATCTGATGGTGCCGCGGCCCGTGCGGGTCACGGTCACCGGCGAGGTGCAGCGGCCCGGGTTCTATACCCTGGCCAGCCAGGGCAGTTCTGCCGCCGCCCTGGCCCCGGTGGGTCCGGGGGTGTCCTCCTCGCCGGCTCTGGCCACCTCCGGCTGGCCCACCCTGGTGGATGCGATTCAGAGGGCCGGAGGCATGACCTCCCTTGGTGACCTGTCGGCCATCAGCCTCACCCGGCCCTCCGGCGTGCCGGGCCAGGCCCCCCAGGTCTATCGGTTCGATTATCTGGTGGTGCTCAAGGAAGGGGGGGTGGCCACCAACCCCCTGATCTACGACGGGGATGTGATCACCATCGCCAAGGCCCAGGGACCCATCTCCAATGAGGTGCTGCTGCGGTCCGCCGCTTCCACCTTTGCCCCCGACACGATCACCGTGAACGTGGTGGGTGAGGTGGTCTCCCCCGGCCCCAAGGCCGTGCGTGCCAACAGCCCCCTCAGCTCGGCCGTGCTGGCCGCCGGCGGCATCAGCAACAACCGGGGGCACTACAAGAACCTCAAGCTGATGCGCCTGGAAAACGACGGTCGCATGAGCGTGGCCACGGTGAACTACACCCCGGCTGCCCCCCTGGGTTCGGCCGCCAACCCGCCCCTGCGCAACGGCGATGTGATCGTGGTGGACCGCAACCCCTGGACCAAGGGCAACGACATGCTGGGCCAGGCCGTGGCTCCCCTCGGCCCCCTGCTCAATGCCGCGTCTCTGTTCACCATTCTGGCGGGTCCGGGCTTCTGATGGCTGCCCGCCAGGGCGCCGCCCTCAGAGGCCAAGCCGTTCCCAGATCACGGCCAGATGGGCCTGATGGCGATCGGTGGCGAAGCAGTCAGCCAGCTGGCTGGCGCTGAGCCGTCTGTTCACCTCCGGGTCGGCCGCCAGATTGGCTCGGAAATCGCCGCCGTCGCTGTTCCAGGCCGCATGGGCGTTGCGCTGCACGATCCGGTAGGCCTCCTCGCGGCTGAGGCCGGCGGCCACCAGTTCAAGCAGCACCCGCTGGCTGAACACCACGCCGCCGTAGACATTCATGTTGCGGGCCATGTTGGCCGGATAGACCCCCAGCCCCCGTACCACCTCCGCCATCTCCCGCAGCATGAAATGCAGGGTCACGGAGCAGTCGGGCAGCATCATGCGCTCCACGGAGCTGTGGCTGATGTCGCGCTCGTGCCAGAGGGCCACGTTTTCCAGGGCCGCCACGGTGTAACCGCGCAGCACCCGCGCCAGACCGCTGATCCGCTCGCTGCGGATCGGATTGCGTTTGTGGGGCATGGCCGAACTGCCCTTCTGGCCCTTGGCGAAGTTCTCCTCCACCTCCAGCACATCGGTGCGCTGCAGGTTGCGGATCTCGGTGGCGAACCGCTCCAGCGATGCCCCCACCAGGGCCAGGGTCTGCACGTATTCGGCGTGCCGGTCGCGGCTGATCACCTGGGTGCTGGCGGTGTCGGGCACCAGGCCCAGCAGCCGGCAGGCGATCGCCTCCACCTGGGGATCGGTGTTGGCGTAGGTGCCCATGGCGCCGCTGATCTGGCCCACCGCCACCACCGTTTCCAGCCGCTGCAACCGCTCGCGGTTGCGCTCGGTTTCCGCCAACCAGCCGGCCAGCTTGAAGCCGAAGGTGATCGGCTCACCGTGAATGGCGTGGGAGCGGCCGATCATCACCGTGTGCTTGTGGGCGCTGGCCAGTTCCCGCAGGGCTGTGGCCAGGGCGGCCAGCTCGTCGAGCAGCAGCCGCACCGAGGCCCGCAGCTGCAGGGCCAGGCCGGTGTCGAGCACATCGGAGCTGGTCATGCCCACATGGATGTGGCGCCCCGCATCACCCACATGCTCATTCACATTGGTGAGGAAGGCGATCACGTCGTGACGCACCTCCGCCTCGATCTCCAGAATCCGCTCCACCTCAAAGCGGGCCTTCTGCCTGATGGTGGCCAGCGCCTCGGCCGGCACCCGCCCCAGTTCCACATTGGCCTCGGTGGCGGCGATCTCCACGTCGAGCCAGCTCTGGAAACGGGCGGTGTCGCTCCAGATCCGACCCATCTCGGGCAACGTGTAGCGATCGATCAAGGCTGGGCCGGGCAGAAGAAACCCAACCTATCGGGCGATCCGCCCGCCCCGATCAGGCGGCGGTGGTGAGCTGGCCGTGGGCCACCTCCCAGTGCACCAGAAGCCCCCACGTCTGCTGACGCACCCAGCAGCGACCACCGCGGCACTGGATCAGTTGGAAGGGCGGCAGGTCGGCGGGCTGGTTGTGGAGGCGCACAAAACTGCCGGGTCGCAGCAGTTCGAGCACATTGGAACGGGGGGCGGCCATTGCCGGTGCATGGTCGTCGGGGCACCATCCTGCGTGCTTTGGGCTCGGGAGTGGCGTGATTTCCGGATCTGTTCGGGTTTTGTCTGTGGTTCCATGACAAACAGGTCCCCCACCCCGGCAGTCTGTTGGTCAAGCAGCGTCTGGATCAGCGCCTGGTGAACCTCGGTCTGGCGGCCAGCCGTCAGCAGGCCCAGCAGTTGATCCGGGCTGGCCGGGTGCGCAGCGGCGAGCGGGTGCTGGACAAGCCCGGCACCGCCGTGCCCGATTCGCTGCCCCTGCAGGTGCAGCAGCCGCCGCGCTTTGTGTCGAGGGGTGGGGAGAAGCTGGTGGCGGCCCTGGAGGCCTTTCCGATTGCGGTGGCGGGCCGGATCTGCCTCGACGGCGGCATCTCCACCGGTGGTTTCACCGACTGCCTGCTCCAGCATGGAGCCGCGCGGGTGTATGGGGTCGATGTGGGCTACGGGCAGACGGCCTGGAGTCTGCGCACCGATGACCGGGTGGTGCTGCGGGAGCGCACCAATCTGCGCCATCTGCAGGCTGACCAGCTCTACGGCCCCCAGGATCCAAGGCCCGATCTGGCTGTGGCCGATGTGTCGTTCATTTCCCTGACCCTGGTGCTGCCTGCCCTGCGGCGGCTGCTGGTCTCCGCCGGGGCAGGGGGGGGAGCGGCGCCAGAGGCGGTGGTGCTGGTCAAACCCCAGTTCGAAGTGGGGCGTGAGCAGGTGGGACGGGGCGGGGTGGTGAGGGATCCGGAGGCCCATCTCCAGGCCATCCTGGGGGTGATCGCCGCCGCCCGCGAACAGGGCTGGTGGGCCCATGGCCTGGTCGCCTCACCCATCACCGGGCCCGCCGGCAACCACGAATATCTGCTGTGGCTGGGCCCGGCTGGGGAGTTGGTCGAGCCGACCGTGCGCCAGGTGATCCGGGCCACCCTCGCCCAGGGGGCTTGAGGCTGGCCCGGGGCCGGCTGCCGATCAGATGGCGCCGCTGTCGCGGTCGCCGGTGCGGATGCGGATCACCGAATCGATGGGGCTGATGAAGATCTTGCCGTCGCCGATCTCGCCGGTGCGGGCGGCATCCTGAATCGCATCGACCACGGTGGTGACGCGGTCGTCATCGACCACGATCTCAAGTTTGAGCTTCTGCAGGAACTCCACCGTGAACTCGGATCCCCTGTAGCGCTCGACCTGACCCTTCTGACGACCGAAACCGCGCACTTCGCTCACGGTCATGCCGACGATGCCGGCATTCACGAGGGCGATCTTGACATCTTCAAGCTTGAAGGGACGAATGATGGCCTCGACTTTTTTCATGGAGCAGCAGGGGATCGCGGTTGAGCTGAGGGTGAGTCTCTCAGAAACTGGGTGCCGGAGCAGGGCCAGCTCCCATCAGACCCGAGCATTCGTTGGGTTGTCGTAACACTTGCTACCACTGCCTGGCCGGGCGGGGCCTGCTGTTCCGGTAGTTTCGAGCTCAGACAGGCCCAACCCGCCCATGACCAGCACGGCAGCCCCCTCGCCGGCGGACAGCACCCGCACCCCCGCCTACGGCGAGCGGTCGATCGCTGAATCCTCCCTGATCTGTTTCGACAATCCTTGCCCGGGGAGGCCCTACGAGGTTTCGATCGAACTGCCCGAGTTCACCTGCAAGTGTCCGTTTTCGGGGTATCCCGACTTTGCCGTGCTCAGGCTGCTCTACCAACCGGGTCCGCGGGTGCTTGAGCTCAAGGCACTCAAGCTGTATGTGAATGGCTACCGGGACCGCTCGATCTCCCACGAGGAGGTGGCCAACCGGATTCTCGACGATCTGGTGGCGGCCTGTGCCCCCCGCTGGATGGAGCTGGTGGCGGATTTCAACCCGCGCGGCAACGTGCACACGGTGGTGCGGGTGAGCCAGGGAAGCCGTCAGCCCTGCTGAGCCAGGCAGCTCTCCAGCAGGGCCGGCAACTCACCGCCGAAGGCCACCAGGTTGCGGTTGCACAGCCCGCCCACATGCAGGCGCTCCGCCGCCGGTTCGGCCACGGCCCAGATCTGACGGGTGGCCACCAGGCTCAGGCCACCGCCCGCCAGGGCGATCGCGAAGCCGGCGTAAACCAGCGGCACACCGGGATCACGCTTGAGAAGAATGCCACTGGCGGGCATGACTGCCGCCACCCGGATGGGCAGACCCGCCACCTCCTGGGGCCCGCCGCCCGGGCTGAGGCTGGCCAGCCGCTGGCCATCGGCGGCGAACACGTCCACGGGTCCCTGTTCGCTGCCCAGGCTCAGCAGCACCGGGTTGGAACCGTCTGGGCGGGTGGGCAGCACCAGCCCCCACACCTGCTCCCCCAGCTGGGGCAGCGATTGCAGCGGCAGTTCCAGCACCGGGCTGCGGCCCAGCTGCACGGAGATGGTGGCCAGCGACCAGTCGGCCTGATACAGGGTCATGCCCCGATAGCGCAGGGGGTGGTTGACGCTGATGGAGGCCTGCTGCGTGCGTTGGTCCCCCTCCAGCCGCAGCTGGGAGCGGAACTGCTCGGGTCGGCCGGCCGGATCCCGCTCGATCCGGAAATCCTCCAGGGTCAGGGTCACCTGATGGCGGCCGCGGCTGTCCATCAGCTCGAGCGAGCGGCCCGGGGCCAGAAAACGCTCGAGCCGGTGGCCCGCCAGGGAGCCCCAGGCGGCCCCCACCATCAGCACCACCATGCCGGCATGCACCAGCAGGGGGCCGATGCGACCCACCAGGCCGCGGCGCGCGGCCAGGCGATCCGCCTGGCGCCGCACCTGCCAGCCTGACCGCTCCAGCTGGCCGGTCAGCCGGTCGAGGGCAGCGATGGGATCCGGGGTGCTGGCCGTTTCCGCCACGCTCAGCTTGCTCAGCTGGCGGCCGCTGCTGTAATCGCTCCAGCGCAGACCGGCCTGGAGGGCCGGCCACTGGCGCCGCCAGCTGCACAGCAGCAGGGCCAGCCCGAGGGCGGCCAGCAGGCCGAGAAACCAGCCGCTGGCATAGACATGGTCCAGCTGCAGCCGCAGCACGCCCGTGCCGCCCAGCAGCCCAAGCCAGGGGGCGGGGTCATAGCGCTGGTGGTAGAACTCCGCGCTCTCCTGCTGGGGGATGGCCGTGCCGATGGCGCTGCCCACGGCGATCAGCAGCAACAGCACGATCGCCAGCCGCAGATCGGACATCCAGGCCGCCAGCCGCCGCAGTGGCCGCTGCCAGGAGGGGCGATCGCTGGGCCCGGCGGGCTCTGCAGTCATGGCAGGTTGGCGATCAGGGTGACTCCGCCGCTGGCCAGCAGCACCACGCCGCTGATCGGTGGGATCCAGCGGCCGATGCGCCGCAGCTGCAGCAGCCCCGGCAGGCTGGCGGCGGCGGTGCCGGCCAGCAGCAGGGGTGCCACCTGGCCGGCTCCGAAGCAGGCCAGCAGCACCATGCCCACCAGAGGCCTGCCGCTGCGGCCCATCCAGGTGAGCAGCACGGCCAGCACCGGGGTGGTGCAGGGGGTGGCGGCAAGCCCGAAGGCCAGCCCGGCCGCCAGTGGCGCCAGGGGGGCGGGCAGGCGACGACGCCAGCGTTCGGGATCGGGACCTGCCGGCAGGGGCAGGGGCACCAGACCCAGCAGGTTGAGCCCCATCACCACCGCCACCACGGCCACCGCGATCGGGATGGCCCCCGGCAGCTGGCCGTAGAGACGGCCCAGCAGGCCGCTCGCCAGGCCCAGCGCCACCAGGGAGGCCACGATGCCGCCGGCAAAGCTGATGCTGCGCCGCCAGGGCAGCGACCGCTCCCCCTCGCTGCCGAAGCCAGCCAGGTAGGCCAGGGTCACGGGCAGCAGGGAGAGGGAGCAGGGTCCCAGGCTGGTGAGCAGCCCGCCGGCGAACACGGCCAGCAGGGTGGTGGGCCCTGGATGGGCCAGGGAAGACTGGAGGAGCTGTTCGCTGCTGCGGGCCCAGTCGGCCAGCTGCAGCGCCGGGCTGATCATCGGTGCCCTGGGCGGATCGGGGGGTTCAGCCTATCGGGGTGAGCGGGCTGGGTCGGCTGCGGCGGCGGCTGGGCCCTGGAGTGGCATCGCCGGATTCGAGCGAACAGCGGATCAGCAGCCCCGCGATCAGCAGGGAGGAGAGCAGGGAGTTGCCGCCGTAGCTGATCAGGGGCAGCGGCAGACCTGTGGTGGGCATGGCCCCGCTGGCCACGGCGATGTTGAGAATCGACTGGCCCACCAGCAGGGTGGTGCAGCCGATCGCCACCAGGCGGTGCTGGTTGCTGCGGCAGGAGAGGGCCACCCGCAGACCCACGAAGCCGAAGAGCACCAGAAACAGCAGCAGCACCAGGGAGCCCACGAAGCCGAACTCCTCGGCGAAGACCGCAAAGATGAAGTCGGTGGACTGGATCGGCAGGTACTGCAGCTTCTGGGTCGACAGGCCGTAGCCGGATCCGAGCACACCGCCGGAGCCGATGGCCAGCAGGCTCTGCACCAGCTGGTATCCATCGCCCTGGGCATCGCGCCAGGGGTCGAGGAAGGAGGTGACCCGCAGGCGCTGGTATTCGTTGGCCATGATGCTGGCCACGCCCAGCAGTCCACCGGCACCGGCGGCGCCGATCAGCAGTCTCAGGGGCAGGCCCGCCGCCAGGGCCATCAGCCAGAGCAGCAGTCCGGTGAGGGCTGCGGTGCTGAGGTTGGGTTGCTTGAGGATCAGCAGGATCAGGGTGGCGAAGATGCCGAGCCAGAGCAGTTTCTGGTCGTTGGCAGCGCGCTGCCAGTGGGAGAAGAGCACGGCGCCCTGCAGCACCACGAAGGGCTTGATCAGTTCGGAGGGCTGAATCTGGATCGGTCCGATCACCAGCCAGCGGCTGGCGCCGTTGACGGTGCTGCCCACCACCAGGGTGGCGGCCAGCATCAGTGCCCCCACCAGCAGGGCCGGCCCGGCCAGATGCAGCCAGCGGCGCAGGTTGGTGCGGATTCCGAGCCAGAGCAGCCCCCAGCTGGCCACCAGCCAGATCAGCTGACGTTTCACGTAGTAGGCGCCATCACCCATTTCCCGGCTGGCGACCCACCAGCTGGCGGAGCCCAGCACCAGCAGACCGATCAGGCTCCAGAGGGCCACCAGACCCAGCAGCAGACGGGCCTCCGCCGGCCAGAGCTGCCAGGGGAGTGGCAGCAGTCGATTGCCATTGGATGGGGTCGAACGGTCCAAGGTCGGCAACGGCCATCGGAGGTGCAGCCCATTCAGCCGTGCCACCCCCCGTTTTGTCGAGAGATGGTCAAAAAAAAACCGGCGGATGCCGGTGGGGTCTGTTCAGATGGTGTCGGCGAAGACGGCGATGGTTTCAGATGCCGACGTTGGTCTGGGGGCGTCCGGTGGCAAGCTCAACCTTCAGGATCTTGCCACCCTGCTTCATGATTCGCTGCTGCTCAGCAAACCAGCTGTCATAAGGGACCCACTTGGTGAAGTAGGTGTTATGCAGTTCCCTCTGGGTTCGCACCTTTTCGGGGCAGGGAATGCAGGCTGTGACTTTGAAGAGTCGCATCAGTTGCCCAGTCCGGAGCTGATGTAATCCAGGTAGACGCCGAGTTCACGACCGGCTTCGGGGCCCACCAGGCTGGCTGCCACTTCCTTCATGGCCTGAATGGATTGCACGGTGGCTCCAATGGGCACACCGAGGGAGTTGTAGGTCTCCTTGAGCCCGTTCAGCACCCGCTCGTCGAGGATCGATGTGTCACCCGCCAGCATGGCGTAGGTGGCATAGCGGAGGTAGTAGTCGAGGTCGCGGATGCAGGCGGCATACCGGCGGGTGGTGTACATGTTGCCGCCCGGACGGGTGATGTCCGAGTAGAGCAGCGACTTGGCGACCGCTTCCTTGATGATCATGGAGGCGTTCGCACTCACGGTGGCGGCGGCACGGACCCGCAGCTCACCGCTGTTGAAGTACTGCTCAAGGCGACCGATGGCGGAGCCATCGAGATAGAGGCCCTGGACGTCGGCCTGGTTGATGACGTTGGTGATCGCGTCTTGCATGGATCCTGAGTGGTGGCGGAGAAGGAAGGGGAAAGCAGCCTCAGGAGAGGGCGCCGACGACGTAGTCGAAATAGAAACCTGCTTCCTCGGCGTCACCGCCGGTAAGCAGGCTGGTGGCGACAGCCTTCATTTCTCGCACCGACTCAGCCATGGCCTCCAGGGGAGTGCCGAGGGAGCGGTACATTTCGCGGGCGCCGATCACGCCGATCTCTTCGATCGGGGTGACATCACCGGCGACAACGCCATAGGTGACGAGACGCAGGTAGTAGTCCATGTCCCGCAGGCAGGAGGCGGTCATTTCCTCACCGTAGGCATTGCCTCCGGGGGAGATGACATCGGGACGCTTCTGGAACAGCTGGCCGGCAGCCTGCTTGACGATGCGCTCCCGGCTCTCGCTGAGAACCTGGGCGATGCGGAGCCGACGCTGGCCGCCGGCCACGAAGGCTTTGACCTGGTCGAGTTCGCCAGGGCTGAGGTAGCGGGCTTCGGCGTCCGCGTTGATGATCGAGTTGGAGACGATGCTCATGCAGTTCTGCCTCGAAACAAGCGGTCGCCTGAACGGAGACCGGTATCCGGTGGGTGGGTCGTGATCGGGCTTGCCGATCGCCGAATCATTCTGTGGCAAGCCCCTCCGCTTCCTCGACGCTGGTAACAGTTCTTCATGCCGGGGTGCTATTGCAGATCCCTTGGCTCGCAAGGGGTTTCGGGTGACTTTGTGATAGTTGCCGTGGTTTCAGGCTGTGACTTCCTGCAACAAAAAAAGCATGCCGAGGTGCACTCGGCATGCAAACAAAGACAACGGAAGATGAACGAACCAACTGCCCTGCGGGGCCGGGGTCAGATGGCTCCCTTGATCGGCGGGTTGAGTCCCGCTTCGCCTGAATAGAGGGTGGCTGTGCGGTTCACGCTGCTGAGCGGAACGCCATCCTGGGTGCCCATTCCCACCAGGTGCGGCACCGTGTCCTGGCCGAAACTGGTGGTGTAGGCGGGGCTGTCGAGCAGCTGCTCAATGGCGGCCTGGATCCCGCTGCCGGCACGGGTGGCCAGGAATCGGCTCACCTCGGCGGCCTGGCCGGCCCGACCGAGAAGGGCCAGGCAGGCTGCGGATGCGGCCCGCAGGGGCGCCATCCTCAGCAATCGGCGCTGGAACAGATCACTGGAGGCCACAAGGGCCACGAAGCCAGCCACGGTCACAGATCCGTTGCGGAGCTGGGATTCGGCATCGCCCAGCCGTTCGGCCGCCAGGGGGGTCCGGTTGAGCAATTGGCGGTAAACCGAGTCGATCACGGCATTGAGTTCCGCCTGACCGGGATTGCTGGCAAGCTGCAGCACCGCCGGCAGGCCGCGGCGCTTGCTGAATCCCTGCAGGGCGCCTGGCTTGAGGGCCCGTTCCATGGCAGCACCAGGCAGCTGGGCCGGGCCGCTGAGCAGGGATGGGGACGTGCGAGCGCTCCAGCCGCCCACGCTCGGTGAAACCGTCGGTGAGAAGGGTGTCGGGGTTGAGCGGGGGAAGGCAACCGGCCGGCTGCTGGGTTTCTGGGTCCAGCTGCGGCTGGGGGCGGGAGGCTGGCGCACGCTTCCTGGACCCTGGGCCAGGGTGCCGGTGGCTGGGGCATTGCCGCCGCCACTGATCTTGGCGGTGAAGGTGCCGCGCACGACCCGGCGTGGGGCCAGGTTGCGGGGGGTGAGATCGCCGGTGGTGCGCAGTGCCTGCGGTGGGGCCACGTTGGGTCGGCTGACGGGGGTGAGATCCGCCACCTTCGACAGATCAACAACCGCCGCCAGGGCCGGAACCCGTCGGGCGTTGCGGTCACTGGGGGTGATGAAGCGCTCGTAAGGAACCGTGTCTTCGCCGAAGCACTGGCTGTATTCGGGACTGGCAAGCATGGCGTCGACGACGCCGTAGAACCCCTTGCGGGCGGCGGTGTCGAAGTAGCTGTCGATCTCCCAGCGGCCCAGGGTGGGGCGGCCGAGCAGGCGACGGTGCATCACCTCGATGGCTTTGCAGATGTAGAGACCGCTCCAGTAGCGGCGACGGAAGGCATTGGAGCGCGCCACCTGGCGAACGAACTCCCGCAGGTTGATGTCGCCGTTCTCAAGCTTGATTTCCTCGACCGTGTTGCGTTCGCCGGCATAGCCCGCATTGCCCAGCACCTGGGCATATACGGCCTGGATCACGGACTGGGTGCTCGATTCGGACCCCCGCAGGCTGGGTTGACCACCGCGGCGCGGCACGGAGCTGCCGCCGGTGGCGATCTGCTGCAGGCGCACCACCCTGGGGCCCACGCGCCGGGGCGTGGCCTGGCGGAACTGGGCGCTGTTCATCTGACCCGGCTGGGCCATGCCATTGCCGATCAGGATGCGGCGGGCGTCATAGCTGAACGGCACCGGACGGGTGCGCACCGAGGCGGTGCCTGAGGGGAAGATGGCGCCGTAGTTGAGGGCCAGGGGATCATTGCCGCCACCGTAGGGGTGCTGATCAGGGAAGGGCTGGCGATAGCTGGCGTACAGAGTGATGTACTGCGGGGCCCCTTCAAAGGGAGCGCTGAACCGGAACAGCTTGCGGTTCGATCCCCAGCCGGCGCTCTCCTGGGCCTCTTCGCCCAGGTCGCGCAGGTATGGCACGGTTTCTTCGCCGAAGACCCTGCCGTATTCCAGGGTGTTGATCAGGCTGTCGACCAGGCCTGCCAGGCCCTGCTGGCTGACGATCGAGAAGTAGGTGCGGAATTCCTCAATGGAGCTGACCCCGCGGCCGAGGAAATGGCGGAAGGCGAGTTCCACCACCCGGCTGTTGGAGAAGCGGCCATAGAACTGGCGCCGGTATTCCTGGCTGCGGCCCAGGGCGCGAATGAATTCGCGCATGGAGATCTGACCCTGGCGCACCTGGGTTGCCTCCACCGGGCAGACCTGCTGGGAGTAACCCTTGACGATGTCGCGCTCGAAGACCTGTCGGTAGGCCGCCCGGATCACTTCGGCCTTCTGGCCACCCGAAAGGCCGGGCTTCATCACGAAGCGCTGGGCCCCTTCGGCGGCGATGGCGTAGATCGCCGGCAGCTGCAGGCCCTGGTTCACGGGGCTGCCGATGCGCTGCCGGCTGGAGGGGGTGGGCACCTCCAGCTCGGCGATCAGCACGTTGAAGGTGTCGATGACCAGCTGGCGGGCCTCGGCTTCACCCTTGAAGAGGCCGGCCGCCGCCGCCCGCATTTCCTGGAGTGCCACGTTGGTGGCGGCGAGGGAGCAGGCATTGGCCAGCACGTCCCTGAGGCCCCGGGTGTTGACCACCAGGATGCTGGGGTCGCCGGCGACGATCGAATAGCAGACATAGCGCAGGAACCAGGCCATGTCGCGCAGCGACTTGCGCATGCGATCGGTGCCGTAGCGCGCCACCGAGATCGGGCTGAATCCGCCCGGCAGCACCACGCGCACGTCGGCGTCACCGCCGGCCCCTTCCAGCAGACGGCTGAAGAGGTTGCCCCGTCGGGCTGTCGGCGCGTCGCCGGTGAAGGTCTGCACCGACCGCTGGAAGGCGGCCTGGTCAGCGGCCAGCGGTGTGGTTCCGGCCGGTGCGGTGCCCACGCTCAGGGGGGCATCGAGATAGGAGAGCGGCGTGCCGCCGGTGAAGATCCGGTTGGCGGCGCGGGCCACGATGGCGTCAGCATTGGCCGAGATCCGCCGAGCAACCTCCACCCGCGTCTGACCGCTGCGGAAGAAGGTGACCATGGCGTCGAGCTCGCCGCCATCGGGGAAGCGATCCTGCTGCTGTGCCTGACGGACGCTGGAGAGCGGCAGGGTGTCGTAGCGCTGGGGACTGACCCTTGTGCTGCCGCTGCTGGCGGTCACGGTCATGGACGAGAGCGAGCCGGGCTTCGGCACGTTACGGCTCGCCCCCGGGCCCCTCCCGCCCCCATGAACAAATGTTTGCAGCCCGGTGGCGGGGTGGGGGCTCCTGCGTGAAATGCTCAGCTCCTGTTCCCATGCCGGAGTGCCGGGCCGTGACCGATCCCACCGCCCCCATGGATGCCGCCACCCCCGTGGTGAGCGCGTTCTACGACCGCTTCCCTTACCCCGGCGATCCACTGCAGGATGGCCCGCCGCCCGGGTACAACTGGCGCTGGTGCGTCGATGCTGCCGTGACGGCGGTGCGGGCCGCCCTGCCCCATCCCCCCCGGCCGTGGCGAATTCTGGACGCCGGCTGCGGCACCGGTGTCAGCACCGATTACCTCTGCCACCTGAACCCGGGCTCCAGCGTGCTGGCCGTGGACATCAGTGCCGGCGCCCTGGAGGTGGCCCGGGAACGCACCCGCCGCTCCGGCGCCGCAGGCACCGTGGCCCGGCTCCGCATCGAGCAGCGCAGCCTGCTGGACCTTCACGATGAAGGCCCTTTCGATTACATCAATTCAGTCGGCGTTCTGCACCATCTGGACCGGCCCGAAGCGGGTCTCAAGGCCCTGGCTGAGCGGTTGGCGCCCGCTGGACTGCTCCATCTGTTTCTTTATGCCGATGGTGGCCGCTGGGAAATCCATCGCACCCAGCAGGCCCTGGCCCTGCTGGAGGTGGGCCATGGCGAGCCGGGGCTGCGCCTGGGCCGGCAGCTGCTGGCGGATCTGCCGGCCGGCAACCGCCTGCGGTGCCACCACGAGCAGCGCTGGGCCCTCGACACGGCGGCCGATGCCAACTTCGCCGACATGTACCTGCACCCCCAGGAAACCAGCTACAACCTCGAGAGGCTGTTCGCGCTGATCGCGGCCACGGATCTGCACTTCGCCGGCTTTTCCAACCCCGCGGTCTGGGATCCGGCCCGCCTGTTGCAGGGTGAACTGCTCGAACGGGCCCGGGCCCTGCCTGAACGGCAGCGCTGGGCCCTGGTGGAGACCCTCGACCCCGACATCAGCCACTTTGAGTTTTTCCTCAGCCGTGGGGCCGTGGCCCGCCATGACTGGAGCGATGACCGTGATCTGCTGGCGGCTCCTGTTGAACGCAGCCGCTGTCTGTGGGGCTGGCCCTCCACCAGCCTGCTGGGACCTGATCTGGAGCCGCTGGCGATTGACGATGGGGACCTGCGCATCCTGATGGCCCTGGATGGTGCCCCCGGCGGTACGCCCCTGGGGGCGCTGCCCGTGGACCTGGCCCCCCAGGTCCTGGCCCGCCGGGCCAGGACTCTGCTGGGGCTGGGGGTGCTGATGCCCCTGGCGGAGCCCAGCCCCGGCGGGGGGCCTTAAGGCTTCGTGATAAATTCCGCACGCCCTGTCGGAGCCCAGGCGGTTGCAGGCAGCCCTTTCCACTGAGGCCTCGGCCGGCTCACCGCCGGACCCGGCCAATCCGGATCCGGAGTCTGTTTCCATCTCGGGCTGCGACACTGCCTCCCTGCCCGCCGACGGTTCATCACCCCGTGATGCCGCCGACAACGGGATGGAGGAGTTTCGTCGGCTTCAGCGACGTCTCTACGTCGCCACGGGCCTGGCTTCCGCTCTGGCGGTTGCCGTGACCCTGCTGATCTTCGATTCCGCCACTGCCCTCAATCTGTTGGTCGGGGCCCTTGCCGGTCTCCTCTACCTCAGGTTGCTGGCCCGCAGCGTTTCACGCCTCGGGCCTGGTGAACGGTCGGTGGGCAAGCTCCAGCTGCTCGTTCCGATCGTGCTGGTGCTGGCGGCGGCCCGGATTCCGCAACTGCGGATCCTGCCCTGCCTGATCGGATTTCTGCTGTACAAGCCGGCCCTGATCGCCCAGGCCATCCTTGTCCCCTGAGCGATCACGTCAGGACATTTCTTCCGTTGGTTCCCGTGCCACTCGTCCTTCCCCTCGCCGAGCTCGAAGTCGGCCAGCATCTGTACTGGCAGCTCGGCAATCTCAAGATCCATGGCCAGGTGTTCCTGAGCTCCTGGGTCGTCATCGGTGCCCTGCTGGCGGTGGTGGTGCTCGGCACCCGCCGGATCGAGCGAGTCCCGGGAGGCCTCCAGAACCTGCTGGAATTTCTCTGGACCTACGTTCGCGACCTGGCACGCGAACAGATCGGTGAGAAGGCCTACCGCGACTGGCTTCCGTTCATCGGCACCCTTTTTCTGTTCATCTTTGTCTGCAACTGGGGTGGTGCCCTGATTCCCTGGAAGTTGATCCACCTTCCCAGTGGAGAGCTCGGAGCCCCGACCGCTGACATCAACACCACCATCGCCCTGGCGCTGCTGGTGTCTCTGGCCTACTTCTATGCGGGCCTGAGCCGCAAGGGATTCCGGTACTTCGAGTACTACGTGGAGCCCACGCCGATCATGCTTCCATTCAAGATCGTCGAAGACTTCACCAAGCCCCTTTCCCTGTCCTTCCGTTTGTTCGGCAACATCCTCGCCGACGAACTGGTGGTTGCGGTGCTCGCTTTCCTGGTGCCCCTTGTGGTGCCCCTGCCGGCCATGTTCCTGGGGCTGTTCACCAGCGCCATTCAGGCCCTGATCTTCGCCACCCTCGCCGCCTACTACATCGGCGAGGCCGTGCACGAAGAACACCATTGATCCCGAGGGATCGGCCCTGCCGGCCGGTCCCCGCGATCTGGCAAACTCTCTGCGCGCAGGTCCGGAATGGTCCGGACCCATCCCACCGGGTCTTCCCGGAGATGTCCCAGGCGCAGCTTCACTTCGGTTCCCTCCGCGCCCTCCGGCGCCCCATTCCCCCGTTCCACCATGGATTCCATCACTTCCGCTGCGTCTGTTGTGGCCGCTGGTCTCGCCGTCGGTCTCGGCGCCATCGGTCCTGGCATCGGTCAGGGCACCGCTGCCGGCGGCGCCGTTGAAGGCATCGCCCGCCAGCCCGAGGCCGAGGGCAAGATCCGCGGCACCCTGCTGCTCTCCCTGGCCTTCATGGAGGCCCTCACCATCTACGGCCTGGTCGTGGCCCTGGTGCTGCTGTTCGCCAACCCGTTCGCCGGTTGACGTCCACACGCTGACGTGGAATCCGCCGCCCCACCGGCTCCCTGCCGGAACGGCGGCGGATCTCCCGCCGAAGCCCCCACCTTCCGCCCGCATCCCGTTCCATGACCAGCTGGCTTCTGCTCGCCGAAGCGGCCACCACGGCAGGCTCCACCGAAGGAGGAGGTCTGTTCGACCTCGACGCCACCCTGCCGCTGATGGCGGTTCAGGTGGTGATCCTCACCTTCATTCTCAATGCCCTGTTCTTCCGTCCCGTGGGCCGTGCGGTGGAGGAACGGGAGGGTTACATCAACACCAGCAGGGCTGAGGCCAAACAGCAGCTGGCCCAGGCCGAGCGGCTGGCCTCCGATCTGCGCGAGCAGCTCAAGGATGCCCGCCTGCAGGCCCAGAAAGTGATCCAGGAGGCCGAACAGGACTCCGATCGCCTGTACCGCGAGGCCATGGCCGTGGCCCAGGCTGACGCCATCGCCAGCCGTGAGCAGGCCCGTCGTGAGATCGACAGCCAGCGCTCCGCCGCCCTCGCCACTCTCACCGGTGATGCCGACCGGCTCGCCGCCCTGATCGTCGATCGTCTCCTGGCCGCGTGATGACCCCCATTTCTCTGGCCACCCATGGTGGCTTCGGTCTGAACCTCAATCCGTTCGAGACCAACATCATCAACCTGGCGATCGTGATCGCCGGTCTGGTGTATTTCCTGCGCGGCTTTCTCGGAGGCATTCTCGAGCGGCGGCGTTCGGCGATCGTGACCGATCTCAAGGAGGCTGAGGAGCGGCTGGCTTCAGCAGCATCAGCCCTCAAGGTTGCCCAGGCCGATCTGGCTGAAGCCCAGGCGCGGGCCGAGAAGATCCGTGCCGACGCCTCGAGCCGTGCCGAGGCGATCCGCCTCGACAGCGAGAAGCGCACGGTCGAGGAGATGGCCCGCCTTCGCCAGAGTTCCTCCTCGGATCTGGAGTCCGAGGCTTCCCGGGTCAGCAAGACCCTGCAACGGGAAACGGCCCGTCTGGCGGTCGAGAAGGCCCTGGCCGGTATCGGCGGCCGTCTCGACACGAGCGCCCAGGCCCGCCTGATCGACCAGTCCATCCAGTCCCTGGGGGCCCGCTGATGCCACTGCTCAACGCCATCACCACTCCCTACGCCGAAGCCTTTCTGCAGGTCTGCGAAAGCCGCGGAGAAGCGGATCAGGCCATCGAACAGGCCCGTGAACTTCTGACGCTCTGGCATGGTTCCGCCCCGCTGCGTGAGGCCATGGCCTCGCCGGTGATTGAGGTGGGCGCCAAGAAGGCTGCCCTGGCCAAGCTGTTCGGCGACAGCCTGTCGCCGGCCTTCCTCAACCTGCTGAAGCTGCTGGCAGATCGCCAGCGCATCGGTTTTCTCGATGCCGTGCTCGAACGGCTGCTGGAGCTCTACCGCGAGCAGCGGGGCATCGCCCTGGCCACCGTGACCTCCGCCACCGCCCTCAGCGATGAGCAGCAGGCCCAGCTCACCGAAAAGATCAAGGCCGTGGCCGGTACCGACCGCGTCGAGATCAACCAGCTGCAGGATCCCGCCCTCATCGGCGGCTTCGTGCTTCGCGTCGGCTCCAAGGTGATCGACGCCAGCCTGGCCGGCCAGATCCGTCGACTGGGCCTCGAGCTGGCCAAGGTGAGCTAGCACCCTTCCCCTTCACCCCCTTCCGCCCCCATCGCCTCCCCACAGGGGATTCCCCACCATGGTTTCCATCCGCCCCGACGAGATCAGCGCCATCCTTCAGCAGCAGATCGCCGACTACGACAAGTCCGTGTCGGTCAGCAACGTCGGCACCGTGCTCCAGATCGGTGACGGCATCGCCCGCGTGTACGGCCTCGAGCAGGTGATGGCCGGCGAACTGGTGCAGTTCGAAGACGGTACCGAAGGCATCGCCCTAAACCTTGAGGATGACAATGTCGGCGCCGTGCTGATGGGCGAGGGCCGGGGCATTCAGGAAGGCAGCACCGTGAAGGCCACGGGCAAGATCGCTGCCGTGCCGGTGGGTGATGCCATGCTTGGCCGGGTGGTGAATTCCCTTGGCCAGCCGATCGACGGCAAGGGTGACATCCCCACCGCGGAAACCCGGCTGATTGAGTCGATGGCGCCTGGCATTATCCAGCGCAAGTCGGTGCACGAGCCCATGCAGACGGGCATCACCGCCATCGACGCCATGATTCCCATCGGTCGTGGCCAGCGGGAGCTGATCATCGGTGACCGCCAGACCGGCAAGACTGCCATTGCCATCGACACGATCCTCAACCAGAAAGGTGAGGACGTGGTCTGCGTGTATGTGGCCGTGGGCCAGAAGGCCGCCTCCGTGGCCAACGTGGTCGAGGTCCTGCGTGAGCGTGGCGCCCTCGATTACACCGTGGTGGTGGCCGCCAATGCTTCCGATGCGGCTGCCCTGCAGTACCTGGCCCCCTACACCGGCGCGGCCATTGCCGAGTCGTTCATGTACAAGGGCAAGGCCACCCTCGTTGTCTATGACGACCTCACCAAGCAGGCCCAGGCCTATCGGCAGATGTCGCTGCTTCTGCGCCGGCCCCCCGGTCGTGAGGCCTACCCCGGCGACGTGTTCTATTGCCACAGCCGCCTGCTGGAGCGGGCAGCCAAGCTGAGCGATGCCATGGGCAAGGGTTCGATGACCGCCCTGCCGATCATCGAGACCCAGGCCGGCGACGTGTCGGCCTACATCCCCACCAACGTGATTTCGATCACCGATGGTCAGGTGTTCCTCAGCTCCGACCTCTTCAACTCCGGTCTGCGCCCCGCCATCAACGTGGGCATCTCCGTGAGCCGGGTGGGCGGCGCCGCCCAGACCAAGGCCATCAAGAAGATCGCCGGCACTCTCAAGCTGGAACTGGCCCAGTTCGATGAGCTGGCTGCCTTCTCCCAGTTCGCTTCCGACCTCGACGCCGCCACCCAGGCCCAGCTGGCCAGGGGCAAGCGACTGCGCGAACTGCTCAAGCAGTCCCAGTTCAGCCCCCTCAACCTGGCTGAGCAGGTGGCCGTGGTGTACGCCGGTGTCAAGGGTCTGATCGACGACGTGCCTGTGGACCAGGTCACCCAGTTCGCCCGCGAGCTGCGGGAGTATCTCAAGACCAGCAAGCCTGAGTTCGTCACCAAGGTGATGACCGAAAAGGTTCTCAGCGATGAGTCGGAAGCTGTCCTCAAGGACGCCATCAAGGAGGTCGTCTCCTCGATGGCCGTCGCCGCCTGAGGAATCGGAGATGGCCAATCTCAAGGAGATCCGCGACCGGATCAGTTCTGTCAAGAACACACGCAAGATCACAGAAGCCATGCGCCTGGTGGCTGCCGCCAAGGTGCGGCGTGCCCAGGAGCAGGTGCTGCGCAGCCGGCCATTCGCCGACCGGCTGGCCCGGGTGCTGGAAAATCTCCAGACCCGCATGGGCTTTGAGGTGGCCGATGCTCCCCTGCTCCAGGCCCGCACGGTAGGCACCATCACCCTGTTGGCTGTCACCGGCGACCGGGGCCTCTGCGGTGGCTACAACGCCAACATCATCAAACGCACCGAGCAGCGCTTCGCCCAGCTCAAGGCCCAGGGCTATGAGGTGGATCTGGTGTTGATGGGCCGCAAGGCCATCACCTACTTCCAGAATCGCGCCAGCATCTACCGCATCCGTGCCACCTTCACGGGCCTGGAGCAGGTGCCGACCGCCGCCGAGGCGGATCGCATCGCCACCGAAGTGCTCACCGATTTCCTGTCGGGCAGCACTGACCGGGTGGAGATCATCTACACCAAGTTCATCAACCTGGTGAGCTCCTCGCCGGTGGTCCAGACCCTGCTTCCCCTGGATCCGCAGGGCATCGCCAGCCCCGACGACGAGATCTTCCGGCTGATCACCAAGGATGGCCAGCTCGGTGTTGAGGTGAGCAAGCGCGAAAACGTGGAGGCCCCCCTCTCCAGCGATTTCGTTTTTGAGCAGGATCCCGACCAGCTGCTCAATGCCCTGCTGCCCCTGTATCTGGCCAACCAGCTGCTGCGGTCTCTCCAAGAGGCCGCTGCCAGCGAACTGGCCAGCCGCATGACGGCCATGAACAATGCCAGCGACAATGCCAAGGCCCTCGCCAAGTCGTTGACCCTGGACTACAACAAGGCCCGCCAGGCTGCGATCACCCAGGAGATTCTCGAAGTGGTGGGTGGTGCGGCCGCCATGGCCTGAGCCTTGACCCCTCTTCGTGCTCCACACCCCTGGGCCCGCGGGCTCGGGGGTGTTTTGCTGGCCATGGCTCAGTGCCCCTTCCACGCCGCTGAGGTCTGTCCTGATGCCGGACGCTGAACTGTCGTTGCATCCCCTGTTTCCGCTGGCCCTCGGGCAGGTGCAGCTGCGGCCCGACCCCCTGGAGATCGCCCGCCAGGTTCAGGCCATCCGTGATCTGCAGGGCGGTGCCCAGTCCAACCCCGATCCCTGCTGTGCCTGGACCGGTGATCTCAACGGGGTCTGGCAGCTGCACCGCCACCCGTGCTTCAGCGGACTGATCCCGGTGTTGCTGGGGCATGCCGGTGCCTATCTCGATCGCCTCGGTTTTGACCGCACGCAACTGGCGGTCCATCTTCAGCGCTGCTGGCCTGTGGTTTCCGAACCCGGCCAGCTGGTGGGCCGTCACCACCATCCCAATGCCCATCTGAGCGGTGTCTACTACCTCAACGGCGACGGCAGCGGCCGCAGCGGTTGTCTGAGGCTGTTCGCACCCAGCCAGCCCAATGAGCTGATTCCGGGCATGGCCGTGGGCCATGGTGGCCCGATCCGCCGGGGCGATGACCGTGCCATGGCCTGGAATTCCCCCTGGTTCGACCTGGCTCCCCAGGCCGGCCGGCTGGTGCTCTTTCCCGCCAGCGTTGACCATGCCGTGCTCGCCAACGACGACGAGGACAGCCGCTTCTCCCTCAGCTTCGATCTGGTGCTCACCGCCCCCCGGGCTGATCGGCAGCCGCCGCCCGAATATCTCTCGCCCCATCCGGCTGACTGGTTCAGCCCCGCGCCCGACTGACAGGGTGATCGGGGAAGATGGGGATCCGATGGCCTGTCCGTTGTCCCCTGTGTCCGAACTCCAGACTTTCCAGATCAGCGTTGAGCTTGGCGGTCAGCAGCACCGTTTTGCCTGCCGCAGTGATCAGACCGTGCTGGCGGCGGCCGAGGCGGCTGGTGTGGCGCTCCCCAGTTCCTGCACGGCCGGGGTGTGCACCACCTGTGCCGCCCGTCTGCGCCAGGGCACGGTGCACCAGCCCGATGCCATGGGCGTGAAGGAGGAGCTTCAGCGTCAGGGCTACACCCTGCTGTGCGTGGCCTACCCCCGCAGTGACCTGGATGTGCTGGCTGGCCAGGAGGACGCGCTCTATGAAGCCCAGTTCGGCCAGTACCAGAAGTGAAGCCGGCGCCCTTGCTGCCGTTGGGTTTCTGGCTCGCGCCTGCTGGGCCGGACACCCCAACGGAGCCGCTGCTGGATCGCCTGCGGCGGGCGATTCAGGCCGAGGCGCTGCGGCAGGGTGGTGCTGGGGCTGAGCCGCTGCGCTGGGCGGTGACCCGGGTGGATCCTGCCCGCGGACTCTGGCTCGAGGGTGTGGCGGTGCTGCCCTCGGCCGACCGGGAGCCCGGCAGTTGAGCGCGGTTCCGCCGCTGCCCACCCTCATGCTGCTGCCCACCGGTGTGGGTTGTGCCATCGGCGGCTATGCCGGCGACGGCCTGCCGGCGGCCCGGCTGCTGGCGGCCGCCAGCGGCTGCCTGATCACCCATCCCAACGTCCTCAATGCCGCAGCCCTGTACTGGAGTGACCGGCGGATTCAGTACGTGGAAGGCTGGAGCCTGGATCGCTTCGCCGCCGGCGACCTGGCCCTGCGGCCCGTGCCGGCCCGGCGGGTGGGGCTGGTGCTGGATGCGGCCATCGAGGAGCCGTTGCGGCTGCGGCACCGGCAGGTGGCCGATGCCTGCCGGGCCAGCCTCGGTCTGACGATCGGCCCCGTGCTCAGCACCGATGCCCCCCTCGGGGTGCATCTGTCGCTGGGCCCCAGCGGCAGCAGCTGGGGCACGATCGAGCGGCCCGATGCCCTGCTGCGGGCCGGCGAACGGCTGGTGGCAGCCGGTGCCACGGCCATCGCCGTGGTGGCCCGCTTTGCGGACGATCCCGACAGCGCGGCCCTGGCGGCCTATCGGGCCGGGGCTGGCGTGGACGCCCTGGCCGGGGCGGAAGCGGTGATCAGCCATCTGCTGGTGCGGCGCTTCGGCATTCCCTGTGCCCATGCCCCGGCCCTGGCGCCCCTGGAACCCGAGGCCGGCCTGGATCCGCGCGCCGCCGCCGAGGAACTGGCCCACACCTTTCTGCCCTGCGTGCTGGTGGGCCTCAGCCGGGCGCCCGATCTGGTGCCCATCGGCCAGGCCGATGGCGACTGCCTGCTGCCCCAACGGCTGGGCGCGGTGGTGCTGCCGGCCGGCTGCCTGGGCGGTGAGGCGGCCCTGGCCTGCGCCGCCCGGCAGGTGCCGCTGATCGCCGTGACCGGCAATCCGTCGCTGCTGGCGGTGACCGGCGATGCCCTGGGTCTCGACGTGCTGGAGGCGGCCAGCTACGCCGAGGCCGCCGGCTTGGTGCTGGCCCTGCGGGAGGGCCTCAGTCCGGAGGCCCTGCGGCGGCCGATCGGGCCGCTGGCCTGAGGGCCGGGGCCTGGCCGGCCCACCTCAGCGCAGGCAGGCCATCGGATGGCGGGGTGTGGTGCCGAGGGCCCGGGCCACGCCCGGGTGGCACACGGCGCCATCGGCGGTGTTGAGGCCGCTCAGCAGCTCGGGGCGGTCGGTCACCGCCTCGGTCAGGCCCCGGCCCGCCATCACCCTGATGTAGGGGAGGGTCACACTCACCAGCGCCTCGGTGGATGTGAAGGGCACGGCACCGGGCATGTTGCCCACCGCGTAGTGCTGCACACCGTGGATCGTGCGCACCGGATCGCTGTGGGTGGTTTCGCAGCTGGTGGCGATGCAGCCCCCCTGGTCGATCGCCACATCCACGATCACCGAACCGGCCCGCATCTGCTGCACCAGCGCCTCGCTCACCAGGGTCGGGGCCCGGCCGCCCGGCACCAGCACGGCGCCGATCAGCAGGTCGGTGCTGGGCACCAGCCGCTGGATCAGGGCTTCGCTGCTCACCAGGCTCACCATCCGGCCCTGGCGCTGGGGCTCCAGCTGTCGCAGCCGTTCGGGTGACCTGTCGAGCAGCAGCACCTCCGCATCCATGGCGGCAGCGATGCGGGCCGCATGCCAACCCACCGTGCCGGCTCCCAGCACCAGCACCCGCGCCGGCGGCACACCGGTGCAGCCGCCGATCAGCACCCCCCGACCGCCCTGGGGTTTTTCCAGCAGGTGGGCCCCCACCTGGGTGGCGATGCGGCCCGCCACCTCGCTCATCGGTGCCAGCAGCGGCAGGCTGCCGTCATCGAGCTGCACGGTTTCGTAGGCCACCGCCGTGGTGCCGGCCTCCAGCAGGGCCCGGCCCACCTCCGGGTAAGCGGCGAGGTGCAGGTAGGTGAACAGCACCAGGTCGGGGCGCAGGAAGCCGAATTCCTCCGGCTGGGGTTCCTTCACCTTCACCACCAGGTGGGCGGCCCAGGCCTCCTCCCGGCTCACCAGGCGGCCACCGGCGGCCCGGTAGTCGTCATCACCCAGGCCGGCCCCCAGGCCGGCACCCTCCTCGATGCGCACCTCCATGCCCTGGGCGACCAGGTCGCGCACCCCGTCGGGGGTGAGGGCTACCCGCCGCTCATCGCGTTTGATCTCAGCCGGCACGCCGATGCTGGCCATCGGTGCGGCGAAGCCGGATGCCGCCATGGGACGAGAAGCAGGGGCTCCCCAATGTTGCGTCAGCCGGCGGCGATCGGCATGCGCCAGCCGCTGCCGAAGGAGCGGCGACTGACCTTGAGCACCGGTGGCGCCTGGCGCCGCTTGAATTCGGCCCGCTGGAGCAGCACCAGCACCTGCTGCACCAGGCTGGCCTCGGCGCCGGCGGCCTGGAGGGCGTCAGCATCGGCCTGGTGTTCGATGCAGGCCTTGAGGATTGCATCCAGCTCCCCGTAGGGGGGCAGCGAATCGCTGTCGCGCTGGCCGGGGCGCAGCTCGGCGCTGGGCGGTTTGCTGCGGATGGCGGCGCCGATCAGCTCACCCCCGGCGGACAGGCCCAGATCGGCCCGGCAGCTGGCGGCTGCAGGGCTGTCGATCCACGTGCAAAGCCGGGTCACGGTGGTCTTGTACAGATCACCGATCACCGCCAGGGCACCGTTCATGTCGCCGTAGAGGGTGCAGTAGCCCACCGCCAGCTCCGATTTGTTGCCGGTTGCCAGCAGCAGATGACCCTGCTGGTTGGCCAGCGCCATCAGCAGGGTGCCGCGGATGCGCGATTGCAGGTTTTCGGCCGCCAGGCCGGTGGGGGCGCCACCGAGCGGGGGGCTGAGGGCCGTGTCGAAGGCGGCCATCAACGGTGCGATCGGCACGGTGCTGCTGGCGATGCCGAGGCGCTCGGCCAGGGCGGTGGCATCGGTTGTGGATCCCTCCGAACTCCAGGGGGAGGGCATCAACAGGGCGCTCACCCGCCCGGCCCCGAAGGCTGCCGCCGCCAGCACGGCCACCAGGGCCGAATCGATGCCGCCGCTGAGCCCCAGCAGGGCGGTGCCGAAGCCGCACTTGCGGCCGTAGTCGGCCAGGCCCAGCACCAGGGCCCGCAGCAGCTGCTCTTCCGCCTCCGGCGGCGCCACCACCGCCGGCGCCGCGGTCGCGGTCTGGGGTGCGCTCGCGCTGGCCGCCGCCGCATCCCAGACCGCCAGCTGCTCGCGGCAGCCCGCCAGCTGCAGCCGGCAGTCGCCGCGGCCATCCACCACGAAGCTGGCGCCGTCGAACACCAGCTCGTCGTTGCCGCCGACCTGGTTCACGTAGATCACCGGGCAGCCGAGTCGCCGGGCGGCCCGGGCGGCCAGCTGGTGCCGCAGGGCCAGCTTCTCGAGCCCGAACGGTGATGCGGAGAGGTTGAGCAGCAGGTCGATGCGGTGTTCAAACAGGGCGGCCACCGGGTCGTGGCCCGCCAGCCGGGGTCCCATCAGCTCCTCCTCCACCCACAGGTCTTCGCAGATGGTGAGGCCCAGGCGCCAAGGGCGGCCCCGGCAGCTGAACTCCAGCACGGCGGGGCTGCCGGCGGCCCGGAAGTAGCGCCGTTCGTCGAAGACGTCGTAGCTGGGAAGCAGCCGCTTGCGCGCCACCACCCGCCAGCCGCCCGGCTCCACCAGGGCCACGGCGTTGTGGAGAGCGGGCAGCTGGCCATCGTTGATCGCTTCGGCCATGCCCACCAGCAGGGCCGGTCCGCCGTCCAGACGGCTGCACAGCTGGTCGAGCACCTGCTGCTGGCGCCGCAGGCGCTCGCCCGCCAGCAGCAGGTCGCGGGGCGGGTAGCCCCACAGCGACAGCTCCGGGCTCACCACCAGGTCGGCGCCCGCCTGGTGCGCCTGGCGCACGGCCACCAGCAGCCGTTCGCCGTTGCCGGCCAGGTCCCCCACCAGGGGATCGATCTGGGCGAGGGCGAGGCGCATCAGGGCAGGGGCAGGCCATAGGGATTGTGCTGCAGCAGCAGGGGCCGGAGCTCGGCCGGCAGCTGCTGGTCATTGCCGCCGCGACCGCTGCGCAGGGTTGAGCTGGCGGTGGCGGGCACCGCCAGCTGCAGCAGCTCCACCTGGGCACCGGCCGCCTGGAGCCGCTCCAGATCGCCGGCCTGCACGGGCCAGCCCTGGCGGGGCACCAACGCCAGCCGGCAGCCCCGCAGCAGGGCCTCGGCCTGCCGCCAGTGCTGGATGGCCCCGGCCAGGTCACTGCCGATCACCAGCACCGGCGTGCGATCGGGCCAGAGTTGCCGGGCCCGCTGCAGGGTGTCGATCGCCCAGGGGCTGCTGAGCTCCTGGCGCAGGCTCAGGCGTGGATCGGCGATGGCCTCCACCACAGCCCCCAGCAGCGCCGTGCGCAGTGCCAGCGGGGCGACATGGTGCTTGAGGGGGTTGTCGCTGGCCCAGGTGGCCACGGCTGGGTAGTGGCGCAGCAGACCCTTGAGCAGGGCGCGGTGGCCGAGGGTGGGTGGATCGGCGCTGGTGCCGAACAGGGCGATCGCCCCGTTCACGGCAGCAGGGCCGGCAGGTGCAGGCTGTCGGGGCGGCCGGGCCACCGGCCGAGCCAGTCGCGGCTGTCGGGGTCCTGCTCGGCCAGGCGCTGCAGCAGGGCCCCAGGCCGGCCGGCGGCGGTGGCGCCGCGCAGCAGCTCGGCGGCCGCCAGGCGGCCGGTGCGGCGGGTGGTGTGCACCGCCAGGGCCGCCTGGGCCACCGCCACCGGTGCGGCCGGCGCCAGGCTGAGGCCGCCGCTCACGGGCGCCAGCACCAGCAGCACCTGGCGCAGGCCCGCCAGCAGGGCCTGGACCCCCAGCTGGGCGCCCCCCAGCAGGGCGTTGTGGCCGCCGAGGCGGCCGAGCAGCTGGCGGGCGCCGCTGCCGCTCAGGGGCAGGCCATAGAGGTCGCAGAGCTGGATCACCAGGGCGCTGTCGCAGGCCATGCCGCCGGCCAGGTCGAGGGCGAGCAGGGGGTTGAGTGCCACGCCGGCGGCCTTGAGGGCGGCGAAGCGGCCGATCAGCCCCTGGGCCCGCCGCCGCCCCAGGCGCAGCCGCTGGCGGTGCAACGCCTGGCTGAAGCGGTCGGCGCTGCGCAGGGCATTGAGGGCCAGCAGCAGGGGGCCGTGCTGCTCCAGCAGGGCCAGCAGTTCCCGGCGCAGGGGCTCCACCTGGGGGGGCAGGGTCTCGCTGCGCACCCGGCCGTCGGACCGCAGCCGGGCCTGGCGGGGGGCGGCGGCCACGGCGATCGGCCGCAGGCCCCGCAGGGGGGCCGGCAGCCGGCGGCGGATGCTGGCCACCAGGGCCGGCAGCTCAGCGGCCGGCCAGGCATCGCTGCGGTTGAGCACCAGCAGCAGGGGCCTGCCGCTGGCCAGCAGGGGGTCGATCGCCTCCAGCTCGGTCCGGCTCAGGTCGCCGTCGATCACCAGCAACACCAGGTCGGCGGCCAGGGCCACGCGGGTGGCCAGCCGGGCCCGCCCGGCGGCGGCGATTTCATCGATGCCGGGGGTGTCCACCAGCTCCACCCCCTGGAGGCCGCTGACCGCCACCGGCCAGCGCTGGCGCTCCTGGCGGCGGGTGCAGCCGTGGGCCACATCGGTGGCGAAATGGGGCTGACCCAGCAGGGCATTGAGCAGGCTTGACTTGCCCACCCCCACCCGGCCGAACACCGCCACCCGCAGGCAACCGCCGGCCAGGCGGGCGAGCTGGCTGTCGAGGGCCGCCAGCTCGCCCGCCAGCCCGTCGCGTTCGCGGCCGGTTAGCACCAGCTCGCCGCGCCAGCGCTCCAGCAGCAGCCGGCAGCGCTCCGGAGTGGGCGGTGGAGCCAGCTGCGGGGCCGGGGGTGGGGCCGGCTGCGGGGCCGTCATGGCTGGGGGCGCGGCATGATCAGCGGCGCGGGGGCGTGGGCGGATTCGCCATTCTCCCCCCTGCCGCCAGCACCGTCCGACTGCCCCCATCCGCCATGGCCCCTGTGTTCGATGCCCAGCTGGTTGCGCAGCGCCGGCAGCGGTTTCTGGAGGGTCTGGGCGGGGCGGCGGCGGTGATCCCGGCGGCACCGCTGGTGACCCACCACGCCGATGTGGAGCACGCCTTTCGACAGAACAGTGACTTCTGGTATCTCACCGGTTTCGATGAGCCGGGGGCGGTGGCCCTGTTTCTGCCCCACCGCGACGATGCCCGTTTTGTGCTGTTCGTGGCGCCCAGGGATCCGGCCGCGGAGGTGTGGAACGGCTTCCGCTGGGGTTGCGAAGGGGCGGTGGAGCGCTTCGGTGCCGATGTGGCCCACCCGATCGCTGAACTGGCGCAGCGGCTGGCCGGGTACCTGGAGGGGGCGGAGGGCATCGCCTTTCGGGTGGGGCGCCATCCGCAGGTGGAACCGCTGGTGCTGGGCGCCTGGGCCGGTCAGCTGGACCGGGCCCCCCGCAGCGGCCAGGCGGCCCTGGGGCTGGGGGCCCCCTGCCCGCTGCTGCACGACCTGCGCCGCCGCAAGGGCCCGGAGGAGCTGGAGCGGTTGCGGGAGGCGGCCCGGATCTCGGCGGAGGCCCATGAGCTGGCCCGGCGGGTGGCCCGGCCCGGGCTCACGGAGCGGCAGGTGCAGGCGGTGATCGAACAGCACTTTCTCGAGCAGGGGGCACGGGGACCGGCCTACGGCTCGATCGTGGCCGGTGGCGACAATGCCTGTGTGCTCCATTACACCGCCAACGACGCGCCGCTGCTGGATGGCGACCTGCTGTTGATCGATGCCGGTTGCATGCTGCCGGATTACTACAACGGCGACATCACCCGCACCTTTCCGGTGAACGGCCGTTTCAGCCCTGAGCAGCGGGAGCTCTATGGGCTGGTGCTGGCGGCCCAGGAGGCGGCGGTGGCGGCGGTGCGGCCGGGTGAGACGGCCGAGGGCGTGCATGCCACGGCGGTGCGGGTGCTGGTGGAGGGCCTGGTGGAGCTGGGACTGCTGGTGGGTGAGGTGGACGGCCTGATCGAGCAGGGGGCGTATCGGCACCTCTACATGCACCGCACCGGCCACTGGCTGGGGCTTGATGTGCACGATGTGGGCGCCTACCGGCTGGGGGAGCATCCGGTGCCCCTGCAGCCGGGCATGGTGCTCACCGTGGAGCCGGGCCTGTATGTGAGTGACCGGCTGTCGGTGCCGGAGGGGCAGCCGGCGATCGACGACCGCTGGAAGGGCATCGGCATTCGCATTGAAGACGACGTGGCGGTGACCGACCACGGCCATGAGGTGCTCACGGCGGCGGCGCTGAAGGCGGTGGCGGCGATGGAGCGCTGATCACCGGTCGGCATCGGCTGCGAAGCGCAGCTGAGTGCGGCACCAGTGCTACGTTCTGAGGCCAATGATCACTGGACTCCAGTTCAAGCTGATGCCTGAACTCTCGCGGCCTGGCGCATCACGCATTGCGGCTTGTGTTGTAACCATTGCTACTGCCATTCAGTTGGCCGCGCCGGCGGCCCTGCGGGCCCAGCAGGGGTACTACGCGCCCGGCATGGGGCGGCCCACCATTTCGGTGCCGGAATTCAAGAACACGGTCACGGGCAACTGGTGGTGGCAGGGTCCGGTGGCCCAGGATCTGGCCCATGCGCTGGCCAATGAGCTGGCGGCAACGGGTGACATCACCGTGGTGGAGCGGCAGAGCATCGGCAAGGTGCTGAGTGAGCAGGAACTCGCCGATCTCGGCATCGTGCGGCGTGACAGCCCCACCGCCGCCCGCAGGGGCGGCATGACCGGCGCCCGCTACATCGTGCTGGGCACGCTCACCTCCTACGACACCACCACCAATGTGGACAGCAAGGGGAGCGGCATGAGTTTTCTGGGCTTCGGCGGTGCCAAGCAGAACACGGTGACCCAGGATTACGTGGCCATCGACATCCGCGTGGTGGACAGCACCACCGGCGAGATCGTGGGCTCCCGCACGGTGGAGGGCCGGGCAGCCAACACCCTGGAGCAGAAGCGCAGCGGCGGCAGCCTGCTGCCGGCGGCGGCCATCGTCGGCGCCCTGGTGCCGATGAACAGCGCCGGCTACGCGGCCACGGCGGCCGCCGGCACCCTCAGCTTTTCCAACAACTCCACCAAGGGCAACCGAACGCCGCCTGCCAAGGCGATGCGGGCCGCCATGATCGAGGCATCGAACTACGTGAGCTGCCTGCTGGTGCCCAAGGGCGACTGCATGGCGGCCTTTGCCGCCAAGGACCAGCAGCGCCGCCAGAACACGCTCGATACCCTCAGGCTGGAGTAGGCCAGGGCTCACAGTTCCGCCGCCAGACCAAGCAAGGCCTCGGTGCTCGCCAGGATCCGGTCGGCACCGGCCTCGACCAGGTTCTGCTCGTAACGTCGGCGTGCCTCCAGCAGCCCGGGACCGTGCAGGTGGGGAGGGGCCACCGCCAGGCTCACAAACCTCTGCTGCGGCTCTCGCAGGCGGGCCTGCAGCACCGTCTGCACATCGGCCACGGTGTCGCCCAGATAGGCCACGGTCGGTGCGCCGCTGCCCAGGCCCGGGCCACCGCCACTGCGCAGCAGCCGGTCGGCCAGCTGCAGCAGGCCGCTGGGATCGGGTTTGTCGGGCGCGTCGCCCATGGCGATCAGGGGGGGATCCACCAGCCCCAGCCGCTGCTCCAGCACGTAGCGGGCCGATGGCGGTTCGGCGCCGCTCACGAAACCCCAGGCGATGCCCACTGCCGCCAGGGCCCCGAAGAATGCCCAATCCACCTGCAGCGGTTCGTTGCCGATGAAGCCGCGCCAGGCGGCGGGATCGCCCTCGGGATCGCCGCCGAAGTAATGGCCGCTGAACACCGCCACCAGCTCCTCGAAGCGGGGCAGGGGGGTGCTGTCGCCGCACTCGTGGCGGTGGCGGCGCAGCAGCTCCTGGCTGGCCTCCCAGTCGTTGTTCCAGCGGCCCTCGCCCTTGAGACCATCGATGGCCGTGGCTTCCGGGCGCCAGCCGCTGTAGTGATGCACCGTCTCAACGATGGCGCGTCGGTAGCTGGCGGATACATCGCGGATCACCCCGTCGATGTCGAACAGCAGCACGGCTCGCAGCGGAATCGCCAGGGGGGTGGATCGCCTGCTGGTAGGTTAGTCGTTTGATCCGTTGACTTGAGCGCCCCATCCATGACAGCCGCCAACAGCGCCACGGACAGCCCAATCGAGGAGCTCGCGGCTGCTGAGGTCGCTGCCACCGCTGAGGTCGCCGCCACCGCTGAGGTGGCCGCCAGCACCGAACCCACCATGGGCCGGCCCGTGCTGCGCGGTGGCACGGCCGCCCTGGCCACGGCCACCATCGACGAAGACGGGGTGCCCTCCGGCTACACCCCCAAGGCCGATGAGGGCCGCTTTCTGCTCAAGATCCTCTGGCTGCCCGACAACGTGGCCCTGGCCGTGGATCAGATCGTGGGTGGTGGCCCCAGCCCCCTCACGGCCTACTTCTTCTGGCCGCGGGAAGATGCCTGGGAAACCCTCAAGACCGAGCTGGAGGCCAAGAGCTGGATCACCGACAACGAGCGGGTCGAGATCCTCAACAAGGCCACCGAGGTGATCAACTACTGGCAGGAAGACGGCAAGGGCAAGAGCCTGGATGAGGCCAAGCTGCGCTTCCCCGACGTCACCTTCTGCGGGACCGCCTGATCGGCGCGGTCATCACCGGAGCCCCCCTGGGGGGCTTGCCCGCGGTCTGGCCCCTCACGGACAGGCCATTTCTGTGGATGCAGGCACGCTGGCTTCTGCCAGGCTGGCGGCTGCATCCTGCTCGAATGCCTCGGCCGCAGCGGCGGTGGCGGCACTGCTGAACAGCCCCCCGGCCACGGCCGCCGAGATCGTGAAGGTGTTGAGCCCTGCGGCGGCCAGCGCCGCCAGTTCCATCGGTTCGCGCACGCTGGCCACCAGCAGCCGGGTGGAGGAACCCAACCCCTGCAGGGCCTGCTGCATGGCGATGATCTCCGCCCGGCCGTTGCGGCCCAGATCGCTGATGCGTCCCAGATAGGGGGCGATGTAGCCGGCGCCGAGGGCCGCCGCCACCAGCACCTGCTGCACCTCGTAGCAGGCCGTGAACGTGACCGGAATGCCGGCCGTGATCAGGGCCCGGGCCGCCACGGCACCCTCCTGGGTCACAGGCACCTTGACCACCACCTGCCCTGGCGCCAGGGCCTCCAGGGCCTGGCCCCGCTCCACCAGCACCGCCGCCCGTGAGCCCCAGGTCTGCAGGTGCAGCTCCCGGCAGCCTGCCGCCAGTGCCTGGGCGCACAGCTCCGCCAGCGATGGCCAATCACAGCTCACCCCAGCCCGTCGCAGCAGGCTTGGGTTGGTGGTCACCCCGTGGAACAGACCGGTGGGCAGCCACGTCTGCCAGTCATCGCGGTCGGCGGAATCGAGAAACAGGCGCAGGGCCATGGGCCTTCAGCAGAACGCGCCAGCCGACCGGAGTCGACTGGCGCGATGGACAGGGTCAGGGATGGGCTGGCTCAGCTGCCGCGGCTGGCGGCCAACCTCGCGCGGGCGCGGGCCAGGGCTTGCTCGGCCTTGAGCTTCTCCGGGCTGCTGGGCTGGCCTTCGAAACCGGCGGCGGCCTGCTGGGCCCGCTCCAGCTCCTGTTCGGCGCTGGCACCATCGATCGTGCTGCCCAGTTCAGCGGCGTTCACGAGCACCGTGACCTCGTTGGCCACGACCTCGGCGAAACCACCCATCAGGGCGATCGATTGCCAGTTGCCTCCGGCCCGAAGCCGCAGCACACCGCTGTCGAGGGCGGTGAGCATCGACACGTGGCCGGTGAGGATGCCCAGCTGACCGGTGGTGCTGGGCAGGATCACTTCGTCGGCCGGGCCGTCGAAGACGCTCTTGTCGGGAGCGAGTACACGCAGGGTAAGGGTCATCTCAGAGGGGTCTCCCTGGGTCAGCCCTTGGCTTCGGAGAGGATCTTCTGGGCCTTGGCCTTCACCTGGTCGATGTTGCCCACCAGGTAGAAGGCGGCTTCAGGCAGATCGTCGAGCTCACCGGCCAGGATCATGTTGAAGCCTTTGATGGTGTCGTCCAGCTTCACGTACTCGCCCTTCTGGCCGGTGAACACTTCGGCCACGAAGAACGGCTGCGAGAGGAACTTCTCGATCTTGCGGGCACGGTCCACGGTGCGCCGGTCGTCTTCCGACAGTTCATCGAGGCCCAGGATGGCGATGATGTCCTGCAGTTCCTTGTAGCGCTGCAGGGTGGCCTGCACGGCGCGGGCGGTGCGGTAGTGCTCGTCGCCCACCACGGAGGGCTGCAGCATGGTGCTGGTGGAATCCAGGGGATCCACGGCCGGATAGATGCCCTTGGAGGCCAGGCCCCGGCTCAGCACCGTGGTGGCGTCGAGGTGGGCGAAGGTGGTGGCCGGAGCGGGGTCGGTAAGGTCGTCGGCCGGCACATAGACCGCCTGGATTGAGGTGATCGATCCTTCCAGGGTGGAGGTGATCCGTTCCTGCAGTTCACCCACGTCGGTGCCGAGGGTGGGCTGGTAGCCCACGGCCGAAGGCATGCGACCCAGCAGGGCGCTCACTTCGGAGCCCGCCTGCACGAACCGGAAGATGTTGTCGATGAACAGCAGCACGTCCTGCTTGTTCACGTCGCGGAAGTGCTCGGCCATGGTGAGCGCCGACAGACCCACGCGCATGCGGGCGCCGGGGGGCTCATTCATCTGGCCGTAGCAGAGGGCCACCTTGGACTTGGAGAGGTCGCTGGCGTTGATCACCCCCGACTCCTTGAATTCCTCGTAGAGGTCGTTGCCCTCGCGGGTGCGCTCGCCCACGCCGCCGAACACCGAGACGCCGCCGTGTTCCTTGGCGATGTTGTTGATCAGCTCCTGGATGAGCACGGTCTTGCCCACGCCGGCGCCGCCGAACAGGCCCACCTTGCCGCCCTGGCGGTAGGGAGCCAGCAGGTCGATCACTTTGATGCCGGTTTCGAAGACCTTGGGTTTGGTCTCCAGTTCGGTGAGGCGGGGCGCTTCCCGGTGGATCGGGGCGGTGATGGTGGTGTTGACGGGACCCTGCTCGTCAACGGGTTCACCCAGCACGTTGAAGATGCGGCCGAGGGTGGCCTCACCCACGGGCACCGAGATGGGGGCGCCGGTGTCGATGGCATCCATGCCACGCACCAGACCATCGGTGCTGCTCATGGCCACGGCGCGCACGCGGTGGTCGCCCAGAAGTTGCTGCACCTCGGCGGTGAGAGCCACCTTCTGGCCGGCGGCGTTGGTGCCCTGCACGCGCAGGGCGTTGTAGATGCGGGGGAGTTGGCCGGCGGGAAATTCCACGTCAAGCACCGGGCCGATCACCTGCCTGACGATGCCTTTGGTGCCTGAGGCGGCGGGAGCAGCAGCTGCCATAAGTAAGGAGAGGGCGATTCCGGAGGATTCGTCGGCGAGCATCCCGCCCGCCTGAAGCGGCGCAACCTTACCACCGCGCCGATGGCTGGCTCCGCGGACCCCGGTGGGGTGGGTTCGGTCACCCGCACCGGTGCGCCGCTGGCCCTGGCCCCCGGCTGGCGCATAGGTTGGCAGTCGAGGGCCGCGAGTGCCAACAGGCTCCCCCCTCGCCCCGCGGCACCCCGCCGCACCCTTGCTTTCGCGTCTATCCCGCGTCAACCCATGGCTGCTGTTTCTCTCAGCGTCTCCACGGTCAAGCCCCTCGGAGATCGCATTTTCATCAAAGTGTCCGAATCGGAGGAAAAGACTGCCGGCGGCATCCTTCTGCCCGACACCGCCAAGGAGAAGCCCCAGGTGGGTGAGGTCGTGCAGGTCGGTCCCGGCAAGCGCAACGACGACGGCTCCCGCCAGGCTCCTGAGGTCAGCATCGGCGACAAGGTGCTCTACAGCAAATACGCCGGTACCGACATCAAGCTCGGTTCCGATGAGTATGTGCTCCTCTCTGAGAAGGACATCCTGGCTGTCGTCAACTGACCGTCTGACGCCCGGATTCCACGCTCCATTCCCTGATCAACATCTTCGGTAGCCACCCATGGCCAAACGCATCATTTACAACGAGCAGGCCCGCCGCGCCCTCGAAAAAGGCATCGACATTCTCGCCGAGTCGGTGGCCGTCACCCTCGGCCCTAAGGGCCGCAACGTGGTTCTTGAGAAGAAGTTCGGCGCTCCCCAGATCATCAACGACGGCGTGACGATCGCCAAGGAGATCGAACTGGAGGACCACATCGAGAACACCGGTGTGGCCCTGATCCGTCAGGCCGCTTCCAAGACCAACGATGCCGCTGGTGATGGCACCACCACCGCCACCGTGCTGGCCCACGCCATGGTCAAGGCCGGCCTGCGCAACGTGGCCGCCGGTGCCAACGCCATCACCCTCAAGAAGGGGATCGACAAGGCTTCTGATTTCCTCGTCAAGAAGATCGAGGAGCATGCCAAGCCGATCAGCGACAGCAACGCCATCGCCCAGGTGGGCACCATCTCCGCCGGCAACGACGAAGAGGTGGGCCGCATGATCGCCGACGCGATGGACACGGTGGGCAAGGAGGGCGTGATCTCCCTCGAGGAGGGCAAGTCGATGACCACCGAGCTGGAGGTCACCGAGGGCATGCGCTTCGACAAGGGCTACATCTCCCCCTACTTCGCCACCGACACCGAGCGGATGGAGGCGGTGCTCGATGATCCCTACATCCTGCTGACCGACAAGAAGATCGGCCTGGTGCAGGACCTGGTGCCCGTGCTCGAGCAGATCGCCCGCACCGGCAAGCCCCTGCTGATCATCGCCGAGGACATCGAGAAGGAAGCCCTCGCCACCCTGGTGGTGAACCGTCTGCGGGGCGTGCTCAACGTGGCCGCCGTCAAGGCCCCCGGCTTCGGGGATCGCCGCAAGGCCATGCTCGAGGACATCGCCGTTCTGACCAACGGCCAGCTGATCACCGAGGATGCCGGCCTTAAGCTGGAGAACGCCAAGCTGGAGATGCTGGGCACCGCCCGCCGCATCACCATCAACAAGGACACCACCACCGTCGTGGCCGAAGGCAACGAGGTGGCTGTGAAGGCCCGCTGCGAGCAGATCCGCAAGCAGATGGACGAAACCGACTCCTCCTACGACAAGGAGAAGCTGCAGGAGCGTCTGGCCAAGCTGAGCGGCGGTGTGGCCGTGGTCAAGGTGGGCGCCGCCACCGAGACCGAGATGAAGGACAAGAAGCTGCGCCTGGAGGATGCCATCAACGCCACCAAGGCGGCCGTTGAGGAGGGCATTGTTCCTGGTGGCGGCACCACCCTGGCCCACCTGGCCCCCGCCCTTGAGGAGTGGGCCGCCGCCAACCTGTCCGGCGAGGAGCTGATCGGTGCCCACATCGTGGCCGCCGCCCTCACCGCTCCCCTGAAGCGCATCGCTGAGAACGCCGGTGCCAACGGCGCCGTTGTGGCCGAGCACGTCAAGAACAAGCCCTTCAACGAGGGCTACAACGCCGCCACCGGCGAGTACGTGGACATGCTGGCCGCCGGCATCGTGGATCCCGCCAAGGTGACCCGCTCCGGTCTGCAGAACGCCGCCTCGATCGCCGGCATGGTGCTCACCACCGAGTGCATCGTGGCCGATCTGCCCGAGAAGAAGGAAGCCGCTCCCGCCGCCGGTGGCGGCATGGGTGGCGACTTCGACTACTGATCGTTCAGACGACGGTCAATCCGATCAGCGCAGGAGCATTGCTCCTGCGCTTTTTTCATGGTTGGCACCGTTGCCGCTGCGGGCCTGCAGATGGTTCTCCAGCAGGTAGGCGGCCAGATTGCTGAGGGATCGCCCTTCCTCGCCGCTGCGCTCCACCAGGGACTGGTACGTGCTGTACGGAATGGTGATCGTGATCCGCCGGGGAGCACGAAAGACAGTTTCGTTCCGCATCTCGGCTCTCCGGCTGAGTGAACCGAACGCTATCAGTGCTGGACCAGTCGGCGACTTCTGAGATTGCGTCCCGGGGTTCCGGGTGCGGAATGGCGGCGCCTGCTTGCGGGTGTTGCGGTCGGACCGGTGGATTGCGCGGATCGGCCAGATCGTCAACCCAGCCTGATCGTCAGCCCGGTCTGAAGATCAGGGCCACGCCGTTGTTGCAGTAGCGCTTGCCAGTGGGCCTGGGCCCATCGTTGAACACGTGGCCCTGGTGGCCGCCGCAGCGGCGGCAGTGGTACTCGGTGCGGGGTACGAGCAGCCTGAAATCGGTGCTGGTGCCCAGGGCCCCGGCCAGCGGCTGGAAGAAACTGGGCCAGCCGGTGCCGCTTTCGTACTTGGCCGCCGAGCTGAACAGCGGCAGGCGACAGCCGGCGCAGAGGTAGGTGCCCTTGCGCTTCTCGCCGTTGAGGGGGCTGCTGAAGGGCCGCTCCGTGCCCTCTTCCCGCAGCACGTGAAAGGCGGCAGGGCTGAGGCGCTGGCGCCACTGGGCCGGGGTGAGCACCCAGGCAGGATCGCTGGCCTTGCCGGCGGCGTCCGCCGGGCGACCGCCGGCCAGCAGCGAGGCGAGGGAAGCCCCCAGCCCGCTGATCCACTGCCGTCGGCCCATTGTCATCGCAGCCAGCCGGCGCTCAGCAGCACCGCCAGGCCAAGGAACAGGGCCAGCAGGGTCCAGCTGACACGGTTGAGAGCGGTTTCAGCGCTGCGGGCACTGGAAAACATCGACCCGCCGCTGGCGGCCAGACCCCCCATGCCATCGCCCTTGGGGCTGTGCAGCAGCACACTCACGATCAGCAGCACGCCGCTGAGCATCCAGATCCAGGACACGATCGAGACAAGCATGGGGTGCGGCCGGCGAAGAATTGGGAAATGGAATCAGGCCCGCAGGGTCTGACCGATGCGGCTGCCACCGCTGGGGGCGGCGGCCGGCGCGATCAGCGACAGCCCCGTCATGCGGGCGGGTTTGGGCAGGCCGAGGATCTCCAGCAGGGTCGGGGCGATGTCCGCCAGGCCTCCCTCGGCGCGCAGCTGCACGTTGGTGCCATGGCCCGGCAGCTTGCGCTGCTCGCCCTCCACCAGAATCACCGGCACCGGGTTGGTGGTGTGGGCGGTCCAGGGGCGGCCATCACTGCCCTTCATCACTTCGGCGTTGCCGTGGTCGGCCGTGATCAGCAGAGTGCCGCCCATGCGGTTGGTGGCTTCCATCAGCCGACCCACGCAGTGGTCCACCGTGTGGATCGCCGCCAGGGTGGCTTCCATCTGGCCGGTGTGGCCCACCATGTCGGGGTTGGCGTAATTGATCACCACCAGGGAGTAGATGCCCTTGTTGATGGCGGCGATGCAGTTGTCGGTGAGCTTCTCGGCCGACATGGCCGGTGCCTGGTCGTAGGTGGACACCCGGGGTGACGGCACCAGATGGCGATCTTCACCGGGAAAGGCCTGCTCGATGCCCCCGTTCATGAAGTAGGTGACGTGCGGGTATTTCTCGGTTTCAGCGGTGCGGAACTGGCGCAGCCCATGCTCGGCGACCACCTGTCCCAGCAGGCCGTCGAGGGATTCGGGGGGGAAGGCCACCTCCACCGGCAGGCCCTTTTCGTATTGGGTGAAGGTGACCACTGAGAGGGGGTGGATCCAGGTCCGCTCGAAGCAGTCGAAGTCCGGCAGCACCAGGGCGCGCATCAGCTGACGCACCCGGTCAGGCCGGAAGTTGAAACAGATCAGGCCATCGCCGGCCTCGATGGCACCGGCGTCGCCGAGCCTCACCGGTTCGAGGAATTCATCGGTGATGCCGGCCGCGTAGGACTCGGCCAGCACGGCAGTGGCGGTGAGGTCGCTGCCGCTGCCCGGTTCGCACAGCAGCCGGTAGGCCTTTTCGGTGCGCTCCCAGCGGTTGTCGCGGTCCATGGCCCAGTAGCGGCCGCAGATGCTGGCGATCCGGCCCACGCCCGCAGCGGCGATCTGCTGGCTGATCGTGTCGAGAACGCTCTGGGCGCTGTTGGGCGCCGTGTCGCGGCCATCGGTGATCACGTGGATCGCAACCCGCTGCAGCCCCCGGGCCGCCGCCCACTGGAGCAGCCCCCCCAGGTGGTCGATGTGGCTGTGCACGCCCCCATCGGAGCAGAGGCCGAGCAGGTGCAGACAGCCGCCGCTCTGCTGCAGCCGCTCGGCCAGTCCCTCGAGCGCCGGGTTGCCCGCCAGGTTGCCATCGCGCACGGCCTGGCCGATGCGCACCAGCTCCTGGCGGATGATCCGACCGGAGCCGATCGTGAGGTGGCCCACCTCGGAATTGCCCATCTGGTCGTCGGGCAGGCCCACGGCGCCGCCGCTGGCTTCGATCAGGGTGTGGGGGTAGGCATGCCAGAGGGCATCCATCACCGGTGTGTCGGCCCGGCTGATGGCATTGTCAGTGGATGCCTCCCGGTGGCCCCAGCCGTCAAGGATGGCCAGCACCACCGGGGCGACCGCCCGTGAGCTGGTGAAGACACCGGGTTGACCGTTGCCGCCGAGGGCCGTGGATTGCCGGGAGGAGGAAGCTGCTGTCACCCGTGGCGCCCGATGTCGTAGGAACGACCTTTGTCGCCAACCTACATCCGAAGGGTGGAGGGGCTCCGGGGCGGGCGGAGCAGGTCAGCCTTTGGGCACACGGGGTGCCGCGGGCCTAGGATCACCACCCAACAGGCCGGTCCCACCAGGCCGGGGAGACCAGCGTGTCTGCCGTGTCTGCCGCATCCGAGGATCTGCCGGGCCGGCTCCCAGCCGGTACCGCAGCCGATCCCGGCCGGCGACTGCAGGTGCTCTCGGCCCGGGAAATGGCCCGCACCCTCGACCGCCTGGCCAGCCAGGCCCTGGAACAGGTTGACGACAGCCGGCGGCTGCTGCTGCTCGGCATTCCCACCCGGGGGGTGGAGCTGGCGAGGGTGCTGGCTGAACGCCTTGAGCGCCTGGCCGGTCACCCCCTCACCCACGGTCGGCTGGATCCCACATTCCACCGCGACGATCTGGAACGGGTGGGCACCCGCATGGTGGCCGGCACCGACCTGCCCGTGGCGGTGGACGGCGCCGAGGTGCTGTTGGTGGACGACGTGATCTTCACGGGGCGCACCGTGCGGGCGGCGCTGCAGGCCCTGCAGGACTGGGGCCGCCCCCGCCATGTGCGCCTGCTGGTGATGGTCGACCGGGGCCACCGGGAGCTGCCGATCCAGCCCGACTTCTGCGGTCGGGTGGTGCCCACCAGTCGCCAGGAGCTGATCCAGGTGAGCCTCGCCTCGGTGGATGGTCACGACGGCGTTGATCTGATCCGGCCGTGACCGGGATCAGGCCGGGACCGGTGCCAGTTCGTCGCTGCGGAAATGGGCCCGGAACTTGCCGAAGGCCACCACCACCGGCAGGTTCGGGCTGATGGGCCGCCCCTTCCAGTCGTGGAGCACGGTCACCACCTCACCCTGCTGACCCTTGAGGTCGAAGGCCTGGCCCCGGTGCTGGGGATGGTGAAACACCACCACGCTCTCGTTCACGATCACCTGGTCGCCCGGCTGCATCGCTCCCTGTCACAAGCTTCGCGTCATCCTGTCACGCGCCCCGGCGAGCTGGGGATCAGCGCTGGCAGGCGCTTTCCGGACCCGCCTCCACCACCTTGCCCCCCAGCTGCCGGCAGGCCGCCTGGTAGGCCTCCCATTCGTTCTCGCCGGCTGCGATCCGCTGGCGCACCGCGTTGTCGAGTTCGGCGGCCGGCACCGTGTGCGGCAGGCTGCCGTGGCTGTTGTGCTGTCGCCGGCCGGGTGCGGGTGCCGCGATCGCCGTGGTCACCTGCTGGCGCAGGCCGGCGCTGCGGTCCAGCCACACGGGGTGGTCGATGCGGTTGAGGGCATCGAGGGCTTCCCACCAGCGCTTCTGGCCCACCAGCCGCCGGGCGCGCTCCAGCTGGAGCCCGTTGCGGTTCCAGGCTTCCTCCAGCTCGTCGCCAAGCCGTGAGCCATCGCCACGGCGGTGCTGGCCGATGGGCCGCAGCAGGGCCTGGGCCGCCGCCAGGTCGCCCTGCTGATACCGCTCCAGCGCCCGCCGCCGCAGTTCGTCTTCCCATTCCTCCAGCTGGCGGCGATCCGCTGGGCCGGCCGGCCCAGCGGCCAGCAGCTGCCGTTGCAGTGTCAGGGCGTCCTGCCAGCGGGAGGCCTGCCACAGCTGCCGGGCCCGCCGCCGCCGGCAGTGGTTCTGGTCCAGCGGCGACGACCCCGGCAGCCAGCGCAGGGCGGCCAGCTGCTCGCCGTAGCGGATGCAGTCTTCGAGCCGACCGCTGGCGGCCGCCTCCTGCAGGCGGCGGGGCAGCTGCTGCTCCCACCAGTGCACGGCCCCCAGGGCAACGGCCACGGACCCCAGGGTGAGGGCAAGCCAGAAACGCGGCAGGCGGTGGCGTCGCAGAGCCACGGCGGTGCGGTGGTTGACAGTCTGCTGCGATGCTGTCACGCCGGCCACCTCAGCGCACCCGGCCCAGGGTCAGGGGGGCCAGTGGCTCGCCGCTCACCAGGTCGTTGCCCTGGAGCAGCAGCTGGCCATCGCCGTTGATGGCGAACCGCAGCCGCAGCCGGTCGGCACCGGTCTGACCGGGTGGATCCAGGGGCAGCTGGGGCGCCGGCCCGGGCCAGGGATCCACCGCCTTCTCGCCGGCCGGTCGCCGCAGCAGCCTGGGCAGGCCCCCATCGAAGACCACCTCGGCCCGTTCCTCCGCCAGCGGCTCGCCCAGCACCAGCTCCAGCTGCTGCTGGCCGTCGTGGCTGCAGGCCAGCACCAGCTCCAGCGGTTGGTCGGTGGGCCAGCTCTGGCCCGCCACGAACAGCGGATGCCAGTGGTGGGCGCCGCTGCGGCGGTCCCAGCAGCGCAATGACACCCCCCGCACCAGCACATCCCGCAGGCGCACGCCCGGCGTGAGGGCCAGGGCCCCCAGGGCCACGGCCTCCACGGGCCGTTCGCCGCGCAGGGGCACCCCGGCGCAGCGTTCCGCCAGCCAGCGGCGGATCAGGGGGATGCGGCTGCCACCCCCCACGGGCAGCACGGCGTCGACCCTCGAGAGATCGAGGCCCTCCCGCCGGGCTGCGGCCGCCACGGTGGCCAGCAGGCCATCAAGGGCCTCCAGCAGCCCGTGCCGGCGCAGCAGAGCCTCCAGTCGGGCACGGCTGAGCCGCAGCTCCCGGGCGGGACCGTGGGGCGGCAGCCACAGGCGAAGGGCTTCCTCCTGCCCGCTGAGTTCACATTTGAGCTCTTCGGCCAGCTGCAGCAGCCCGGGCTGGGGCTGGCTGGCTTCCTCTTCGCCGGGCAGCAGTTCCGCCAGGATCCAGCGGTCGATGTCGCGGCCGCCCAGGGGCAGGCCCGCCTTGCCGATCACCCTGGCGCTGCGCAGGGCCTGGCCGCTGCGGCCCAGGTCGCGGCCGGCGAAGCGCAGCAGCTGGGCGATCGGCGCGGCCCGGCCCTCGCCGCCTTCCAGCGCCACCAGCGACAGGTCGATGGTGCCGCCGCCCAGATCCACCACCAGCACCCGCGCCCCCGGCGGCAGACCCGCGCCGATGGCGGCCGCGGTGGGTTCATCCACCAGCGCCACCTCCGGCACCGGCAGTCGGCCACTCAGGTCCTGCAGCCACTGGCGGTAGCCCTGATAGGTCTCCACGGGGGCCGTGAGGATCAGCCGTCGGGGTTCCAGCTCCGGGGGCAACGCCTGCCAGAGCCGTTCCAGCAGCAGGGCTCCCGCCTGTTCCGGTGTGAGCCAGGCCTGGCTGGCCGCCGCCGCTGGCCCGGCGCCGATGGCCCGTTTGAAATCGCGGCTCAGCCCGGGGCTGGGACTGGCGGCCCGACCGGCGTCGAGCACCTGCCGGCCGATCAGTGGCCTGGCCTGGCCCGGGTTGCTCTGCCACAGCAGGCTGGGCACCACCGGCGGCGCGTCGAGGCTGTAGGGCGGCAGTGGCAGCAGCGTTGGCGTGCCGCCATCGGCCTGCCAGGCCACCACGGTGGTGGTGCTGCCCAGGTCGATCGCCAGGGTGCCGGTGGTGGTCAGGGCTGCGGGGGCAAGGGGCTCATCCACCAGCCCCTTCTAGCCCCGGCCGCCCGGATCCGTTGACCTAGGCTGGAGAGAACGAGCAGGCTCACCGTTGATCAGCGCTGAACTCAATCCCAAGGAACTGGCCCAGCGGGCCGAAAGCCTGATCCGCCATTCCAGCAACCGTTACCTCACCACCGTGCGGATCGCCTTCCGCGCCAAACAGCGCCGCTTCGACGATTTCGACGGCCTGCTCGATGACTCGATGATCAAGCCCGTGCAGCGGGCCATCATCGAGCTCAGCGACGAGCAGGATCAGCCCGCCCTGCTGCCCGGCTGACCCACGGGTTCATGGAGGTGCACGAGGGGTCCGGCTGGCGCCTGGCGGTGGACCGGGCCCGGGATCCATTTCCCGTGTTGGTGGGGGGAGAGGGCTGGGCCTGTGAACTCTCCGCCACGGAGGCCCGGGCCCTGGCGGCGGCGGCGGCGGCCCTGGTGGCCGAGCACCGGGGGCTTCACGACCTTCTGATGGCTGAGGAGGCCATCAGCCTGGAGCGCGAGGGTCCGCTGGCTGGTGACGGTGCACCCGCGGCCGGGGGGCTCTGGCTGAGCCTGGAGGGGGACCGGCGGCTCTGGTCGCTCCGCTTCGTGCTCACGCCGGCGCCGGGCGCACGGGCCGTGGAGGGTTTCTGGGCTCCGGCGGCGGCGGCGGCCTTCGTGGCTGCCCTGGTCTCCCATCCTGAGATCGGGTTCTGACGCTTTGAAAGATCAGCAGGGCTGATCGGTGCCGGTGCGGTGGCCCTTTCCCCGCCCGCTATCACGCTTTTCCCCAGGATTTCCCCGGGTGGCGATCACCAGATGGCCTGCCGCGGGCGGACCTGGGGAAATCCCCTGGGGCTGGTGCGCTTTCCGGCATGGTCCCTTGACAGCCCGGGGCCCGCTGCCGCTAACCCCCGGGCCACGGCGCCCGCCGCCGGCCCGCCGCTGCTGCGGTCCCCGTTCTCAGCCTGAGAACCGCCGGGCCAGGCCCCCTCAGCCCCCATTTGACGCGGGGGCCCTCCTGTGGAGAAGTGGTGGGCGGATCGAAGAAGCACCGGTGGACGGCAGACAAGAGCAGCAGCAGCGCCATGGGGTCGGCAACACCGTGAGCCTGGTGGCGTCCGTGCCCGAACCCCTGGCCCTGGCCCTGCGCCAGTTCATTGAGCGCCACCCCCACTGGGATCAATACCGTCTCTTCCAGGCGGCCCTGGCCGGTTTTCTGGTGCAGAACGGTCTTGGCAGCCGCGACGTGACCCGCTGGTACCTGGCCAACCTGTTCCCCGCTCAGCAGGGCTTCGCCGGAGGCTCGGTCACCGGCTCGGTCACCCCCCTGCGCCGACCCCAGCCGGGCCGGCACTCGGATCTGGACCGGGCGGCCTGAGCCCTCAGTCGCGATCCAGCAGCTCCAGCAGGCGCCCGGCCACCGGCCCGCTCACCGGCAGCACCGACAGGCGGGTGCCCCGGCGCAGCAGCGGCAGCTCCTCCTCGCTGAACAGCTGCCGCAGCTGATCGAGGCTGAGCATGGCGGCGAAGGTGCGCAGGTGGCGCAGCCGCACGCAATCCCAGCGGGGGGCCTCCGGTCGGGAGGCCGGGTCGTGATACTTGCTGGCGGGGTCAAACTGACTGGGATCGGTGAGGCCCGTTTCCACCACCTCCATCAGCCCCACGATGCCTGGTGGTTTGGCATTGGAGTGGTAAAAAAACGCCCGGTCGCCCACGGCCATGCTGCGCATGTGGTTGCGGGCCTGGTAATTGCGGATCCCATCCCAGAGGGTGCTGCCCTCGGCCTCCAGGTGGGCGATGCCGTAAACGGACGGCTCGCTCTTCATCAGCCAGTAGGTGGTCATGGGATCGCTTGTTAAGGGAGCTGCTCCACCAGCTGGCGGAAATGCTGGCCGCGGGCTTCGAAATCGGTGTATTGATCGAAGCTGGCACAGGCCGGAGACAGGAGCACGCTGCGACAGCCCAGGGAGGCGGCCAGGGGGGCGGCCGCGGCCACGGCCCCATCGAGGGTCTCCACGGTGATCAGCCGGCCGGAGTAGCCCGCCTGCTGCAGCAGGGCGGCAAAGGCCTCCCGTGCCGCGCCGAACAGCACCACGGCCGCGGCCTGGCGCGCCAGCTGGTCGAGCCAGGCGGCAGGATCGCCCTCCTTGGCCTGGCCGCCGGCCAGCACCACCAGCGGACCGGTCAGGGCCCGCAGCGCCACCTCGGCGGCGTCGTAGTTGGTGGCCTTGCTGTCGTTGTACCAGGTGATGCCCTGGTGTTCACGGATCCGTTCGAGCCGATGGGGCACGCCGGGGAAGCTGCGGAAGGCGGCCTCCATCACCGCCGGATCCAGGCCCAGCCGCTGGCCCACGGCCGTGGCCATCAGCAGGTTCTGGCGGTTGTGCTCACCGGGCATCGCCAGGGCATCGGCGGCGAACAGGGGGCCGCCGGCGGCCCACACCTGGCCCTCCTCGATCCAGAGCAGGGGGGTGATCGCCGGCGGCAGGGCGCTGCGGGGCCCGGCCGTGATCCAGTGGGCCCGGTCCCAGGTGTCGGCCCGGGCCCGCAGGTCGGCATCGTCGGCGTTGAGGATCCGTTCGCCGGAGGCTTCCAGCAACTGGCGTTTGATCGCCCGGTAATTGTCGAGGCTGCCGTGGCGCTCGAGGTGGTCGGGGGTGAGGGTGGTCCAGAGACCGAAGCGCGGCGCCAGTTCGGGAGAGGCCTCGATCTGATAGCTGCTCAGCTCCACTACCAGCCAGTCGGGCCTGGGGCCGGTGCGACGCTCCAGGGCCAGCTCGGCGGCGGCGAAGCCCACGTTGCCGCACAGGGGCGCGTCGAGGCCGCTGGCACAGAGCAGGTGGTGCACCAGCTGGGTCACGGTGGTCTTGCCGTTGGTGCCCGTGATGCCGATCCAGGGCACATCGCCGGTGGCGCGCCAGGCCGGGCTCATTTCACCCCGCACCGGGATGCCGCGCCGGCGCAGGTCCACCAGCACCGGATGGTCGAAGCGGATGCCGGGGCTGACGATCACCTCGGCGGGTTCCAGGCCGGCGATCCAGCCGGCATCGAGGCCGGTGGCCAGGCGCACCTCGATGCCCTCGCTGCCCAGCTCGTCGGCCCGCTGCCGCAGGTCGTCGCCGTCACGGCTCTCCAGCAGCAGCACGGGCCGGCCCTCGGCCCGCAGCAGCCGGGCCACCCCCACCCCGGCGCGGCCCAGGCCCACGACAACGCACAGGGGTGGGCTGGCTGGGCTCATGGCGGACCGATCCACTGGCGCAGGACCCTACCGGACGGAACGGCAGACCTTACCGGCCGGATCCGAAACGGCCGGATCCGATCCCGGCGATCCGCGCCGGGACCGGGAGACCTGCCCTTGACCTTCGCCTTGATGACTTTCGTGTTTTCGTCTTGATGCGTGTCGCCTTGCGTGTCGCCGGTCAAGGCCGTGGCGGCTCAGAGATCATCCGTCTTCATTCGGTTTGGTGGTCGTGTGGCGCTGCGGCGGCTCGGGATTCCAGAAGCGGAACGATTGGGGCTTGATCATGACCCATTGCTGTAGCCAGAACCCATGCTGGCACTGGGCTCTGGCCGTAATCCCACTTGGTTGCGGATTGGGTTGGCGTGGATCTGTGCGGGCTCCGCTTGTGGCCAAGGGGTTTGCACCCTGGATCGTGGTGGGTTCATTGCATCAGGAGTGAATACTGTACAATGCTCAATGAAATCTTCATGCCATACGATCACCCTGAGGGCCCGTGGGGCGATTCCGTTGTTCATCTTAGATTTGGCGTGTTGAGTTGGTCTGGCAAGGCGGGGGATACGGCGACTCCTGGGGTGACAACTGACTGGGATGAGCGTTATTCAACGGTTTGCAGAATGTCTCCTCTATCAATCGTTGTTCAGGCGGATGACATCTTTTCTTCTGCCAAGCCTGGCTCCGATTTTGTTCGGGTTGCGTAACAGCTTTCCTGGGGCGTCAATGAGCTAGACGTGACAAAGACGTTCAAGATCAAAACGCATCCAAATTCACCTGGCGAGAATTCAGATGAAACCGTTATTCTGGACTGGAGATATGACTATATTCCACCCGATGGCATTATTTCTCGCCGGAAGTTTGCAAATCCTGCGGAGTTTGTGATTCGGGGAGAATCTGAGAGTCGTGGGGAATCCGAACGCGATGCGATGACGGGGCTGCCCGCGACACGGCAAATCTTTAAGGGCACGGATGTTGTGAAGAATCTGGGCGTCGCTAAAGCGCGTGAGCTGGCGCAATCAATTCTGGATCTTCTGGATGCCAGAAAAGCTCCAGATCGATTTGATCGTTTTAATGATTGGCTGTACAAGAAATTGTCGGTGTTCAATGCCAGTGATCGGGATATCAGCCGAATACGGCGCAACATCCGGGCCACGGGTGGCATCCGGGGGTGAGATCCTCGCCATCAAGCGATGGGCTGACGACGTGGTGCTGTCGAGAACTCCGTGAATCTCCCGGTTGGCGGCTGAATGGGTGCTTGTTGACCCCGCGCAGCAATCAGTCTGGTTTCAGGGTTGATCGACAGCCGATCAACGGCATGGACTGCCCCCGGTGATCCAGGCAACGTGCTGTTGGCCGCTCAGCCGCAACCTTCCGCAGACGCTGGTGATCGACGCCTCGGCTGAGCTGGATCCCACCGGGTTCCCAGTGCTCAGGTGCCTGGTTCCGGGAGCCACCCTCGATGGCCTGCCAGCGTGCTGTGAGGGCCCCGATGGATGCCACCGGTGGGGGGCGATCAAAACCCCTGTGATCACAACAGCGATCACAGGGTCCGTGAGACTGAGGATGGGCGATACTGGAATCGAACCAGTGACTCCTACCGTGTCAAGGTAGTGCTCTACCTCTGAGCTAATCGCCCGATCACAACAACTTAGCAGGCCGCCTTGGGCTGGCCGATCGCACCCAGCACCTGCCGCCGGTGTCAGCGGCGCTCCAGGTCCAGCCGATAGCGGTCACGCTTGGTGCGTTCGATCGCCAGCACCTGCAGCTCCCCCCGGTCGTCAAGGCGCACCCGGTCTCCGCAGCTGAGCTCGCGGCTCGGGCTCGTGACCGGTCGCCAGTTGATCCGCACGGCGCCGGCCCGGATCCGTTCCGCCATGCGGGCGCGTGACAGGCCGAAGCCGGCTGAGGCCACGGCGTCGAGGCGGAGCGATGCCTCCACGGTGGTGAGCCGCTTCGCGGCCCGCGGCGGCGGCGGCTGCAGCTCCGCCAGGGGCCGGTGGCGGAAGGTCACCTCCACGCTCCGCACCAGGCCGGTGGCGCCGTCGAGCTGCCGGGCCAGCTCCTCCGTCACCACCGCCTGGGCGCCCCGATCTCCCCGCAGCCAGATGTCGCCGACCTGGTCGGCGGCCGCACCGGCGGCGGCCAGCCCCTGGCCCATGGCTGTGCCGTCGGCCGGATCAAACAGAAAGTTGCCGCTGATCTCCAGTCCGGCGAGGCCGGCCGGCACCTCGCCCGGATCCACCGCTGCGTCGGCCCGCTGCAGCAGCAGGCGCCGTCGTTCGGCGCCGGGGTGCCCCCCCTCGGCACTCACGCTCAGCTCCGCCAGGGAGCCGAGCAGCTCCAGGGCCTCCTCCCGCTCGGCGGCGGCCACGAAGCCGCTCCAGGCCGGTTCCCAGGTGCGCAGCGCCTCTTCGGCCCTGTCGATCAGGGGGGCCAGGGCGGTGGCGTTGCCGCTGCGGGCCAGCAGCTCCGGGCGGGGCAGCATCAGCCCTCGCCCAGGCGCACCACCGCCATGGGCCGTGCCTCCTGCAGCATGGCCCATGGCATGTCGGCGCCATCGGCCGCCTGCACCAGCAGCAGCCAGTTGCCCTCCTCGAGCCGGTTGCGCAGGCCGCGGATGCGGTCGTCATCGTCGGACGTGACGCTGGCGGCGGCGGCGAAGCTGCCCATCCAGCCCGACACCATGCCCAGCAGGGCTCCGATCACCGGCTGGCCCCAGCGGCCCAGGGCGTCGAAGGTGTGCAGCTCGGTGATCTGGGTGAAGGTGAAGCCGGCCATCAGGCCGAAGGGCATCAGCCAGCGGGCCATCGACCGCTGCCGCCGCCGCCGGGCCGCCGCCGGATTGAGCCGTTCCACCGCTTCGATCGGCGTTTCGCCGGTGCCGATCGCCTCGGCCACCGCGATCACCGGCCCCAGCTGCTGCAGGCGTTCCCGCAGCCTGCGCAGCCGGGCCCGTTCCTGGAGCACCACCACCACCGTCATCCCCACCGCTGGCTCTCCATGGATCCTTGCCTATCGGTGTGATTCTGGCTGCTCACTACACTGCACCTCCGGCCGTCCATCTGCTTCCGCCGGGTCATGACGAAGGTTCTGGTTTCCGATCCCATCGACCAGGCGGGGATCGACATCCTCTCGCAGGTTGCACAGGTTGATGTGCGCACCGGTCTGCCGCCGGAGGAGCTCAGGGCGATCATCGGCGAGTACGACGCCCTGATGATCCGCTCGGGCACCCAGGTGACCGCCGATGTGATTGAAGCGGCCGGCCGGCTGCGGATCATCGGCCGGGCCGGCGTGGGCGTGGACAACGTGGATGTGCCGGCCGCAACCCGCCGCGGCGTGCTGGTGGTCAACTCACCGGAGGGCAACACGATCGCCGCCGCCGAGCACGCCCTGGCCTTGATGCTCTCCCTGTCGCGGCATGTGCCCCATGCCCATGCCAGCACCATGGCCGGTGGCTGGGACCGCAAGACCTACGTGGGCAACGAGCTCTACAAGAAGACCCTGGGGGTGGTGGGCCTGGGCAAGATCGGCTCCCATGTGGCCCGGGTGGGTCGGGCCATGGGCATGGACGTGGTGGCCTACGACCCCTTCGTGCTGCCGGAGCGGGCCCAGCAGATGCAGGTGCGGCTGCTGCCCCTGCCCCAGCTGTTCACCGAAGCCGATTACATCAGCCTGCACCTGCCCCGCACCCCCGACACCGAGAACCTGGTGAATGCGGAGCTGCTGAAAACGATGAAGCCCACGGCCCGGCTGGTGAACTGCGCCCGTGGCGGCATTGTGGATGAGGCGGCCCTGGCGGCCGCCGTGGCCGATGGCACCATCGCCGGCGCCGCCCTCGATGTGTTTGCCAAGGAGCCCCTGGCGGCCGATTCACCCCTGCGCCAGGTGCCCGAGCGGCTGATCCTCACCCCCCACCTGGGCGCCTCCACGGAAGAGGCCCAGGAAAACGTGGCCATCGATGTGGCCGAGCAGATCCGCGACGTGCTGCTGGGCCTGCCGGCCCGCAGCGCCGTGAACATTCCGGGCCTCACGCCCGACGTGCTCGAGCAGCTCAAGCCCCATCTGCAGCTGGCCGACACCCTGGGCCAGCTGCTCAGCCAGCTCTCCGGCGGCCAGCTGAGCGAGCTGGAGGTGCGGCTGCAGGGCGATTTCGCCCAGCATCCGGCCCAGCCCCTGGTGGTGGCGGCGCTCAAGGGGGTGCTCTCCACCGCCCTGGGCGACAGCATCAACTTCGTGAACGCCAGCCTGGAGGCCAAGGAGCGCGGCATCCACGTGCTTGAGGTGAAGGACGACGCCAGCCGCGATTTCGCCGGCGGGTCGCTGATGCTCACGGCCCGCTCGCCCCGGGGCAGTCACAGCGTGACCGGCGCCGTGTTCGCCGACGGCGAGCTGCGGGTGGTCACGATCGACGAATTTCCGGTGAACGTGGCCCCCAGCCGCCACATGCTGTTCACCCGCCACCGCGACATGCCCGGCATCATCGGCCACCTGGGCTCCCTGCTGGGCCAGCACAACGTCAATATCGCCTCCATGCAGGTGGGCCGGCGGATCGTGCGCGGCGATGCGGTCATGGTGCTCAGCCTGGATGATCCCCTGCCCCCCAGCCTGCTGAGCGACGTGCACGCCATCAACGGCATCCAGGAAGCCCATCCGGTGACCCTCTGATGGCCGCGCCCGGCTGGTGGCGGCTGGAGATCGACGGCGCCGGCGATCTCGAGGAATCCCTGCTGTGGAAGCTGCCGGAGCTGGGCATCGTGCGGGTGGCGGTGCAGCACAGCCCCCACACGCCGGACCGTCGCCAGCTGCTGGCCTGGTTGCCCGAGAGCGACTGGCCCGATGGCCAGCGGCGTGAACTGGAGCGGGCCCTGGCCCCTCTGGCGGAACCCTTCGGGGTGCCGTTGCCCCCCCTGCGCTGGCACCGGCAGCCGGAGGAGGACTGGAACCTGAGCTGGAAGCGCCACTGGCAGCCCGATCCGGTGGGGGAGCGGCTGCTGATCCTGCCGGCCTGGCTGGAGGCTCCCGCCGACCAGGCCGCGCGGCTGCTGATCCGCATGGATCCGGGCAGTGCCTTCGGCACCGGCAGTCACCCCACCACCCGCCTCTGCCTCGAGGCCCTGGAGGCGGAGGCGGCGGCCCGGGGCGGCTCGCTGGCGGGCCTGCGGGTGGCTGATCTGGGCTGCGGCAGCGGCGTGCTCGGCCTGGCGGCCCTGCGGCTGGGGGCGGCGGCGGTGGCGGCGGTGGATTCCGATTCGCTGGCCGTGCGGGCCACCACGGCCAACGCCGACCTCAACGATCTCGGAGCTGCCATCACCGTGGCCCACGGCTCCGCCGACCGGCTGGCGGACCTGTTGGCAGGCCGGCCCGCCGATCTGCTGCTGTGCAACATTTTGGCGCCCGTGATCGAGGCCCTGGCGCCGGCCTTCGCGGCCCTGCTGGCCCCCGCGGGCCGCGGCCTGCTCAGCGGCCTGCTGGTGGACCAGGCGCCCGCCCTGGCGGCGGTGCTGGCGGGCCACGGCTGGCGGGCTGAGCTGGTGGCCAGCCAGGACCGCTGGGGGCTGATGACCCTGGAGTCGCCGGCGGATGTGCCATAAGGCACGCTGATCTGTGCCCCCCGTTTGATTGGCCTTCCAGGGCTGGCGCCTCCGGATCGGCGGTAACGGCCCCCATCCGATGTATGAAGGGCGGGTCCTGCAGGTTCAGCACTGAGCCAGCCTGCGAACCCAATCTCTTCCATGGCTTCCTACAAGGTCACCCTCATCAACGAGAGCGAAGGCCTCAACAAGACCATCGAGGTTCCTGACGACCAGTACATCCTCGATGCGGCTGAAGAGCAGGGCATCGACCTCCCCTATTCCTGCCGGGCCGGTGCCTGCAGCACCTGTGCTGGCAAGCTCACCGCCGGTACGGTGGATCAGTCGGACCAGAGCTTCCTCGATGACGACCAGATCGAGGCGGGCTTTGTGCTCACCTGCGTGGCCTACCCCACCTCCGACTGCACCATCAAGACCCACGCCGAAGAGGAGCTCTACTGAGCCCCTGCTCCACTGCCGTCTGTTGCCGCCACCCTTCGGGGTGGCTTTTTCATGCCCTCCTCCGCCCCCCCATCCGCCGGATCCGGCGCCGTGCCGCCGGTGCAGGCCCTGCTGGAGCCCCTGAGTGAGCACGCCAGCCCCGGGGGGCAGTACAGCTTCCGGGTGCTCGGACCCTGCTGCCGGCTGTTCGACCGGGAGGAGCTCCCCTGGCCCTGCTGTCGCCTGGCCTGGCGCAGCAAGGAGCCCAGCTGGCGCCGGGTGGGCCGCAGGCTGGTGCCCGACCTGGCGGCCCGCCGCTGTCCGTCCTACGCGGTGGAGCTGCTGCAGCCGGGCTCCCGGCCCACCCGCACCGTGATCACCCTGTTTGCCCAGCGGCTCTCACCGGAGCTGCAGGAGTGGTGGTACAGCCGCCAGCCGGCATCGATGGATCCGGCCAACCGGGTTCCGGCGCCATGAAAAAAGGCCCCTGCAGGGGCCTGGCTGCCACCGGGGCCGCAGCACCGGTGGAGCCGGGGATCGGGACCGAGCCCGATCAGAAGTAGATCTTGCCGCCGCCCCACTGGTTGCCCTGCACCTTGGGGGCCACCAGGATGTAGCCGGCGATCCGGCGCAGGTCCTCTTCGTCGAGGTCGCGCATCTTCACGAACACATCGCTGCTGCGCAGGCTCGGGTGCACGTCGGCAATGCTGTATTCGCCGTCGTAGGAGGTGGGGTCCTTCATGTAGTCCACCAGGGCGGCCACCGAATCGCGGGGAGGTGTGGCCAGGGCCAGGGTCTCAGGGTCGAGGCCCACGTTCTGGTTGGTCTTGGTGATGCCGCCGGCGTGGCAGCTGCCGCAGCTGTTGTTGAACACCTTGCGGCCGGCCTTGATCTCCGTTTCGGTGAAGGTCACCTCGGTGCCGTCGGGCCCGGCGGGCACGGTGAGCTGTTCGCTGGTCCACTGGGCGGCATGGGCCGGGCCGGCGAACCACACCAGCAGCGCCAGGGGCAGGGCCAGCAGGCACCGGGCGATGGCGCGGACGGCTGAGTCGCGGACGGCTGAACAGAAGGATGGGGCCATTGGGAGAAGCCGGCGGAGGGGCGGATCAACCGCATCGGAGACCTTGTATCACGGCATGAGGGTCCACCGGTGCAGAAGCTGCTGAACTGTTGCAGGCTCAGCCGCCCACCACCGGCTCACCGCTGGCCACATCCAGGCTCAGGAAATCCCGGGCCACGACCGTGGCCGGGAAGATCGCCCGGGCCTCCGCCACCAGATCCTCGGGCGTGGTGGGGTTGCCGGGCAGGTAGCGGGGGCTCAGGTGGGTGAGCACCAGCCGGCCCACCCCCGCCGCCAGCGCCGTCTGGGCTGCCATGGTGCTGGTGGAGTGCTGGCGGGCGATCGCCAGGTCCGCCTCGGCATGGGAGAAGGTGGATTCGTGGATCAGCAGGTCGGCGCCCCGGGCCAGCTCCACGGCCGCCTCGCAGAACACGGTGTCGGTGCAGTACACCACGCTGCAGCCTGGTCGCGGCGGGCCGCAGAGGCTCTCGCCACGGATGATGCGCCCGTCGTCGAGGGTCACGCTGCGGCCGGCCTTGAGGTCGGCGTAGACGGGCCCCGGTGGGATGCCCAGGGCCCGGGCCCGCTCCACATCGAAGCGGCCCGGCTGCTGCCGCTGCTCCACCCGGTAGGCAAAGGCCGGCACCCGGTGGTTCAGGGGTGCGCAGCGCACGCTCAGGTCGCCGTCCTCCAGCAGCACGGCGCCGCTGGCGGCGGCCTGCCGCACCCGGTGGGTGCGCAGCGGATAGCTGATCCGGGTGGAGGAGGTGCGCAGCACCCCTTCCAGGTAGTCGCGCAGCGGGTCGGGGCCGTAGAGGTCGAGACCGCCGGTGTTGCCCGCCAGGCCCAGGCTGGCCAACAGCCCCGGCAGGCCGAATACATGGTCGCCGTGCATGTGGGTCACGAAGATCCGTCGCAGCTGCGACACCCGCAGGTCGCTGCGCAGGAACTGGTGCTGGGTGCCCTCGCCGCAGTCGAACAGCCAGAGATCGGCCCGCTGGGGGAGCCGCAGCGCCACCGCCGACACATTGCGGGACCGGGTGGGGACCCCTGAACTGGTACCCAGGAACGTGACCTGCACGACCCGCCGCAGAAGGGGGAATGCTGCCACGCTGGCCCCCCCTGGCGATTGCCGCCACAATGCGCCTCGCCCCTGCCAGCTGACACCCCCCGCCGATGCTGCGCCCCGTTCTGCTGCCGCTGATGCTGGCCCTGCCCCTGCCGGTGGTGCTGGCGCCGGTGCCCCTGCGGGCGGGTGCCCCCGAACCGGTGGTGCGGGTGCTGCTGCAGGAGGCGCCGCAGGTGCAGCTGGTGGCCGTGGCGGGGTCGGCCCGGATCAACGACGAAGGCGGCCGGGTGCTGCTCACCCTGCAGCCCGGCGAGCGGCTCGCCGCCCGGCTCGATGCCGGCCAGTTGGTGCTGCGGCGCCTCGGCCCGGCCGCCGCCGCCCCTGAGGAGGCCGGTTCACCGGAGGCCGACGGTCTGCTGAGACTGGAGCCGCGGGCCCTCTGGTTTGACCCCCTGACCGCTGCCGCCGGCCCCGCCAGGGGCGTGCCGGCGGTGGGGCTGGGGGACCGCAGCTACCGGGGCCGCCTGCAGCTGCGGCCCGGCAGCCAGGCCCTGCAGGTGATCAACCACGTGGGCGTGGAGAACTATCTGCCTGGGGTGGTGGCCAGCGAGATGCCGGCCAGCTGGCCCCAGGCGGCCCTGCGGGCCCAGGCCATCGCCGCCCGCACCTACGCCCTGCGTCAGCGCCGCCCCCAGGCCCCCTTTGACCTGAAGGCCACCACCGCCAGCCAGGTCTACGGCGGCCTGACGGCCGAAACCGAGTCCACCCGCCAGGCCGTGGCGGCCACCCGTTCCCTGGTGCTGCTGCACGGCGGCAGCCTGATCGAGGCGGTGTTCCACAGCAGCAGCGGTGGCCGCACGGAGAACAGCGGCGAGCTCTGGGCCGGCCAGCTGCCCTACCTGGTGAGCGTGGGTGACGACGACAGCCACAGCCCGGTGCATCGCTGGCAGGAGCGCTTCGGTCCGGCGCAGCTGCAGCAGGCCTTTCCGGAAACCGGTGGCCTCACGGCGGTGCAGGTGCTGGCCACCAGCTCCACCGGCCGGTTGCGGCAGCTGCGGATCAGCGGTCCGCAGGGCTCCCTGTTGATCAGCGGCGCCGACCTGCGCCAGCGGCTCAGGCTGCGCAGCACCCAGGTGTCGCTCACGCTCGAGCCCCCCCCGGCTGCCGGCCCCATCGCCACGGCCCTTTCGACGGCCCCCTCGACGGCCACCCTGGCGCCGCCGGAGCCGCCGCCGCTCCCCGATGCGGCACCGGCGCCCCTCCCCGCTCTGCTGGTGGAGGGCCGCGGCTTCGGCCATGGCGTGGGCATGAGCCAGTGGGGGGCCCACGCCATGGCGTTGCGGGGTGAAACGGCTGACCGGATCCTGCAGCACTTTTACCGTGGCGTTGTGATCCGTCCCTACAGCGCCCCTTGAGGTCATCCCCGTCGTCTGACCGGCCGCCGGTCTCCCTCGATCTGATCGTGCTGCCCGATCCTGAGGCGGTGGCGGAGAGGGTGGCGGCCCAGTTGCTGCATGAGCGGCGCAGCCGGCCTGAGCGGCCCCTCGGCCTGGCCACCGGCCGCACCATGGAACCGATCTACCGGGCGATGATGCGCCAGCTCGGCCAGCTGCCCTGGGCGGAGCACGAGCGGCTGCGGGAGCGCTGGCTCAGTTTCAACCTCGACGAATACGTGGGCCTGGATCCCGCCGATGGGCGCTCCTTCACCGCCCACATGCGCGAGACGCTGGTGGATCCCCTCGGCATCGACCCCAGCCAGGCGCTGCTGCCCGATGGACTGGCCGCCGATCCCCAGGCTGAGGCGCTGCGCTACGCGGCGGCGCTGGCGGCGGCGGGGGGGCTGGGGCTCCAGATCCTGGGCATCGGCCTCAACCGCCATGTGGGCTTCACCGAACCGCCCTGCGGGCCCGATGCCCCCTGCCGTGTGGTGGAGCTGTGCGCCACCACCCGCCGGCAGAACGCCGCCGCCTTCGCCGGTGATCCGGAGGCGGTGCCGGCACGGGCCATCACCCTCGGGCTGCGGGACATCCTGGCGGCGGAGCGGATCGTGCTGGTGGTGACCGGTGCCGCCAAGGCACCGATCCTGCGCCGGCTGCTCGATGAGCCGCCCTCGGCCGACCTGCCGGCCAGCTGGCTGCGGGGCCATGGCGCCGTGACGGTGATTGCCGATGCGGCCGCCATGGCTCCTGATGCCACCCCTGACGCTGCCCCCTGACGCCCGGCGCCGGCCTCAGTCGGCCGCTGCCTCCAGCAGGGCCTCGTCGGCCTCCAGGTTGCTGGTCACGCTGCGCACGTCATCGAGATTCTCCAGGGCGTCGAGCATGCGCAGGCAGGCCCGCAGCTGGTCCGGGTCGCTGAGTTCGCAGTGGGTCTGGGGCACCCAGCGGTGTTCCCATTCACGCACCGGCAGCCCCACGGCGCGCAGGCCGTCCTGCAGGGCCTCAAGGTCGGCGAAGGCCCCCCACACCTCAGCGCCGCCGCCCTCCAGCTCGTAGCCGAGCACGGCCGGGCCATGGGGCCGGTCCTCCAGGGTCAGCAGCGCCTCCAGCAGGCCCTCCTCATCGAGGTCGGTGCCCTCGAGGCTCACCACCGAGCGCTGTTCGAACAGGTAGCCCACGCAGCCGGTTTCCCCCAGGTTGCCGCCGTTCTTGCTGAAGGCCAGGCGCAGGTCGGCCGCGGTGCGGTTGCGGTTGTCGGTGAAGGCCTCGATCAGCACGGCCACCCCACCGGGTCCGTAGCCCTCGTAGCGCACCGCCTCCAGCTGGTCGCCGGCTCCCCCCTGGCCGGACCCCTTGGCGATCGCCCGCTCGATGTTGTTGTTGGGCACACCGGCAGCGCGGGCCTTTTCGATCGCCGTGCGCAGCTGAAAGTTGCCCGCCGGATCGCCCCCGGCCCGGGCCGCCACCGTGATCTCCCGGCCCAGGCGGGTGAACACGGCCCCCCGCTTCGCATCCACCACCGCCTTGGTGCGCTTGATCTGGGCCCATTTGCTGTGGCCGGCCATGGTTCAACAGGATCGGGGGTGGGGTGGATCAGCCGGCGGCGTCGAACACCAGTTTCGGCAGGAGACGACCATCGTCGCCGGCCTGGGCGATGCCGGCCAGGTTGCCATCCGGCGTCAGCACCGCCACCGCCATCTCCACCGCCATCGCCGTGGCCAGACCCTCCGGCGGCGGGTCGGCCTCCAGGGGCCGGCCGCAGCGCCAGCCCTGCTGCTCGTGGGGTGCCAGGCGCCGCTGGGGCAGGCCCGCCAGCGGCACCAGCGGATCGATCAGGGCGGGTGGTGCCCCCTCCTCCAGGGCCTCCAGGGGCAGGGCCTGGCGCAGGTCAAAGCCCAGGGCCGCGGTGCGTCGCAGCTCAGCCAGGCAGCCGCCACAGCCCAGCCGGTCGCCCAGATCGCGGGCCAGGGAGCGGATGTAGGTGCCCGCCGAACAGCGGACCTGCAGCTCCAGGCGGCCGCTCTGGGGGTGCCAGGCCAGCAGCACCAGCTCCTCGATCCGCACCGGTCGGGCCGCCAGCTCCGTCTGCTCACCCCGCCGGGCCCGCACGTAGGCCCGCTCGCCGTTGACATGCACCGCCGACACCTGGGGTGGCACCTGCTCGATCGCGCCGCGGAAGGGCGCCAGTGCCGCCTCCAGGGCCGCCCCATCGAGGGTGGGCAGGGGCCGCTGCTCGAGCACGTCGCCCTCCAGATCGTCGCTGCTGGTGCGCAGCCCCAGCTGGATCACGCCCCGGTAGGTCTTGTCGCCGCTGAGGTAGGGCAGCAGGCGGGTGGCGGGCCCGAGGGCGATCGGCAGCACACCGGTCACGGCCGGATCCAGGGTGCCGCCGTGGCCCACCCGCCGCAGCCCATAGGCGCGGCGCACCCGGCTCACGCAGCCGTGGGAGGTGAGGCCGGCGGGCTTGTCGAGCACGAGAAAGCCGCAGGGATCGGAACGGCTCACGGGCAGCGGGGAGCAGGGTGGGGGATGGCGAAGCGGAGCGGCGCTGCCAGCCTGGAGAGAGTGTGATGCATGGTCCCATGGAGCTGCAGCGGCGGCGTGAGCTGGCCTTTCTGGTGCTGGCCGGGGTGTTTCTGGGCACCATGGGCATGCTGAACATCCTGGGCCTCACCCGTTTTCTGCAGCTGGGCCGCATCGCCGGCTGGCCGGTGGTGGTGGCCGTGGGTGCCCTGCCCTATCCGGTCACCTTTCTGTGCACCGACCTGATCAGTGAACTGTGGGGCGAGCAACGGGCCAACCAGGTGGTGTGGGTGGGGCTGCTGCTCAACGGCTGGATCGTGCTGATCCTGTGGCTGGGGGGCGTGCTGCCGGGGCTGGGGGAGGCGCCGGTGTTCTTCGAGGTGCGGCGGCTGGCCTTCGGGGCGGTGGGGGCGTCGATGGCGGCCTACCTGGCGGCCCAGTTCACCGATGTGAAGCTGTTTCACTTCTGGAAACGCCGCACGGGCGGGCGGGCCCTGTGGTTGCGCAACAACGGCTCCACCATGGTGAGCCAGCTGGTGGACACCACCGCCGTGGTGCTGATCAGCCACTACGCCAACCATGTGCTGCCGCTGCGGGCCGGTGAGCCGGTGGCGCCCCAGCTGGCCGGCTTCATTGCCGGCGGCTATCTGTTCAAGTTTGCGGCGGCGGCCCTCGATACCCTGCCCTTCTACCTGCTGGTGGCCTGGCTGCGCCGCTGGCTGGAGGTGGACCAGGCCGGTGAGGAGATCGGTTGAGGCCGGCGTGGCCGCGTAGGTTCGGGGGGTGCTGCGCCCGGATGCATGCCTGCCGCTGATCTGACGCTGGATCGGTTCCTGGCCGATGGCTTCGATCTGCGCCGCCAGCTGGCCGCCTTTCTCAACCTGAGCGGAGCGGAGCTGGAGCAGCGGCTGCCCAGGGGGGTGGAGGATCTGGCGGCTCTGCACCCGGGCAGCTTCGATCCGGAGCAGGCCGGCAGCTTCTACGAAGATGCGGTGGGCACGGCCCATCTGCTGGAACTGGGGGCCTGGCACCTGGGCAGCGCCGGCTACATCGCCGACACACTGCGGCTGCAGGCCCAGTTCGCCCGGGGCCATGTGCTCGATTTCGGCGGCGGCATCGGCAGCCATGCCCTGGCGGCGGCGGCCCTGCCGCAGGTGGAGGCGGTGTGGTTCGTGGACCTGAACCCCCACAACCGCGCCTTCGTGCGCTGGCGGGCCGACCAGCTGGGGCTTGGTGACCGGCTGAACTGCAGCCGCGATCTGGGCGATCCGGCGCTGCCGGAGCGGTTCGACACGCTGGTGTGCCTCGACGTGCTCGAACATCTGGCCGATCCGGCCGGCCAGCTGCTGGAGTTCGCCGGGCGCATGGATGCCGGGGCCACCGCCCTGCTGAACTGGTATTTCTTCAAGGGATTCCAGGGGGAATACCCCTTCCACTTCGACGATCCAGAACTGGTTGAGGCATTTTTCCTCACCCTGCAGGATCGGTTTGTGGAGGTGTTTCACCCCTGGCTGATCACCACCCGGGCTTACCGGTTGCGCTGAGGGGCGGCCTCAGGCTGCCACGGCCACGTTGATGCGCTTGCGGTTGCGCAGGCCGCGGCGGATGCTGTCAAAGGTGACCACCCCATCGACCAGGGCGAAGAGGGTGTCATCGGAGCCGCGGCCCACGTTGTCGCCCGGCAGCACCGAGGTGCCGCGCTGGCGGATCAGGATTGAGCCGGCGCTCACGGCCTGACCGCCGTAGCGCTTCACACCCAGGCGCTTGGAATTGGAGTCGCGGCCGTTGCGGGTGGAGCCTGTGCCTTTCTTGTGGGCCATGGGAAGGGGGGATTACGACAGAGGGGAAGGGGTCGCTGGAGCGGACTGGGCGTGCCGTCAGGCGATCGCCTTGCCGCCCACCTTGATCGCCTGAACCATCACCCGGGTGAGTTCCTGGCGGTGGCCGTTCTTGCGGCGGGTCTTCTTCTTGGGGCGCATTTTATAGACAATCACCTTGGGCCCGCGGCGGTGGGCCATCACCTTGAGCTCCACGGTGGCCCCCTTCACATAGGGCTGCCCCACGTTGGCGCCGCTGCCGTCATGAACGAGCAGCACGTTCTCGATGGTGACGGTGTCGCCCTCCTCAGCGGCGAGCCGGTCAAGGTCCACGTATCGGTTGGGCTGGAGCCAGAACTGCTGGCCCGAGGCCTCAACGATGGCGTAGGCACCGCCGGCGGCGGGAGCGGCTGGGGCTGCGGTCGCCGCTGCGGCCGCTGGGGAGGGGGTCTGGCTCATGGCTCTGGGGACGCGGACAGGCTCAGCGGTTCCAGCCGGAGGCCGGCGGACCGTTGATTCGGCCTGGACGCACGTCAATCGGAAGACAAACAAAGATCATGGCTGTGCGGGATTCCATCCGTCAACATGCGGGAAGCACCGGACGACCGTTCCGACCCGGCAGGATGAGTGAGCCCGAGCCCGATGACCTGCCTGCTGCAACACCGGTGCCGGCCCTGACGATCGCATCGCTGATCCGGGACCCACGGTTGCAGGAAGCTTGCGCCCAGTGGCTTCAGGGCGGTCGCCATGAGCTGGTGACCCTCACCGGTGCCGGGCCCGACGACCTGGTGCAGGACCTGGAGCGGCGCAGCGACCAGGTGGATGCCGTGCTGCTCCAGCAGGGCGCCATTCCATCGGGGGCGTATCAGGCCCTGATGGAGCGTGGTCTGATGCTGCCGGCGGTGGTGATCGGGGAGGTGATCGGCCGGATTGAATACCACCAGGCGGAGGTGCATCTGCCCACGGACCAGCTGGAGCAGCTCAGCTACAGCCTCGATGCCGCCATTTCCAGGTTGCTGCGCACTGCCCGGGTGGCCGGCGTGTCCTCCAGCCAGGGCGCGACTCCGGAGAGCTGGAAGCTGCCCAACCGGCTGCGGGGCCGGCTGGGTTATCTGGGGGTGTTCTACAAGCGGGATCCCTCCCGGTTCCTGCGCAACCTGCCCAGCGCTGAGCGGCGCGACCTGCTCGCCTCCCTCACCCGCACCTACCGCGACCTGCTGCTGAGCTATTTCCGCGATCCGGCAGCTGCCAACCAGGCGCTGGAAAGCTTCGTCAATACAGCATTCTTCAGTGATCTGCCGATCACTCAGACTGTTGAGATTCACATGAATCTCATTGATGAATTCTGGAAGCAGCTCAAGCTGGAAGGTCACAAGAATGATTTTCTCCAGGATTACCGCCTTGCCTTACTTGACGTGATGGCCCACCTCTGCGAAATGTACCGACGATCCATTCCCCCCGATGCGCCGCTCGGGCTCGACAGCGTGCCGGTCGGCGAACGGGTCGGCGACGCCCACCCCCATGAGGTCCACTGACATGGTTGGCCGCAAGACCTACATCCTCAAGCTCTACGTGGCGGGCAACACGCCCAACTCGATGCGGGCGCTCAAGACCCTGCGCAACATTCTTGAGACCGAATTCCGCGGGGTGTACGCCCTGAAGGTGATCGACGTGCTCAAGAATCCCCAGCTGGCCGAGGAGGACAAGATCCTGGCCACCCCCACCCTGGCCAAGATCCTGCCGCCGCCGGTCCGGCGGATCATCGGCGATCTCTCCGACCGCGAACGGGTGCTGATCGGCCTGGATCTCCTTTACGAGGAGCTGACTGAGGAGGGTCTGGGGATGTCCGGATACGCCGGTCTCGATACCCTCCCAGAAGAGCCACCGCCCGATTCCCCCTGAGCCGCTGGCGGCTCCCCCTTCTCGCCCGTCTTCACCCCATTCCCCCCTTCGCCCAGCCCTCGATGCCTGATCCCGGCCCCACTCCCACCCCGCCAGGCGGCCCGGCCGGAACGCCGCTGCCCCAGGTGCAGAAGCTGCCCACCGGCATCGAGGGCTTCGATGACATCTGCCACGGCGGTCTGCCGATCGGCCGCTCGACCCTGATCAGCGGCACCTCCGGCACCGGCAAGACGGTGCTCTCGCTCAACTTCCTCTACAACGGCATCCGCCAGTTCAACGAGCCGGGCATCTTCGTGACCTTCGAGGAGTCGCCCCTCGACATTCTGCGCAACGCCGCCAGCTTCGGCTGGAACCTGCAGGAGATGGTGGAGCAGGACAAGCTGTTCCTCCTCGATGCCTCCCCCGATCCGGAGGGCCAGGACGTGGCCGGCAGTTTTGACCTCTCCGGCCTGATCGAGCGGATCAACTACGCGATCCGCAAGTACAAGGCGCGGCGGGTGGCGATCGACTCGATCACGGCCGTGTTCCAGCAGTACGACGCGGTGTCGGTGGTGCGGCGGGAGATCTTCCGTCTGATCGCCCGGCTCAAGGAGATCGGGGTCACCACGGTGATGACCACCGAGCGGGTCGATGAATACGGCCCGATCGCCCGCTACGGGGTGGAGGAGTTCGTCTCCGACAACGTGGTGATCCTGCGCAACGTGCTGGAGGGCGAGCGGCGGCGGCGCACGGTGGAGATTCTCAAGCTGCGGGGCACCACCCACATGAAGGGCGAATTTCCCTTCACCATGGGTGCCCATGGCATGAGCATCTTTCCGCTCGGGGCGATGCGGCTCACCCAGCGCAGCTCCAATGTGCGGCTCAGCTCCGGTGTGCCCCGGCTCGATGAGATGTGCGGAGGCGGCTTTTTCAAGGATTCGATCATTCTGGCCACCGGTGCCACCGGTACCGGCAAGACCCTGCTGGTGTCCAAATTCATCGAAGACGCCTGCCGCAGCAAGGAGCGGGCGATCCTGTTCGCCTACGAGGAATCCCGGGCCCAGCTGCTGCGCAACGCCACCAGCTGGGGGATCGACTTCGAGCAGATGGAGCAGGACGGTCTGCTGAAGATCATCTGCGCCTACCCCGAATCCACCGGTCTGGAGGATCACCTGCAGATCATCAAGACCGAGATCAGCCAGTTCAAGCCTTCGCGCATGGCGATCGATTCGCTCAGCGCCCTGGCCCGGGGTGTGAGCCACAACGCCTTCCGCCAGTTCGTGATCGGCGTGACCGGTTACGCCAAGCAGGAGGAGATCGCCGGCTTCTTCACGAACACCTCCGAGGAGTTCATGGGCAGCCACTCGATCACCGACTCCCACATCTCCACGATCACCGACACGATTCTGCTGCTCCAGTATGTGGAGATCCGCGGCGAGATGGCCCGGGCGCTCAACGTGTTCAAGATGCGCGGCTCCTGGCACGACAAGGGCATCCGCGAGTTTGTGATCACCAGCAACGGCCCTGAGATCAAGGACTCCTTCTCCAACTTCGAGCGGATCATCAGCGGTGTGCCCCACCGGATCACCACCGATGAACGCAGCGAGCTCTCGCGGATCGTGCGGGGGGTGGCCAGCGAAGACTGAACCCCCGGTTCAGCCGGCTGTGGCTGTGGCCGTGGCCGGTGCCAGGGCCTCCAGCTCCCGATCCCAGTTGCGGGAGCGCCGTTCGGCCTGGAGCGAGAGTTCATCGCTGTCGGAGTGCTCCAGGGGCAGGTCGAACCAGAAGGTGGTGCCCACCCCCGGCTCGCTCACCATCTGCACTGTGGCGCCGTGCTTCTCGAGGATCCCGCGCACGATCGAGAGCCCCAGGCCCGTGCCGGCTTCGGTATGGACCGCGTTCTCCACCCGGTAGAACCGTTCGAAGATCCGGTCCTGATCGGCCTGGCTGATGCCGCAGCCCGTGTCGGCGATCTCGACCCGCAGCCGGGGCAGCGGTGAGGAGAGCGTGCAGGTCGGGCCCTCGTCTGTGGCACGGCCGGGATCGAGGCGGCACTCGTCGGGCCAGGGATAGGCCCGCAGCAGCAGGTGGCCGCCGCTGGCGGTGAACTTGAGGCCATTGCCCACCAGGTTGTCGAACACCTGCAGCAGCAGATCCCAGTTGCCGAGCACCCGCGGCAGGTTGGGGTCGGCCTGGCAGGCCAGGGTCACCCCCTTGTCGTCGGCATTCAGCCGGTAGGTGCGCAGGGTCTGCTCGATGGCGGGGGTGAGTTCCAGAGGTTCGAGCCGCCACACCCGGTCGCTCTCCAGCCGGGAGAGATCGAGCACATCGTTCACCAGGCGGGTGAGGCGATCGGTTTCGGCATTCGCGATCGCCAGGAATTCGCGGTGCTCCTCCGGGCTCAGCTGATCCCCCAGGTCGTGGAGGGTTTCCACGTAGCTCTTGATGTTGAACAGGGGGGTGCGCAGCTCATGGGAGACATTGCTGATGAACCGGCTCTGGGCGGCGTTGAGCTCCACCTCCCGGGTCAGGTCCTGGATGGTCACGGCGATGCCCTTGAGGCTCTCGCCACTGGCGTCGCGCACCGCCTCCAGCACGATCCGCAGGGTGCGGGCCGGTTCGCCGAAGCTCACCCGCACGTCGGCGTTGGCCCGCTCGGTGGACAGCACGCCGCTCAGGGGGCCGTGGAGTTCCATGGCCAGCCGTTCGGGCAGGGCACTGTCGAGATCACTGCCCTCCAGGTTGCGGCCTTCCCAGCGAAACAGGCGGCGGGCGGTGGGATTGGCCAGCACGATCCGGCCCTCCGCATCGAGCAGCACGGCGCCGTCGGCCATGGTGGCGATCAGCGACTGCTGCTTCACCTGGGCGGCCTGCAGTTCCTCGATGTTGGCGGCGTCGTAGGCCTCCAGCTGGGCCGCCATGGTGTTGAAGCCCGCCAGCAGTTCGCCCAGTTCGCCCCCCATGGGCAGGGAGATGCGGGTCTGGAAATCACCTCCGGCGATCTGGCGCACGCCCTGCAGCAGTTCCTTCACCGGCTGGGTGATGGTGAGGGCATTGATCACCGATCCGAGAATCACCAGCACCCAGATCGAGATGAACACCGCCACGGTCACCTCCCGGGTGAGGGCGGAACTGGCCAGCAGGGTCTCGTTGGGATTGATGCCCAGGGCCACCACCCCCTGGTACACGCCATCGGAGAGGATCGGCACGAACACATCGGTGATCTGCCCCACGGGCGTGAGGTGCTGGCGGATCAGGGGGTTGTCGGGCCGTTTCTGGATGTCGGCCGGCAGTTCGAGCCGGCGGCTGAGCATGGCTTCGCCATCGGCGGATCGGCCCTCGACACCGCCGTTGCCCATGGGTATGCCGAGATAGATCAGGCCATCGGCATCGGCGAAGACGATGTAGCGGAGGCTGCGGCTGCTCTGCCAGAACCGCTCCGCCACCTGGGCGAGCTGGCGGTCGTTGCCGCGGCTGACCAGGGGGGTCACGTTGGCGGCCAGCAGCAGGCCGAGGTCGCGGGCGTAGCGGGTGTCGCTGAGGCGGGCCTGCTGGGCGATGCCGTTGAGGGCGAAGAAGGTGATGCCGGTCATCAGCAGGCTCACCACCAGGGTGCCCACCGCCAGCAACTTGGTCTGCAGGCTGAATTCCGCCCACCAGCGGGCCAGCCGCCGCAGCCAGCCCTGCAGCACGGTGGAGAGATCGAGTGGCGGCGGCGGCGGTGTGGTCATCGGCTGCGCACCTGGTGGCCGATGTCGCGGCGGTAGGTGATGCCCTCGTAGTGCACCTGGGCCAGGCCGGCATAGGCCCGTTCGAAGGCGGTGTCGAAGTCGTGGGCCTGGGCCACCATCGCCAGCACCCGGCCACCGCTGGTGAGGCAGCGGCCGTCGCCGTCGAGGCGGGTGCCGGCATGGAACAGCTGCAGATCGCCGCTGGCGGTGAGCTCCGGCGGCAGGCAGGCCGCGATCGGATCGCCCCGCCGCACCTCCCCCGGGTATCCCTGCGCCGCGGCGATCACGCAGGCGCTGCAGCCGGGAACGATGCTGAGGGGTGGTGCCTGGGCCAGGCGCCCCTCGGCGCAGGCCAGCAGCACCGCCGCCAGTTCGGGCCCCATCAGGGGCATGAGGGTCTCACATTCCGGATCGCCGAAGCGACAGTTGAACTCGATCACGCTGGGGCCCTCGGCGGTGAGCATCAGACCGGCGTAGATCACGCCCCGGTAGGTGATGCCCCGCTGTTGCAGGGCCGCCAGCACCGGTTCCAGCACCTGCCGACGCACCATCTCCAGACCATCGGCATCCAGCAGGGGCGCCGGGGCGTAGGCGCCCATGCCACCGGTGTTGGGGCCGGTGTCGCCTTCGCCGATGCGCTTGTGGTCCTGGGCCGGCGGCAGCAGGGCCAGGGTGTGGCCATCGGTGAGGGCGAACACCGACACCTCCGGCCCGACGGTGCGCTCCTCCAGCACCAGCCGGGGCCCGTCGCTGTCGCCGCAGGGGCCGGCGAACACCTCCTCGATCGCGGCCCGGCAGGCCTCGATGGTGTCAGGCACGGTCACGCCCTTGCCGGCGGCCAGCCCGTCGGCCTTCACCACCAGCGGGCGGTCCTGGGTCTCCAGCACCGCCAGGGCCTGCCTGAGGCTGTGGGCCGGCCAGTGGCCGGCGGTGCGCACGCCGGCCTCCGCCATCAGCTGCTTGGCCCAGTGCTTGCTGGCCTCCAGCAGGGCACCGTCGGCCCCCGGGCCGAACACCGGCAGGCCGGCCCGGCGCAGCTGGTCGGCCAGCCCCGCCGCCAGGGGCGCCTCCGGACCCACCACCACCAGGTCGATGGCCAGGCGGCGGCAGGCGTCCAGCAGGGCTTCGCCGTCGCTGTCCCCGATGGGCAACGCCTCACAGCCAGGGATCTCGCCGGTGCCGCCGTTGCCCGGCGCCAGCCACACCCGCTCCACCCCCGGGCAGCGGGCCAGGGCCCAGCCGAGGGCGTTCTCCCGGCCGCCGCCACCCACCACCAGCACCCGGCCTGGGGTGGGGGCGCCGGCGGGATCGGGCTCGGTGGGGCCGGAAGCGGTGCTGGCCATCGGCGAAGGGGGGCAACGGAAATGATGGTGTGGGATGGGACGGACTGCGGGCGTAGCGTTGGCCCGGCCGCCGTGCCGGCTGGCCCATCTCGGTCGTGGGCCACTGCCATTCTCGTTGCTGGCCGGCCCTGTCCCCCTGCATCCTGCGCCGTGCCCGCCGCTGTTCTCCCGCCATCGCGGTGGGCCCTGATTCTGGTGGTGGGGGCCGCCCTGGCGGCACCGCCCCGCGCAGCGGCGGTGCCAGAGGGGCGCGACGCCCTGGTGCAGGCCTGCCGCCAGGCCATCGCCGCTGGCCGCGGTGATGACCTGCGGCCGCTGCAGCGCCAGCTGGAGGCCCGCCATCCGGCGCCGGCGCCACCGGCGGAGCTGGAGGCTGACGCCCGTGCCCTGCTGGCCTGTGCCGCACCGGCGGCCGCCCGCCGGGTGCTGCAGCGCCATGGCCCGGCGCCGGGCCCGGACCGCGACCGCTGGCTGCTGCTGGAGTGGCAGGCCGCGGCCCTGGCCCTCGACCACGGGGCGGCGGCCGCTGCCCTGCTGGCCTATGCCGGTGCCGATCCCTCCCGGCTGGCGGGGCGGCTGCTGGTCGCCGATCCGGCCACGGCAGCGGGCCCCGACACCGGCAGTCCGGCCCTCGATGTGCTGGCCGATCACCTGCAGGCCCTGGGGCGCGACCGCCAGGCGGCGGAGCTGCTGCTGGCCGGCAGTGCCGGCGGCGGCGATGGGGTGCTGCTGGCGCGGCGGTTGCAGCGGGTGGCCCGCCTGCGCCAGGACCTGCCGCCGGCCGAGCGGCAGCAGCTGCTGGAGCGGGCCCTGGAGCTGGCCGGTGCGGCCGAGGCCTGGGGACTGGCGGCCGAACTGCTGGCCGATCAGCTGGAGTTGCCGCTGCCGGCGGCCCGGGAGCGGCTGCTGCGGCTCAGCGTCCGCATGGATGATGCCTATGGCGAATGGCTGCTGCGGCGCCAGGATGCGCCTGATGCCCCCCGCACCCGCCAGCTGGAGCTGCGGTTGCGTTCTCCCCTTGATGCCACCGGCCATGACCCATCCCCCGGCCCAGCCCCCCTGTCCGATCGGTGACCTGCTCTACGAAGGCAAGGCCAAGCGGATCTACGCCACCGACCGGGCCGATCTGGTGGCGGTGGAATTCAAGGATGACGCCACGGCCTTCAACGCCCAGAAGAAGGCGTCGCTGGCGGGCAAGGGGCGACTGAACTGCCGCATCTCGGCCCTGCTGTTCGAGCATCTGCAGCGCCAGGGTGTGCCGACCCACTACCTGGGCGTGGGGGCGGAACCCTGGATGGTGGTGCAGGCGGTGCGGGTGATCCCGATCGAGGTGGTGGTGCGCAACGTGGCCGCCGGTTCGCTCTGCCGGCAGCTGCCGATCACCGCCGGCACGGAGCTGAATCCCCCCCTGCTGGATCTGTATTACAAGGACGATGCCCTTGGCGATCCCCTGCTCACCGAGGCGCGGCTGGAGCGGCTGCAGCTGGTGACTCCGGCGGAACTGGAGGCCATCTCCGGGCTGGCCACCTGGGTGAACGAGTCCCTCGGCGCCCTGTTCGCCCAGGTGGGTCTGCGGCTCGTGGACTTCAAGATCGAGCTGGGGCACACCGCCGACGGCTCGCTGGTGGTGGCCGATGAGATCAGCCCCGACACCTGCCGCCTCTGGGACCTGGCGGCCGGGGACGGCAGCGAGCGGATCATGGACAAAGACCGGTTCCGCCAGGATCTCGGCGGTGTGCTGGAGGCCTATGCCGAAGTGCTGCGCAGGGTGCAGGACGTTTGTCCGGACCCTCGGCCCTACCTTTGACCCTGGGAGGTCGGTAAGGTCGGGCGACTTTGCGGCCATGCCGCACCCGATTTCAACCCCATGGCCCAGGCCCGTTCCGGCACGACGCTGATTCCCGCTGTGCTCCGGCGGGTCCAGGCACCTGCCCTGGCCATGGCTGCCATGCTGGGGGGAGCCGCCATGGTGGGCGGCACGGCCGTGCGGGCCACACCGCTGCCGGAACCGCCACCGCCCCCCACCGGCGCCGACCAGCTGCTGGCCCAGGCCCCAGCCGCCGAGCCCGCCACGCCGGCCCAGCCCGCCACGCCGGCCGAGCCCGCCACTCCCGTGAGCCCGGCCCCCGATGCCGCTGCCTCGGAGCCGCGGGTGCAGGTGAGTGAGGTGGTGATCGAGGGCATCGCCGGCCACCCCGAGCGGGAACGCATCGAAGCTGCGGCCTATGCCGCCATGACGATCACCCCGGGCAACCAGATCACCCGCAGCGACATGAAGTCGGATCTGGCGGCGATCTATGCGACCGGCTGGTTCTCCGACGTGCGCATCACGCCCCAGGATTCGCCCCTGGGGGTGCGGCTGGTGGTGGCGGTGGTGCCCAACCCGGTGCTGCAGAAGGTGACCCTCGACCCGCCGGCCGTGAAGCTGCCTCCCAGCGTGGTCACGGACACGTTTGCGCCGGATCTGGGCAAGACCCTCAACCTCAACACCCTCAAGACCCGCCTGCAGGAGCTGCAGAAGTGGTACGCCGACCAGGGCTTCTCCCTGGCCCGGGTCAGCGGCCCCAGCCGCGTGAGCCCCGAAGGTGAGGTGCTGCTCACCGTGCGGGAGGGCAGCGTGAACGGCGTGGAGGTGCAGTTCCTCAACAAGGAGGGCAGCGACACCGATGCCAAGGGTCGGCCGGTGCGCGGCAAGACCAAGCTGTGGGTGATCACCCGGGAGATCTCGATCAAGAAGGGCCAGCCCTTCAACCGCCGCAACCTGGAGGAAGACCTCAAGCGCCTCTACGGCACCGGCCTGTTCTCCGATGTGAAGGTGACCCTGCGGCCGGTGGCCGGCCAGCCGGGCGAAGTGGACATCGTGCTGGGCATCGTCGAGCAGTCGACCGGTTCCCTCTCCGGCGGCCTGGGCTACAGCCAGAGCCAGGGGGTGTTCGGCCAGGTGCAGGTGCAGGACAGCAACCTGTTCGGCCGTGCCTGGGACATCGCCACCAGCTTCACCTATGGCCAGTTCGGCGGCCTGGCGGACATCTCCTTCACCGATCCCTGGATCAAGGGCGATCCCTATCGCACCGCCTTCCGGGCCAGGGCGTTCATCAGCCGCGATGTGCCGCAGGTGTTCCAGAGCCAGGACAAGGGCATCTTCCTGACTGTGGATGATTCCTACAAGGCTCCCGGCACCAAGATCAGCTACAACATCGACAAGAAGCGCAATCCCCTCGGCGAGAGTTTCGGCAGCATCGGCAAGGCCCGGGCTGCCGCCGGTGCCGAAGGTGAAGACTACAGCTGGTTCGATTTCGATGGCAATTCCATCGTGATTCAGCGGATCGGCGGCAACATTCAGTTTGTGCGGCCCCTGAATGGCGGCAATCCCTACAAGATCGCCCCCTGGACCCTGGTGGCCGGCCTCAATGCCCAGCAGGTGAAGCCGATCAACTTCGCCGGCGAAGCCATGCCCTATGGCGTGGCCTCGCGGGCCATGCGCGACAGCGATGGCCGCGCCAAGCCCAAGTCTTCGATCATCTGCATCGCCTACAACTGCGCCAGTGAGAACCAGCTTGTGGGTGTGCGGCTCGCCGCCACCATGAGCACCCTCAACAACCCCCGCAATCCCACCAGCGGCAACTTCTTCTCCTTCGGCACCGAGCAGTTCATTTCCGTGGGTCCCGATTCGCCCACCTTCAACCGGATCCGCACCAGCTTCACCCACTACATTCCGGTGAACTGGCTGAAGATCTTCAAGGGCTGCCGCCCCAAGGCGGGTGAAACGCCCAACTGCAGCCAGGCCCTGGCCCTGCAGGTGACCGCCGGCACCAACCTGGGTGACCTGCCCACCTACGAAGCCTTCTGCCTCGGTGGTGGCAACTCGGTGCGCGGTTACTACGACTGCGATCTGGGTGTCGCCAAGACCTACGGCGAAGCCACCATCGAGTACCGCTTCCCGCTGTTCAGCATTGTCAGCGGTGAGCTGTTCCTGGATGGCGGCACCGCCTTCGGCACCCAGCGCGATGTGCCCGGCAATCCCGGCGAGAAGCTCAAGAAGCCCGGCAGTGGATATTCGATCGGCACCGGCCTGATCGTGACCACGCCAGTCGGTCCCCTGCGGCTTGAAGTGGCCAGCCAGGACTTCACCAACCAGTGGCGCTTCAACCTGGGCGTGGGCTGGAAGTTCTAGTGACCGTCTGGCCGGCTGACTACCGGGAGGCCTGGACCCTGCGGGCCTCCGTGGAGCGTTCCGGTGTGGGCCTGCACAGCGGTGCCGACTGCCGGGTGCGTCTGGAACCCTTCGACCGACCAGGTCTGCATCTGGCCTGGCACGACGATGGCGGTGGGGTGGCCCCCTGCCGGCTCGGCCCCCACCAGGTGGTGGACACCCGCCTGTGCACGGCCCTGAAGCTGGGGCAGCGCCGCCTGGCCACGGTGGAGCACCTGCTGGCGGCGCTGGCGGGTACCGGCGTGACCCACGGCCTGCTGCGGGTGGAGGGCGAGGAAGTCCCCCTGCTCGATGGCTCGGCCCTGCCCTGGGTGGAGGCGATCGGTGAGGTGGGCCTGGTGCCGCTCGGGCTGGCCGCCCCGGCCCCCCGCCTGTCGGCGCCCCTGAGCCGCCAGGCCGGCAGCTCCTTTGCGGTGGCCCTGCCCGCCGATGCGGTGCGGATCGGTGCCGCGATCGAGTTTCCCCAGGCGGCGATCGGCCGCCAGCTCTACAGCCTCGACCTCACGCCGGAGCGGTTTGTGGCCGAGATCGCCCCGGCCCGCACCTTCGGCTTCCGTGATCAGGTGGAGCAGCTGCGGGCTGCCGGTCTGATCCGGGGTGGCGGGCTCGACAACGCCCTGGTGTGCGACGGCGACCGCTGGCTCAACCCGCCCCTGCGCTATGCCGATGAACCGGTGCGCCATAAGCTGCTGGATCTTCTGGGAGATCTGGCACTGGTGGGTCTGCCCCAGGCCCAGGTGTTCGCCTACCGCGGTTCCCATGGGCTCCACACGGCCCTGGCCGCCGCCATCGCCGAGCACAGCCCCGCCAGCTCCCCCGATCCCGCCCCCTGCCCGTGACCACGACCCTTCCCGCCGATTCCGCCCCGGTGGCTCCGGCCACGCCGGGGCCGGTGCTCAGCAGCGAGCAGATTCTCAACCTGCTGCCGCACCGCTATCCCTTCGCCCTGGTGGACCGGGTGATCGAGCACGTGCCGGGCAAGAGCGCGGTGGCCATCAAGAATGTGACCTTCAACGAGCCCCAGTTCCAGGGCCATTTCCCCGGCCGGCCGCTGATGCCCGGGGTGTTGATCGTGGAGGCGATGGCCCAGGTGGGCGGCCTGATCGTGACCCAGATGCCCGAGCTGCCCAGGGGCCTGTTCGTGTTCGCCGGCATCGACGGCGTGCGTTTCCGCCGGCCCGTGGTGCCGGGCGACCAGCTGCTGATCCGCTGTGAGCTGATCAGCCTCAAGCGCAAGCGTTTCGGCAAGGTGCGGGCCGAGGCCACGGTGGATGGGGAACTGGCCTGTTCCGGTGAGCTGCTGTTCTCCCTGATCGACTGAGGCATGAGTGGTTCCGCCATGGCCACCACGATCCACCCGACCGCCGTGGTTGATCCCGCCGCCCGTCTCGACCACGGCGTGGAGGTGGGGCCCTATGCGGTCATCGGTCCGCAGGTGGTGATCGGTGCCGGCAGCCGCATCGGCCCCCATGCGGTGATCGATGGCCGGGTGCAGATGGGCCGCGGCAACCGGGTGTTTCCCGGGGCCTGCCTCGGTCTCGAACCCCAGGACCTGAAATACGACGGTGCCGCCACCGAGGTGGTGATCGGCGACGACAACGTGTTCCGTGAGTGTGTGACCGTGAACCGGGCCACCGCCGAAGGGGAGCGCACCGTGATCGGCAGCGGCAACCTGTTGATGGCCTACAGCCACATCGGCCACAACTGCCAGCTGGGCGACCGGATCGTGATCGCCAATGGTGTGGCGGTCGCCGGCCATGTGGTGATCGGCGACCGGGCGGTGATCGGCGGGGTGCTGGGCATTCACCAGTTCGTGCACATCGGCACCCTGGCCATGGTGGGCGGCATGAGCCGCATTGACCGCGATGTGCCGCCCTTCAGCATGGTGGAGGGCCATCCGGGGCGGGTGCGGGGCCTGAACCGCATCGGCCTGCGCCGCAGCGGCCTGGCCGACCTTGATGGCGGCGCGCCGCTGCGCCAGCTGCAGGAGATCTGGACCCTGCTCTACCGCAGCGACCTGGTGCTGGCCGAGGCCCTGCGTCAGGCCGGTGCCCAGCCCCTGCTGGAGCCCGCCGCCGAGCTCTGCCGCTTTCTCGAGGCCTCGCTGCAGAGCGGCCGCCGCGGACCCCTGCCGGCGGCGCGCTGATGGTGCGCTTGCTGGTCAGCACCGGCGAGGTGTCGGGGGATCTGCAGGGCGGGCTGCTGATCACGGCCCTGCTGGAGGAAGCGCAGCGGCGCCAGCTGCCGCTGGAGGTGGTGGGCCTGGGTGGTGATCGCATGCGGGCCGCCGGTGCCCACCTGATCGCCGATACCCTGGCCCTGGGGGCGATCGGCCTGGTGGAGGCCCTGCCGCTGGTGCTGCCCACCCTGCGCCTGCAGAACCGGCTGCGGCGCTGGCTGGCCCGCCACCCCCTCGACGGGGCGGTGCTGATCGATTACATGGGCGCCAATGTGCCCCTGGGCCGGCGGCTGCGGCGGCGCCATCCCCAGCTGCCGATCCTCTACTACATCGCCCCCCAGGAGTGGGCATTCCGCCTGGGGGAGGAGGGCACCACCCGGCTGATCGCCTTCTCCGACCGGATCCTGGCCATCTTTCCCGAGGAGGCCAGCTTTTATGCCAGCCGGGGCGCCCAGGTCACCTGGGTGGGCCACCCGCTGATCGACACCATCGGCACGCCGCCCGATCGCCGGCAGGCGCGCCGGCGGCTGGGCCTGGAGGCGGAGGTGCCGCTGCTGTTGCTGCTGCCGGCCTCCCGCCGCCAGGAGCTGCGTTATCTGCTGGGGCCCATGGCGGCCGCCGCCGCTGAGCTGCAGCGCCGGCGGCCGGGGCTGCAGGTGCTGGTGCCGGCGGCCCAGAGCGGGTTCGAGCCGGAGCTGGAGCGGGTGCTGGCGGCGGCCGGTGTGCGGGCGCGGGTGCTGGCGGCAGCCGAGAGCAACCGGCTCAAGCCCGAGCTCTGCGCCGCCGCCGATGCGGCCCTCACCAAGTCGGGCACGGCCAATCTGGAGCTGGCCCTGCGGGGCGTGCCCCAGGTGACCGGCTACCGGGTGAGCCGGCCCACCGCCTGGGTTGCCCGGCACCTGCTGCACTTCAACGTGCCCCATATCTCGCCGGTGAACCTGGTGCTGCAGGAGCGGCTGGTGCCCGAACTGCTGCAGGATGACCTGCGGCCTGAGCGGATCGTGGCCAGTCTGGAGCCGCTGCTGGAGGCCGGTGCCGCCCGGGCGGCCATGCTCGAAGGCTATGGCCGGCTGCGGCGGGCCCTCGGCGAACCCGGCGTGACCCGCCGGGCCGCCACCGTGATTCTCGATCAACTGGTTGCCCATGGCTCCCCCCCTGCCCCCTGACCACGCCCGGATCGACCACGCCCGGAGCGGCCGCCGCTGGCTGGCCCTGCTGCTGGGCCTGCTGCTGCTGCTGCCGGCGCCCGCCTGGGCGGCGGTGGAGGAGGCGGTGCTGGCGGGCGGCTGCTTCTGGTGTCTGGAGCACGACCTGGAGGTGCTGCCGGGGGTGAAGTCGGTGGAGAGCGGCTACAGCGGCGGTCGCCTGCAGCGGCCCACCTACCGGCAGGTGTCGGCCGGCGGCACCGGCCACCAGGAGAGTGTGCGGGTGCGCTTCGATCCCGCCGTGATCAGCTACGGCACCCTGCTGCGGGCCTACTGGCGCAATGTGGACCCCTTCGATGGAGGCGGCCAGTTCTGCGACCGCGGCGATTCCTACCGGCCTGTGATCTTCACCGCCGGCGAGGTCCAGGCCCGCCAGGCCCGCGCCAGCCAGGAGGCCGCCGCCCGGGAGCTGGGCCGGCCGGCGGCCGACCTGCGGGTGGGGATCGTGCCGCTGCAGCGCTTCTGGCCGGCGGAGGCCTACCACCAGAACTACGCGGAGCGCAACGAACTCAAATACCGCTATTACCGCTGGTCGTGCGGCCGCGACCGGCGGCTGGATGGGGTCTGGGGTCGGCGGGCCCGCAGCCGTGATGCCTGGGTCTCACGCTGAGGACCCTTCACACAAAACCCACACACAGGCCAGCTCCAATTCTGAGGAAAATCGGAAGACGCCGTTGCCCTGCGATCGCCGAAACTGTGCGCCACATCACGGTTTGGCCCACCAGCGGCCCGGTCTTTTCGGCCTAGCCTGGATCCATCCTCCGACGCGCTCATGTATGTATCTGCTGACCATCCGCGACGGTCTGCAGACCCGCCATGTGGGCCCTTACGAGAGCACCCAGCAGGCGGCCGATGATCTGGAGCGGTTGCTGGCCCTCTGCGGCGACCGGGCCCGCTGGCAGATCCATGCCCTGCAGAGCCCGGCCGAACTGGTGGCATCTCTCTCCGGCAGCCGCGATGCCGTGGGCGACCGCGAAGGCGCGCGGGCGGCCTGATCAGCTGCGGGGCCTGATTCAGCTGCGGGGATAGCCGCGCAGGAGGCCGCTCTCGATCATCAGGCCCACGCCGGCGTTGATCAGAATCAGCCCCAGGGTGCCGTACCAGAACCACGGCCCGGCCGCCGCTCCACCCTGGGCCGGAGCCACCAGGGTCGACCAGGTGGCGATGCCCTTGCGGATCACCGCTTCACCGAACAGGCACAGACCCGCCGGCAGCAGCAGCACCCCCAGCTGGGCTTTCACGTACCAGCGGATCTTGTGCACGGCCATGGTGAATCGGCGTGGGGAGGCCCAAACCTAGGCGGGCGCTCCGGCGCACACCCAGTTCACCAGGGTGCGCACGCCGAAGCCGGTGGCGCCGGCGGGCTCACCGCCACGCCCCTTGTCATTCCAGACCGTGCCGGCGATGTCGAGGTGGGCCCAGGGCAGGTCGGCGGGCACGAATTCGCGCAGAAACAGGGCGGCGGTGATCGAGCCACCCGGCCGGGGGCCGGTGTTCTTGAGGTCGGCCAGATGGCTCTTGAGGCCGTCTTTGTAGGAGCCGCGCAGGGGCATGCGCCAGAGGGCCTCGCCCCCCTCCAGGGCGGCGGACAGCAGGCCATCGGCCAGGCCGTCGCTGGAGCTCCAGAGGCCGGCGATCTCCTCCCCCAGGGCGATCACGCAGGCACCGGTGAGGGTGGCCAGATCCACGATCGCATCGGGTTCGAGTCCGGCGGCGTACACCAGGGCATCGGCCAGGGTGAGGCGGCCTTCGGCGTCGGTGTTGTTGATCTCGATCGTTTTGCCGTTGGAGGCGGTGAGGATGTCGCCCGGGTGGATGGCGCCGCCGCTGATCATGTTTTCGCAGCTGGCCACGATCACGTGCACCTCCACGCCCTCGGGCCGGCGCTGGCCGATGGCCCGGGCGGCCCCCAGCACGGCGGCGCTGCCACCCATGTCGTATTTCATCATCTCGATCTGGGAGCCGGCGGTCTTGAGGTTGTAACCGCCCGAATCGAAGGTGAGGCCCTTGCCCACCAGCACCACCCGCCGCTGCACGGTGCCGGGGGGCCGGTAGGTGAGGTGGATGAACTTGGGCGGCAGGTCGGAGCCCTGGGCCACCCCCAGGTAGGCCCCCATGCCCAGGGCCTGGCAGTCGGACCGCTCCAGCACCCTGAGTTCCAGGCCGAAGTCGCCGGCGATGGCGGCGGCGGCCTCCGCCAGCCCGGCCGGGGTGGCCACATTGGGTGGGGCGGCCACCAGCCGGCGGGCAAGCTCCACGCCGCTGCAGACCGCGTCGACATGGCTGAGGCCGGCCCAGGCGCTCTCGGGCAGCCCCAGCAGGTCCACCTGGCCCGGCAGCCGGGGCGGTTCGCTCTCGCTGCGGAAACGCTGGTCGCTGTAGAGGCTCAGGCGCACCGCTTCGGCCATGGCGGCGGCCGCCGCCTCGGCGCCGAGCCCCTCCACCGGCATGGCCAGCCCCAGCTGCCGGGCCGACACGCCGGCCGCCAGGCGGGCCGCGGCGGCGCTGGCCTCCCGCAGGCCCGTGAGGTGGAAATCAGCCGGGTCGCCCAGGCCCACCAGGATCAGGCAGGCGGGGGCCTGGCCGAACCGGTCGAGGCAGAGGCTCTCGCCCGCCTTGCCATGGAACCGCCGGGCCTCGAGGTGCTGGGCCAGGCCGCCACCGAAGAGCTGCTCCAGCTGCTGGCGCTGCGGATGGCGCTCGTCGCTGAACACGCCCACGGCCAGTGTGTCGCCCCCCCAGCCGCCGAGCGCCTCGCCGAGGGGAACAGGCAGGCAGCGGAACTCCATGGCGGCGGGCGCGCGGGCAGGGCCGATCGTAGACAGGGCGGCGGCAGGATCCGGTGGATCAGCCGGGATCGTCGGCGGTGAAGGGGGTGGCCCAGCGACCGCGGGTCTCCTTGTTGAACGGCGGCTGCCAGCGGCGGATCAGGCCTTGCTCCAGGGCCCGCCGGGCCCGCACCGCCGTGGGCACATCGCACCAGAAGCGGATGCTCAGCCGGGCGCTGAGACCGCAGAGCCGCAGGGCATCGCCGTAGGCGGCCAGGTAGGTCTTGCAGTCGTGCTCCCCTTTCCAGCGCCGGTCGGCCCGGCCGGTTTCGCCCACGTAGAGCAGCAGGGGCCCCTCCAGGTGCTCCGCCCCATCGATCACGGTGTAGATGGCGGCCCCCTGCTGGGGGGCTTCGGGCCAGCGCCAGAAGCTGAGGGGCTGGGGCACCAGCGCCAGGGGGTCGAAGCCCGTTGCCGCCGGCGTGGGTCCGGCGGCGAACAGGCTGGCCTGGCCCACGGCGGCCGGGCCGCCGGTCCCGGCCGCCTCCCGGAACAGGGGTGCCTGGAAGCTGGCCAGCCGCTGTTGCCACGCCAGCAGCTGGTGCGGCTGCAGGGGCAGCACGGCAGCGGCCGGGACCCCCTCACCGGCGGCGGCGGCGAACAGTTCCCCCTGGCGTCCGCTCATGGGCCGGTCGAGCGGCCCGTGGAGCGGCCGGGGGGCAGGCGCGGACCCGGGTCGGGTTCGGCGCTGTCGAATCCCACCCGGCCGATCCACTGCTCCACCAGCTCGGGGGGCAGCTGCAGGCGCTGCTGCAGGTCGGCCAGGTCGCGGAAGGGGGCCCGCCGCCGCTCGCGCAGCAGCCGACCGGTCCGTTCGGGCGAGAGGCCGAGCTGCTGTTGCAGCTGCCGGGCGTCGGCCCTGTTGAGGGGCAGGGGCGGCGGCGTGGCGGCGGCAGGCGGTTCGCCATACCAGCGGAACTCGAGCAGTGGCAGCCAGGCGGCAACGGTGGCCTGGTCGAGCTCCAGCACCCGGGCCAGGTCGTCGGCTCCGCTCAGCTGCACACCACCATCGCGCAGGCGGCCCAGCAGGTCGGCGTGGCGGGGTTCACAGCCGGGCAGCCGCAGCCAGTCGGCACGGGTGGCCCGGTTCACATCGAGGCGCCAGCCGAGGGCGGCGGCGCGCAGCACCTCGCCGGCATCGCGCAGCTGGGCGCCGGGCTGCTGCCGCAGCCGCAGGGCCAGCAGATCGCGCTCCACGGCTTCCTGGTGAGCAGCTTCCTGGTGAGCAGTTTCCTGGTGATTGGCTGCGGCACGCTCAGCGGCTGGCGGCGCCGGCGGCGGGATCTGGCCCGCGGCGATCAGCAGCCGCCGGGCGAGGGGGTCCAACCAGTGGCGCTGGGCCATCGCCTGCCGCGGGGGCATGGGAACGGGCTGAAATTAGCGGCCCGATCAGGATCAGGGGTAGTCGATCAGACCCCATTTCAGACCGATCACGGCGGCGTGGGTGCGGTCGCGGGCCCCCAGCTTGTGGATCACGTGGGTCAGATGGGTCTTCACGGTCTCGGCACTCACATAAAGCTCGCGGCCGATTTCGGCATTGGGGGTGCCGGCGGCCACCCGCGCCAGCACCTCCAGCTCCCGCGGGCTGAGGGGTGCCAGGGCCCTGTCGGTGGCCACGTCGCGGTGCTGGCGGTAGCTGTTCGCCAGGCTGCGGTCCACATACACGCCGCCGCCGCAGAGGGCATGCATGGCCGCCAGCAGGGAGCCGCTGCCCAGCTGGTCCTCCACCAGCAGGCCATCGCAGCCCGCCCGGATCGCCCGCCGGGCCCGGGCCGCCATGCCGGCGCTGCGGCTGAGCATCAGCAGCACGCGGCTGGGGCCGCCGGCCGCCAGCACGGTCTCCACCAGCTCGAGGGGATCGCCCTCTTCGAGCCGGTCGCCGCAGAAGAGCAGATCGGGCCGTTGCTGCTCCATCAGGGCCCGCAGCTCGGCGGTGGTGGTGGCGGCACCGGCCACGGTGTAGGGCTGCCGGCCGCTGCTGATCAGGGCCAGCAGCAGGGCCCGGCCGCCGAAGCCCAGCACCAGCCGGCGGCCGCTGAGCAGCTGAAAGCTGCGGTTGTGGTTGTGCTGCAGCTCTGGCAGCAGCGCCGTGTAGTCCATCGCTGGCAGCAATCGCTGGCGGGAGTCGTTCTGTCATGGTGGCGGCGATACGTGGATCCGCACTCCCACCGGCGGCGACTGCTGACCACAATTGACCCATCGATCGTCCAAGGCGCCGCCTGCCGCTCCTCCATGGCCTTCTTCGACTCCGAGATCGTTCAGGACGAAGCCAGGCGGCTGTTCAGCGACTATCAGCAGCTGATGCAGCTCGGCAGTGAGTACGGCAAGTTCGACCGAGAGGGCAAGAAGCTCTACATCGAGCGGATGGAGGAAATGATGGATCGCTACCGGGTGTTCATGAAGCGCTTTGAGCTCTCTGAGGATTTCCAGGCCAAGCTCACGGTGGAGCAGGTGCGCACCCAGCACGGCCAGTTCGGCCTCCCCCCCGAGGCCAGGTTTGCCCAGCTGCACCAGACCC